>CAKVDS010000006.1 GCA_934726455.1 uncultured Bacteroidales bacterium
CCTCGATTCCTCCAAAGAAATCAACGCTCTCGATTCTATTGCATTTTTCTCTCGGTACTTGCTTGTACTTGTCTTTCAATATTATCAATGAACTTGTCCCATACCTCTCGGAAAGGGATTGCAAAGGTAAGTCGTTTTTTTATATCCGCCAAATATTTTTAGAATTTTTTCGTTTTTATTTTGCCTATATTTGTTCCGGACTAAACCACAACAAGCAATGGATAATTACAAACTGACACTACCTCGCTACGAATCAATGAAGTACCGCCGCTGCGGGCACAGCGGTCTTCTGCTTCCGGAGATCTCCTTGGGCTTTTGGCACAATTTCGGAGCTGACGCATCACGGGACAAATGCCGGGAGATAGTCGAGTGCGCTTTCGACAACGGGATAACCTATTTCGACCTTGCCAATAACTATGGCCCTCCCTATGGCTCTGCCGAGAGCATGTTCGGTGAGATTTTCGAGGCTTCCCTCGCTGCGCACAGGGATGAAATCATCGTCGCCACCAAGGCCGGACATGATATGTGGCCCGGACCGTATGGAGAATGGGGATCACGTAAGAATCTTTTGGCATCCCTTGACCAGAGCCTTCGCAGGATGAGACTTGATTATGTTGACATCTTCTATTCGCATCGTCCTGACCCTCTGACTCCTATAGAGGAGACGATGCAGGCCCTCGTGGATGCTGTGCGTCAAGGCAAGGCCCTGTATGTCGGGATTTCGAAATATCCGCCCGAGATGGCCGCCAAGGCTTATGCATACCTGCGCGAACAGCATGTCCCTTGCCTTGTGTATCAGGGGAGGTACAATATGATAGACAGGGATGTCGAGACCGCCGTCCTGCCTCAGGCTGATGCGGCTGGAGCCGGTTTTGTAGCATTTTCACCGCTCGCGCAGGGACTGCTTACCGGCAAATATCAGAACGGCGTGCCGGAAGGTTCCCGCATGACACGCAGCGGTTTCCTTAAGCCTGACGTGCTGACACCGGCTCTCCTTGACCAGATCGGTGTCTGGGGAAAAGAGGCGGAAGCTGAGGGGTTGACTCTTGCTCAGTATGCGCTGCGTTGGGTTTTGCGCCGCCCGGAGGTCACGTCGGTAATAATAGGGGCTAGCTCCGTCGAACAGCTTAAATCAAATCTTGCCGCGATCAAGTAAGCGGTAACCTGAGGCTTCCATGATATGGCCCGGCCTTATCCTTTCCTCGCCCTCGAGGTCTGCGATGGTCCGGGCCACTTTGATTATCCTGAACCAGGCCCTGAGCGACATTCCCGTGCTTTTCATGATTCTCTCCAAAGTCTGCCTGCACTCTTCGTCCAGTGGACAGTACTTTTCGGTCTGGCGGTTTGACATTTCGGCGTTGGTGCTGATGCCCTCTCCTTTGAACCTGACCGCCTGCCGGCTTCGGGCCGAGCAGACCCTGCGTGCCACTTCCCGACTGCTTTCGGCCTTGTCTCTGCGTGTGACCGCCTCTGTCGGGACAGGATGCATCCAGACCTGAAGGTCGATACGGTCCATGATCGGACCGGAAAGCTTTGACATGTACGCCGTGCGTTGGGAGACGGTGCACCTGCAGCGGTCTCCTTCTCCATAATATCCGCATGGGCATGGATTGGCAGCGGCAACCAATGTGAAAGACGAGGGGAACTCCACCTTGTTCTTCAGTCTGGAGATGGTTACTTTGCGGTCTTCTATGGGGCCGCGCAGCGACTCCAGGACGCTTTTGGGCATCTGTGGCATCTCATCAAGGAACAGCACTCCGTTGTCGGCGAGGGTGACTTCTCCAGGGACAATGTTGTCTCCGGCTCCTCCGCCTATGATGGCCGCCATGGATGCCGAGTAATGCGGCGAGCGGAACGGACGCTGTCTTATCAGCCCACTGCATCCTTTTCTGAGGCCTGCCACAGAATAGATGCGGCTTGTTTCAAGAGATTCCTTCCGGGTCATTGGCGGGAGTATTCCGGCCATGGCTTTTGCCAATGAACTTTTGCCTGATCCGGGTGCTCCTATCATTATGATGTTGTGACCTCCTGCGGCGGCGATTTCCACGGCCCTTTTGGCCGCTTCCTGTCCGATTATGTCGGAAAAATCAACCGGGCTCTCTCCTGCAGTGGTCCTTTCTGATGCGGCGAAAGCCCCTGCTATTTCACCTGCAAGCAGATGGCTGCAATCATTTCCCTGCAGAATGTCGAGGGCTTCTTTGAGGCTGGATATGCCGTAGACCGGGATTTCAGTGATTTCCGCCGCTTCAATGGCGGATTCTGCCGGGAGTATGGCGCCTCGCATGCCGGAGGCCACTGCCAATTCAACATACGGCAGAGCCCCTTCTATAGGTCTTACGCTTCCGTCCAGCCCCAGCTCTCCCATCATCAGATACTCTTCTGCATGCACGAAACTATATTTGCCGGATGAGGCCATTATCCCTACGGCAATGGGCAGGTCGTAGCCGCTGCCGTTTTTACGCAGGTCGGCAGGAGCCAGATTTATGACGATCTTTTTGCCCGGAACCCTGAATCCGAGCGTCTCCATAGCGGTGACGGTCCTCAGAAGGCTCTCTTTCACTGCGGCATCGGCAAGTCCTACGAGGTGAATCCCTATCCCGTGGTCTATGTCTGTCTCCACTGTGACCACGACGGCTTGGGTGCCGATGCATTTTGCGGCTTTTATCTGTGTCAACATTGTTTTTTATTATATTTGTCTTCGTTATGCAACATAGGATATCGATAAAGTCTTTGTCGGACATTGACTCTTCGGCGGCGGAGTTTCTCCGTTTGACGGAAGGCCGTCGCCTGATAGCATTCTACGCCCCTATGGGGGCAGGCAAGACCACTTTTATAACCGCTGTCTGCAGGGTTCTCGGCGTGCGTGACGATGCAGTGGCTTCTCCGACATTCGCCATTGTCAACGAGTATCTTTCCGCTTCTGGAGAGTCAATCTATCACTTTGATTTCTACCGTATCACCAAAGATGCAGAAGCTCTCGATATCGGACTGTACGACTATCTTGACAGCGGTTGTCTATGTCTTATGGAGTGGCCTGAGAATATTGAAGACCTGCTCCCGGAGGAGACATTGAAAGTCAATATCTCGGTCTCGGACAACGGTGAGCGTACTCTTACTTGGGAGGATTGAGCCCTGTGTATACGCGCAGTCCGGTGAAATAGCCATGCAGCTCCATGTCTCTGCTGCTCTTATGACAATGCACAAGGTGGCTGTCTCCCTCTTCTGGGGCCAGTACGGCATATAGGCTGTCTTCTCCAAGAATCTCTGCGCAAGAAGGTGACAGGAGCCTGAGCCCGGCGTATCTCTGCAGGGGAGTGCGGTCATCGTCGGAACTCCATATTTCCACTCCGGTACCGGGCTTTTCCAGAACCGCATATCCTGTCTTGTCTCCATGCAGGATCAATGCGTCCCCCGTGCAGATTTCCCTCAGGGTTTCCGGGTCGTCCCCGGTGACTGTGCACGAAGTGTTGTCAGCACCCCCGTAACTCATCCATCCGGAGAGAGTCAGCTTATCACCGTCGCCCCTCCATATCCGCCCTTCCTGGACCATGAACCAGAGGCAGGACGCCTCCGCGCTGACGGGATGGCCTCTGATTACTTTCAGATCCTGTATGTCATACTTCCATTCGCATCCGCTGTCTTCAGCCTTGCCGTCTATCACATAGTAGTATGTCTCGTCCTTGCCTCCGTCATCGCGGTAGCAGAAACATACTTTCCCGTCGTCTTTGTATAAAGCTCCGTAAGGCCGGTATGACGGCTCTCCCAGATCTCCGAAGACGAACCCGCGTTCTCTGCTGAAGATGACTTCTCCGTTGAGCCTGAGAGAGAAACCTTTGCCGTCCCGCATCTCGGAGATGGTGTAGACATTGTCTCCATCCGGCAGTATGCCCTTGAAAAGTTCGCGTCCCTCGAAGTCGAGGAGCGGTTTCCCGTCTTTGGCGAGACGTGTCCTGCCGTCAGAGACGAATTCCGTATACAGGTGCATGTCAATAATATGGTGCGTGTCAGGATCGGGGCTGACGAGCCCGGAAGAAGAGGGGATTTGCAGGCAAGGTTTGAAATTCTCATATAAAACCACCTCGAATGCGGCCTGGCCGTATCCGCTGTCCATACGCCAGTCGTAATCTTCGGCAAAACGGACTCCGGACATGAGCAATACCGTGTCTTCCGCCACCGGGTCCGTCCCGCTGCCGTCAGGTGTCTTGCGTGTGTGACAGTCCCGGCGTGAGCGTCCGGACGAAAGCCATTGATCTTCCGAAGAGCAGCTTGACGCTGCCAATATGCCCGCGAGGAGCATTGTTAGATGAAGAAGCTTCATAGTAATGAGGTTTTGTGCAAATGACGGAACAAAAAATGACATCTGGAACAGTCATTCCCCAGATGTCATCAGAAATTTAAGTTTCTTATGTCTTTTGAAGTTTTTTATCAGAAATTGAACCTCAAGCCGGCATCGAAACTGATCATGACAGGCTTGTCGGTCCTGATGCTCTTTGGCTGGTCGGACGGGAGGTAATATCTTATGCCGGGATCCACATATAGTCCGAGAATGCGTGAGAGGCTGAATTCTATGCCGAGTCCGCCGCCTATGGAGTACTGGAGTTTCTGCACCCGCTCGTCCCGTATTATGTTTGGAGCTGCGAACAGAGTGTATCTGCTTGATATGCAATACTCGGCCTCGCCGAGACCGTAGACATACACCTTGAGCCTGTCCGTGCCGAGAAGATCATAATATAATCCGAGAGGTATACCTATGTATTGGAGGCTGTGGGAGACATTGCCCGCTTCCTGGATCTCTTCTCCGGTGACGGCGGAGATCCCGCTGTATTTTCCGGTGAAAGTCCTTGTGAGCAGAGAGTAGTCTATCCCGGTCCCGACTGACAGCCTCGGCAGTACGTGATAACGCACTCCGAGTCCCAAAGTGAGGGGAACTCCGTATGTGGACGTGCTCAACTCTGTGAACCCGGCACTTTTCTCACCTGGAGCCATTGCGGTATGTGACGGAGAAAACCTGAAGTCGGAATCGTTGCCGCCGATGGAGCCTTTCGCATAGAGAGACAACTTGCGTCTGTCTTTTTTGCTGTCCGCTGCGGCCAGCAGGTCAAGGTCATCTTGATACTGCTCCGCCTTTTTCCACTTGCTCTTTTTTCTGCTTGCCGGCTTGTTTGTGCCTTCCGTATCTGAGCTTTTAGGGGCTATGTCTTCTGTCACTGTCTCGACAGTGGCCTGTCCGGTCTCTGCGGTGTCTGCCGAAACGGATTTCTGGCGTGCCTGGGCTGCTTTGAGCGGGGCGGCATCGTCAAATTCCGTCTTTATCGTCTGCTTCTCTGTGCTCAAGAGGGCAAGGCTGCGCTCTGGAGCAATGGGGCTTGTGTGGCTTGTGCCCCGGAAGAAAAGTCCGGCACCAAGTGCTGCGGCAAGTGCAAGGGAGGCAGCGGCCCATCTGGCCCAGACCGCAGGCTGTGCCTGCGGGCGTGCATCCAGACGGGAGGATATGGCTTTCCAGGCGCCGCGCGACGGTTTCGCCTCGGCGTCTTCAAGCATTGACCTCACCAGGAGGTCGAACTCCTTATTCTCTTCTTGCATCTTGACTAATATCTTTCCTTTATCTTCGACTGCAGCAGCACCCTCGCCCTCTGTAATTGTGAGCGGGATGTGGTCTCTGAGATTCCGAGGGCTTCTGCGATCTCCTTGTGGGAGTAGCCTTCAATCACATACATGTTGAATACCGTCCGGAATCCGGGAGGAAGAGCGGCCACCATCTTCAGAAGATCGTCATTGCCTATCTTCTGTATCGGGGACGGGTCACCGCTTGCCATGTTCCATGCGGCTTCGAGGTCCTCGGTGTTCTTGAGAGCATCTTTCTTCCTGAGACTCATCAGTGCAGTGTTGACAAAGATCCTTCTCGCCCAGCCTTCAAATGAACCTGCGCCCGAATAGCTGTCCAGCTTTGAGAACAGGGTCACAAATCCGTCCTGAAGTATGTCTTCGGCCGCGTCCTTGTCGCCCATGTACCGCAGGCATACTGCGAACATCTTCCGGGACAAGAGGTCGAAGATGGCTTTTTGGGAACGGCGGTCTCCACGTCTCGCCCCCTCTATCATTTCCGTTTCCCGATTGTCAAGATGCTTTCCGTTTCCGAAAAGTTGCATCGTCAAATCCAATAATACCCACGAAAGTAGCCAATTTTTCTCATAAAATTGCATACTTTTGTGTATGATAAGGAAAGAGATGAGAAAGATAGCGTCAATATATGTAGTGGTATTGTTGTCATGCTTCGGTCTGGCTGCGCAGGAACGTGCCGACAGCGGGCAGTTCCTGGATGCCGCACGCGATTATGCGGAGGGGCGGTATCTGCAGGCGCAGGAGAGGTTTTTGGTGCTGCTTGACTCTGCCCCTGAGGATGATGCGGTCAATTATTATCTCGGACTGTGCGAACTTGCTCTTGGCGAGAACGGCAGGGCGGCGGAGCACCTGATCAAGGCTACGCAACTTGATTCTTCCAATGCATGGTATCTCAATGCACTTGCCACTCTCTACAGCAACGAGGGTGACCGTGCCTCGCTCGCGGATGTCTGTGAGAAACTTGTCAAGATGAGCCCGGCCCTGTATAATACTCCCAATACGTTGACGCTCATCGCGGATGCCCGTTTCCAGCAGAAGAGGGATTCTGTCGCCCTCGCCTACTACAATCAGGCTCTTGAACTGGACCCTTCTTATGCTCCGGCGGAACTCGGCAAGATTGAACTTCTCCGGATGACGGGCAGCTATCCTGATTTTTTTGTGACTCTCGGGCATTTCATTGACAATGAAAATGTCCGCGCCGACATCAAAAGCGATTATCTCTCGATGATAGTTGACAATCTGGATTCCAAATTCTGGTGGGTTTGGGGTGAGCAGCTTAAGATTCTTGTGGACAAGTGTCTGGGCTTGTATCCGGAGGACTTGAAGTCTCAGGAACTCAAGATAAAGCTCCTTTCTATAGAAAGCCGTTGGGATGAGGTGCTGTCAGCCTGCGCCCGTCTCGCAGAATCAGCCTCCCGTCAAGGAGACAAGGAGAAACAGGTCTTCGCATATTCATACGAGGGGGATGTCTCTTATCAGAATGGGGACCAGAAGCGCGCCTTCAAGGCCTACGAGAAAGCTTTGAAGATAAATCCGGACTATGCACCGGTGCTCAACAACTATGCGTATTATCTCTCACTCAAGAAGCGCTCTCTTCGTAAAGCATTGAGAATGAGCCGGCGCGCAGTGGAGCAGGAACCGGATAACGCCACGTATCTTGATACCTGCGGATGGATTCTTTACCTTCTGCACAAGCCGCAGGAGGCCAAGCCTCTTTTTAAGCATGCCATGATTTATGGGGGCAAGGAGAGCGCTGTGGTGCTTGAGCATTATTCCAAGGTTCTGGAGGCTCTGGGGGAGACGGATTTGGCTTCTTATTACAAAACTCTCTCCGGGCAGAAAGCTGCAAAATGAGACCGTTCAGGCTAATATTTGCGTCTCTGTCTCTCGCTTTGCTCACCAGTGTGGCTCTGCCGGGGCAGGATACAAGGCTTCAAGAGAGCCGTAAGGCTCAACTGGAGAAAGAGATAGCCCAGATACAGAAACAATTGAGGGAAAATTCCAACAAGAGCAGCAGTGCCTTGAATGAACTTACCCTTATCCGCAAGCAGATATCCAACAGGCGGGCACTCATACAGGAGAGCGACAGGGAAATCAGGATCATCTCGGACAGCATCCGCACCGCCAGACGCGAGTACGAATCATTGAAAGCGAGGCTGGATACGATGACAGTCTATTACGAGCGTCTGATAAGGGGAGCTTACCGGAATCGCGACACCCGTCTGTGGTATGCTTTCGTGTTCTCCGGCGAAGACCTCGGGCAGGCGGCCAGACGCTACTCATACCTCAAGAACCTGTCTCAGCAGATGAACCGTCAGGCTGTCAAGATCAAATCTCTCCAGTCTGATCTGGAGGTGAAATTGTCTTCTCTGGAGAGCATGCGCCGGCGGGCGGAGAGTCTCAAGTCAGACAGGCAGAAGGAACTGGATGGACTCAGGATAGAAGAAAAACGTTCCGATACCCTTGTGGCCAACCTCAAACGGGACAAGACCAAATACCAGAAACAGCTCAACTCCAAACGCAAGCAGGTCGAAGCCCTCAACAAAGAAATCGAGAAAATAATAGCCCAATACATGGATGAGGGCAAAAATAAGCCTTCAGGAAAAACTCAGGCGAAGTCAACCAAGGCCATCGATTACAAACTTGCATCTGAGTTTGAAGCCAACAAGGGTAAACTTCCGTGGCCGGCCGACGGTCCGGTGGTCGAGAAGTTCGGCAAGCACAACCATCCCGTGTACACATCCATAGTGATGCCGTTCAACAACGGTATCGGTGTCTCTCTGTCTCCGGGGGCAGAGGTGAAAGCGGTGTTCGACGGGGATGTCAAGAGGGTGATAATGATGCCTGGCTACAACAAGTGCGTGCTTGTTCAGCATGGCAATTATTTCAGCTTCTACTGCAAACTCGGACAGGTATCGGTCAAGGCTGGAGACAAAGTCAAGACAGGCCAGACCATCGGACAAGTTGACACGATTGACGGTCAAGCCCTGCTGCATTTCCAGATATGGAAAGAGAAGACCCCGCAGAATCCGGAGGCTTGGCTCCGCTCGCGTTAGGATTTATCCGGCGACCCAGACCAGGACGTGACGGTCGAAAGTCATGTACTGGAGGTGGAGTTCTTCTTCGAATCCGTCTTTCTGTATGAAAGTGGCTTCAAGTTCGCCCTCTCCGCGCAGTCTGAAATCATCCACCTCAATCTGCTCGGCAAAATCCACATTGTGCTGCGACATTTTCTTGTATACAGCTTCCTTGGCGCACCAGTAGATGGCCAGCTGCTCATTGCGCTTGTCCTCGTCAAGGCTTTCGATCTCTTCTTCAGAAAGCGCCTTTTTCTCTACGGCTGAGAAGTCCCTGTCGAGGGACTCGCAGTCGATGCCCACCTCCTCGGTGTCATTGAGGATGACCGCAACATAGCGGTCTGTGTGGGTTATGCTTATGTTGGTCGCGGAATTTTCTATGTACGGCTTGCCGTTGTCGTGGTGACTCAGGTATACTTTTTCACCGAACATCACATCAAGCAGTGCTCTGACAGCGAATTTCTGCTTTCTCAGTGATTCACTTTTTATATAGGATATTTCTTCAAGTTCATCTGCCGGAACTGAAGAGAGTCTGCGAAGTTCTTCTTCGGACTCGGTGATCTTCCAGACTCCCAGTTTCGAGTGGTAGTCGTCGTCGAGATCCTGTATTAGATATAGAGCCATAAATATTTTATATCGGCGCAAAGATAATGATTTTTTGTATATTTGTCCCACTTTTGAGGAAGTACAATAATATCGATATTATTATGAAATACCTTACTGACGAAAAGTTGCTCATTGTCGGTGCCGGCGGAATGATCGGCTCCAATATGGCACAGACTGCCCTTATGCTCGGGCTCACTCCTAATGTTTGTCTTTATGACATCTTCGAGCCAGGCGTACATGGCGTGGCTGAGGAGATGTATCACTGCGCATTCGAAGGCGCCAACATCACTTGGACCGTTGACCCGGCTGTGGCTTTCAAAGATGCCAAGTACATCATCTCTTCCGGCGGCGCTCCCCGCAAGGAGGGCATGACCCGGGAGGATCTTCTCAAGGGCAACTGCCAGATCGCCGCTCAGTTCGGTGACTATATCAAGGAGTATTGCCCGGATGTGAAGCATGTCGTAGTCATCTTCAACCCTGCTGATGTGACTGCGCTCACTGCACTCATCCACTCAGGACTGAAGCCTTCACAGCTCACTTCTCTTGCTGCCCTTGACTCAACCCGCCTTCAGAGCAATCTTGCCAAGGAGTTCGGCGTTCAGCAGAGCAAGGTGACCAACGCCTATACTTATGGCGGTCACGGTGAGGCCATGGCAGTGTTCGCAAGCAAGGCCCTCATCGACGGCACCCCTCTCTCTGAAAAGAACCTTTCAGCGGAGCGCTGGGCCGAGATCAAGCACGAAACTGTGCAGGGCGGTTCCAACATCATCAAACTCCGTGGACGCAGCTCGTTCCAGAGCCCGGCGTACAACGCTGTCAAGATGATCGAGGCTGCCATGGGCGGTGCCAAGTTCACCTGGCCTGCCGGCTGCTATGTCAACTGCGACACCTGTGGCTACAAGAACGTGATGATGGCCATGCCTACAGTGATTGACGCCACCGGAGTGCACTTCACCAAGCCGGAAGGCACCGCCGAAGAGATGGCAGAACTTCAGGCTTCTTACGAGCACCTCTGCAAGATGCGTGACGAGATCGTTTCTCTCGGCATCGTTCCTCCTGTAGACGAGTGGAAGAAGTCAAACCCTAATCTGTAGTTTTCGACAGACAATAAAAAATCCCGGGGCCTGAGGCTCCGGGATTTTTCGGTTCGTGTGGCTCCAAGGCCTTTACAGCCCTTTGCGGAAAGTGTCTATCACGTCGGCCGTGAGGCCTGTGGATGAGAATCCTCCGTCGTGGTAGAGAGTCTGCATCGTGACATGCTTCGTCAGATCGGAAAACAAAGTCACTATGTAGTCGGCGCAGTCGGAGGCGCTGGCGTTGCCCAGAGGGGACATCTTGTCGGCGTATGCGAACATGTCCTGCATGCCCGCGATGCCGCTGCCGGCTGTCGTCAAGGTAGGGGACTGGGATACGGTGTTGATGCGCACATGTCTGTGCTTGCCGTAGATGACTCCGAAGCTTCTGGCTATGGACTCAAGCAGGGCCTTGGCGTCAGCCATGTCGTTGTATCCCTCGAATGTCCGCTGAGCCGCGATATATGTCAGGGCCGCAACAGAACCCCACTCCTTGAGCGCATCCTTGCGGTAGAGCACGTTGAGCAGCTTGTGGAAGGAGAGGGCAGAGATGTCCAGGGTCTTGCCGAAGAAGTCGTAGTTGGTGTCTTCGTAAGCCTTGCCCTTGCGGATGTTCGGGGACATGCCTACGGAGTGCAGGACGAAGTCGAACTGTCCGCCGAAGTGCTCCATGGTCTGATCCACGAGAGTGTTGAGGTCTTCAAGAGAGGTCGCGTCTGCCGGCACCACGAGTGCCCCGCACTGCTCCGCAAGTTCGTTGATCGTGCCGAGGCGGATGGACACGGGGGTGTTGGTGAGCACCAGCTCCGCTCCTTCTTCTTTGGCTTTAAGAGCTGCTTTCCAAGCGATTGACTGGTCGTTCAGGGCTCCGAATATGATGCCCTTCTTGCCTTTGAGTAATCCGTATGCCATGATTATTGTTTCTTGAGGTTTTCGTTCGGTACAAGCATGAATGTGAGTTTGCCCATGCAGCATACCTTGTCGTTTACAGTGGCCTTCGCTTCAACGAATACAGCCGGGCCCTTGCGGCCTATCAGGCGTGCACGGGTGCAGACGGTGTCTCCCGGAAATACTGAATGTTTGAACTTGACCCCGTCAAGCCCGGCGTAGAATGCCGTGTTTGTCTTGAGTTCTTCGGCCGGGATCAGCAGGAAACTGGCCTGTGCCATCATCTCGCACAGGATGACTCCCGGCACTACAGGATAGCCGGGAAAATGTCCGGTAGTGAAAAATTCGTTGTCGCGGATGGTGTATCTGGAGCAGACGTACTCCCCGTCCCATTCGGATTCGTCCACGAGGAGCATCGGCTCCCTGTGTGGCAGGATCTGCTTGATTTCTTCTCTGTTCATTTGTTGAATTTTCTTAAGGCGACACAAACATTATGCCCTCCGAACCCGAGAGAGTTGGAGACGGCGATGTCAAGATCCCGTTCACGTGCAGTGAGAGGGGTGTAGTCCAGATCGCATTCCGGATCAGGGGTCGTGAGCCCGAGAGTCGGCGGCACCACCCCGTCCTTGAGGGCCAGGGCGGAGGCTATGAGCTCGGCCGCACCTGTGGCTCCGAACATGTGCCCGGTCATTGATTTGGTGGAACTTATCGAGGCGCGGTGCGCATCCTCTTCTCCCAGCGCGAGTTTGACGGCCTTGGTCTCGGCGGCATCGTTGAGGTGGGTTCCGGTGCCGTGGGCGTTGATGTAGAGGTTTTCTCCCTCCTTATATCCCGCCTGCGAGAGCGCATCTTTGATGGCTCTGGAAGCCGGGATGCCGTCCTGGCGCGGGGCTGTGTAGTGGTATGCGTCGCAGGTGCAGCCGTAGCCGCACACTTCGGCGATTATCTCAGCGCCGCGGGCCATGGCGTGCCCGTATTCTTCGAGCATCAGAAAGGCTGCACCTTCTGCCATGACGAAACCTCCGCGGTCTTTGTCGAAAGGCCGGCAGGCTTTGGACGGATCTTCCTCCGTGGTGAGGGCCTTGCAGTTGGCGAAGCCTCCTATGGCGAGCGGGTTGAGCACCGCTTCGCTGCCGCCGGTGAGGATCGCGTCAGAGCGTCCATAGCTGATGGCAAGGTAGGCCTCTCCAATGGAGTTGGTGCTGGTGGCGCAGGCAGACACATGGGTCAGGCACGGCCCCTGGGCGTTGTACTTGATGGCGATGTTGCCTCCGGCGATATTGGGGATCATCATCGGGATGAAGAGAGGGGAAATCCTGTCCGCGCCCTCTTCCAGGAGCACCTTGGTCTGGGCGACGAAAGTGTTCATGCCTCCGATCCCTGTGCCGGCGTAGACCCCGAACCTCTCCGGCTCAATGTTTTCTCCGGACACGAGACCGCTGGACTTCATGACCTGCGATGCGGCCGCGAGGGCGTACTGGCTGTAGAGGTCGTTGCGTCTCTTGTCCGCTCCGCTCAGGCCGAAGGCCGAAGGGTCGAAATCTTTGATGTTGCCGGCAACATGTATCGGAAGCCCGTGCAGATCCATGCCGGTAAGCGGACCTATTCCGCAGCGGCCGGACTTGAGGCTGTCCCAGAATGTGGCGATGTCATTGCCGACCGGGGAGATGACTCCCAGGCCGGTGATGACAACTCTTCTTCCATTATTCATACATGAACCTCCTGATGCTTCCTTTCGGAGTTTTTGAGAAAGGTTCGAAACGGAGTTCGTATGAGCTGACCTGCGAGTATGCAGGGATCTTCTTGTTGAGGGCCACGATATTGGCATCCATCACGTTCTTGAGCGCGGCGGCGTCAAGGTCACCGGTGAGGTTGGCATCCGGGACGATTAGCGCCACGAGCTTGCCGTTGCGTGAGACGATGAGTGATTCGCCTACGTAAGGGAGAGCATTGAGTACCACCTCTATTTCCTCTGGGAAGATGTTCTGCCCGTTGGAGGAGAGGATCATGCTCTTGCAGCGGCCCACTATGAAGACGCTCTTGTCGCTGTCGATGGTGGCGAGATCGCCTGTCCTGAACCAGCCGTCCTCGGTGAAGACGGCGTTGGTTGCTGCTTCATTTTTGTAGTAGCCCTTGAATACGACGTTGCCCTTGATGAGGATTTCTCCCGGGATATGCGCCGGATCGGCTGAATTGATCTTGAGTTCAACTCCCTCCTCGGCGATTTCTCCGCACTCCTTGAGTTTGTAGGTGCCGAGGTGACCCAGACAGATGGTAGGGGCCGCTTCGGTCATGCCGTAGCCGGTGACGAACGGGAGACCGAGTTTTTCCACCATAAGTTTCTCCAGATGTTCAGGGATGGCTGCGCCGCCTGTCACGAATACTTCGATGTTGCCTCCAAGCGCCTTGATGAAGATTGTCGTGAGGGCCTCGCAGAAGTCCGGGTTGTTTTTGTAGTCCTCAAGCTTCGCCGCACCGCTCTTGCTGTGGATGAACTCTCCGATGGAGTCTTCCAGAAGTTTGGTGAGGATCAGCGGAACGGCGAAGAATACATGCGGTCTGTATTTTCTGAGGGCAGGTTTGAGGTTTGCCGGTACCGGCGGTATGCAGAGCACTATAAGGTGCATTCCGAGGCAGAGCGGGGCGAGCATGTCGTAGACCATCCCGAAAATATGCGCATAGGGGAGCACACTGACGTAGTTGTCGCCCCTTCTGTAAGGGAAGTGGATCGGGATGAGGTGGATGTTGGCCGAGAGGTTGCGGTTGGTCAGCATCACTCCTTTAGGGTTGCCGGTGGAGCCGGATGTGTACATTATTGCTGCGAGGTCGTCCAGCGAGCCGGTCTCATAGCGGATGTCTTCCGGTCTGAGTCCGTTCGGGTGGGCTTCGTTGAAGAGGACTTCGCGCTTGTTGTAGATGTCTGCGAATCCGTCGCGGGAGGCGAGGAGTTCAAGGCTCCTGGTGTCGATGGCTCCGAGAAGGTTCGGGAGGGCATTGAAGTCCATCTTGTCGAATATCGCTTTCTCCGTATAAAGGAGACGCGCGTCGGAGTGGTTGACCAGAGCTGTGGTGTCGTCTGGAGTGAAGCCGTTGAAGATCTGCACTGCCACGAAGCCCCCGATCTGGGCGGCCAGGAAAATCTTGGCCCAGTTGGAGCTGCTCCTTGCGTTGATGACAATCTTGTCCCCTTTCTTCAGCCCGGCTGCCTTCCAGCAGAGCACGAGCCTTTCAATATCGGCAGCGAGTTCGCCGTAGGTGACGCTGCTGCTGTTGTAGTCGTCGAGAGCCGGTTTGTCCCAGCACTGCTTGACTGAATCTTCAAATGTAAGAATGAAATTGTCTTTCTGTTTGAGTTCGTACATCGTCAAAAAACTTTTAAAGATTAACTAACGGCGGCGAATGTAGGAACATTACTTTTTATGGCGTTCTTCTTGTGGGCGTCTTTGTGGTCAAAATATCTTTATCCGTGGCGAGGATGGGGTTTTGTGGCGAGTTCGGAAGATTTGACGATTTCGCCACAATCGCCTTTCTACGGGCCTGTAAAGGGGTATAGAAAGTCAAAACCTGCCGTGGCAGGCATCAATCAAAGGTAGAAGTCTTGTGTCAACAGGCGGTACTCCTCTGTCTTTTCACCTGCCGTTGAAAGGGTCAGAAATTCTTCTTTTACCGTGTTTTTCGTGAGGGAGAATTCCGTGATGACGCGGCGCGGAGGTTTATTTGGAGCGGTGCTGATATGCAGCATTCTGAAAGGATGCAGTCCAAACGAAGCTGCGCATCGCCGCAGACTGTGCAGAGACTCTGAAGGCAGGATGAGTGATAGGCGTCCTCCTGTCGTGAGGTTGTCGGTGGCGAATGCGAGGATGTCCCGGTGCGAAAGCGATCCCGTATGCCTTGCAGCTGCTTCGCGGCAATCCGGATTTTCCAGAGACGAGTCGTAATAGGGAGGGTTCGAGAAAATCAGGTCGAACTTGCTGTCGGGTTTGAACTCCGAGAGAGGGGTATGTAATGCGCGGAGACGGCTTGCCCAGGGGGAGGTGCTGAAGTTGCAGGCGGCTTCTTCGGCTGAAGCCAAATCTATGTCGATGCCGGTAATCTTGCAATCCCCGCTGCGTTGTGCCGCCATCAAGGCGATCACCCCCGTGCCCGTGCCGATATCGAGAGCGGCCTGGTCAGACGGGCGGATTGTCATCGCTGCACCGAGCAGCACGGCATCAGTCCCCACTTTGAGGGCCGAGTCCCGGTTGCGGACTTCGAACCGGCGGAATCTGAAGATGGGTTCGCCCATTATACGAACATCCCGTCTTTCATCTCAAGCCTGCGGTCGCAGAGAGAAGCGAGCTGCGGGTCGTGAGTCACGATTATGATAGTCTGCCCTATAGTGTCCCGTAAGTTGAGAAATATCTTGTGTATCTCCTGTTTTGTGACGGAGTCGAGGTTGCCTGTCGGCTCATCGGCGAACAGCACGGATGGACGGTTGATGATGGCTCTCGCTATGGCTGTGCGCTGTTGTTCCCCGCCTGAGAGCTCTGAGGGCTTGTGCCCTGTTCTCTCTTCGAGACCGAGGTTTTTGAGCAGCCTGAGCGCCTCCGCCTTGGCGGTGGATGCCGGAGTCCCGGCTATCAGAGCCGGGATCATCACATTTTCCAGTGCGGTGAACTCGGGCAGCAGATGATGCGCCTGGAATACGAATCCTATTTTGCGTCCACGGAATGTCGCCAGCTCATCGCTGCGGAGTTTAAGCACGTCTTCTCCGTCTATCTTGAGGCTTCCCCTGTCCGGGCTTGAGAGGGTGCCCAGTATCTGGAGCAGGGTTGACTTGCCTGTGCCTGATGCTCCCATTATTGAGACGGTCTCGGCAGCGTCCGCGCTGAAATCAATCCCTTTCAGTACTTCAAGCTTTCCGAAACTCTTGTGAATATCGTGTGCTTCAATGATCATTACTCAAAGATAGGTTCAGTTTGTAAATTATCCAAAAACTGGCGGATTATTTTGTTTTTTCGCAAAAGGTCTTTATATTTGCAGTCCCATTCAAGGGAATTCGGGGTGTGGCGCAGTTGGCTAGCGCATCTGGTTTGGGACCAGAGGGTCCTGTGTTCGAGTCACAGTACCCCGACATTTGAGGACTGGCTTTCAAAGGCCAGTCCTTTTTGTTTATATTTGCGTCATGAACAAGGAGACTCACTACCCGGAAGGGAGCATATACAGGATAGATTATTTCGCCCTGCTGCTTTGCATGGCGGTGGCGCATCTGGTGATAGGCAATCCGTTTTTCGGAGCTGCCGTGTATCTTTTCGCCAATATCGTCAAGGCTTTCCTTCTCTGCAATCTGGCCAGACTCCGGCATCGTGGAGGCAATCACTATTTTTCCTCCCTGCTGATGGCGCTTGTCGCGCTTGGCGGCATGGCGGTGGCTTTTCTTTATCCTCCTCTGATGGGGCGGCCCGATGCGAATTATGTCTCTTTGTTCGTACTCGCGCTTATGCTTAGAGACTATCTCTGCTCCAGTCCGCTCACTGCGGATGAGCATAAAGTCTCGCGTTGGCTGTATCTGGTGCTTGTCCAGTTTTGTTTTGATGCGGTCTGCGTATACATGCTCTATGGGAGGGTTGCGGACCAGTATCTGCTTCCGTTCTCTGGCATGGTGGTGTTGACCGGCGTCATCAAACTCTTCTTTCCGGAGAAAAATGTCAGGGTGGACAGTGTCCTTGAGAACAAGTTCGAGGCTTTTGCATCCTACAGGCTCTTTGAAGACATGAGTCTGTATTCTACCATTGCCCTCAATGTGGGGGTGATGGTGTTTTTCTTGTTCGTGCTGTTTCCTGCGGGGTCGATGTTTGACCGCAAAGTTTATATAGGTTTGTGCGTGTGGCTTTTGGCGATATATTCAGTGCTCTTTATTTCTTCCCTGTTTATTCGCCGCCGGCTTCCGGGGCTCGCCCTTGCGGAATTCATATTGGGGGCTGTCACGTGGTGTCTCGGAGCGGTACTGATGTTCCGGGAGAACGGGCTTGTGGCCAAGATGATATGGACAGCCGTATGGGGAATAGGAATGGCACTGATATTTTCGGCCATCCGGAAGTTCCATCTTGATTTTGAGGCTGTGGGGAGTCTTGTCGACGGGGGGCTTGACAAGACCGGCCTTGAGATCAGCAACACTATCACGGCTACTGTGGCATCCATAGGCTCTTCTGTCATCATGCTGATACTTATGGCGGTCTATACTTTTGCCCTTCCGCTCAGGCCGGCGTCGGCAAAGGTGGGGATATGGACACTTCAGATTCCCGTGGCTTTCATGCTTGTCGCCATTTTCTTCGCGTTCCGGCAGCCGTTCGATTACCGCAACCGCGAGAAGTTGATGAAATTCATCGAGTCCCGCTCCAAGACCGAGCAGATGCGGGAGAATCTTCAAGGCCTTTTTGTCAGCAAATACAGGATGCGCTTCGGCGTGAAGATACTCTGTACCTTGGCGCGTCCGTTTTTCCACTTGAAAGTCTCCGGCCGGGAGAATCTGCGTCGGGATGATTATCCGTCCGTTTTCGTCTGCAACCACGGGTTTATCTACGGCCCTATCTCGGCGGTCATCTACCTTCCGACCTATTTCCGTCCCTGGATACATAATGTGATGCTCGACAGGCAGACGGCATACCGCGAGATGTCCAAGTCTCTGGCTTTTCTCAAAAAGTTTATGGGCAAGCGTCTTGGGGGCTGGTTTATCCGGCAGCTCACGCGGGCTACTTGCTGGGCTCTCAACTCTTGCAACCCGATTCCGGTGGTGCGCGGTGCTTCCAGAGACGTGATGAGCACGTTCAACGAAAGTTTGAAGGCATTGGAGGACGGGGACAACATCTTGATATTCCCGGAGAAACCACGCAACCTGCTGAAAGCGGTCCCGGACTCTGAATATAAGGCCGACAATGTCCGTACGTTCTATACAGGGTTCGCCCACATCGGCAAGATGTATTTCGACCGTACGGGAAAGTCCTTGCTGTTTTATCCGCTTTTCTCGGACCGGGCGACCCGCAGTTTCAAGATAGGCAAGCCGGTGGCCTATAATTCCGGCCTCGAATCGCATGAGAGCAAGCGCGTCCTCGCCGAACAGCTTCAGGAGGGGATGGAGGAGCTTATAAGCGGGCGCTGATAATCATCTTCCCGGTGCCGTTCGCTTAGTGCAGGCCGGTTCTGTCCGGCAGGAAGCCGTTTCCCCGGACGAATTATCTTTTTTCGCGGTTTGTCCGGCCAGAAGGCCTCTCGCCGGACAAAGCCCTCTTCGGAAACCGTTTGTCCAGTAAAACCGGGTTCTGCCGGACAAAACAAAAGCCCCCGAATCATAAAAATAATCCGCGGCGGCTTTTTGCAGCCGCAGCGGATCATCTGAAACCCTGAATAGGGGGATTATTTCTTGCGCGCGATGGCCTTCTTGGCTGCCTCGGCGATGTGGGCAGCATCAAGACCGTAGGCCTTCATCAACTCAGCCGGTGTTCCGGACTGGCCGAAACGGTCTTTGCCGTTGACGAACTCAAGGGCTGCCGGAGCATTGGCGGCAAGCACACCTGCGACAGCCTCGCCGAGGCCGCCGGCCATATTATGCTCTTCTGCTACGACGGCGCAGCCAGTCTTGGCCACAGACTCGATGATGGTCTTCTCGTCAAGAGGCTTGACGGTGGCGACGTTGAGGATCTCTGCGCTTATGCCTTCAGCCTCAAGGGCTTCGGCTGCCTGAAGAGCCTCCCATACAAGGTGGCCGCAGCAGATAAGGGTCACATCGGTACCTTCATTAAGATTGTAGATCTTGCCGATTTCGAACGGCTCGTCCGCACCAGTAAAATTCGGCACAGAAGGACGGCCGAAGCGCAGATATACAGGGCCTTCAAACTTGGCGGCGGCGATAGTGGCGTTCTTGGTCTGGTTGTAGTCGCAAGGCACGAGCACTGTCATGCCCGGAAGCGCACGCATAAGGGCGAGGTCTTCCATCGTCTGATGGGTGGCACCGTCCTCTCCGAGGGTGATTCCGGCATGTGAGGATGCAATCTTGACATTCGTGTGTCCGTAAGCGACTTCCTGACGGAGCTGGTCATAGACACGGCCTGTCACAAACTCTGCAAATGAGCCGATGAACGGCACTTTGCCTGTGATGGCAAGTCCTGCGGCCACTCCGACCATGTTGGCCTCGGCGATGCCGCACTGGATGAATCTCTCCGGGAACTCTTTCTGGAACGCGCCCATCTTGAGTGAGCCCTTGAGGTCGGCCGTAAGGGCAAGCACGCGGTCATCTGCGCGGCCTGCAAGCACGAGTCCCTCACCGAAACCGCTGCGGGTATCGATTTTGCCTGTATCAATATATTTCTTCATACTAATAATCTCCTAATGTTTCAGGTAACTGCTTGAGGGCCTCCTCGCACTGCTCTGCTGACGGAGCCTTGCCGTGCCATGCGTTGGTACCGCACATGAAGTCGACGCCATAGCCCATCTGTGTCTTGAAAAGTATCATCTTAGGCTTGCCGTCAGCATTGTGCGCAAGCTTGAAAGCATCAAGGATGCTCTGATAGTCGTTGCCGTCAGCGATGATGACATCCCAGCCGAAAGCTCCCCACTTCTCGCTCAGATCCTCGACACCTGTGATGGAGGTGGTAGGACCGTCGATCTGCTGGCCGTTCCAGTCGGTGAAGGCGATGAGATTGTCCACCTTGTGGTGCTGAGCCCACATTCCGGCCTCCCAAATCTGACCTTCCTCGCTCTCGCCGTCGCCGCAGAGGCAGTATACACGGGTGTCGTCACCTGCCATCTTCTTGCCGAGGGCGATGCCGGCGGCTACAGAAAGGCCTTGTCCGAGAGAACCTGATGGTTTGAACACGCCCGGGAGGGAGTCTGTGATGCACGGATGTCCCTGAAGACGGCTTCCGAACTTGCGGAGGGTTCCCAACTCATGTACAGGGAAATAGCCGGCGCGGGCGAGTTCAGCATAAAGTACCGGTGCAAGGTGTCCGGCGGAAAGGATGAAAACATCCTGATCCTTGCCGCTGCGTGTCCATGTCTTCGGGTCATGCTTCATCTCGTTGAAATAAAGAGTCGTCATCACATCCGTGATGCCGAGCGATCCGCCCGGGTGGCCGGACTTGGCCGCAGTCACCATCCTTACGATGTCCCTGCGAACCTGGGAGGAAATCTTTGAAAGTTCTTCGATTGTTGCCATATAATTATGTTGTGTATTAAGTCAGAACATAAGGGACACAAAGTTAAGAATAAAAATTGATTTCTTATCTTTGCATCTTGTATGAAAATGAAGAGCATAAGAAACTTTTGCATCATAGCGCATATCGACCACGGCAAGAGCACCTTGGCCGACAGGCTGCTTGAACTGACCAGAACCCTCGGAGCCCGTGACATGGAGAATCAGGTCCTTGACGACATGGATCTCGAGAGAGAAAAGGGCATAACCATCAAGAGCCACGCCATCCAGATGATCCACACATACAAGGGCGAACAGTACAAACTCAACCTGATCGACACCCCGGGCCATGTGGACTTCTCATACGAGGTCTCCCGTTCCATAGCCTCCTGCGAGGGGGCTTTGCTTGTGGTTGACGCATCCCAAGGGGTGCAGGCGCAGACCATTTCCAACCTGTATATGGCTATCGACCATGGACTTGAGATCATCCCTGTGCTCAACAAGATAGACATGGAGTCCGCGCAAGTGGAACTCGTCACGGACGAAATCTGCGATCTGATCGGCTGCAAGCCGGAGGATGTGTTCAAGGTCTCAGCGCGCACCGGAGAGGGTGTAGCCCCGATTCTGGACGCCATAGTCGAGAAGATCCCTTCGCCGCAAGGCGACCCTCAAGCACCGCTTCAGGCCCTCATCTTCGACTCGGTGTTCAACTCGTTCCGTGGAGTGATAGCTTACTTCAAAGTCAAGAACGGCAGCATCCGCAAGGGTGACAAGGTGAAGTTCTTTGCCACCGGGATGGAATATGAAGTTGAGGAGGTGGGACACTTGAAAATGAAGTTGATACCATGCGAGGAAGTCGGATGCGGGGATGTGGGGTATGTCATCACGGGCATCAAGAGTGCCGCCGAGGTCAAGGTCGGTGACACCATCACACATGTGGCCCGTCCGTGCAGCGAGGCCATAGCCGGATTCGAGGAGGTGAAGCCTATGGTGTTCGCCGGCATGTATCCGGTGCAGGCTGACAAGTTCGAAGAACTGCGTTCCGTGCTTGAGAAGTTCCAGCTCAACGATGCCTCGTTCGTCTATGAGCCGGAGAGTTCCCTTGCCCTCGGTTCCGGATTCCGCTGCGGTTTTCTCGGACTGCTGCACCTTGAGATCGTGCAGGAGAGGCTGTTCCGTGAATTTGACATGGATGTGATAACCACCGTTCCCAACGTTTCTTACAAGGTCTACACCACGCAGGGGGAGGTGATCGATGTGCACAACCCTTCAGGCTTGCCCGCCCAGACCATGATAGACCATATCGAAGAGCCGTACATCAGGGCGCAGATCATCTCCAAGTCCGAGTTCTTCGGGCCGATAATGAAACTATGCCTTGACCGGCGCGGCACCCTCATCGGTCAGCATTACATCACTGCCGACAGGGTCGAACTGAGCTACGACATGCCTTTGTCTGAAATCGTGTTCGATTTCTACGACAAGCTCAAGACCATCTCCAAGGGTTACGCCTCATTCGACTACCATATCATCGGTTTCCGTCCGGCGAAGCTCGTCAAACTTGACATCCTACTCAACGGGGAGCCTGCCGACGCCCTATCGACCCTTATTCACGAAGACAATGCCTACGACTTCGGACGAAAGATGTGCGTCAAGCTCAAGGATCTCATCCCGCGCCAGCAGTTCGATATCCCTGTGCAGGCCGCAATCGGAGCGAAAATCATAGCTCGCGAGACTGTCAAGCAGGTGCGTAAGGATGTGACCGCCAAGTGTTACGGAGGTGATGTGACCCGTAAGCGCAAACTCCTCGAGAAGCAGAAAGAAGGCAAAAAAAGAATGCGCCAGATCGGAACCGTGCAGGTGCCTCAAAGCGCATTCATGGCAGTCCTCAAGCTTGACTCTTAGCGCAGTGCGCGCATGGCGTTGAGCACAGCGAGTACCGTGACACCGACATCGGCGAATACTGCCATCCACATTCCGGCAAGACCGAATCCGGCAAGGCCGAGCACAAGCAGCTTGATGCCTATTGCGAAGATGGTGTTTTCCCGTGCAATCTTCAGAGTGCGCCGTGCCACGGCTATGACCTCAGCGATTTTTGAAGGCTTGTCATCCATCAGGACAACATCGGCGGCCTCTATGGCTGCGTCGGAACCAAGTCCGCCCATTGCGATCCCGACATCTGCACGCGCAAGCACCGGGGCGTCGTTGATGCCGTCACCGACAAAGGCTGTCTTGCGCCCGTCCGGAGTGCCGGACATTATTTTCTCCATCCATGACACCTTGTCTGCCGGGAGGAGTTCCGCGTGGTATTCATCAATTCCGATAGTTTTGGCTACTGCTTGAGCCACATCTTCGTGGTCACCTGTCAGCATGACAGTCCGTTCTACGCCCTCTGCCTTGAGGGCGCTTATTGCCGTGGCGGCATCTTCCTTGATCTTGTCAGATATGACCACATGCCCGACATATTCTCCGTTGATGGACATGTGTATTATTGTCCCCGGTTTTTCGCACGGATGCCACTTGGCTCCGACGGCATCCATCAGTTTCGAATTACCAACGCATATCCTATCCCCGTTGACAATGGCGCAAACCCCTTGCCCAGCCACTTCCGTGACATCCTCCACGGAGCAGCCGTCCTTCTCGGCCGGGTAGGCGTTGCGAAGAGAAACGGCAATCGGATGGGTTGAATAACGCTCGACATGTGCTGCCATGTGCAGAAATGTCTCAGGAGCTATCTTTTCAGGATGGACGACATTGACCTCGAAAACTCCTTTGGTGAGAGTTCCTGTCTTGTCGAAAACGACAGTCCCGAGCGAAGCGAGAGCCTCAAGGTAATTGGAACCCTTGACAAGGACTCCCTTGCGGGAGGCGGCACCGATACCGCCGAAAAAAGAAAGCGGCACGGAAATCACCAGAGCACAAGGGCATGATACCACCAAAAAGGTAAGAGCCCTATAAAGCCAGGTCGGAAATACAGTCTGAAAATCTCCGGACAACAGCGGAGGCAGCAGGGCCAGCACCACGGCGCATATTACCACTACCGGAGTGTAAATCCTTGCAAAACGGGTGATGAAGTTCTCGCTCCGTGACTTGTTGGACGCTGCGTGCTCTACGAGATCAAGGATGCGGGAGGCTGTCGATTCGCCGAAAGGCTTTGTCACCTTGACGGTCAGCACTCCGCTCAGGTTGACGCAACCGGAGAATATGTCATCCCCGCAGTGCACGCTGCGCGGCACGCTCTCTCCAGTCAAGGCTACGGTGTCCAGATTGGAATTTCCCTCTGTGACAACCCCGTCCATCGGCACTCTCTCTCCCGGCTTTACCACCACGCTCTCTCCTACGGCTACATTTTCAGGACTGACTGTCAATACTTTCCCGTCACGTATCACATTCGCCGTATCGGGGCGGATGTTCATCAAGTGTGATATGGACTTGCGGCTGCGGCCCTCGGCGATGGACTCGAACAGTTCACCCACCTTGAAGAAAAGCATCACGAACACGGCCTCGGGAAACTGGTTCTCCGCTCCGGGCAGGAAGCCTATCGCGAGCGCGCCGATGGTGGCGACACTCATCAGGAAGTCCTCATCGAGAGCTTCAAGTTTGAGGATGCTCTCCCCGGCCTCCTTGAGCACATCAGCGCCGGCAACCAGATAAGGTATCAGATATATGAGAAGCAGTTGCCATGTAGGCAATGAACAAGTGCGTTCAACGGCATAAGCTGCCGCCAGCAGCAGGGCGGAAACGATAATGCGCGCGAGGTCTGTTTTTTGTTCTTTTTCCATTGTGTATTCATTTTCGGGAAGTTGCCCGGTGTTTTCGAGGCAAAAGTAGATATTGCCGCAGGGCAGGGCAATCATCATTTATGGGGATTTTCGTACCTTTGGCCTCGTGTTCGGATTAGAAAAGCTTGGTCTCCTCGGCCTGTTCATCGGCAACATCCTCGCCGCCACTGTCGTCCCGTTCAGCTCGGACGCCCTCTACATCGCAGTCCTTGCCGCCATCAAGGAGCCTGTGGCCTGCCTTGTCGTGGGCACTCTCGGAAACTGGATCGGCAGCCTTATCACTTATTTCATGGGCCGGCTCGGAAAATGGGAATGGCTTGAGAAGTGGTTCAAGGTCAAGCCCGAAACTCTCGAGAAGCAGAAGGCGAAGGTGGACAAGTATGGCGTCTGGCTTGCACTGATAGCGTGGGTGCCGGTGGTGGGCGATGTATTTGTGCTTGCGCTCGGTTTCTACCGCACTCCGCCGGGCTGGACCGCCCTCCTGCTTCTGGTCGGCAAGGCCTTGCGCTTTATCGCATGGACCCTTATCTTCGGGATGTTCTGAGAGGGGCCTCCGCCCATGTATCCTGAATTTTGCTATCTTCGCATAGAGGATGACTCCGTTTGTCCGGCAGAATCCGGTTTTACCGGACAAACGGTTGCCGAAGAGGGCTTTGTCCGGCGAGAGGCCTTCTGGCCGGACAAACCGCGAAAAAAGATAATTCGTCCGGGGAAACGGCTTCCTGCCGGACAAAACTTATAATTATGAAAACGTTTACAGAAAAGGAAAGGCTCTGCGAGGCAACCTTTCAATCAGCGGGGCCATACTGGCACGCATTCACATCCGGGAAAGAAACTCCGCTTATTTTTGCGGACGAAGAGGCTTTTGCTTTCGGAATGAACACGATTGCAATGGCTGCGGGCATCTTCAAGCAAATCAGGATCCTGGCGTTCGAAATCATGGGCAACCATTTCCACTTTATACTTTCTGGGAACGGGGAATCCGCAACAGCATTCTGGAATTATCTGCGCAAGCGGCTGTCACGGTCATTCCCGGAGATGAGAAAAATGGAGCTCTCGCTGAAACCAATAGACAACCTCCAGTCAATGCGTAATAATATAGTCTACACCAACCGTAATGGTTATGTGGCGAATTCCGCTTATACTCCATTCAGTTACCCATGGGGTACAGGGCGTTACTATTTTTTAGAATGGCCAGTCACTAAGATCCTTAAGCAGATTTTCGTGGATGACCGCAGGAAAATGTTCAGATGCCGGACTCCGGATGTTCCTTCAAATTGGGCAGTCACTGATGGATATATCTCACCGGAGTCATACTGCGCCATAAAGTTCGGGATGTCGATGTTCCGTGACGCGCATCACTATTTCTCATTGCTCAGCAAAAGTGTAGAGGCTTATGCGGAACTGGCAGCAGAACTGGGAGACAGCGAATTTCTTACCGATCAGGAGCTCTTCGGTAAATTGACAGCAATTCTCAAAAAAGAATATGGTGTACTTCGCTTGCGTGATCTTGGAGGACAACAGAAGAGGGATCTTGCCGTCAGGCTGCGCCGCGACTTCCGTTCATCCAACGGCCAGATCCGCCGCGTGCTTGGGCTGACTCAGTACGAGGTAGATGCTATGTTCCCTTTGACCGCTGAGCATCCTTAATTTTGTCCGGCAGAACCCGGTTTTACCGGATAAACGGTTGCCGAAGGAGACTTTGTCCGGCGAAAGGCCGTCTGGCCGGACAAAAAAGGACGGCGAGGCTGAGAGGCCTATGGCACCGGGTCATAGCCGCTGCCGCCCCAGGGATGGCAGCGCAGGATTCGCCGGAGACTCAGCCAGAATCCCTTGATCGGACCGTACTTGCGGAATGCTTCGAGGGCATATTGCGAGCAGGTGGGTGTAAAGCGGCAGGTGGGAGGTGTCAGAGGCGAGATGCATAGTTGATAGAACTTTATCAGCAGCACAAAAGGCAGCGAAAGTGCCTTTTTCAGGAAGACGGCGACTTTCATAGTGCGGAACCGCTGTTCTGAGGATGCATCGGCGAAAGGTCAGTGGCCGGAGTCGAAGGAGAAACAGAATCCGATAAAGCTGCCGGTGCAGGGTGGTTTTGCGAGTCGGATGCAGCGCCCGCAGCCTTGCTGATTCGGGAGAGCACGGCCGCCACTTCAGAACGGATGGTCTCGTAGTCGGCAATCTCTTTGCCTGACCAGGCGAGCAGGAAGTCGATCCCTTGAGCGGACAGCATGTCTTTTTGAGTCCGGTAGGCCTCGCGCATCCGGCGTTTGAGAAGGTTGCGCTTGACGGCCCTCTTGAAAAATTTCTTGGACACGGACACGACCACATGCCCCGCACCGTCTTCCCTTGACTTGTACCAACAATATTTCAGATGCGCACTCGTTCCCCATCTCCCTTTGGTGATGAGCGCGGAGATGTTGGTCTTTCCGCAGAGTCTTTCCTGTTTGGGGAGTGTGTTTGCCTTGGGGGCGGGCATGCCTACCTGTTGTTTTCGAGATAGAGTTCAATGGCCCTGCCTACTGACGGGGCTTCCGGGGTAGGGGCCTTGACACAGATGCTGAGTCCGGCATCTTCCATGGCTTTTACGACGGATTTACCGAAAGACACGAACTTGATGTCTCCCTGTTTGAAGTCAGGGAAGTTCTCTTTGAGAGAAACCACATCTGACGGATTGTACATCACTATGATGTCGTATGAATGGAGGTCCAGCCCGTGAAGATCCTGCGGTACTGCCTTTACCAGCATCCCGAGCGTCCAGTCGAGGCCTGCTGACCCGAACAGATCCGTGATGGTGTCGGCGTTGGAGCCGACGGAAGCGGTGATGAG
Source organism: uncultured Bacteroidales bacterium (assembly GCA_934726455.1). Taxonomy (GTDB): domain Bacteria; phylum Bacteroidota; class Bacteroidia; order Bacteroidales; family UBA932; genus Cryptobacteroides. Next base: position 27,041 of record CAKVDS010000006.1, read on the forward strand.
GAATTTCTCTCCCTTGTGTTTCGGGCCTACCAGACTGACTATGGACTGCGGAGTCCCGTCACCGAAGAATATTTTGCGCTTGCGGTAGACTATGTGCTTCTGAAGATACATGGCCACGGCTTCCGTAGAGCAGAAATATTTCATCGTTTCAGGTACTTTGAAACGCATCTCATCGCATAGCTTGAAATAGGCGTCTATCGCGAGCCTCGAAGAGAAGACGACGGCCGTATAATCCGGAAGGTTGATTTTTTCTGCGCGGAACTCCTTGGCTGAAAGGGGCTCCATCAGGAAGAACGGGTGGAAGTCCACCGTCGCGCCGAATTTGCTCTGCAGAGATTCATACGGTGCGAGGTTGGTCGGAGTCTGTTGTGAAATCAGTATCTTCATCTTGTGCATCATAAAAACGCCGCGCTCGCCACCACCGCGGCGGCTGGCAGGATTTCAAGTCCGCAAAGATACAAAATTGTTGGCAAAGCGGAACGCCTGCTTTTCAAAATCTGCCAGGCGCGCACCAGCGCCAAAGCGAACGCCAGACCCGTCAGGGCGATGAAAACAGAACGGGTAACTTCATCAGGGACTGAGAATTGGGGCAATATCCCGATGACGGGAACAGCGATGGAAACCAGAATGATGAAATAATTGTAGAGACTGTGTCTGAGCGTGGCGAGAACTTCGGTGTTCATCTTTTTCGGACGGAAGACCGTATAGCATGAGGCTCTGAACAGGAAATATGCAAGCATCACGGCGAGGAGCGCCGCACAACTCCATTCCTGAGGTATCAGATTCCAAAAGTCGGGGCGGTAGATCCCGCAGCGGTCAGCGGCCAGACAGAAAGGCAGGGTGTAGACCAGAGCCACCGTGTTGCGTATCCGTGCGGTACTTACATTGTATTCAAGGGATTCGCTGCCCCTTTTCCTGTCTAGCGCGTATAGCAGAGGAGGCGTCAGCCGTATGATGTCCTTAAGGTAGAACAATACCAGAATGACGGACAGCACGACGGCGATCCTGTTGGTTGCCAAGTCGTTCCATCCTGCCCGGGCTTGAAGTTCCGGCATCGGGACGGTCGGCATTTCAAGCCGTCCATGTCTGAACAGTTCCTCCGCCAGCATCAGTTGCCGCGTTTGGCATTGTATCCCATTGATGTGAGCAGCGCGACCACTTTGTCACGCAGGTCGCCTTGGATGGTGATCTCGCCGTCTTTTGCCGTGCCTCCGACTCCGCAGCGGGTCTTGAGCGTCTTGGCCAGAGCGGACAGGTCTTCCGATGTCCCCACGAATCCTTCCACAAGAGTGACCTGCTTGCCGGCCCTCTGGCGGCGGTCAATCCGGACTATGAGCCGCTGCCGTCCCGGTTCGAGGGTCGCCGTCTCGGTTTTCTGCTCCGTCTGATATTGAAAATCGGGGTTGGTGGAATATACCACCCCGAGCCGCTTTTTCCAGTCCTGCTCTGCCATTTGGGATATTTTTTGCAAAGATAACGAATTTGGATGTATCTTTGTAGGTTATGAATCAGAAGAAGTTCACATTGTGGCATAGGATAAGTGCTCTGGTTGCCCTGCTGGTGTCGGCTGTCACCTATCTGCTGACCATTGAACCGTCGGCCTCGTTCTGGGACTGCGGCGAGTTTATAGCATCATCATACAAACTTGAGGTCGGACACCCGCCTGGAAACCCGATGTTCCAGCTGATTGCCCGGTTCTTCACGATGTTCGGGGACAATATGCATGCTGCCGTCCTCGTCAATGCCATGAGCGCATTGTGTTCGGCTTTGACCATATTCTTCCTCTATCTCACGATAGTATGGTTTGTGAAACGTATGGTCAAGCCTGCCGCTGATGGCACATATACTGTATCCCAGACTATAGCGATCCTCGGTTCGGGGCTGGTCGGCTCGCTTGCCTACTGCTTCTCCGACACTTTCTGGTTCTCGGCTGTCGAGGGTGAGGTTTATGCGATGTCGTCCCTGTTTACCGCCGCCGTGTTCTGGCTCATGACGGTCTGGTACGACCGCGCAGATCGTCCCCACTCCCTCAAGTGGGTGGTGCTCATAGCTTTCCTGATGGGGCTGAGCATAGGGGTGCATCTTCTCAACCTGCTGATGATTCCTGCTCTGGTGTTCATGTATTACTACCGTATCAGGGAGGACAGGTCTTACAGTTTCAAGGAGTTGCTGAAGATATTCCTCGTGGGCGTCGTGATTCTTGCTCTGGTGCTTTTCATAATCATCCCGTGGATTCCTAAGTTTGCGGCATACACGGACCTCTTCTTCGTGAATGTCCTTGGACTGCCGTACAACAGCGGTGCCGCGTTCTTCATCGTGGCTCTGCTCGCATTGTGCTTCTGGGGGCTGTTCGTCACGCTCAAGAAGCAGAAATGCTTCCTGAACACTGCTCTTCTCTGCTTCACGACCATCCTGATAGGATTCTCCGTGTTCAGCATAGACATCATCCGCTCATGTGCCAAGACTCCGACCAACGAGTACCAGCCGGACAATGCGTTCACTCTGGTCCGTTATCTCTCACGCGAGCAGTACGGCTCGACCCCGATCCTTTATGGGCAGTATTACGATGCTCCGTTCGAGCTCAAGACATCCAAGTACTGGGCGCCGTTGGACGGTAAGTACAAAAAGGTGGACGGGCCGGTGGATGCCAAGTACCTTTCTGAAGGCAAGATGCTCTTCCCGCGTATGTGGAGTTCCAGCCCGGACGGCAGGTATGAGGAGTTCTATGAGTACTATACCGGCGGCAAGGGAACCAAGTTGCCGGGCAGCACTCACCGCAAGCCGACTATGGGTGCGAACCTGCACTATTTCTTTGATTATCAGATGAACTGGATGTACTGGCGCTACTTCATGTGGAACTTTGTCGGCCGTCAGAACCAGGTGCACGCCCCTAATCCGGGAGACATATTCCACGGGAATTGGGAAAGCGGTGTCAAGTTTATCGATGAGTTCAGGCTCGGCGACCAGAGCGACGCCCCGGCTGTGCTGGCAGAGGACAAGGGCAAGAACCACTACTATTTCCTTCCGCTGCTGCTTGGCCTGCTCGGTCTTTTCTTCCAGTTCGACCGCGACAAGCGCGGCTGCTGGCTTAACTTCCTGATGTTCTTCATGACAGGCATAGCCATAGTGATATATCTCAACCAGCCGCCTTATCAGGTGAGGGAGAGGGATTATGCTTATGCCGGTTCGTTCTATTTCTTCTGCGTCTGGATAGGCATGGCCGTTGCCGCGATATCCAGCCTTCTGGAGAAAGCCCTCAAGGGGAGAGGCTCTGTGCCTGTGTCCGCCTTGACGACTGCGGCCTGTCTCTGCGTGCCTGTGCTTATGGCTGCGCAGAACTGGGATGATCACGACCGTTCCAACCGCCGCACTGCTGTGGAGGTGGCTGCCAATTACCTCAATTCAGTGGGGGAGAACGGCATACTCGTCACTCACGGGGACAATGACACCTTCCCTCTGTGGTACGCCCAGGAGGTGGAGAACATACGTCCGGATGTCCGTATATGCAACACATCGCTTCTCGGCACCGACTGGCACATCGACCAGATGAAGTGGGCGGTGAACGAATCGGCTCCGCTCGCGCTTTCTGTCGGGCAGGACCAGTACCTCTACGGCACCAACGAGTACGTTCCGGTCTACGACACGCGCAACGAGGTCACGAGCATCGCTGATGTGATGGCCCTTTTCCGCAATCCTAAGGTGAAGGCTCCGATGACGAGCGGCCGCAAGGTTGACTATATCGCCTCACGGCGGATTTCCATCCCAGTCAACCGTGAAAACGTGATCCGCTCCGGCATCCTCGACGCCAAATACGCCTCGCAGATTCCGGATTCGATCATCATCACCATTCCAAAGGACAAGGATATGCTCACCAAGTCGGAGCTCTTTATGCTCGATCTCCTCTCCTGCTACCAGTGGGACAGGCCGATAAATCTGCTGAGCATGGGAGGTGACATTAATATAGGTATAAAGGAATACCTTGAATACGAGGGTTATTCATTCAAGCTGATACCTATAAAGAACAAGACCACCACTACCGTGGCCGGTTTCGTGGACACTGATGACCTCTATCACAAGATGACGGAAGTCTACAAGTGGGATGCAGTGGCTGCCGGTGACTATTTTATCGATTATCAGAACCAGTACACCCACATGGGGGTTCTCTCTTTGAGAGGGATGTTCGTCACTTCAGCCAATGCCTTCATCAAAGCCGGGGAAACGGACAGGGCCATGGAGATGCTTGACAAGTGCCAGGACGTCACCCGCGACTTCCCTCTGGAAGGTGTTCCTGTCGGATTCTCGGGCAATGACTATATGGTCATCAGCATGGTTGAGGACTACTACAAGCTCGGTGCTGCCGACAAGGCCCGTGAACTCGGGGCGGAGATGGCGGAGCAGCTCTTGATATCAGCCAACTTCTACAGCCGCTTCTACACTTATGCCAAGGAGGACTTTGAACTTATAGGCAACTATATCTACTTCCTTGCCGAGGTGATGGAGAAAGGTGGTGACAAGGAACTCGGGAAACAGCTGAAAGACAACTTTATGGCTATGCTCGGAGTGTCACCTGAAGAGAACAGGGGCTAGCGCGCGAGCCGTATGACTACAGAGAGCGGGAGAGCTTTTCCGAACCGGTCGGTGAGGGCGAGTTCTCCCGATTCTATTTCGGCGTCTTTCCCGAGGCCGAAGGCCTGCTTTACCACTGTCTCACCGAGAAGAGGGGAGAAGCCGTTGGAGTAGAGGTTGAGGACGAGGAAACTGTTCTGTGGTGCGAGAATGGATCTGATGCTCCCCATCATCTCGAAAAGACATTCGTCAAGCTTCCACTTTTCCCCGTCAGGGCCGTGCCCGTAGGCTGGCGGATCCATGATGATCCCGTCATATACATTGCCGCGGCGCTCTTCCCTCTTGGCGAACTTCATGGCGTCTTCCACGACCCAGCGGATCCCGTCGAGTCCCGAGGCTTCCATGTTGCCCCTCGCCCAGGTGACGACCTGCCGGACGGAGTCCAGATGGGTCACGTCGGCACCTGCGGCCTTGGCTGCAAGAGATGCGGCACCGGTATATGCAAACAAGTTGAGGACTTTCGCTTTGCGGCCTTCTGTGCAGAGGCGGCGGGTCTGGCGGTAGATGTATTCCCAGTTGGGGGCCTGCTCGGGGAAGACCCCGACATGCTTGAATGATGTGAGCCCCAGACGGAGGGAGAATTCCGGCCCGCCCGGGGATCCCGCGTAGCGGATATACCACTGGTCTTCACTGCGCTTGATCCTCTCCCAAGTGCCGCTGTCCTCCTTGCCTGCCTTGCCGAATCCTGCTCCGGGGCGGAAGCGGGTGTGCGCGGCCCTTTCCCATTCCTTGCCGCTCATAGACTTGGCCCACAGAGCCTTAGGCTCCGGGCGTATGAGCATGTACGGGCCGAATCTTTCGAGCTTTTCTCCGTCTCCGGAGTCGACAAGCTCGTAGTCTTTCCAGAATGTTCCAGGGTATTCTATCATAGCGGGTGCAAAGATATGGATAAAAATTGCTAAATTTGCAGAATTGAGATTAATATCATTTCTATATGCAACAGCACATTGACTCTTATGATTTTAAGGGAAAGAAGGCCCTGGTCAGGGTTGACTTCAACGTCCCTCTCAACGACAAGTTCGAAATCACGGATGACACACGTATCCGTGCGGCTATCCCGACCTTGAAGAAAGTGCTCGCCGGTGGCGGTTCCCTCATCATCATGTCCCATCTCGGGCGTCCTAAGGGAGTTGACGCCAAGTTCTCTCTCAAACACATTGTAGACCATGTTTCAGAGTGTCTCGGTGTACCTGTGAAATTCGCTCCGGACTGCATGAAGGCTCAGGCCGAGGCAGCCGCCCTCAAACCGGGTGAGGTCCTGCTTCTTGAGAACCTCCGTTTTTACGCTGAGGAGGAGGGAAAACCTCGCGGACTTGCGGACGATGCCACAGACGAAGAGAAGAAGGCCGCCAAGGCTGCTGTCAAGGAGAGCCAGAAAGAGTTTGTCAAGACTCTTGCCTCTTATGGCGACTGCTATATCAACGACGCGTTCGGTACAGCTCACCGCGCCCACGCCTCTACCGCCCTTATCGCCAAGTACTTCCCGAACGACAAGATGTTCGGCTACCTGATGCTTGGCGAGATCAAGGCCATCGACAATGTGCTCAAGAACGCCAAGCGTCCTTTCACCGCGATTATCGGCGGCTCAAAGGTGTCATCCAAACTTGCCGTACTTGAGAACCTCCTCGACAAGGTGGACAACCTCATCATCGGCGGAGGCATGGGATATACCTTCATCAAGGCTGAGGGCGGCAAGATAGGCAAGTCCCTCCATGAGGATGACCTCATCCCTCAGGCTCTTGAGATTCTTGCCAAGGCCAAGGAGAAGGGCGTGAAGATTTCCCTCTCAGTGCAGACTCTTGTGGCTGACGACTTCAGCAACGATGCCAACACTCAGATTGTGCCTTCTCACGAGATTCCTGACGGCTGGGAAGGAATGGATGCCGGCCCTGAATCTCTTGCAAACTGGAAGAAGATCATCCTCGACTCCAAGACTGTCCTCTGGAACGGCCCTGTCGGAGTGTTCGAGATGGAGAAATTCGCAGGCGGTACCCTCCAGATTGCCGAGGATCTTGCCGAGGCTACAGCCAAGGGGGCATATACCCTTGTGGGCGGTGGCGACTCAGTGGCAGCTGTGACCCGTATGGGCTATGCTGACAAGGTCAGCTACGTGTCTACCGGCGGCGGTGCCATGCTTGAGGCTCTTGAAGGCAAGGTGCTCCCGGGCATCGCCGCTATCGAAGAATAACCGCTATAACCCAGATAAGCTTTGTCCGTCCGGCCTGAAAGGTCGGGCGGATTTTTTATGTGAAAATGACTATATTTGTGCCAAATGCTTTGTTATGCTTGATCTGCTTTTCGTGCATTGGCACGTTGATCCTGTCTTGATCCATATCGGCAGCCTCCAGATAAGGTGGTATTCGCTCCTGTTCGTGTCCGGTTTCGTGATCGGCTGGTATCTGTTCAGGTGGTTCTTCCGCCGTGAGGGTGTGGACCAGAAACTCATGGATCCGCTTCTCTACACGCTGCTGATTGCCACGGTGGTCGGTGCCCGTCTCGGACACTGCCTTTTTTATCAGCCTGACTACTATCTCGGTTCGTGGAGCGGCTTCCTCGAGATATTCATGCCATGGAAAGGAGGGCTTGCGAGCCACGGCGGGGCCATCGCCCTGCTGTTTGCAATGTGGTGGTATTCGGCCCATTATGGCAAGAAGAACGGTTTTGACTTCATGTGGATAATGGACCGGCTCTGCATCACGGTTGCATTTGCCGGCTGTATGATCCGTCTCGGAAACCTCTTCAACTCCGAGATTTACGGGGATGTGACCAGTCTGCCGTGGGGTGTCATCTTCGATCTGCGCGGCGAGACCGAGCCGAAGCATCCGACCCAGATCTATGAGGCTCTGTCATATCTGATTCTCGGACTTGTCCTGGTATGGGTGTACAAATATAAGCTTGACAAGGTGTACAGGGGCTTTTTCTTCGGGGTGTTCCTCATTGGGTGCTTCGGGATGCGCTTCCTGATTGAGTTCATCAAGGAACCTCAGGTGGGTTTCGAACAGACGATGGCTCTCAATATGGGACAGCTGCTCTCGATTCCGTTCGTGCTTGCCGGGGTCGGCATCCTTGTCTGGTCATATCTGCACCGAGAACCTGCAGCGGTGAGCGGTGCGGTGAAAAAGAAGTAACAGAACTTCATACCTATATTATAACGGATGGCACGGAATTGGTATTATCCGTGCCTGCGTTAATTTAGTGTATGAAGAAGTTAGTATTGTTTTCGTTAATGGCGCTGACAGTCAGCGGCTTGGCATCGGCGCAGGAGCCGGCCCAACCGTCCGACACTCTCCCGGCGCCGAAACTCATCTCCCTCGAACAGGCTCTCCAGATCGCTGTAAGCGAAAACGCCTCTGTCAAAGTGGCGGACATGGAGGTCGAGCGCAGCGGGTATGAGCGCAAAGGCACCTATGCTTCCCTTTTTCCACAGGTGGACGGTACGGCCAACTACCAGCGTACCATCAAGAAGCAGGTGATGTATATGGATTTTGACATGTCGTCCATGGGAGGCGGTTCTGAATCTGAAAGCTCCGGAAGTTCCGGTGAATCAAGCGGCTCCGGGGCCATGGCTTCAGGGGGCGGCATCGAAGTCGGCCGTTGGAACACGTGGTCAGCCGGTGTTTCAGCCTCCATGCCTCTTGTCAACGCCCAGCTCTGGGAGAGCATCAGGGTGAGCGGGCAGAGTGTGGAACTCGCGGTGGAGAAAGCCCGCAGCTCACGTCTGGAGACTGTCAATCAGGTCAAGCAGGCGTATTTCTCCTGTCTTCTGGCCAAGGAGGCGTTCAAGGTCTACAAGTCCGTCTATGAGAACGCCCTCGAAAATCTCGAACAGACGCAGCGCAAGTACAATGCGCAGCGTGCTTCCGACCTTGATCTGGCGCGCGCCAAGACCACTCTTGCCAACGCGATACCGAATGTCTATGACGCGGAGAGTTCCGTCGTCCTGTCACTTTGGCAGCTCAAGGCTGTGATGGGTGTCAGCCTGGATGAGAATATCGATGTCTCCGGCTCCCTGTCAGACTACGCCGACACGATGCTTTATGACATCAAGGCCTCTGAGGATTTGTCTCTGGACAACAACTCGACTATGCGTCAGCTTTCCATCCAGGCGGAGCAGCTTGCCTCGACAGTGAAGATGCAGCAGTACGCCTATCTTCCTACGCTCGCTCTGTCATTCTCCTACAGCATGAACGCCATGACCAACGACTTCAATTTCAGCGAATATAAGTGGTCTCCTTATTCTATGGTGGGTTTGAGCCTCCAGATTCCGATCTTCTCAGGCGGCAAGCGCTACAATGCTGTACGTTCCGCCAAGGTCCAGAGCGCGGAACTCACTGTGCAGCGCGAGAATACCGAGCGTCAGTTGAGGATCTCCATCCGCCAGTACCTCAATCAGATGGAGACGGCCATGAAGAGCTACAGCTCCGCGCAGAGCGCGCTTGAATCCGCTACCAAGGCTTATGATATCGCTCAGCGCTCATATAATGTGGGACGCAGCACTCTGACGGATCTCAATGACGCCCAGCTCGCGCTCACGCAGGCCAGCCTGACCCTGTCGCAGGCAGTATATAATTTCGTCACAGCCAAGGCCAACCTTGAGGGGACTCTCGGTGCCGATTTCATCGACGAAGACGGAAATGTCCAATTGAATAAAACATACAACAATGAATAATAAACTGATAATGGGTATGGCGCTGGCTGCGGCTGTCTGCAGCTGCGCCGGCAACAAGGGAGGCCAGAAGGCGCAGCAGACCGTCGCCGAGAAGACGCCGGTAGTGTCAGTGGTCACGGCCACGAAGCAGGTGGTGCCGCAGGAAGAGGTGTACTCTTCCACCGTGCAGGCCAATGTGGTCAACAATATAGCTCCTCAGAGCGGCAACCGTATCGTCAAACTGAATGTCGAGGTCGGTGACTTCGTGTCTGCCGGGCAGGTGCTTGCCGAGATGGACAGGGTGCAGCTGGATCAGGCCGCCCTCAAACTCAAGAACGACGAGGTCGAGCTCGCCCGTGTCAAGGCACTCCTCGGTGAGGGAGGCATCTCCCAGTCCGACTACGATGCCCTGGAACTGGCGTTCAACGTCTCCAAGTCCAGCTATCAGAACCTGCTTGACAACACCATCCTCCGTGCCCCTGTGAGCGGTGTCGTATCTGCGCGCAACTATGACCGCGGAGACATGTACGCCATGTCGTCCCCTATCTATGTGGTTCAGCAGATCACACCGGTCAAACTTCTTGTAGGCGTGTCCGAGGCGGACTACAGCCGTGTCAAGAAGGGTGACAAGGTCAGCATCACCGCAGATGCCCTTCCTGGCAAGACCTTTACCGGGAGTGTATCACGCGTATATCCGGTGATTGATCCATCTACCCATACTGTAAAGATGGAGATTCTTATCCCTAACGCCGACAGGCTTGTACGTCCGGGGATGTACGCCCGCGTCACTGTCAACATGGGCGACCGCAACAGCGTAGTGGTGCCTGACGCAGCTGTCATGAAGCAGCAGGGTTCCGGTCAGAGGCAGGTGTATGTCCTCAAGGATGACGGCACCGTCGAGCTGAAACTCGTGACACTCGGCCGCCATTTCGGCTCCAATTATGAGATCCTTTCCGGACTTGAGGAAGGGGAGAAGGTGGTCACCGAGGGCCAGTCGGCTCTGAGGTCAGGCATTAAAGTGGAGGTGACGAAATGAGCATCTACCGTTCGGCCGTCAACAAGCCGGTAACCACTGCGCTGGTCTTCATCGCGTTCGCGGTGCTCGGATTCTTCTCCGTGAGCAGGACCTCCATCGCGCAGTTCCCGGAATTTGACGCAAACACCATCATGGTGATGTCCTCATATCAGGGCGCCAATGCCCAGGACATCGAGACCAACCTTACCAAGGTCCTTGAAAATGCCCTTAACGGTGTGGAGGACCTCAAGGAACTCAACTCCCAGTCCAAGGAGAACATCTCCCTGCTGACTCTCACATTCGAATACGGCACAGACATAGAGGCCGCGACCAACAATGTCCGTGACAAGCTGGACATGGTCAACTCCTCTCTTCCGGACGGGGCCACAACCCCTGTCATATTCAAGTTCAGTGCGGACGACATGCCTATCATGATGCTCTCCGCCACTGCGGACGAGAGCCTCGAAGGACTTGACAAAATCCTGGACGACAAGGTCTCAACCCCTCTGGCACGTGTCAAAGGAGTGGGTACGGTGTCGGTCAGCGGTGCCCCTTCCCGTGAGATACAGGTGTACTGCGACCCTGTCAAACTTCAGGCTTACAACCTCAGCATCAGTACCATATCTTCCATAATCGCTGCCGAGAACCGCAACATGCCTTCCGGCAATATCGACATAGGCTCCGAGACCTACACCCTGCGTGTGCAGAAAGAGTTCACGGATCCTTCCGAACTGCTCGATGTCGTGGTCGGCTCAAAGGACGGCGATGTGGTGTACCTCAGGGATGTCGCCACCATATATGACGGTGGTGAAGAGCGCGAGCAGGAGTCATACACCAACGGGCAGCGTGCCGCGCGTATTGTCATCCAGAAGCAGTCCGGCGCCAATACCGTCAATGTGATCCGCAATGTCAAGAAGCAGCTCGCCAAGATACAGCCGACCCTGCCTTCCGACATCAACATCGTGACATTCGTTGACGGCTCTACGGAGATCATCAACACCATCAAGACCCTCTTCGAGACCATCATCATCACCTTCCTTGTCGTAGGTTTTGTGGTGTTCATTTTCCTTGGAAACTGGAAGTCTACCGTTGTCATCGTGCTCTCCATCCCTATAGCCCTGCTGGCCTCCCTCATCTATCTGTATGCCACGGGCAATACTCTCAACATCATTTCAATGTCAGCGCTGGCGATAGCGATAGGCATGGTGGTGGATGATGCCATAGTGGTGCTGGAGAACATATCGACCCACATAGCCCGCGGAGAAAAGCCGAAGGAGGCTGCGGTGCACGGCACATCCGAGGTGGGTATTTCTGTCGTCGCTTCTACTTTGACGATGCTTTGCGTGTTCCTGCCTCTTACCATGATCAGCGGTATGGCCGGCATCATGTTCCGTCAGCTCGGCTGGATCGTCAGCATCATCATGATAGTCTCCACTACGGCGGCCCTCACATTTGTGCCTATGCTCTGCTCACGCTGGCTCAAACCGAATGTGCATCATGGCAAGGCTTACAATGCGGTCTTCATCCCGATCAACAAGTTCCTTGACAAGATCTCCCGCGGCTATGCCCATGTTATACATTGGGCGACGAAGCGCCGCAAGACGGTGATTTTCACCTTCGCGGGAGTATTCGTGCTTGCTATGGTGCTGCTGGTACCGGGCCTCAAGACCGAGTACTTCCCTCACAGCGACTCCGACCGTCTCTCCGTGACTGTGGAACTCCCTATGGGTACGGCCCAGGAGGTCACCCGAGGCTTCTATAATAAGATATACGATGAGATTGAGGCCGCAGTACCTGAAGCTCACGTGATCAACGGCACATTCGGCCAGGCCGACTCCGACAACACTTTCGCCTCCATGCAGAGCAACGGTACCCACTTGATTTCCATGAACATCAACATCGGTACCAGCAGTACCCGTGAGCGCAGCTCAGCCGAGCTGGCCGATGTGGTCAGAGGCGTGCTCAATTCCCACCCTGAAATCCGCAGAGCCCTTGTCACTGAAGGCGGCGGCGGAATGGGCGGAGCCACATCCATCAAGGTTGAAGTCTACGGCTACAGTTTCGATAACACCGACCTCGTGGCCCGTCAGCTCCAGTCCGGGATGCTCAAGGAGCCGGCCTTTACACAGGTCACCCTGAGCCGAGACGAATATACTCCTGAGTTCCAGATGAACTTCGACCGTACCAAACTCGCTGTCAACGGTTTGACATCGACTACGGCGGCTACGGCCTTCAGCGCTGCGATGAGCGGCTCCGTGGCTTCATATTACCGCGAGGACGGAGACGAGTACAAGATCCGTGTACGTTACGCTCCGGAGTTCCGCACCAGCGTAGAGGATCTGGAGAATATCCTTGTCACCAATGCTGCCGGACAGCAGATCCGCATGAAAGACCTCGGGCAGGTGGTCGAGACCCTTGTGCCTCCGACCATCGAACGTAAAGACCGTGAGAGGCTCATCACCGTCACCGGTATCGTGGCGCAGGGTGCGGCTCTCAGCGACGCTGTGGCTGCGGCGAACAAGGTCATCTCCGAGACCACCATGCCGACGGGCATCTCCACGGTCATCGCCGGAGATTATGAGGATCAGCAGGACATGTTCTCCGACCTGCTTGTGCTGATCATCCTGATGGTGATCCTCGTCTACATGGTGATGGCTTCACAGTTCGAGTCATTCATGGCTCCGTTCGTGATCATGTTCTCCGTTCCGTTCGCCCTTGTCGGCGTGCTTCTCGGACTTCGCATCACCGGCACTGCGCTCGGTGTGATGGCTATGATCGGTATCATCATCTTGATCGGTGTCGTTGTGAAGAACGGTATCGTATTGATAGACTATACGATACTCTGCCGTGAGAGAGGCATGAACATCCGTGACGCATCCACCACGGCGGCCAAGAGCCGACTCAGGCCTATTCTCATGACGACTCTCACGACTGTGCTCGGTATGGTTCCGATGGCGATCGGTACCGGTGAAGGTTCGGAGATGTGGCGCTCCCTTGGTGTGACTGTGTGCTGGGGTCTTACGATATCGACGCTCGTGACCCTTGTGCTGATCCCTACAGTATATTGTGCGTTCGCAAGCAGACAAGAAAGGAGGAAAAACAAATGAAAGCAATGTTCATAGCATATAACCAGGCCTACAACGAGGAGATCGTCGAGGCTCTGGCAGCCCTCGGGCAGCGTGGTTTCACCCGTTGGCAGGACATCCAGGGCAAGGGAGGCTTCAACGGCACACCGCATCTGGGCAGCCACGCCTGGCCGGAGATGAACCATGCGGTTCTCGCGATGGTTCCGGACGAGAAAGTCGAACCGATACTCTCCGCCCTCAAGGAGAAAGACAAGGCCTCGCCGGACCTCGGACTCAGGGCTTTTGTCTGGGGTATTGAAACTTTCTATTAAATTCTTAACTTTGTATCCGCCGCTCATAGCAGAACGGCGGATTTTTTAAAATATTACGCTATGGCAACAGTAGTAAATGACGCAAACATCGCGGAGATTCTTTCTTCTCCGAAACCGGTTCTGATAGATTTCTGGGCCACATGGTGTGGTCCTTGCCGTGTGCTCTCCCCGACTGTGGACGAGATCGCGGCTGAATACGAAGGCCGTGCGGTCGTGGCCAAATGCAACGTTGACGACTGCGAAGACATCTCTATGAAGTACGGTATCCGCAATATCCCTACGCTTCTCTTCTTCAAGAACGGGGAACTCGTGGACAGGACTGTGGGTGTCGTGTCAAAACAGGAGATAAGTCAAAGAATCGAAAAACTGATTTAACAAAATGAAAAAGATCTTAATCATCGCGGCCACCCTGCTTGCAGCATGGTCAGCCAACGCTCAGGTCGGCATCATCGCCGGTCTCACATCATCAGCCACCGACGTCGAGTCCGCATACGCTGACGTCAAGAATGTCAACCAGTATCATGTCGGGCTTACTTACAAGCTCGGGCTCGGCAACCTTCTCGCCATCCAGCCTTCCATCATATACAACATGAAAGGCACCAAGTTCGGCGAAATCGCCGGTGTCAAGGATGTCGCAGTCGACTATAAGACCGGATATATCGAGGTTCCTGTGCAGGTGCAGGCCGGTATCGGTATCGGTTCTCTGGTCCGTGCCTACGGATTTGTGGAGCCGTTCATCGGATACGCAGTCAAGAACGAGGTCAAGATCGAGAATATCGATGATGTCAACAATTCGTGGGACAATGTCAAGAACAAACTTGAATATGGCGTCAGCCTTGGTGTGGGCGCCGAGGTGCTCAGTCACCTTCAGGTGTCTGTCAAGTATTTCTGGAATCTTGGCGATGTCTACGGACAGTCCATCAACATCGGAAGCATCTCCAAGGAGGTTTCTTCCAGCAAGTGCAACGGCATAGCCGCTTCAGTGGCATTCCTCTTCTAGTATGTCAGATAAAAAGGCGGTCTTCTTCTGTTCCGCCAGTCACGACATAAAGGCCGGATATAATCAAGCTGCACGGGAAATTGTCCGTGCGGCTTGTTTGTCTGGATATGACATTGTCTCCGGGGGGACCGTCAAGGGGACGATGGGAGTGATTTGTGACGAGGCTTCCCTCTATGATGTCGAGGTGATAGGAGCGATACCCCGTTTCATGAAAGGGCTGGAGCATCCGGCTTTGACGCAGTGCGTGTGGACCGACAAGATGTCGGAGCGCAAGGATGCGATGAGGGAGGGGACTTGTCTCGCAATAGCCCTTCCGGGCGGGATCGGGACTCTTGATGAACTCGCCGAGACATTCTGCCTTGCCAAGATGGGGCTCTACAAAGGGCGCGTCATCGTTTTCAATCCGGACGGTTTCTACGACCCTTTCAGAAAACAGCTTGAGACTTATGTCCGCGGCGGTTTCATGGATGTTGAAGCCATGTCTTTGATAAGTTTCCCTGATACGGTCGAAGAAGTCAAGGCGCTGCTGTGAACATAGGCGGGATCATATCATTGCTTGGCGAGGACTGGACGCGGATGCGCGAGCTGATCCGCACAGACTTGCATTCAGATGTGGCATTGCTCGAGGATGTCAATTCCAAGGTGCTTTCCCATTCCGGCAAGATGCTCCGTCCGCTCGTCTGTCTGTTGATGGCCAAGGCTCTTGGTGTGCCCAATGATGACAGTCTCCACTATGCGGCCGCTTCCGAACTTCTCCACAACGCGACTCTGATGCATGATGACGTGGCGGATGAGAGCTCAGAGCGCAGGGGAGTCCCGACAGTGTCGGCCATGCTCGGGCCGTCCGCTGCTGTGCTGGTGGGTGATTACTGGCTGGCCAGAGCGGTTGAGGCTGTGTTTGCCACCCGGCGTTTCGCCCAGGTGGTCAAGCTCTTTTCCCGTACTCTCACTGATTTGGCGGAGGGAGAGATGTACCAGTTTGAGAAGGCTTCTTCTGCGGATACTACTGAGGAAGACTATTTCAGGATCATAAGGTGCAAGACAGCATCGCTTTTTGTCGCGGCTGCGGAGTCCGGCGCCTGCTCTGTGGATGCTTCGGCGGAGCAGCTGGAGGCTGCGAGGTCTTATGCTCTGGCTCTCGGCACCGCTTTCCAGATCAAGGATGATATTCTGGACTACGCCGGCACCGGTGAACTCGGAAAGCCTGTCGGGATGGATCTCAAAGAACAGAAGATAACCCTTCCTCTTATCGGCGCTCTTTCCACCCTTGAAGATGATTCCCGTATGCGCAGCAAAATACTTCAGATTCAGGAACATCCGGAGTTTTGCGGGCAGCTGCATTCTTTTGTGGTTGAACGAGGGGGGATTGATTACGCCGCCGTCAGGCTTCAGGAGTACATCGATGCGGCCGTTGGCGCTCTTGACTCCGTGCCTGATTCTCCTGCCAAGGAAGCTTTGGCGGAGATGGCACGTTTCAACGCTTTCAGACAGGTATGAGATTCGCACAACTTCAAGGGAACGATGATGTCGTGAGGGCTCTTGTCGGTATGGTGGATTCCGGCAAAGTGCCGCATGCCATAATGTTTCAGGAAGATGACGGAGGCGGTGCCTTCCCGCTGTGTCAGGCATTTCTCCAGTATCTTTATTGTGCCGACCGCAGAGGCGGTGATTCATGCGGCGTCTGCCCTTCCTGCAACAAGATATCAAAGTGCATTCACCCGGATGTGCATTTTGTGTACCCGACGGCCGCGTCCACCATATCTCTCCAGTTCATCGCCCAGTTCCGGCAGTTGGCTGTGTCTAATCCTTATTTTACTGAATCTCAGCTTTCTTCGGCTCTCGGAATAGAGGGCAAGAACTCTCTTATCGCGGTCAGCGAGGCCAAGCATCTGCTGGAGACATTGTCCTTGAGCGCCCTTGAGAGCGGCTATCGCTCGGTCGTGATCTATCTTCCGGAGAAGATGAACCCGGATGCGGCCAACCGCCTGCTCAAGATTATCGAGGAACCTCCGCTTCAGACCCAGTTTCTCTTGATTACACATCATTCAGAGAGGGTGCTGCAGACCATATCTTCGCGATGCCAGCAGATCCGTGTAAGGCCCGCCGGCACTGCTGATACCGCTGCCACATTTGCTTCGCCGGAACTTTTCTCCGGCTTGATGGAAGCGCTTCTGCGGAAAGATCTGCTCGCCGCGCTTGATGCCGGGGAGGGGATTGCGGCTCTGCCGTCGCGCGAGGCTGCCAAATCTTTTTGTAAATTTGCATCCTACCAACTTCGCCTCATATTCCTTGCTCAGCAGGGGCTCAGTTCTCTTGGGGCTGACAGCGCCGATGCCCTCCGGTGGGCTTCCGTCCTGCCCAAGACTTTTCCGCGTGCGGCACTTGCCGTGTTTGATGAGACAAACTCTCTGATAGACCGCAATGTCAACGCACGTCTGCTGTTTACGGATATGGTGGACAGACTTTTTATGCTTATATGAACGATATCAGAGAATCCATACATTTCGACTGTTCCCGCGGCTGCGTCGTGACCCATGACGCTGAGTCCGGAGAGACCTCATGCTCTTACCGTGCAGGATGCTGCAAACTCGGTGACTACAACTGGCTTAAGGACGCGCAGGACGGCTCCTGCAAGGATCTTTTCGAGGTGCGTTTCAAGAACACCCGCAAAGGTATCTATATCAACGACTCTCCGCAGAATATAAGGCTTGGGGATCTCGTGATGGTCGAGGCCACGACCGGGCTGGATCTTGGCATTGTGACGCTGGAGGGTCCTATAGTAGGACGTCAGATGAAGTGCAAGGGGATAGATCCCAAGACGGCCGTGTTTAAAAAAATCTATCGCAAGGCCCGTCAGACCGACATTGAGCGATGGCAGGAGGCGATAGCCCGCGAGCAGGAGACCATGATCAAGGCCCGCAGCATCGCAGCCGAGATGGGATTGGAGATGAAGATCGGGGACGTGGAGTTCCAGGGAGACGGCACCAAGGCCATTTTCTATTACATAGCCGACGGCCGTGTGGATTTCCGTCAGCTCATCAAGGCATTTGCCGAGGAGTTCCATATCAGGATAGAGATGAAGCAGATCGGAGCTCGTCAGGAGGCCGGGCTCATCGGAGGGCTCGGAGTCTGCGGCCGGGAACTGTGCTGTGCCAACTATATCTCGTCCTTCCAGAGCATCTCCACGGCAGCGGCCCGTTGCCAGGACCTCTCTCTCAATCCGCAGAAACTTGCCGGCCAGTGCGGAAAACTCAAGTGCTGCCTCAACTATGAGGTCGCCACATATCTTGACGCGCAGTCCCGTATCCCTAAAGTGAGTGAACCTCTTGATTTTCAGGATGGTCAGGCGTATCTGCGCAAGACGGACATACTCAAGGAGGTGATGTATTTCTCTTACGACAAGACCTCCGATGCCCAGCTCTACCCGCTGTCCGCTTCCGAGGTCCGCGAGATCATAAAGATGAACCGCAACGGCATCAAGCCGGAATCCCTCAGGAGCGAGCCGGAGCCTGCGGCGCCTGAGTTCGTGACGGCAGTCGGGGATGACAGCATCAGCCGTTTCGATTCGCCGCGCCGCCGCAAGGGAGGCAAGGGGCGCGGAGGCAACCGTGGCGGCAGGCAGCAGTCTCAGGATACAGTAAAACAGGGAGCCGCCCCGCAGCCGAGGCAGGCATCCGGTGACCGTCCGCGCCAAGACAGGCCTCGTCAGGGCAGTGGCCGTCCGCGTCAAGACGCAAGGCCGAAACAAAATGGCGGCCGTCCTCGCCAGAACGCACCGAAGCCTGAGGGCGGGGAGAAATGAGGGCGCTGATCCCGTTTATCAGCTGTCTGCTGCTGGCTGGTTGTGCCAGACCGGCTCAGACCGAAAATTTCATCCGCGCGGACAGGGCGGAGAACGGGGTGTACTCGTTCCCCGTTGACATGACCGATTCTCTGTCTACGTATGATTTCTGGTTTTACAGCCGGCTTGCCGCCGGGCGGAAGAACAATCTTGAACTCCGTGTGAGTTGGACTGCTCCGTCTGGACGCAGCCTCTATGAGACTGTGTATATGGGGAATCTGGACAGCCGCGGGGAGCGCGAGCTATATAGGAGCGGCATCGTGCCGGCAGAGTATGGTGAGTGGAGGGTCAATGTGCGTCCGGTAGATCCGGGAAAGGATTTTCTCGGACTGGGGCTTATATGCAGAAGAAACGATGGGTCACGATAAACTGAGAAAATTTGCGGAGAACGAGACTTTCTCCTGTCTGTTGCAACCTTCTTCGAGGGAGCTTCTCGCGGACGGGTTTTTCAATCTCAAGGACCACCCGATAAAGGGGCGTTGGAGGGAGGAGATGTTCCCGTGCGGCCCGGCGGATGCTCCGCTTGTGCTGGAACTCGGCTGTGGCAAAGGAGAATACACTGTTGACCTTGCTTTGCGCAATCCCTCTTCCGATTATGTCGGGGTGGACATCAAGGGAGCGCGCTTGTGGAAAGGTGCGGGAAGGGTCACGCGCGAGCATATCGGCAATGCTGCGTTCTTGCGCACCCGGGTAGAGTTCATCACGGCTTTTTTCGCTCCCGGGGAGGTGTCGGAAATCTGGTTGACCTTCTCTGATCCCCAGTTCCGGAGCGAGAATTCGCGTCTTACTTCTCCGCTTTTTCTGGAGCGGTATCGTTCTATGCTGAAGCCTGGGGGCGTGGTGCGCCTCAAGACGGATTCGATGTTCCTGCACCGCTATACGCGTGCCGTGTGCGAGACCAATTCGTTGAAGATCCTCTCATGCACTGAGGACCTGTATGGGTCGGATGATCTGTTGATAGAGCCTGAAGTGCGTGAGGTGCAGACTTTTTATGAGAAGATGTTCCGCGAGCAGGGCTACAATATCACCTACCTCTCGTTTGTGATCGATCATGACGGGCCTTTTGTCTCCCCACGCGATCCGGAGGATTTCGATTCCGCCTACTGGCGCTCCGTCGAGGGCCCGCGCCTTCTCTTCGGTCACGACTCCGCCGAGACCCGCCGCCAGAAGCTGAAGACCGCCCCGGAGGAGTAGCGCTTCTGTTTGTCCGGTGAAACCCGTTTCCCCCGGACAAAACCGTGTTTTTGAGCCGTTGTCCGGCAGAAAGGCCTTTTGGTGGACAAACGGAAAGCGGATTTTAAAAATATTAAGAAAAAATCATGGAACTCTTGTGAAATACGTATTCTTTTCCTACCTTGCAAAAATTAAATTATTTTAAAATGAAAAAAGTACTCATTGCTCTCGTTCTTCTCGTCTCTCCATTATTCTCGAACACTTCAGAAGCGACCAGAAACTCCGTGGAAGTTTATAAGGATTGTGAAATATTCTGTCCTAAATGCAGATCTGGAGAAGTCAACCATACCCACATAGACGGTTCTTCGACCTACTATGCCGTTTGTCGGATATGTGGATACCAATGGTATGGGAGCTCTTCGAAGTAATATATTATTGCTGTTTACGTTCCTCCTCTTCGCGTTCAGCGCTTTCGCCCAGCAGGGTTCGGGCATTCAGAAGTACTTGAATGTCAAGATTGAGGCGACGGTGCTCGATTCGCTCAGCAGAGAGCCTGTCGAGTTCGCTTCATCATATATCACAAAGCAGGGGGACAGCACCATACTCAGTTTTACAATGTCTGCCGGAGATGGCAAAGTCAGCTTCGACAATGTGGCGAAAGGCAAGTATGTGCTTTATGTTGAGCAGCTTGGCTACAAACCATTCGCCCTGTCGTTTTCTACCCCGGACAGCGCATTCGGAACCTATGACCTCGGGCAACTGCTGATCAGCCCCGACCCCGAGACATTGGAGGCGGCAAGAGTGACAGGAGACGCCTCCCCGATAACCATAATCAAAGACACTGTCGTCTATAACGCCGGCTCATACAAGGTAGGCGAAAACGCAAAACTCGGCGAACTCCTCTCCAAGATGCCGGGCATCAAGGTCGAAGGCTCCAGCGTGACAGTGGGAGGCTCACCTGTACGCAACATCACGATAGGCGGGCGGACATTCTTCCTCGATGACCCTATGGTCGCCGTCAACAATATACCGGCGCGAATTGTCCGCAATGTCAAGGTGTACGACAAGACTCCCGAAACTGAAGGCGGGATGGTCTCCGATACACAGAAAGAGACGGTGATGGATGTGGCGCTGAAGCCCGAATACGAAGACGGCTTTTTCGGCAACGCCAGTGCTTCTGCGGCTTATGAAAAAGAACTTCTTGGCAACGGGGAGCTGATGCTGTCACGCTTCTCCCCGAAAGAGCAGATCACGGCACTTGCCAATTACAAGTCTGTCGCAGACCCTTTCTCCGGCAACAGCCAGATCATAAGGGGAGGTCAGACCCTTTCCCCGGGCAGGCTCACCGCAAGCGATGGCAGAGAGCGCAGTGCCTTGGCCGGCATCAACCTCGATACGGACCGATTCCAGAAGATTAAACTTGACGGCTCCGTAAAATATGACTACAGCAGCAAGACGGTAGCAGACACCATTAACCGTAGTTTTATAGCCGGGGAAAAACTGGCCGAAGAGGAGGAATTGCTCTCCGGGGTCACCGGCAGCCATGCCGTGAGCGGAAACATCCGGTTAGGCAACAAGAACAAATCCCGTTACAATTTGAGTGTCAACATCTCCGGCTCCTACAGCAGGTCCGATGAATCCTCCATGTCTCAGACAGGAAATGCTCCCACCTACGGCAGTTCGTTCAGCGGCGACCAGCTGTACGGCAACGCATCGACAGTCATCACTCTGCCCAAACTCGGCAAGCCTGGACGTTTCGCCATGATGAGTTTCAATCTTTCCGGGGAGATGTCCGAAGGCCATGGCGCAGACGGCAGCATAAGCTACAAGAATTCACGGGACAATGCCGGTGGACGCCTGTTTGTCAACTACGTCGAACCGCTCACGGAAAAACTGTCCTTGCAGGCAAAAGTGAATGCCAGCCTCAGTCTCTCGGATTTCACCAGGACAGCGGATCAAGAATTCTATAGCTACACAGACAGTTATTCTTCTGTCTCCATGTCGCAGTCATTGAGGGTGAGATTGAGCATAGTTGGAGGAGAACTGTATGCCGGGGCGGATCTGAGCCAGTCAAGGCTCCGGGGAGATTGGGAGAACCGCATCAGCCCGAATATCGAATATAATTACAAAAAGTCGAACTGGACACTGACATTCCAGACGGACAGCTATATGTCATCGCCTTATACGGACTATCTGGTGTCCGCGCTCGACCTTTCCGATCCGACATGCACATTCGTCGGGAATCCGGCCATGAAGTCAAGTTACATCTGGTCAGCCAATATCCGGAGCCGATACAACGACCGCAAGAAGAAAAGGACGTTCACTGCCCGGGCCGGCGGCACCATGATGCAGAACCCGACGGCAAACCTTATATGGTATGGCGCTTCAGGTCAAAGATTCAGCCGTCCGGTGAGCATGGACTCCCCACAGACGAGAATATCTGCAAGCCTGACAGCGACAACGCCTCTGGATGGAGCTGCAAAGTGGATGTTTGACATCAGCCCTACGTTCTCCGGCCAGTTTGCCCAAAGCCTTCTTGTGGGGTCCGTATATTCCGGAGACGTCAGCTATGAAGCCTTGTCCGGGTGGCTTGAAAACAGTGCCGCTATTGAAAAATCCGACCTTGTCAATTGCAACTACGGGATCAGTCTCGGCCTGCAGGGCAGTTTTTCCGCCATCAGCCTGCAAGCCAAAGCGGATTGGAACTACCGCGACTACCGCTGGGCGGAAGAATCTCTTCTCAACAGGCAGGTGCACGATGGCTCGTTCAAATTCGAGGCGCTCTATCGTCCCGGAGCAGGGTGGGAGATGCAGGGAAAAGTGGAACAACTTGTATATCTGGGTTATCCTGAAGGGCTTACGCGACCGGAGACAATCCTCAGCCTGCGTATTTCCAAGAGTTTCGGCCCGGTGGGCGTCAGCCTGAGCGGCGCGGATCTGCTTGATTCGCGCGGGGCGTTCACCTATAGTCCAGGAGCCACAATGACTGAATATACCCATTCCGCCCACTTTGGCCGTACTGTCATGATAGGTATCGCCCTTGATTTCGGCAAGTTCTCGGCTGTCAAAGCCGCCAAGGCGAATATGGCCGCCAGCGAGATAATGATGTATTAGACCTCCACCCAGTGGATGCGGACACCGCTGCGCTCCATGCCCCGGAACCAGGTCATCTGGCGCTTGGCGAACTGGTGGATGGCGATGGCGAGTTTCTCGCGCATCTGCCCGTAGCTGAGTTGGCCCAGAAGATATAGTGTAACGAACTTGTACTCAAGTCCATACGAAATAAGCGTCTCTGCCGGCACTCCGCTGTCAAGCAGCCCTTGGATTTCCTCCACCATCCCCTCTTTGAGACGGGCGTCCAGCCGGCGGTCAATCCTCTCGTTGCGCACCTCGCGTGAGACGAGTGTCCCGATAAAATAAGGATGCTGTGGCAGACCCTCAGCCCTGGACGGGCCACGCTCCGCGCTCAAGGCCGACTTGCTTGAGAAATCGTAGCCGGCGGTGACGGCGTTGATATACATTCCCGTGCCCCCGCACAGTATGGGCACCATGCTCCGGGAGCGTATATCCGCCCATGCCCTGCGGAAATCCTGCTGATACTGGAAGACGTTGTATTGCGCCCCGGCGGGGAGGATGTCTATGAGATGATATGGGACATCCCCGTATTCGGATAGATCCTTGCCCGTGCCGATGTCCATACCTTTATATACTTGGCGCGAGTCGGCGGAGATGATTTCTGCACCTTCTATTATTGGGCTGTCAGTCATCCGGCCGGGACAGCCTTCGAAAAGCCCGAGGGCTGCGCAGGCGTTGATCTCGTTTGCAAGCTGCACTGCATAGCGCGTCTTGCCGGAAGCTGTCGGGCCGAGCACTACCACCAGATCCACTTGCCCGTCAATATATTCGCGGGCAAGAGCGCCGAAGTCAATCTCCTCCGGCTCCGGCAACTCGGCTATGACAGGCTTGCGCTGCGGCATGTCAAGACTATTCTCTTTCGAGTTCGCGCCTGATGTCCTTCTCCTTGATGCTGGCGCGCTTGTCGTATTCTTTCTTTCCCTTGGCGAGGGCGATGTGGACCTTGGCGTAGCCGTTGTCGGAGATGAAGACTCTCGTGGCCACGATGGTCAGGCCCTTGGTCTTGACGGCCTGCGCGAGGTGTCGGAGTTCGCGGGCGGTGAGCAGCAGTTTGCGGTCGCGCATCGGCTCATGGCTGCTCCAGGCCGAGGCCCAGAAGTAGGTGGCGATGTTCATCCCGCGCAGGTACAGTTCTCCGCCGGAGAAGTAGCAGTAGGCGTCCTGGAGCGATGCCTTGCCGGCGCGGATGGACTTTATCTCCGTGCCTACCAGCACAATGCCGGCATCGTACTGCTCCAGAAACTCGTACTCGAACGAGGCTTTCTTGTTGTTTATGTTGACCTTGGGGGCCTTGTCCCGTTTCATAGCCCGAATTCTTTTTTGATGCGCTCCACGCTGTCAAGTTTCTCCCAGCCGAAGAACTGCATCCCGTCCTTGACGTAAGGCTCGCGCCCGAAGTGGCCGTAGGCTGCACATGGCTCGTAGATAGGATTCTTGAGCTGGAAGCGCTCTATGATGGCTGCCGGACGCAGGTCGAAGAGATCCGGGATCCTGCTGGCTATGAACGCGTCGGCTTCCTGTCCGGAGTGTCCCGGGATGGATGCCGTGCCGTAAGTGTCGACGAAAACGCTCACCGGTTCGGCAACTCCGATGGCGTATGAGACCTGCACGAGGCATTCTTTGGCGACTCCCGCCGCCACGAGGTTCTTGGCTATGTGTCTTGCCGCGTAGGCTGCGGAACGGTCCACCTTGGACGGGTCCTTGCCTGAGAATGCGCCGCCGCCGTGGGCTCCGCGTCCGCCGTAGGTGTCAACTATGATTTTGCGCCCTGTAAGACCGGTGTCGCCGGCAGGGCCGCCGATGACGAACTTGCCGGTAGGGTTGACGTGGAGTATGAACTTGCCGTCGAAGAGACGGGCCGTCTTCTCCGGAAGGGAGGCTATGAGTCTCGGAATCACGATTTCGCGCACGTCTTTCTCGATGCGGTCGTGCATCTGCTCATCCGTGCCGAACTCGTCGTGCTGGGTGCTCAATACGATGGTATGCACGCGCAGCGGCTTGTGCTTCTCCGAGAATTCCACGGTGAACTGGGACTTGGCGTCCGGGCGGAGGTATGGCATCAGCTCCGGTTCGTTGTGGCGTATGTCGGAAAGGACGAGGAGCATCTTGTGGGCGAGCGACAGGGCGAGAGGCATGTATTCCTCGGTGTCGATGCTGGCATAGCCGAACATCATGCCCTGATCTCCGGCTCCCTGTTCGAGCGGCTCGGAGCGGACTACACCGCGGTTGATGTCGGCGCTCTGCTCGTGGATGGTGGAGATGATGCCGCAGGAGGAGGCGTCGAAGCCGTATTCGGCCTTGGTGTAGCCGATCTTCCTGATGACACGGCGTGCTACGGCGGGGATGTCCACGTATGCGTCTTCGCTGCGCACTTCACCGCCCACGACCACGAGGCCTGCGGTGCAGAAAGTCTCGCACGCCACTTTGGCTTCCTTGTCTTGGCGGAGGAATTCGTCTAAGATTGCATCTGAAATCTGGTCAGCGACCTTGTCGGGATGACCTTCGGAGACTGACTCCGATGTGAAAAGGTAGTTCATTTTTAGCATTTTTTAATACGAGGTTGCAAGCATACAAATCTTTCCTCGTAGTTTTTCGGCTGCAAATATAACAATAAATTAACATATCCCAGCCCGAAATGTTTGGCCGATTGCCGGGGAAACATTACCTTTGCGGCGTTTTTTAGCAGTGATGAATAGAAAAAGTCAAAATACCGATAAATTCGTATATTTGTGCGCGGAAAATCTATCACTTTATTATTATAAAACGGTATGAAAAAAACAATCAAAAGCCTTTTGCTGTCTTTTGCGGCAATGCTTTTCGTCATCTCGGCTTCGGCTCAGGTGACTACCTCATCCCTGAACGGTCAGGTGACTGACTCCAAGGGTGAGACTCTGCCGGGCGCGGCCGTGGTCGCAGTCCACACGCCTTCAGGTACACAGTACCATGCGATTGTCAACGCTGAAGGCCGCTATTTCATCAACGGTATGCGTGCCGGCGGTCCTTACACCGTAGAGGTGAGCTGCCTTGGTTACCAGACCGTGACTTTCACCGATGTCACTCTCCAGCTCGGTGAGCCTGCGCAGCTTGACGCTTTCCTCAATGACGACAAGGAGATGCTTTCCGAGGCCATCGTGGTATCTTCAGCAGCTTCCAAGTTCGCCATCGAGAAGACCGGTGCTTCAACCAACATCACCAGCCGTCAGATTACTTCTCTTCCTAATGTGAGCAGGAGCATTACCGACCTCACCCGTCTTTCTCCTTACGGCGGTGACGGCATGACCTTCAGCGGCTCTGACGGACGTACGGCCAATGTGACTGTGGACGGTGCCGACTTCAACAATAACTTCGGTCTTAACGATGGTCTTCCTGGTGGCGGCAATCCTATCTCAATAGATGCCATCGAGGAGGCTCAGGTCGTGATATCCCCTTATGATGTCCGCCAGACCAACTTCATCGGAGGCGGTATGAACATGGTGACCAAATCCGGTACCAACACCCTCAGGGGATCCGCCTACGTATATCACAACAACGAGAACATGCGCGGCAACACTGTTGCTGGCCAGGAGATAGTCGGAGCCCGTGACACAGACCGCAGCACCACCTACGGCTTCACCCTCGGCGGACCTATCGTCAAGAACAAGCTCTTCTTCTTCGTCAATGCCGAATACACCAAGTCTCCTTCAGTTGCAGTGCGCTGGAGGGCTTCAGAGGACGGCCAGGGTGACGAGACCAAGTATCTCTCTTACGCCTCAGTAGCCGATATGGAGAGGGTCTCCGCCTTTGTAAAGGAGAAGTACGGTTATGACACCGGTTCCTATACAGACTTCCCTTCCGATGAGAGCAACCAGAAGATTCTTGCCCGCATCGACTGGAACATCAACGACAACAACAAGTTGGCCCTGCGTTACAACTACACCAACAACTCATATTGGCAGAGGCCTAACGACTCTTCTATGGATGGCGGTACACGTTCTCCGTATAGCCGAACCTCCCTCTACTCAATGTCTTATGCGAACTCCATGTACTCGATGAACAATCTTGTGCATACCGCATCCCTTGACCTCAACAGCAAGATTTCCGACAGGCTCAGCAACCAGTTCCTTGCCACCTTCTCAAAGCTTGACGATGTGCGCGGTTCCAACTCCGAGGAGTTCCCGTTCATCGACATCCAGGACGGCAGCGGCAACAACGTGCAGTACATGTCACTCGGTTACGAGCTTTTCACCAAGAACAATGCTGTGCACAATACCGTGCTCAACATCAAGGACGACCTCACATATTACTACGGCAACCATAAGATCATGGGCGGCGTAAGCTATGAGTACCAGATGGCCGACAACGCCTACATGCGCAACGGTACCGGTTACTACCGCTACGCCAGCGTCGATGACTTCATCAACGGCGCAGCTCCTGAGGTTGTCTGCCTTACCTACGGCTACGATGGCGAGACCAATCCTGCCGCCCGTGTAAGGTTCAACAAGCTCGGCGCATACGTACAGGATGACTGGAACGTGACTCCGAACTTCAAACTCACCGCAGGTCTTCGTCTTGACGGTCTCTTCTTCGACAACTCAGACCTTATGACCAACAACGCCATCCTTGCTCTCACCTATTATGACAGCAAGGGCAATGAGCGTCACATCGACACCGGCACCTGGCCGAAGGGCAGGGTGACCGTATCCCCTCGTATCGGCTTCAACTGGGATGTCTTCGGCAACAAGGTTCTCAAAGTACGCGGCGGTACCGGCTTCTTCTCAGGCCGTCTGCCTCTCGTGTTCTTCACCAACATGCCTACCAACTCCGGTATGGTTCAGTATCAGGCCCAGCTCAATGCGAAGAACAAGTTGCCTAATGGTCAAAATATTGACATGAACGCGTTTGCTGGCGGTCTCGTTACAGACGCCAACGGAAAGGCTACCACTGCCGCCCTCTACGACAAGCTCGTCTCAATGGGCTATCCGAGCACCATCACCCCTGAGACCGGCACCAAGCCGTCTTCAATCTCTGCTGTTGACCCTAATTTCAAGATGCCTCAGGTATGGAAGACCTCCCTGGCCATCGACTACAGTTTCCCGACCTCATTCCCGTTCTCTGTGACTGCTGAAGGTATCTTCAACAAGACCATCAACGGTGTGATGGTATCTGACTGGAGCATGATGCCTGTCGAGGGCTTTGCAAGGTTCAATGGCGCTGACAACCGTCCTGTGTTCCCTTCACCGTTCCGCAACGGCACCAAGGCCTTCGTGCTTGAGAACACCAACAAGGGCTACGGCTACTTCGCCAGCCTCACCGTCAACATGCGTCCGGTGGAGAACCTCTCTTTCATGGCTTCCTACACCCGCTCAGCTTCCAAGGAGATCACCAGCATGCCTGGCTCCGCAGCCGAGTCCGCATTCACTTATGTGCCTACCTACGAGGGGCCTAACAACATCAAGCTCCACAACTCAAAGAATGTGGTTCCGGATCGTGTTGTTGCTTCCCTTACCTACGATGACAAGAGCAACAACCACTACAGCTTCATCTACGAGGCCAAGAGGGGCGGATACAACTACTCTTACATGCTTGCCAACGATATGAACGGAGACGGCTACAGCTACGATGCTCTCTACATCCCTACCGACGAGCAGGTGGCCAACAACGAGTTCCGCTTCGTCTCAGAGGACGACAAGACCCGCTTCATGGACTATGTCCACAAGGACAGCTACCTCAGCAAGCATCAGGGCGAATATGCCGAGGCTTACAGCGTATACTCTCCTTGGTTCCACAGGCTTGACTTCAGCTACAAGCACGACTTCAAGGTACGTGTAGGCGGCAGCACCAACACCCTGCAGCTCAACCTCGACATCAAGAACGTGCTCAACCTCTTCAACTCCAACTGGGGCGTGATGAAGGTCATCAACCCTGATATCACCGATGCACGTATCCTCAAATACGAGGGTGCAGACGCTGAGGGTTATGCAACTTTCTCTACTCCTAAGGCCGTCAGCGGAAGTCTTGAGACATTCACTCCTAACTACGTTATCGGCCAGTGCTGGTACGCTTCTGTGGGCATTAAGTATTTGTTTAACTAATTTTCAGTGCAGAATAATATGAAACTCAGATATTTATTCACTGCGGTCATCTCTTCCGCGCTTCTTTTCGCCGGATGTGAGAAAGAAGAGCCTGTAGGGCCTCTTGACAACATAAGCCTATCGCAGACTTATGTGTCCATCCCGGAGGCGGGCGGCACCGTGACTGTCACCCTCAATGCTACTGAGGACTGGGCCTTTGTCCTGACAGAGAAGAACAATAAGGGTGAGGATGTGCCTACGATTCCTGATTGGCTTACCGTCACCCCGACCTCCGGCTCAGTCGGAGAGACTACTCTTTCATTCTCTGCTGACGCTGTGACTGGCGGCCACGAGGTTGCCCTCAAGATCACTGCCGGCTCCAACACCCAGCAGGTGATTGTCCGTCAGGGCGAGATTGCCGCAGTGTCAGCTACCGTTGCTGAAGCTCTTGCCGGCATTGATGGCAAAACTTATAAGCTAAAAGGTACTGTGACGGATATTTCCAATACCACTTACGGTAACTACAATCTTGTAGATGGTACTGGGACGATCTATATTTACGGTACTCTTGATAAGGACGGCAAAGAGAAGCAGTTTGCGAGTCTTGGTATCGAGAATGGTGACGTAATTGAGGTTTCCGGTCCGAGGAAGACATACAATGGGACTATTGAACTTGAAAATGTCAGTGTCATCAGCATCACCAAGTCTCTTATCAAGTTCATCACCCCGGCTCTCGAAGAGCCTGTTGCAAAGACCGGAGGAAGCATCGAGGTCAAGGTGGCCCACAAGGGCGAGGGCGGAGCGCGTGTATCCATCCCTGAGGCTGATGTTGAGTGGATTTCTTATGTGTCTGCCGAGTTCAGCGAGGGTATTCCTTCCAAGATTGTCCCTAACCCTGCCGACACCACAACCTTCAAGTTCGATATCCGCGCCAATGAGGCTGGCAAGCGTTCTTCTGATGTGTCATTCACCTCTGGTACCACTACCATAAAGTACACCGTGGAGCAGGAAGGGTCTATCATCGATGCCGATGCCGCCACTATCAATGCGGCTCCGGACGGCACCACCCAGTACCGTATCACCGGATATATCAGCAAGATGGCAAATACCACCTATGGCAATTACAATATTGCTGATGCGACGGGTTCCGTATATGTCTACGGTACTCTCAACGAGAAGGGCGAGTCCAAGAAATTCGAGGCCATGGGCATCTCTGAGGGTGACATCATCACCGTGGTAGGTCCTAAGACTTCTTACAAGGGCAGCCCACAGCTCAAGGACGTGAGTGTCGAGTCATTCAAGAAGGTGACCGAGGCTACTGTCAGCGAGTTCCTCGCAGCAGCTGTCAAGAGTGATGTCTACTATCGCCTGAGCGGTACTGTCTCAGAGATCAAGAACAGCACTTATGGCAACCTTAATCTCAAGGATGCCAACGGTGATGAGGTCTATGTATATGGTGTCCTCGCAGGCTGGGGCGGCCCAAGCAAACAGTTCGAAAAACTCGGCATCAAAGAGGGTGATACTATCACCATCGTCGGTGTGCGTGCGGACTACAAGGGCTCAGCCCAGGTAGGCAGCGCCTTCCTCGTATCCCATACGCCAGCGAAATAATCACTGACGCATAATATTCCTTTAAGACCGGCCTCTCAAAAGGCCGGTCTTTTTTTACGGGGCCCCCGAAAAAGTCCCGATTTTGCCCCTTGAAAATTCAGAAAAAGTCCCGTTTTGCCCTCTAAAAACTCGGAATAATTCCCGGTAGTATTTGCAATGTGTTGGTTTTCATATATATTTGTGGTGTAATAGCAATTGGGTCATGTTATACAGAAAATACGCGTCACGTCTGGAGGAATTTCTCCGCAATGAGCCGAACAAGATTCTCTTGGTCAATGGGGCCAGGCAGATCGGCAAGTCTTATCTGATAAGATATGTAGGGAGCAGACTCTTCAAGAATTTCATCGAGATCAACCTGAAGGCTGACAAAGAAGGAGAAGGGATATTCGCATCGATTCGCAGCAAGGAGGATTTTTATCTTCAGTTGGGAGCCATTGCCGGAGATAAACTTGGCGGCCGTGGCGACACTCTCGTTTTTCTTGACGAGATCCAGAGTTACCCGCATCTTATGACCATGCTTAAGTTTCTCAATGAGGATGGTCGTTTCAGGTATATTGCCAGCGGTTCTGAATTGGGTGTCGCTTTGGCGCAGACTCCATCTGTGCCGATAGGCAGCATAGCTATGGAACAGATGTATCCACTTGATTTTGAGGAGTTCCTTCTGGCGATGGGCTGCGGTCAGGAAACAATAGACGGGGTACGTGATTATTTCTCGACCGGGAAGTCTCTCAACGACTCCATGCACAATTATATGCTCGGGCAGTTCAGGATCTACCTTCTTGTCGGCGGAATGCCGGATGCCGTAAATAAGTTCATCGAAACCCGGAATATTACTCAAGTGCGTCGGATTCAGAATGACATCCATACTTTGTATGGTATCGATGCTTCTCAATATGATATCGAAAAAAAACTGGTAATCAGGAAGGTCTACGACATGATTCCGTCAAATATGGAGAACAAGAAAAAGAGGATAATTGTCAAGAATATAGAGAAGACCGGCGGGCATAAGCAGTTTAGCGACTATTCCGATGAATTTGAATATCTTGTCAACTCCGGGGTCGCCCTTTCGGTGCAGGCGGTAAGCAATCCGAAGTTCCCTCTGATTGAATCCGGGACCAAGAATCTCATCAAGCTCTACCTGAGTGATGTGGGCATACTCTCCGGCCTTCTGTATGGCTTGAATATCAATGCGATACTTGGCGATGAGCGCAGTGTCAACCTTGGCTCTGTCTATGAGTCTGTTGTGGCACAGGAACTCCATGCACATGGCTTTTCTCTGCATTATTATGACAATAAACAACGTGGAGAGGTGGATTTTCTGGTCGATGACTATGATGCCCTTTCGGTGCTTCCGATTGAAGTGAAATCCGGGAAGGACTATAAAGTGCACAGTGCCCTTGATTCTTTCGTCTCAACTCCTGACTATCATGTCAAGAGGGCTGTCGTCTTGAGCAATGAGCAAAGTGTTCATGAGGAGAACGGGATAACCTATCTTCCTATCTATTATGTGATGTTTCTCAAAGAAGATAATGCCCCGGAAGGCAGCCTTGTCATTCCGGAATTGACGCTGCCGCAATGATTTCGCTTAAGTGATAAAAGTAAGGCGAAAAAGAGTTATCTTTACAGATTGTAATGCAAGAGACTGTATTTTTATACAAAATATGAAGACAAAACATTTTTTCCTGGCCGCGGCGGCACTCATTTCCGCGCTTGTGGCCTGCCAGAAGAAGACCGAGGATCTCGGTCCTGAAAAAGTAGAAATCAACACTGCGGAAGTCTCTCTCCCGGCTGACGGAGGAGAAGCGACCGTAAATCTTACTTCGACAGTGGACTGGAAAGCCCAGATTCCTGCCGAAGCTCAGGAGTGGCTGGTTGTGACCCCTGATGAAGGCTCAGCCTCAGCATCCGCCCAGACCGTAAAGGTCAAGGCTCTCAAGAACGACGGTTATGACCGCAGCGCAGAAGTTGTGTTTGCAGGAAAAACTCTCACTGCAACCCTCAACCTCAAACAGACCGGAGCAAAGGGCGAGGAGGACGACGGCAAGATCACCAAGCCGGAGTCTGCTACCAAGGTGACCGTCAAGGAGTTCCTCTCCAAGGAGGTAAGCTCCAAGGTATGGTATGAACTTACCGGAAGCATCAGCAGCATAGCCGGTGCCGCCTACGGCAACTTTTATCTCAAGGATGAGA
Source organism: uncultured Bacteroidales bacterium (assembly GCA_934726455.1). Taxonomy (GTDB): domain Bacteria; phylum Bacteroidota; class Bacteroidia; order Bacteroidales; family UBA932; genus Cryptobacteroides. Next base: position 59,727 of record CAKVDS010000006.1, read on the forward strand.
CCGGTGAAGTCTACATCTACGGTCTTGTCAAGGAGTGGGCTGACGGCGAGAACGACCAGTCATTCTCCGGAATCGGCCTCAAGGAGGGCGACATCGTCACCATCTGGACTCTCCGCGGAGAGTATCAGGGTACAGCCCAGGGCGGCGGCTCATCCACTTCGGGCGGTGCTCCTGCCATCTACAAGTCCCACAAGGCCGGCACAGGCGAGACCTATCCTGCCGGGACGGTCATCCTGACATTCCCGGACGAGAACAGTGCCAACAACAAGGTCAACGGCTACGATGATCCGTGGACAGCCAAGATCGGCACGAATTCTTTCATAATGACAGGTTTTAATAATTACAACTGGGACGGATGGACCTATGTCCGCTGCGGACGCAAGAAGGCTGCTTCTGTGGCTTCCATCGCAGGCGAGACCCCGATTGTTGCCAAGGTAGCAAAGGTCCTGATGCGTCTGGACAAGGTCACTGTCTCTGATGTCAACTCAATCAAGCTTTCCGTATACTCGGACAAGGATTTAACCAAGGAGGTATGTACCCTTGACCCGGATGAAGCTATCGCTCAGGGCGAGAAGAGTTTCACCATCCCTGCCGCCTCTCAGGCTGCCGGCCTTTACTATAAGCTCACATTTGACTGCAAAATGAGCAGCGAGGGCAAGAACGGTTTCATCCAGATTTCAAAAGTAATCTATGTGGCCGCTGAATAAGACCGCTGTAATATTCGTGCTGCTTCTCTCTCTCGCCTCCTGCAGCAAGCCGGAGGCGGAGGGAGAAGTCGCTTTTTCTGTGCCGCGCACTTCCCTTGGGGCGGATGCCGGCTCCCAGTTCATCAAGGTGACATCCTACACCTCATGGACCATCTCCATTTCCGAGGCATGGGCTTCCGTCAGCCAGGCGGAGGGCAGCGGTTCCGTCTCCGGGATCGAACTCTCATGGGAGGCGAACACCGGCAATGAGCGCAGCTGCACTGTCATTCTCAGCAGTGCCGGCAAGAAGTTCAACGTGACCTTGACACAGGAGCGCAATTCGACAGTACTCGTCCCGGATACTCCAGCCGCATGGCTCGAACTTCCGGCAACTGCGGACAAGGATCTCTATTACTTCACCCACGACATGAGCCTCAACGGCAGGAAGGTACGCAACTATTCCTTCTACCTTGACCCTCAGGCGAAGCTTTCAAAGTGGGTGGCGTACCCTCTCAACAAGGATCTCAAGGGCTCCGGCTCCCGCACCAATGAGTGGGGACTTGACCCTAAGGTGCCGCAGGCCTACCAGCCGATCCTCTACAGCGGCTTCGGCGGTGGCTACCAGAGGGGACACCAGCTCCCGTCTGCCGACCGTCTGACCAAGGGAGCGAACGAGACTACGTTCTATTTCACCAACATGACCCCGCAGCGCGGCGAGCTCAATGAGAACGCTTGGGCCACCCTCGAAGGGATGGTGCGCGAATGGAGCTACAAGACCGACACTCTCTATGTGGTGACCGGAGCCGACTGGCGCGGTACGACCGAATATGCCCGTGACAATGTCGGGGCGCAGATTCCTGTCCCTGTCGGATACTACAAGGCCCTGCTTGCATACAAGGCTTCCGGTTTCGGCGAAGCCGGGAAGTATCTCGGGATAGCTTTCTGGTTTGACCACAAGGGCTATGACAACAGCACTGCTGCCATCATGGGCCAGTCCATGACCATCGACGCTCTCGAAGAGAAGCTCGGCATCGATTTCTTCGTCAACCTGCCTGCCGTCGCCGGCAAGGACCAGGCCGACAAGGTCGAGGCCGCGGTGGACAAGTGGTGGAAATAAATCATAAAGTATATGAAAAAAATCCTTTCAATCGCAGCAATAGCAATCGCAATGACAGCTTGCAGCAGAACAAATCCGTTCCTTACGGAATGGGACACCCCTTACGGCATCCCTCCGTTCGACAAGATCAAGACATCAGACTATATACCGGCCATCAAGGCCGGAATCGAGGAGCAGAACGCTGAGATCGATGCAATCGTCTCCAACCCTGACACCCCGACATTCGACAACACCATCGCTCCGCTTGAACTCTCCGGCCGCACCCTCAGCCGTGTGCAGGGCGTGCTTTTCAATGTGAGCGAGACCGACCGCAGCGATGCTCTGGACGCGGTGCAGGACGAGGCCATCCCGATGCTCAGCGAGCACAGCGACAACATCTCGTTCAACAAGGCCCTCTACAACCGTGTGGCCGCAGTCTACAACGCCGACCAGTCCTCCCTCACCAGGGAGCAGCAGATGGTACTCAAGAAGCACTACGACAGCTTCGCCCGCGAGGGCATAGGACTCCCAGAGGAGCAGCAGGCCAAACTCCGCGAGATCAACTCCCGCATGGCCGAGCTAACCCAGAAGATAGGCAACAACATCCTCGCCGAGTCCAACGCGTTCAGCGAGAAGTTCGGATTCAGCGTGTCCTCCTACCCGGAGAAGATGACATCCACCGAAGACCGTGAACTCCGCCGCCAGTACAACGAGGCCTACACCATGCGCGGACACAACGGCAATGCCAATGACAACCGCGCCCTCATCCTCGAACTCCTCGACAAGCGCATCCAGAAGGCGAAGATCCTAGGCTACGACAATCCTGCCGCCTACACCCTCGCCAACAAGATGGCCCACGACCCTCAGACCGTTGACAATTTCCTCGCGGGCATCATGAAGGCCGCAGTTGCCAAGGCACAGGTCGAGCTCGCCGACATGCAGGCCGTCATGGACCAGGACATAAAGGACGGCAAACTCCCTGCCGACTCCAAGATCGAGCCTTGGGACTGGTGGTACTACGCCGAGAAGGTACGCAAGGCCAAGTATGACCTCGACGAGGCCCAGACCCGCCCTTATTTCAAGATAGACAATGTGATGAACGGGGTGTTCATCGCAGCCAAGACCCTCTACGGGGTCAATATGGAGAAACTCGAAGGCGTGCCGTCATACAACCCGGAGAAGGTCACCACCTACAAGGTCACGGCCGACGACGGCTCGCTCATCGGCATCTTCACCACGGACTACTTCCCTCGCGAGAGCAAGAGGGGCGGCGCATGGATGAACAACATCCGTGAGCAGTACGTTGACGCTCAGGGCAACGATGTCCGCCCGATTATCGTCAATGTGGGCAATCTCTCCGAGTACCTGAGCATTGACGAGGTGCAGACGGTGTTCCACGAGTTCGGCCATGCCCTGCACGGGCTTCTGTCCAAGTGCCACTATCCTTCTGTGAGCGGAACCAACGTGACCCGTGATTTCGTGGAGATGTTCTCACAGTTCAACGAGAACTGGGCTTTCCAGCCGGAACTCCTCGCCCAGTACGCCAAGAACGACAAGGGAGAGGTGATTCCTGCCGCGCTGGTCGAGAAGATCAACAACGCGCTCAAGTTCAACCAGGGCTTCATGACCACCGAGCTCTGCGCCGCCTCCATCCTCGACATGAAGTGGCACGAGCTCAGCAGTGTGGAGGGTGTCGATATCGACAGTTTCGAAAAGAAAGCATGCGCTCAGATGGGGCTCATCCCGGAGATCGCACCGCGTTACCGCAGCACCTACTTCAACCATATCTTCGGCGGCAGCGGCTACAATGCCGGTTACTACGGTTACCTTTGGGCCGAGGTTCTCGACAAGGACGCGTTCAGCATCTTCGAGGCTTCTCCGAATGGGGTGTGGGATCTGGAGCTTGCCAAGAAGTTCAAGGAGACCTTCCTTGAGAAGGGCGGCTCCGAGGAGCCGATGGTGCTCTTCAAGTCTTTCGCCGGACGTGAGCCGGACTCGGCTGCCATGCTGCGCGGAAGAGGTTTGATTGACTAACACAATTCACAATGGACAACAAGAAAGTACTTTTGATGATACTTGACGGCTGGGGAGAAGGCCGTCACGATCACTCCAATGCAATATATACCCAGGGGGCTCCGTATATTGACAGGCTTCGTGCGAGGTATCCGTTCTCCCACCTCCAGGCCTGCGGGGAGTATGTCGGCCTGCCGGCCGGGCAGATGGGCAACTCCGAAGTCGGGCACACCAACCTCGGCGCCGGGCGGGTGGTTTATCAGGATCTGGTCAAGATCAATATGGCATGCCGGGATCACAAGCTCTTGGACAACAAGGAGATCAAGGCTGTCTATGACTATGTCAAGAAGAGCGGGAAGAAGCTCCATTTCTTCGGGCTCTGCTCCCACGGAGGGGTTCACTCTTCTCTTGACCATCTCTATGAGTTCCTCTCTGTAGCAAAGCAGGAGGGGCTTGACGATGTCTTTGTGCACTGCTTCATGGACGGGCGTGACACCGACCCGCACAGCGGACTGGGCTTCGTCAAGGAACTTGAGGAGAAGATGGCGCAGAGCACCGGCAAGGTGGCAACTGTCTGCGGACGCTTCTATGCGATGGACCGCGACAAGCGCTGGGCCCGCATCAAGGAGGCCTACGACATGCTCGTGGAGGGCAAGGGTGCCGAGTTCACCTCCGCCACGGCTGCCATCCAGGCTTCGTATGATGCCGATGTCACTGACGAGTTCATCAAGCCTGTGGTGATCACGAAGGACGGAGCGCCTCTCGCCAAGGTCGAGGAGGGCGATGCTGTGATATTCTACAATTTCCGCAACGACCGCGCCCGCGAACTCACCGCCGTGCTTACCCAGACCGACATGCCGGAGGAGGGGATGCACACGATTCCTCTTTATTACTGCTGTCTCACCCCTTACGATGCTTCATTCAAGGGCCTGCATATCCTCTTCGACAAGGAGGATGTCAAGGATACCCTCGGTGAGGTGGTCTCCAAGGCCGGAAAGCGCCAGCTGCGCATAGCCGAGACGGAGAAATACGCCCATGTGACATTCTTCTTCAACGGTGGCCGCGAGGAGCCGTTCGAGGGAGAGGACCGCATCTTGGTCAACTCTCCGAAGGTGGCGACCTACGATCTCCAGCCGGAGATGAGCGCCGTGGAGGTGACCGACAAGCTCTGCGCCGCCATCCGCAGCGAGAAAGAGGATCTGATCGTGCTCAACTTCGCCAACGGCGACATGGTGGGCCATACCGGAGTCTACAGCGCCATCTGCAATGCTGTTGGTTGCGTGGACGGCTGTGTGGAGACTGTGGTGACCTGCGCTCTTGCTCATGGCTACACCGTGCTGCTCACGGCAGACCACGGCAATGCCGACCATGCGGTCAACGACGACGGCACCCCTAACACCGCCCACTCCCTCAATCCTGTCCAGTTCATCGTGATAGGGGCAGGTGACGAGGTCAAGACCGTAAAGGACGGGGCTCTCTGCAATGTCGCTCCGACAATCCTCAAACTTATGGGCATCCCTCAGCCTGAGGCGATGACGGCAGAACCGCTCATTTAGGGCTCATGTACAAGTTTGAACCTATACTGAAGACTTTGGTCTGGGGCACCGAGAGCTGGGTTCTCTCCGGTGTCCCGGGGTCCGAGTCTGTTGTCGCGGACGGGCCTGACAAGGGACGCACGCTTTCGGACGTTTACGGGCCGGACTTTCCGCTGCTGATAAAGTTCATAGATGCCCGCAAGGACCTCAGCATACAAGTGCATCCCGGCGAAGAACTGGCGCAGAAGCGTCATGGGTGCCACGGCAAGACGGAGATGTGGTATGCCATCAGTGCCGCCCCGGGGGCGAGCCTTATCAGCGGATTCAGCAGGAGCATATCTCCGGAGGAGTATGTGGAGCTTGTCAGCCGCGATGAGATTACATCCGTCCTCGCCAAGCACAGTGTGCAGCCGGGGGATGTCTTTTTCCTTCCGGCGGGACGCGTCCACGCTATCGGTGCAGGCTGTTATCTGGCTGAAATCCAGCAGACTTCCGACATCACTTACCGTATCTACGACTACAACCGCCCCGGGCTTGACGGCAAACCGCGGCAACTCCATACTCAGGAGGCCAAGGATGCCATTGACTACAAGGTCTATCCGGACTACAGGACGCACTATGTGCCGGAGAAGGACAGCGAGGTGACCCTTGTGGACTGTCCTTATTTCAGGACCTGCCTGCTGGATCTTGACGCGCCGTTCAGCCGTGGGTTTGATGAGAGCAGCGACTTTGTGGCGCTCGTCTGCATGGAAGGCTCCTGCACTGTCAGGACAGAGAAGGACTGTGCCGGGCTCAAGGCCGGGGAGACTATCCTGCTCCTCCAGCCCGACGGAAAGTTCACGGTGGAGCCGCAAGGCAAGGCCAAGCTTCTCTCCGCGGAGAGATAATCAATTCAAAACAACTTCTCAATCTCAGTCATTATGGACAAGAAGAACAACAGAAGAAACAACAGAAGCAAGAACAGAAACAGAAAATCCCGCCCTGCCGGACGCAGGGTGTTCCCGCAGTGTACGGGAACGGTCCAGATGACCAGAGAAGGATTCATTTTCGTGATGGTGGACGGCGAGGAGGACGACGTGTTCGTCAAGGCTTCCAAGACCCGTCACGCCCTCAACGGGGACAGGGTGCGCGTGGCCGTGACCCGCGAGAAGGGCAAGGACTCCGACAAGCGCCGTGAAGGCGAGGTGGTGGAGATCCTGGAACGTTCCACGAAGCCGTTTGTCGGCATCCTGCACACTGTCGGTGCCCAGGCTTGGGTGCTGATGCAGAGCCGCTCCATGCCTTATGATATCCAGGTGGATGCGGAAGAGGCTTCGCGGCTCGGCGCGCAGTCCGGGATGAAGGTCGCCGCGGTAGTGGACAAGTGGGAGCGCAAGTCCCCGTGCCCGTCGGGGCACATTGTGGACGTGCTCGGCGAGCCGGGCAAGAACGATACCGAGATGCATGCCATTCTGGCTGAATTCAATCTCCCGTACCGTTTCGAGCCGGAGGTTGAGAACGCCGCCGATGACATCTCCGAGAAGATTACGGCTGAGGACCTCAAGGGACGCAAGGATTTCAGGGGAACGCTCACGTTCACCATCGACCCTAAGGATGCCAAGGACTTCGACGACGCCCTCTCATTCAAGAAACTGGACAACGGCAACTATGAGGTGGGCGTGCACATCGCCGATGTCTCCCACTATGTGAAGCCGGGCACTCTCGTGGACAAGGAGGCCCGGGACCGCGGTACATCAGTCTATCTGGTGGATCGTACTGTGCCGATGCTCCCGGAGAAGCTCTGCAACAAGCTATGCTCTCTCCGCCCTTATGAGGAGAAACTTACTTTCTCCGCAGTCTTCGAGATAAGCCCGAGGGCCGATGTCAAGTCGCGCTGGATAGGCCGCACCGTCATCTGCTCCGACCGTCGCTTTACCTACGAGGAGGCCCAGGAGTATATAGAAGCTGACGGCAACCCTACGGGGGACGCCCTCGTGGAGGCTGTGCAGACCCTCAATGCTCTGGCTCTCAAGCTCAAGGCCAAAGCCCGCAGGGCCGGTGCCATAGACTTCGACCGCCCGGAGATGAAGGTCGAGGTGGACGAGGAGGGACGTCCTGTCAATGTATACGAGAAGATAACCAAGGAGGCCAACTGGCTCGTGGAGCAGTTCATGCTTCTGGCCAACAGGACAGTGGCCGAGTTCGTGGCCACCGACGGCAAGATGAACGGCCTTGCGCGCAAGAACGCCAAGACTTTCGTCTACCGTATCCATGGTGAGCCTAATGAATTGAAGATGGAAGGCCTCATGACATTTGCTAAAGGCTTTGGCTACAAGATAGACAAGGACACGCCGCTCACCGGGCGCGGGGCCGCCAAGTCGCTGAGCGCCCTGCTTGACTCTGCCAAGGGTAAGCCTGAGCATGAGGCGATGGAGAATCTCGCCCTGCGTGCGATGGCCAAGGCCTGCTACAGCACCGACAATATCGGGCACTATGGTCTGGCCTACAAATTCTACACTCACTTTACCTCTCCTATCCGCCGTTATCCTGACCTCATGGTGCACAGGCTTCTGGCCATGTATCTGGCCGGCGCGGAGAGTCAGAAGAAGGAATACTATGAGAATGAGTGCAAGTATGCCTCCGAGCGTGAGGTCATAGCGGCCGATGCGGAGCGCACATCTGTAAAGTACAAACTCGTGGAGTTTATGCAGGACAAGGTGGGGATGGTGTTCGAAGGGACGGTGTCCGGTGTCACGGAGTGGGGCATGTATGTGGAGATCGAGCCTACCAAGATTGAGGGGATGGTGCCGCTTCGTGAGATTAAGTCGGATTTCTTCTATTATGACGAGCCGCGCTACAGGCTTGTCGGGAAACGGACCCATAAAGTCTACCGCCTTGGGGACAAGGTGACAATCAAGGTCAAGAATGCCAATCTTGACCAGCGTCTGCTTGACTACGAACTCATTGAAACGAAATAAGCCATGTCAAAAGATTCTTCACTTTTCGCTTTTGTGGCAGGAGTTGCTGCCGGAGCGCTGCTTGCCGCTTATGCCCGCACAGAGGAGGGCCGCAAGGCCAAGGAGGCGGTCAAATCTTATGTAAAGCAGGGCCTTGACAATCTCTGCGGCGCGTCTGCGGAGGAGGACCCTCATGAGTGGGATGAGCCGTCGTCCGCTCAGGCTCCAGACGGGCAGTAGCCTATGGCCGGACAGTTTTTTGACGGATTCGAGCAGCTGGCACGTGATGCGAAGCGCTATGCCGACCTGCGGGTGGACGAGCTCAAACTCAAGGCTGTCCGCGGGCTTTCCACCGCCCTTGGCAGGCTGCTCTCGTTTCTGCTGATCTTTGTGGTGCTTTCGATAGTGCTGGGTCTGCTTGCGTTTGCCCTTCTCCAGTGGCTCAACGCCCTTGTGGGTGTGCCGTGGGGTACTCTTATCGTGTTGGCGGTTTTCCTGATTGCGCTGACGGTGCTCATTGTCTTCCGCAAGAGGCTTTTCCGCGACATGTTCGTAAAGCTCTTCATTGATGTGTTCTATGATCCTGAAGATGATGGGAAAGCGCTCTGATATACGTAGCGGCGAGCAGCTGGATGCCGCCATCGCCGCATCCCGAGCTGCACTTTCTGCGCAGCGTCTCAGACTTGAGCAGAGCTACGTCTCTCTCAAGGACCGTCTGACACCTGTAAACACGGCCGCCGGCTTTCTGGAGCGCGGCAAGAACGTAATCGCCTGGTCCGCCGCCGTGGTCTCCCTGCTCCGCACCTTTCGCGGTCGGAGGAAGTAGGTTGAGCCTGCCTTGTCCGGAGCGAATTGCATCTGGATGTTTCCGGCACAGGTAGCCTTTGGTGCTTAGATGACATCCGGAGGTATGGGTGTTTTTGGCGGTTTTTGCCCCAAACTTTCACGGCCATGGCCCTTGTGCGGCGTTCTGGGGGATGCCGGTTCCAAAGGTCGGGGTAAATTTTGACTTTTTTACCCCAACCCTGTCCCGGGAATATGTTCCAGGCTGTACCGGCGAGGCCGATGTCTGGCTGGTGTCCGACAGTTGGCGGTTATGCCTATGAGCGGACAGATGTGGGCTATGCTGAACCTGATGGAAATCTGTAGAATTAGTCCGATGCCTTTTTGTAGAAGAAGTTGAAAGGTCTTGGAGTTCCAAGATTATTTGTTTATGTTTATCCATGCTTGATTTTATGGAAGAGAATAATCTGCAGTGTGGTATGACAACTGACAAATTGGTTTCTGATATTCGGAGTATCATAGAGCAAGGCCGCCAAAATGCGTATGCGGCAGCTAATCAGATAGCTGTGCTTACCTATTGGCACATTGGGAGGCGAATAGTGGAGGAAGAGCAGCATGGGGAAACTCGTGCGCAGTATGGTGCCAGGTTGATTAAAACATTGGCAGAACAGCTGGTGCCTAAATACGGCAGCACATTCAGCAAGCGCAACTTAGACTATTTCCGTCAATTCTATTTGTGCTTCAGAGACTTGGAGATTGTGAACACGCGTGTTCACAATCTGACTTGGTCTCACTTCCGCTCGATCATGCAGGTCGCTGATCCTAAGGCTAGAGAATGGTATGCAAAAGAGGCTTCGGAACAGATGTGGAGTGTAAGGACACTTAACCGCAATATCGGCACACAATACTATGGTCGACGTATGGCTTGCGTAAGGGAAGGGCTGACCGTACCACCTCCTGATATTGAAACCAATGATCCATTGGAGTATATAAAGAGTCCTGTAGTTGCCGAATTCTTGGGATTCCGTAAAGACTGCAAATATGACGAGAGCCAGTTGGAACAAGCCTTAATAGATCATCTGCAACAATTTATCATGGAATTGGGACGTGGATTTGCGTTTGTCGACAGGCAGAAACATATTTATACAGACACAGGTGACTTTTACATCGACCTTGTGTTCTATAACATCAAACTCAAACGCTATGTGTTGTTGGAACTTAAAACGCACCCTCTAACACATGCAGACGTGGGGCAGTTGGATATGTATGTCCGGATGTACGATGACCTTGTCAAAGACGACAGTGATAATCCTACAATAGGCATACTGCTCTGCACCGAGACTGACAAGGTGATGGCAAAGTACTCTGTTCTTAACGGCAGCGAACAACTTTTTGCAGCCAAATATATGGCCTATATGCCGACGGAAGAAGAACTGAGCAGGGAGATAGAACAGCAAAAACGTTTCTTCTTGGAACAACACGGGATAGAGGATGTATGATACGAACAAGTCTCCAGAAAGTAGTTCATGTTATAATCCATTAATGGGTTTGACGGCCTTGTCCGACAACAGAAGTTGACGAACCTACGGGAATAATCCTCAAAAAGTGCTGAAAGTTCGAAAATATTGCTACCTTTACAATGTTTCAGATCATAAGATCTGAAACGGACATATTGATGAAAGTGTTTTCGCACTATCCTTTCAAGAAAATGTGGTAGTTTTCAACGAGTATAAGGATAAACCGACAGCACCGTTCATCTGTATTCGCTTGCGTGTATTCAACACTCAACGATACAGGTGTGGGGATTGTTTCCGTTTATTCATACTCAGGTTCTACCACAACCTTCTTGAAGATAGACGTTGAAGCAGGCTCCACACTTTCTTTTTGTTTAATAAGCATAAATCATTGTTGGCGCCGCAATGTTGTAAATCGAAATGGGCATGACTAGGCTAGAACTATTGGTGGCGCAAGTAAATGGCGATAGTTATAAAAAAGAGTGGAAAGACAAACTCGAAGAAAAACTTAAAGGGGCGGGTTATAATCAAGACAATGATCGTCCTGGTATAGAATCGTTTATCAATTTTGGCGTTGATATCTTGTTCAAGTATAACGACCGCAATAGCAATCATTGTTGTATCCCCTCAGAAGAGAAGATTTCCTATATAACGGAAATAGTACTCGCGCTTGTTTCCGAATGGCAGGTAGAGGAGTTCTTGTCGGGGAAATTATATGCTGAGCAAGAAGAAGAGATAAAAAGACTCTTAAAAGCTAAAATGCGTAAACGAATCATTGAGCTTTAGTTCAGCGCAAAAGTAGCACTACAGCAATCGGGCTAAGCGACCACATTTGCCAAATAATTGATTTCTAATAA
>CAKVDS010000007.1 GCA_934726455.1 uncultured Bacteroidales bacterium
ATTGAATACCTGATGCTTGAGGAGGATAGTCCAATAAAGGTAGCACAGTACTATACCAAATTGCCGGACAAGAAGCTTCTTTCGGAGAAATTGCAGCGAGCCATTGCCATAGCCAAGGAGCGCTATTCTGAGAGATTGCTTGACAAGAAAGACGATGAGTAATTATGCCCTTTTCCCGTACCAAATGGGGATTCCTGTCTGGCAGGGTTCGCCTTGGCCCCGTCTCCGGGGCATTCTGCCCGGGTGCGTATTAACTGATGCGACACGCCCGGAGACACCGGGCTTGTCACCGAGCCAAGGAAGGGGTGGAAAGACCGAAAACAAAAGCAGCCCCTCACAATCGTGAGGGGCTGCTTGCGGTGCGGAAGGGACTCGAACCCTCGACCTCCGGCGTGACAGGCCGGCATTCTAACCAGCTGAACTACCGCACCAGTCTGGTTGCTTATTCCTGAAAGCGGTTGCAAAGATAGGGACAATTTCTGAATCTGCAAGCGGTGCGATGAAAAAATCGAAAAAAAGTTGGCCACAGAACCGTTTCCCGGTCAAAAAAGGTTCATTTGCAGCCGGAATCTTGCTCGATACATATAAAAGACTTATTTTTGCATGCTTTAGCTATACAGTACAATGAAAAGACTTTTACTTCTGGCAACTGCGCTGTTTTGTCTGTTCTCAACGGGACTTGATGCCCAGATGACGGACAGTCAGGTAGTTGATTACGTCAAGAATGGTGTCGCTGCCGGCAAGAGTGAATCCCAGATAGGGAAGGAGCTGCTTGCCAAGGGCGTCACAAAGGAGCAGGCCGAACGCATCAAGGCCAAGTATGAATCCACATCCGGCAGCACGTCCGTGACCAGCAAGGCCCTTGACGGCAAGGCGGTCGGGAGGAACGTCAGCAGCGACATGCTGAACGGCGCCGACGATGAACTCGAGGATGTGGTGGATGACACATTCGGCGGTTCTTCCACGTCTGCGGAAGCGAAGATCTTCGGCCACGACATCTTCAATTCCCGCCGCCTCACGTTCGAACCTAACGAGAACGCCGCCACTCCGGAGAACTACAAGCTCGGCCCTGGAGACCAGCTTCTCATCGAGATCTGGGGTGACAACGAGGACTCCATCACCAAGACGGTGTCTCCTGAGGGGCGCATATATATCAGCCAGATAGGGCCTGTCTATCTCAACGGCCTGACCATCAAGGAGGCCGGCGAGAAGATACGCAAGATGCTCGCTTCCAAGTACGGCGGCATCGGCGGTGACAACCCGAACTCTTCAGTCAGCATCACCCTCGGTCAGATCCGCACCATCAAGGTCAATGTCATGGGTGAGGTTGCCGTGCCTGGCACCTACAGACTGTCCTCGTTCTCTACGGTGTTCACGGCCCTCTACCGTGCAGGCGGTGTGGCAGGTACAGGCTCCATGCGTGCGATCAAGGTCGTGCGTGCCGGGAAGCAGGTCGCCACGGTTGATGTCTACGGCTACCTTTTCGACGGCAAGTCCGACTCTGACATAAGGCTTGAGGAGGATGACATCGTGATAGTACCTCCTTATGTGGGCCTCATCGATGTCAAGGGAGATGTCAAGCGTCCTATGCGATATGAGATGAAGGCCGGCGAGACCCTTGAGACGATCCTCGGCTATGCCGGCGGTTTCGCCGGTGACGCATATAGAGAAGACGTCCGCGTGGTCAGGGCCACCGGTGAGGAGAAGGAGATTTACACTGTAGCATCGAAGGATTACTCCACATACAAGATGGCCGACGGGGATGTCGTGACGGTGAGCTCAAGCCTTGACCGTTTCGCCAACAGGGTTGAAGTGCGCGGATATGTGTTCCGCCCCGGCATGTACCAGCTGGGCGGGGATATAGCCACTGTAAGACAGCTCGTCGAGCGTGCCGGAGGTCCGATGGAGGATGCGTTCCTCGGCAGGGCCGTGCTCCTGCGCGAGAAAGATGACCTCAATCTTGAGACGGTCTCAGTCAACCTCGGAGCCGTGCTCAACGGAGGCGAGGACATGCTTCTCAAGAAGAACGACGTGCTCATCGTCTCCAGCATCAATGAACTCGAAGACCGCGGAACCTTGACCATCAACGGAATGGTGGCACGTCCGGGAGTCTTCCCGTTCTCTGACAACACCACTGTGGAGGACCTCATCCTGAGGGCCGGAGGCCTTCTTGAAGGCGCGTCCACCGCGAGGGTCGATGTGGCAAGGCGAATTGTGAACCCGAGCAGCACCGAGGCTTCGGATACACTTGGGCAGACATTCTCATTCGGGATTGTGGACGGGCTTGCCATGGACGGGGGTGACAAGTTCATTCTTGAGCCTTACGATATCGTGTCCGTCCGCCGCAGTCCGGGCTACCGCAGCCAGCAGTTCGTCACCATAGAGGGAGAGGTCACATTCCCTGGACAATATGTGCTGCTCAACCGCAAGGACCGTCTGTCGGAAGTGATCTCACGCGCGGGCGGATTCACCACGAGCGCCTATCTCAAGGGGGCGATGCTCATCCGCCGCAACAACAGCATCACTGCCGGGCAGAACAGGGAGGCTCTCCGCAGCCTCGCGGAGAAGAACTCCACCAAGCGGGATTCCATCAACGCCGAGAAGCTTGACATTGTCTCCGACTACAATGTGGCAATCAACCTCGACAAGGCCATGCAGCACCCGGGATCCGAATACGACATCCAGCTGCAGGCGGGAGACAGGATAGTCATCCCGGAATTCGTCAACACCGTGCGCATAGTCGGTGAAGTCATGTATCCTAATGCAGTCCTTTATGAGAAGAACAGGACACTGCGCCATTATATCAACGCTGCCGGCGGATACAGCACCAAGGCCAAGAAATCCAAGGTCTATGTCGTGTACATGAACGGCATGGCGGCTCAGTCCAAACTCAATCATCTCAGGATAGAGCCTGGCTGTACCATCATAGTTCCTGCCAAGGACGAGAGGAAAGCCACATCGTCAGCGGACATCATCGCCATGAGCAGTGCGGCGACTTCTCTGGCTTCACTCGTTTCAATCCTGTTCCGTGTTCTTTAAGCCCTGTAAGCAATGGAAGATCAGAAATATCAGCCTGAAGAGCAGTACGATGAGATCGATATAATGGAACTGCTCCACAAGCTCCTCAAGGAGTGGAAGTTCATATTGAAGTGGTGCGGTGTTGCAGCTGTTGTGGGAATTGTCATAGGCTTCAGTATCCCGAAAGAGTACACGGTGACGTCCAAGCTCGCACCGGAGGTTGTGGACAAGCGCAGCGGTGGCCTGTCATCTCTTGCCAGTATGGCCGGCATCAACCTCGGCAGCATGTCCACTTCTGATGCCGTTTCCCCGGACCTCTATCCGGAGATCGTGTCCTCGACCCCGTTTGTGATCGACCTTTTCTCCGTGCCGGTGGAGTTCATGCACAAGAAAGACACCATACGCACGGATGTCTACGGTTTCTATAAGGAATACACTCGCGCCCCGTGGTGGGGATATGTCGCCAAGGCTCCGATGAAAGCCATCAGCTGGGGGATGGGGCTTTTCCGCGAGAAGCCTGAGAAGATCGAGGGGTACGAGTCCATCAACCCTCTCGCCCTCACCACTGAGCAGTCCGGCATTGCCAGAGCCATAAAGGAGAATTTCTCTGTGGTTGTGGACAAGAAGACCCAGGTCATCACCATCACCGAGACCGCCCAGAACCCGCGCGTCGCGCTGAAGCTCTCCGAGGTCATCATCGACAGGCTCCAGTCATATATAACAGAGTACCGTACCAGCAAGTCCCGCAAGGATGTGGAGTATTACGAGAAGATATATTCTGAGGCCAAGGCTGACTACTTCAGCGCGCAGCAGAAGTATGCCCGCTACGTGGACTCCAACCAGATGCTTGTCCGTCAGAGCGTGAAGACCGAGCAGGAACGTCTCAAGAACGAGATGGACCTCTCCTACCAGATCTACAATTCAGCAGCGCAGCAGCTTCAGGTGGCAAGGGCCAAGGTGCAGATGGAGACACCTGTGTTCGCCGTGCTCAACCCTCCGACCCTGCCGCTCAAGGCAAGCAAACCGTCCAAGATGATGACCCTTCTGGCCTGCATCTTCCTCGGAGAAGCCGGTGCCGCCGTATGGGTGCTTTGGGGACGTGACTGGATCGCCCGTTTCAAAAAGGAAGAGAAAGAGATAGAAGAGAGCGAGGAAACATCAAGTGGAAAGTAATATAATCATCAAAGGGGCCAGGGAGAACAATCTCAAAAACCTGACCCTTGAGATTCCAAGGGGAAGACTTGTTGTGGTCACCGGGGTTTCCGGTTCCGGCAAGTCTTCCCTTGTCTTCGACACGCTGTTTGCCGAGGGGCAGAGACGTTTCTCCGAGAGCCTTTCGTCATACGCACGGCAGTTCCTGGGGCGGATGAGCAAGCCTGATGTGGATCTGATAGACGGGATTCCGCCGGCGATATGCATAGAGCAGAAGGTGGCTACACGCAATCCGCGCTCGACTGTGGCCACTACTACGGAGATCTATGATTATCTCAGGCTGGTATTCGCCAGGGCGGGGCATACATTCTCCCCGGTCTCGGGACGCGAAGTCCGCAAGGACACTGTTTCTGACGTGCTTGACTTCATCTTCTCGCAGCCGGGGAAGGCCTGCTATATACTTTCCGACATAGCTTGGAATGGCCGGGACGACAAGGTGGAGCTGATGCTCCAGCTCAAGGAGGACGGTTACAGCAGGCTCTATGCCGACGGGAAACCGCAGAAGATTGATGATGTCCTCAAATCTGACGGGGTATATCCGCACAACGCTTTTCTTCTTGTGGACAGGGCCAGAGTCACCTCAGGCGATGATGCCGATCTCCGCACGCGGCTGCTTGCTTCTGTTGCGGATGCTTTTGAGCGCGGTTCAGGCAGGATGAGCGTGGCCGTCGAGGGCGGGGAGACACGTGAGTTCTGCAACCGCCTTGAACTTGACGGCATCGTGTTCCGTGAGCCGGATGATTACCTGTTCAGTTTCAATTCTCCCCTCGGGGCCTGTCCGGTTTGTGGAGGTCTCGGGAAAATAATCGGTATCAGCGAGGACCTGGTGGTGCCGGACAAGTCTTTGAGTATCTATGACGGAGCCATAGCCTGCTGGCGCGGCGAGAAGATGGGCTGGTTCAAGGACCACATGATAAAGCTTGCAGACCGTTACGGCATACCCGTGTTCGAGCCTTACTGCAACCTTTCCAAGAAAGTCAGGGATACGATCTGGAATGCCCGTTCCGTCCCGGGGGATGACAATTCTCTCGTCGGCATAAACGAATTTTTCGAATGGGTGGAGACCCAGAAATACAAGATACAGTACAAATATATGTTGAGCCGCTTCAGCGGCAGGGCTACTTGTCAGGCTTGCGGTGGCACTCGTCTTCGCAAGGAGGCTCTTTGGGTCAAGCTCGGAGGGAAGAACATCGCCGAGGTGCTGTCTCTCAATATAGACGAGGCGCTTGCCTTTTTTGACGGTCTCAAGTTGAGTGATTCCGAAAGGGCTGTCGTGAGCGAGCCGTTGTCCGAGATAGTCTCACGGCTTAAGTGTGTCCGCGACGTGGGACTTTCATATCTCACTCTGGACAGGGCCTGCAACACTCTTTCCGGCGGTGAGAGCCAGAGGGTCAATCTTGTGACCGCACTCGGTTCGAGCCTTGTGGGCTCCATGTATATCCTTGACGAGCCGAGCATCGGACTTCATCCCCGGGATACGGACATGCTTATCAATGTCCTCAAGAGGCTTCGGGACATAGGCAACACAGTGATTGTGGTGGAGCACGATGAGGAGATCATGCGTTCGGCCGACCTGCTGATCGATATGGGACCGATGGCTGGCAGTGCAGGCGGGCAGGTGGTGTTTATGGGAGACCTTAAAAAGAAACCGTCCGCTGCCGATATCGACAAGTCGTTGACGTTGCAGTATTTGTGCGGCAAGAGAGGACGCTGCATGCGTGAAAGACGGCCGTGGCAGTATTATGTGAGTGTCAACGGGGCGATGGAGCATAATCTCAAAGACATAAATGTCCGTTTCCCATTGGGAACTCTTACGGTTGTCACCGGGGTTTCCGGTTCCGGCAAGTCTTCTTTGGTGGGGGATATTCTCTATCCGGCCCTGTGCCGCCATTTTGACAACGGGGGAGAGCGTCCCGGAGCCTTCCGCAGCCTTGGCGGCAACCTGGACAGGATAACGCGGGTTGAGTATGTGGATCAGAACCCTATAGGGCGCAGTTCCCGCTCCAATGCGGTGACATACCTCAAAGCTTATGATGACATACGCAAACTCCTCTCCGAGCAGCAGTATGCCAAGATAAACGGTTTCGGGCCGAATTATTTCTCGTTCAACACCGATGGCGGGCGCTGCCCGGAGTGCCAGGGTGAAGGAGTGGTGAGGATCGAGATGCAGTTCATGGCGGACGTGGAGATGGTCTGCGAGTCTTGCGGCGGCAAGCGGTTCAAGCCGGAGGTGCTTGAGGTGCGCTACAGGGGAAAGAATGTCGATGATATTCTCAACATGAGCGTCGACGAGGCTGTGGAGTTCTTTTCCGCCGGTACTGAGGATTCCGCCCGCGCTGCGGCTGCCAAACTCAAGCCGTTGCAGGATGTGGGGCTCGGCTATATAAAACTCGGGCAGAGCAGTTCCACTCTTTCGGGAGGAGAGAGCCAGCGCATAAAACTTGCATACTTCCTCTCCATAGGCAAGAGCGGCCCGCGCAAGGACAAGATCATGTTCATTTTTGACGAACCTACTACGGGGCTGCATTTCTATGATGTGGAGAAGTTGCTCAAGGCCTTTGATGTCCTGCTTGATGCCGGGCATTCTCTTGTGGTGGTTGAGCATAATCCTGACGTGATCCGCGCAGCGGACTGGGTGATCGACCTCGGGCCGGATGCAGGAGACAGGGGAGGTGAAGTCGTCTTTGAGGGTACGCCTGAAGATTTGAAGAAAGCAGATACATTTACGGCCAGATATATATGAAAAGGATTGCGGCACTGACGATGGTCAGGAACGATGAGTTCTTCCTGCGCAAATGGGTGGAATATTATGGCTCACAGCTCGGAAAGAGTAACTTGTATGTCTTTTTTGACGGGCTGGACCAGAGGATTCCCGATTTTTGTGACGGAGTCAATACTTTGGCCGTGAACCATATAGAGGGCAATGTCAGCAGGGCGGACAGGGGAAGGATAGATTTTCTCTCGCAGAAGGCGGCTGAACTTTTCGGAAAATATGAGATGGTGATAGGAACCGATGTGGATGAGTTCCTGATAGTTGACCCGTGTCTGCATTTCACGCTTCCGGAGTTCCTCTCCGCGCTCAAACCCTGCGGCAACTGCCCGTCAATATCCGGATTGGGAGTGGATGTGGGGCAGAAGCTCGGGGAGGAGCCCGAGATCGACCCGTCCATGCCTTTCCTTGCCCAGCGGCATTATGCCCGCCTTTCCACCCGGTACAGCAAGGCCAGTGTCCTTTTGCGTCCTGTATGCTGGGGCTCCGGATTCCATCGTACCCGCAACGGCAATTTCCATATATATAAAGACTTGTACCTGTTCCACTTCGGGTGCGTGGATCTGAAACGCGTCGAAGCCAAGATGGGGGACAAGTCACTCGTGGACTCAGGCTGGACACGGCATCTGCGCAAGCGTGCGCGCACGATATATCAGGTCAGTGAAAGGCATCCGCGCGATTGGGATGCAAGTGTGTCTTGTGCGCGGAGAGTACAGAATATATTCAGGCCTCCTTTTGCCTGGAACAAGCCGTCGATGTTCGAGGCTGTGGTGATAGTGAAGATTCCGGAACGTTTCAGCGCAGTGGTATGATCGGTCTTGAACGCATATTCGTGCAGGCGGAGGTGATTCTCCGCGGCCATGTCCTCAATTGGATGTGGCGTCCGCGCATGCGGCGCCGGCAGATACGCGGGGAAGTGACGCGACAGGCAGTGGGACGCTATCTTGACCGTTATGTGCAGCCGGGGCATGTCTCTATGGTGGCATCGGATTCCGGGTCAGATGAGAAAATCTACAGTATATGGCTTCAGGGGGAGGACAAGGCACCGGGGATTGTCAGGGCGTGCTGGAGAAGCGTGCGTGCCAATTGCAGTCAGGAACTTGTCATACTTGACGAGGCGCAATTGCTCGGCGGACTTGACTTGCCGGAATATATTGTCCGGAAATATAAGGCAGGCCGTATGACCCGGGCCCACTTCTCTGATATCTGCCGTGTCGAGCTTCTGTACAGATATGGCGGCATCTGGCTTGACGCGACGGATTTTGTCACACAGGATTTCCCGAAGTGGCTGCAGGATGAGGATTTTTTCATCTATATGGGCGGGAACTATGTCAGCGGTTCATACGCTTTTGTGCAGAACTGCTTTTTCCGCTCACGACAGGGGAATTATATCCTTGGAGCGTGGCGGGACGCGATCTTTGAGTATTGGAAGCATGAAGACAGTGCTGTGGACTATTTTGTGCACCAGCTGCTGCTGTGGCGCGTGGCCTGCCGCGATGCCCGGGCCGCCGAGCTTTTCTCGGCCATGCCGAAGATAAGTCAGGATGCCACGCATCTGCTGTGGTTTGACTATCGTGACAAGCCTTTTGACCGTGAGGTGTTTGACAGATTGACTTCCGGTGCACTGTTCCAAAAGACAGAATATAAGTCGGCGTCAGCGCAGCACCCGGTTCCCGGGAGTTTCGCGGATGTAATGATGGGGATGTACAGATGAGGGGCCCCAGAAGACTTTTTCTTTTTGCAGCCTACGACCCGCAGGGGGTGGTCTCCGGGGCGCTTCTGTGGTATGTCAGGAAACTCTCTGCCTGTGGGGATGTCGTGCTTGTCATGGATTCGGACTGCCCGGAGGATGAACTTTCCAAGTTGTCGGGGCTCGTCCTGCATTGTGAGGCGAAAAGGCATGAAGAGTATGATTTCGGCTCCTACAAACGCTGCTATATCTGGGCGGAGACTAATCTGGCCTTGGACTCCTATGACTTCTGCTATATGGTCAATGATTCCGTCTACGGCCCTCTGAAAGACATCCTTCCCGAGCTTGAGGCTATGGAGTCGCTTTCTGTACCGGCTTTTTCGATGGTGATGCATCCGGATGTGCGTCTTCCTCATCTCCAGTCATGGTTTGTCGGCATGTCCGGCAGGGTTTTTCTTTCCTCATGGTTCGCTTCTTTTATCCGCTCAGTCGGCCGGCAGGCCCGCAAAGAGGATGTGTGCCGGCTTTATGAGACGGGTTTTTGTGAGTTGCTCCGCTCCCGGGATATTCTCTATAGAGGGCTTTACAACGTCAGCGGGAAGGGCATTTATGACCGTGTGCTGTCTGTTTTCCGTATGGGTGTGCCTTTTGTCAAGAAGGTTGCGTTCACGCGGCATAACGGTTCTGCCGGATGGCAGCTCGGGCGGATTCTCGATTCGGTCAGCCCTCAGGTACGCTCCGTAATCAAGGAAGATGCTGTCCGGCTGTATGGCCGCGAATATGTTGCTGCTCTCCTCTCTTCTTCGCGGATGCAGTCCTTCTGGAGACTGGTCGTGTATTCTCTGCGGAAATGTCGGGGGAAGAAGGCGCGTTGATGTCATAACTGAAACTTCCGGGTCCGTCGACGCTTATGCTGACCTCTGTTGCGGATGCCCTCCCGAACGGAGGAAGATCAACGAGGAAGCTGCATTTTTTACCCTTTATCGAACATTCCAGCTCAAGGCTTGTCCTGTCCTGCCCGATGTTGCTTTCGGGGGTCTGGTTGGGGTAGCACAGGAGCTGGAGCGATGTTTCCTGCGGATAGTATCCGACATCATAAGGCAGAGACGTCCATTCGCCTTTGTCTATGGTCTCAGCCGGGAGGTATTCCTCCTCCGAGAAGAACGCAGCTCTGGCATTGATGCCTCTCAACCTGATTCTCGGTGATTCCAGCAGCTCATAGTCTTCCATCGTGTTGCTGACGGATTTGAGGGTGACTTTGCACAGCATCGGCTTCAATCCTATCAGCACATCCTCTCCGTCAGTCCTTGACAGTCCGCTCATTATCGGGCTGTCAGGGTTGTCTTCCTTGAATTCGAAGCTGACACCGGACAGGGCGGAGAACCGGGACATGGACGCTGTCTTGAATTTTTTCGGGCTGTTTGCCACCGCGGCGACTATCTTGTCCCCCTTGCTGAGTTTGAGCTCCATTGTCGGCGGCAGGTCCTTTCTGTTCATGTGCTTTTCCAGAGCCTGCAGGCCTTCCGCGTCATATATGAATATGTCGAGATTTTTGACTTTCTCCTCCACCTGCCCGAATCTTATCACGTATACGGCAGAGTCTTTGACCTGCACTGGATCTGTCCCGCCGGATGGGTCGGCGGGTCCTGTCTTGTCGCAGGATAATACCAAAAAAGCCGGCAGGAGTACAAGCAAGCTATAAACGATGATCATGAATGACCGGCGGTCCGGCAGACTGCCTTGTCTCTGAAACCGGTCAGGAAAGGACTGCCGGCTTTTCTGGTGCGCGAAGTTTTTCATAACGCTGCAAATCTATACAGCCGGCATGGCTTTCCAATCGATTCATAAAAAACATTTCCCATGTTTTGCTGTTTCTTTGCAAAGAAAAAATCTTTGTACGTCCCAGCAGAAAAAAACACCCCGGAGCTGCATGCCCCGGGGTGTCGTAGAGAGTATGTGACGCGGCTTATGCGCCGAAGTTGTCGTAGAGGATGTTCTCCGGAGGTACTCCGAGAGAGTCAAGCAACTTGTTGACAGAGGCGACCATCATAGGAGGTCCGCACATGAAGTACTTGATGTCTTCCGGTGTCTCGTGGTTCTTGAGGTAGGTCTCATACATCACATTGTGTACAAAGCCTGCGGTGTAAGGAACTCCTGCGGCATCGGCTGCCGGATCCGGACGGTCAAGCGCCAGATGGAACTTGAAGTTAGGGAACTCTTTCTCGAGCTCTGCGAAGTCCTCAAGATAGAAGGCTTCGACAAGTGCACGTGCCCCATAGAAGAAGCTGACCTTGCGCTTTGTCTTGCGTGTCTTGAAGAGCTCCATGATGTGGCTGCGGAGCGGTGCCATACCGGCACCTCCACCGACGAAGATGTACTCGATATTGTCCGGATCGTTATTCGGAAGCAGGAACTCTCCGTAAGGACCGCTTATCATCACCTTGTCACCAGGCTTGCGTGTGAAGACATAGGATGAAGCGATTCCCGGGTTGACAGGCAGAAGCTTCGGCCCCTGCTCCTTAGGTACGCTGCGGTCAAACGGTGGAGTGGCGATACGCACGTTGAGCTTGATGATGCCCTTCTCCCCAGGATAAGAGGCCATGGAGTAGGCCCTGACGGTAGGGGTAGGGTTTACAGACTCCAGATTGAAGAATCCGAATCTCTCCCAATCCTTGCGATAGATCGGATCTACATCTATGTCCTTGAAATACACATGGTAGGCAGGGATGTCGATCTGGATGTACTCACCGCTCTTGAAGTCCAGGTGCTCTCCTTCCGGAAGCTTGACTGTGAACTCCTTGATGAAGGTGGCCACGTTCTTGTTGGAGATGACCTCGCATTCGAGTTTCTTGACTGAAAGTGCTGACTCGGATACCTGGATCTTCATGTCTTCCTTGACCTTGACCTGGCAGCCGAGTCTCCATCCGTCCTTGATCTGCTTGCGGTTGAAGAACCCGACTTCGGTAGGGAGTATCTCTCCGCCGCCCTCAAGCACCTGCACCTTGCACTGGCCGCAATTGGCCTTGCCGCCGCAGGCTGACGGGAGGAGGATCTTCTCACCGGCCAGGGTGCTCATCAGCGATGATCCCGGGGTGACGTTGAGCTCTTTCTTGCCGTTGTTGATGTCTATCTTTATGGTGCCCTTAGGTGTGATCCTGTCTTTGACGACCAGAAGTACGACCACGAGAATGAGGGTCACTATTGTGATTACTGCGACTGCAGCTATGATTGTTGAACTCATATCTCTGTCCTCCTAAAGCTGAATACCCATGAAGGTCATGAACGCGATGCCCATCAGACCTACAGTTATGAACGTGATGCCTATGCCCTTGAGAGGCTTGGGCACATTGCAGTAAGCCATCTTCTCGCGGATTGCGGCGAGGCAGACGATAGCGAGATACCAGCCGATTCCGGATCCTAATGCATAGACTGCTGATTCTCCGACATTTGCGAAATCCTTCTGCTGCATGAAGAGAGCGCCTCCGAGGATGGCGCAGTTCACGGCTATGAGCGGGAGGTAGATTCCGAGTGAAGAATAGAGTGACGGAAGGAACTTCTCGACGATCATCTCCACGAGCTGCGTGAACGCCGCTATGACCGCGATGAACAGGATGAAGCTCAAGAAACTCAAGTCAACATCGGCGAACTGCGGACCGAGCCAGCTGAGAGCCCCCGGCTGCAGGACGAACTTGTTGAGCAGATAGTTGAGAGGCAGCGTGCAGAGAAGCACGAATATAACAGCGAGACCGAGTCCGTTGGCTGTCTTGACATTCTTCGATACCGCCAGGTATGAGCACATACCCAGGAAGTATGAGAATATCATGTTGTCAATGAAGATTGACTTAACGAATAAACTTATATATTCCATAGAGCGTCGCTGTTATTTTTCCTGAAGATCCTTGTCGCAGGCTCTCTGGATCCAGATGATGCATCCGAGGAGAATGAGTGCGAACGGAGGCAGGATTACGAGATTGTTGGCGATATATCCGGCCGGCAGGACCTGAAATCCGAGCACGGTGCCGCTTCCGAGAAGTTCGCGGAAGAAGGCCACGATGACGAGAATCAGCGCGTAGCCGAATCCGTTGGCCAGACCGTCAAGCAGGGACGGGATCGGTTTGTTGCCGAGGGCGAACGCCTCGATGCGTCCCATCACGATACAGTTTGTGATTATGAGTCCGAAGTAGACGGACAGCTGTTTCTCGATAGAATAGGCGTATGCCTTGAGGAACTGGTCCACGAGGATCACCATGAGCGCCACCACCACGAGCTGCACGATGATGCGGACCCGGTTGGGGATGGTGTTGCGCATGAGGGAAACCACAAAACTTGACAGGCCGGTGACGATCATCACGGAGAGACCCATCACAAGGGCTCCCTTGAGCTGCACCGTAACTGCAAGCGAGGAGCATATTCCGAGCACCAGGACGGTGATCGGGTTCCCCTTGAGTATCGGGTTGAGGATTGTTTCTTTAAGATTGCTCATAACTTATTCCTCCGTACTTGTTGTAGCTTTTTTGAGATATCCGGCGTAAGCTCCGGCCCAGACATCGATGGCCTTGTTGAGTCCGTTGCAGGTCATCGTCGCTCCGGTGATGGCATCCACGGCATTGTCGTCGCCTTCAGGAGCTCCGCCCTTGACGATGTCGAACGGGTTGGCCGGATCTTTCAGATTGAGTTTCTTTCCGATGAATCCGGCCTGGAACTCGGGATCATCCTTGATCTTGGCTCCCAGTCCCGGAGTTTCGCTCGCGTGGTCGAAATATGCTCCGGCAATGGTCTGATGATCAGGCTGAAGCGCGATGTATCCCCAGATAGGACCCCAAAGGCCGGCCCCGTAGACAGGAATGACTGTCACTCCGGACTTGAAGACATATACAGGGAGCTCCGCGTCAGAACCGGCCTTGATGGCAAGATCCTGCGGCTTGAAGTTGTCGATAAGCTCGATGTTTTCTTTGCTTACGCCCAGATCCTTGATCTTGTCTCCCGCTGCATTCACCGCAAATGCTTCTGCAATCTGCTCGGAATACTTGGTGAGGACGGCGTCGTTGCCCATGGCGGAGAGCTCCGCCTTGGTGCCCACCTGTGCGGCTGTCAGGATCTGCGAGATGGTGTCGGCCTTCACGTTTGCAGTCTGCATAGGCTTGAGAGTCATCGCCGCAAATGCGAGTACCGCCGCGACTACTACAACGATCACTGTCGTGTAGATTATAGTATAGACATTACTGTTGGTATTCATATCTATGCGACTTTAAGTTTTTTAGCCTTGCGTGAAGTGTGCAGGTTCACTACTATGTAGTCAATGAGCGGTGCAAATGTGTTGCAGAGCAGGATGGCGAGCATCATGCCTTCCACATATCCCGGGTTGAACAGGCGTACCATCACGCAAAGTGCGCCCACAAGCAGTCCGTATATCCATTTTCCGCACTCCGTCTGCGCTGATGTCACAGGATCCGTAGCCATGAATACTGTTCCGAAAGCGAATCCGCCATAGAGCAGCTGCATGTAGCAAGGGATGCCGGTCACTCCGGCGAGGTCGCCGATGAAACCCACGAGCAGGGCTCCGGCGATGCTTCCGGCCATGATCTTCCAACTTGCCACTCCGGTCCATATCAGTACGATGGCGCCAAGAAGGATGGCTATCACGGATGTTTCACCCACTGATCCCGGTACCGTACCGACGAACAGATCCCAGAAGCCGGTGCCGTACTGTGCGCTTGCCCCGTCAAGGGCGAGCGGGGTCGCTCCGGTAAAACCGTCCACGAGCTTTTCTCCCGGCTTATATGAAATCCAGCAGTTGGAGCCGGACATATAATTAGGGTAGGAGAAGAAGAGGAATGCACGGGTGAGAAGGGCCGGGTTCCAGATGTTCATTCCGGTGCCGCCGAACACTTCCTTGCCGAAGATGACGGCGAAAGCCACGGCTATCGCAAGCATCCACAACGGGATGTCCACAGGCACGATGAGAGGAATGAAAAATCCTGATACAAGGTAACCTTCACTGACTTCCTCTCCGCGTATCTGGCTGGATGCGAATTCGATTCCGAGACCTACTATATAGGAGACGAGGTAGAGAGGCAGGACCTTGAGGAATCCGTACCAGAAGTTGCCGAGGATGTCTATCCCCGTGTTGCCGATGGCGAGACTGTGCTGGTAGCCGACGTTCCACATACCGAACAGGGCTGCCGGAGCCGCCGCCACGAGCACGACTATGAGTATACGTTTGAGATCGATCGCATCGCGGACATGTGAACCCTTGAGGGTGACTGTCCCCGGCACGTGGAGGAATGTCTCAAAAGCGTCAACTGTTGAGTGCAGCCAATAGAGTTTGCCGCCTTTTTCAAAAATCTTGTTCATACCTTTAAGCCATTTCCTTGAGCATAAGGTCTATGCCCTTTGATATGATGTCCTGGATGTTGTTCTTGCTCGGGTCGATGAACTCGCATGTGGCGAGGTCTTCCGGGAGCACTTCATAGATGCCGAACTGCTCCATCTTGTCGATGTCGCCGGCAAGGCAAGCCTTGGTGAGATAGATCGGGTAGATGTCCATAGGGAGAACCTTGGCATAATATCCGTCATTCATCAGGAAGGCGCGCGCGCCTCCGTGGAGATTGGTGTCCATGTCGTACTTTCTCCAAGGGGTGAGCCATGAGAAATAGCAGTGGTCGGTGCTGAACTCCTTGTGCCTTATAGGGCGGGCCCAGCCGAGGAGTTCCTTTTCGTATCCCTCGCGGATGAGAGTGACCTGCTCATCGGAAAATCTCAGATATCCATCCACGCCCTTGTTCTCTCCTGAGAGGACATCGCCGCTGATGAAACGGATCTGCTCAGGGAAACCGCCGTAATAAGGGGCGAGCTCCTTGAGAGGCATGCCCGGTACGGTCTCGATGTAGGACGGCTCGATGGCCATAGGGCCGCAGACGGCCACCTTGCGGCGCACATCATAGATCCCCTTGGTGAAGAGCTTGCCGATGGCGGCGAGACCTGCAAGTGAAATTGTCCATACGGTCTCTCCTTTCTGCATAGGAGAGATGTGGCTGATCTGCACCCCGACATTGCCGGCAGGGTGCTTCCCCTTGAAGCTGTGCAGCTTGACTCCGTTGAGCCTGGAGAATTCGCTGTGCTCCTTTGATGCGTCGATGGAGACATGCACTCCTCCGTCGGTCAGTTTGCCGAGGGCATCGACTCCGGCCTGGATGGCCTTTAGGTCGCCGGCGTGGCAGAATTCCGCGTCAGCAGCCAGCGGAGCGGTGTTGAACGCGGAGACGAAGATAGCCTTGGGCTTGGAGGCCGGATCGGCTATGATACCGTAAGGACGCTGGACGAGCCACGGCCAGAGGCCGCTTTTAAGGATGGCTTCGCGGGTGGCGGCGGCGTCCAGAGACGTGACGTCCTTCACTCCGAAGTCAACGCACCGGGTCTCGCTGTCGGCCTCGATGAGGACTGCGAGCAGTTTGCGCTTGTCTCCCCGGACGAGTTCCTTGACCTTTCCGCTTACCGGAGAGGTGAGGAGGATGTCAGGGTTCTTCTTGTCAGCGATGACCGGAGAACCGCAGAGCACCGGATCCCCCTCCTTGACCAGAAGCCGTGGAAGAAGACCCTTGAAGTCGGTCGGGCAGACCGCCACAATGCCCGGAGCAATCGCCTTGGAGACACGAAGTTCCGCTTCACCCTCAACAGGGATGTTCAGACCCTTTTTCAAAACGATGGTTTGTGACATTTAAGTATGACGTTAATATGATTTGCAAATGCGCTGCGAATTTACTCATTTTTTCGTAATTTCGCGGCGTTATGGAGGATAAAGTGAAAGCGGTCCTGGAGGGACTGAACGAAGAGCAGAGAAAGGCCGTGGAGTGCGTGGACGGTCCTGTACTCATAGTTGCCGGTGCAGGCTCGGGCAAGACGAGGGTGCTGACAAGCAGAATAGCATATATATTGGCTTCAGGTGTCGAAGCCTCGCGTATACTCGCGCTGACCTTTACCAAGAAGGCGGCCGGGGAGATGAAGTCGAGGATTGCCGACATGGTGGGCGAGCGTACGGCCCGGAGACTGGTGATGGGCACTTTCCATTCCGTCTTTGTCCGTTTCCTCAGGGAGTATGCCGCTTCTCTGGGCTATCCGGAGCGTTTTACCATCTACGACACGTCCGATTCCACCAGCGCGGTCAAGGCCTGCATAAAGGAACTCGGGCTGGATGACAAGATCTACAAGCCCAAGGATGTCCTTTCCCGCATCTCCATGGCCAAAAACAACCTTGTGACAGTCCAGGGCTACCGCAACAACGCGGAACTGATGGTCTCCGACTCCCACAGCCGCAAGCCGCGCATGTGCGATCTCTATGAGCTCTACCAGAAAAAACTGAAGACGGCGGGGGTCATGGACTTTGATGATATCCTGCTGAATATGAACTATCTGCTGCGGGACAACAAAGATGCGCTCGCCGCCATCTCCGACAGGTTCTCGTATATCATGGTGGACGAGTATCAGGACACCAACTACGCCCAGTACCTGATCTTGAAGAAACTTGCGCAGTTCCATCACAACATCTGCGTGGTCGGTGATGACAGCCAGTCCATATACGCGTTCCGCGGCGCCAAGATCGAGAATATCCTCAATTTCAAGAAAGACTACCCGGAGTGCCATATATTCAGGCTGGAACGCAATTACCGTTCAACCGCGACCATTGTTGACGCGGCCAACTCACTTATCGAGCATAATGACGGGCGCATCCCGAAGAAATGCTATGCAGTCGGGGGAGCGGGAGACAAGATAAAGCTGCTCAAGGCCTACACTGAGCAGGATGAGGCAGTGTCCATAGTGTCGGAAATCATCTCCAGGATGCGTCAGGAGCAGTGCCGCTACAAGGACTTCGCCATCCTCTACCGTACCAACTCCCAGTCGCGTGTTCTGGAGGAACAGCTGCGCAGGCGCAACATACCGTACATGATCTACTCCGGCAACTCGTTCTTCGACCGTGCCGAGGTCAAGGACATGATGGCATATTTCAAGCTTGTGGTGAACCCGTCAGATGACGAGTCTTTCAGACGGGTGGTCAACAAGCCGGCAAGAGGCATAGGTGACACGACCTTCCGCCTTGTCGAGTCAGCGGCTGCCGCAGCCGGTGTGCCGCTGTTTGAAGCTGCGCTCAAAGTTTCCAAGGTGGTGCCGTTCTGCACCATGATAAAAGGTCTCTCGGAAATGGTCATGTCAACGGATGCCCATGAACTGGCCGTCATGATCGCCGAGAAGAGCGGACTGTACGCCTCATATAAGGCGGATACCAGCATCGAAGGGCTTTCAAGGGTGTCCAACCTTGATGAGCTTCTCAACTCGGTGTCTTCTTTTATTGAGGAGAGGGAGATGGAGGCGGAAGGGGCTGACGAGCCGCTCGGCACCGTGACGCTCGATGATTTCCTTGAGAATGTGTCGCTTCTGAGCAATGTCGATGTCTCCGAGGGGGATGAAGATAATAAAGTGGCCCTGATGACGGTGCATTCGGCCAAGGGTCTGGAGTTTCCTTATGTGTTTGTGGCCGGCATGGAGGAGAACCTCTTTCCGAGCCTCTCGATGCTCGCGACCAAGCAGAATCTGGAGGAGGAACGCAGGCTGTTCTATGTCGCGGTTACAAGGGCCGGGAAGGCTCTTTCCCTTTCATTTGCCGGCACGAGGATGCGCAACGGCAAGCACGAGTCCAATTCCCCGTCGCGCTTTATCAAGGAGATAGACCCTTCGTATATCGAGAATCCTCTTGATGAGGCTGACTTTGATGACAGTGGAGTAAGGCATGAGTGGGGCGGCTTCGGTTCACGGTTCACCGGGGGCAGGCTGGACAGAATCCAGAGCAGCTCTCCCGGAGATTATGGCAAATCCTCCCGTGTCGTATATGAGCGCCGGGAGCGTCCTGCCGGGAAAGCGTCGCCTTTTCCGGCCCGTCCGGCAGTTCAGCCACGTCCGTCCCTGCCTGATCCTGATCCGGACTTCAAGGGAGTTGACATGACGCAACTGCGCGTCGGAGAGAGAATAGAGCACAACCGTTTCGGTGCCGGTACAATACTGAATCTCTCCGGGACGGCCCCTGATATGAAAGCCCATATCAAGTTCGACATCCACGGAGAGAAACTTCTGCTGCTCAAATATGCCAAGATAAGGCCGCTCAAGGCCTAAGGCTCGAAGACGAGTTTTTCGATGAAGACCTGATGGTCTCCGCACCGGCCCTCGACTATGTGGCTGCCTTCGCTTTCGGTGTGGTAAAGCGTCACCGTGTCGCCCTGACGGGCCTCCTTGTTGAAATTGATGCTCACTTCTTTCAGAAAATGTCCGAATACAAGGTCCTGCGGGAGGTTGTCAAGTGCCCATACGGTGTATTTTACGTTGTTGGCATGCCCGTTATAGTCTACATCTGACCAGTTTACACGGTGGGTGCCGATTTCCTTGAGTTCCGCTCCTTTGGGAAACGCGATCTTGGGACATGGCGATTCGATGGCCTTGTCGCTGCTCTGTGATTCAGACGGGATAAGTGACATCACCTCTTCGCCCCGGCATATCCTGCGGCTTTCAAGGTTCATCACAATCCAGGAACTGGTGGAGTTGACGGCCACCCGGCCTTCGGAATCCTTTAACTGATAATCGCGGATGAAGTAGAGCCCGTCCAGTCCACGGTGCCAGGTGTCGAGATGTATCTTCTCATCGAAGCGGACTTTTCGCTCGAACCGCGTCTGCATCCTCGCGAGTATCCATGCGCAGTCGTGCGACTTGAGCGCATCATCGCTGAAACTCTGGACCTGGGCAGCCTTGACCGCCATCTGCTGTGCGAGGTCGAGGAAAGATTCCGGGCGGAGAATATGGTGGCAATCAGACATATAGCATGTCACGATGCCGTCTTGGGAATATTTGCTGTTCATATCAGACAATTTATAGGGTTGGTGTATGTTCCGCTGATCCTCGCACTGATTCCCGGAAAAGCCTCCGTCAGAATGTCGTGCAGGAGAACCTGTGTGAACTGCTCGCTTTCGTAGTGGCCGAGTTCCGCCAGAAGCACGCCTGAGTTTTCGAAATAATCATGATAGTGAAATTCCCCGCAGACGAAGCAGTCCGCCCCTTTCCGGATGGCTTCAGGAAGCAGGAAGGCTCCGGCTCCTCCGCATATGGCGACTTTCCGGATTGTCTTTCCGGATGTGGCCGAATGCCTTAGGGCATGCACCACGAACCTGTCCTTGAGCATCAGCAGGAACTCGTTGTCTGTCAGGGGACTCCGCAGTTCTCCAATCACTCCGGAACCGGCATCGGAACTCTCTTTCGCCGAGAGCCAGGAGAGCCCGTCCATCCCTATGGCATCTGCAATCTTGTAGTTGACTCCTCCTCGCGCATTGTCAAGGCTGGTGTGTGCCGAGTATATGGCGATGCCGGCTTTTATGGCCCTGACAGTGCAGCGTTGCTGGTACGTGGTGTTGCTTACCATCTTGAGAGGATGGAAGAGCAGAGGGTGGTGGGAGAGTATCAGCTGGCATCCGAGTTTTTCCGCCTCTGCGACCACTTCCTCCGTCACGTCAAGGCATATCAGGACAGATTCTATCTCCTGCTCGGGAAATCCGACCTGCAGCCCTGAGTTGTCGAAGCTGTCTTGGATTGAAAGCGGCGCCACCTTTTCGATGGCGCCTGTCAGTTCTTTGAGTTTCATGCTATTTCATCCATCTGTCAAGCCATCCATAGAACTCCCTGTGCCAATAGAGAGAATTCTGTGGCTGAAGTATCCAGTGGTTCTCTTCCGGGAACACGACAAGCTTTGAAGGCACGCCCATCATCTGTGCGGCATTGAAGGCTGCCATGCCCTGAGTGTACGGGATCCTGAAATCCATCATCCCGTGTATGCAGAGGATTGGAGTATGCCACTTCGTGACCATGGAAGAAGGGTCGTTGGCGTAGTGCTTGCGTGCTTTGGCTGTGCTTGCGTACGGGGCTCCGGCCTGCTGCATGCCGCCGAATGTGATCCCGTCGCCCTTAGGGCCGACCTGTCCCGGGGTGTAGGCGTACTCGGTGAGCCCGCCGTTGTCCCAGTTGGCGAACCACATCTCCTCGGTGGTGAACCACAGGGCCTTCTCGTCGAAGATTCCGGCATGGGCGATGAAACAGTCGTAGAGGTCGCCGTGCATGCCTTCAAGCATGTAGGCTGAATATCCGCCGTAGGATGCCCCTACACAGGCGAGTTTCCCTACATAAGGCTTGCTCTTGATATAGCGGCCGGCACTGAGGTAGTCCTGCATGTTGAGACCCGGGTAGTCGCCGGATATCTGCTCTTTCCATGCCTGACCGAAAGCGGTTGTGCCGCGGCGGTTCGGCCTGATGACGATATAGCCCTGCTGGGCCATCAGACGATAGCACCAGCGATAACTCCAGTCCTGGGAATTGGTGCCTTGAGGGCCTCCGAGCACGATTTCGATGGCCGGGTAGACCTTGGTGCTGTCGAAGTGTGGCGGATATGTGATCCAGCACTGCATCTGCTTGTGGTCAACAGTCTCCACGAGCACGCTTTCAGAGCGGATGTCATCGAGCTGGCTGATTATATGGCCGTTCTCATCGCTGAGCTGCCTGTATGAAGTTCCGGAGGATGTGATGTCCACTGCCACAAGTTCCGTAGGGAACTTGAGACTGGCGTAAGAGGCGAGCAGGGTCACGCCCTTGTCGTTGTCGAGCACTGCGAACGGTGAGTCGAAGTCGAACCACCAGTCCTCTCCTGTCACCCTCTGCACATCTCCGCTGAGGTCGATGCAGAAGATTCCCTGGATGCCTTCGGATACGAGGGCGTTGAAGAAAATCTCGTCTCCGTGCCATACCGGGCCGGCGACATCATGGTCGAATGTTGAACTGAGTTCGCGTGCGGCGCCGAATGACAGAGAATCGCCAAGTTCGATATCGCACACCATAAGCCTCTGGCGGTCAGCTTCATATCCGTCGCGTGCCATGGAGATCCATGCGAGGTGCTTCCCGTCGGCGCTCCATACAGGATCTGTGTCGTATCCTCCGGATGTGGTGACATCAATTGTCTTGCCGGACTGGATGTCTGTGATGTAGATGCAGCTGTTGGTGCTGAAAGCGTATTCCTTGCCCGTCTTTTTGCGGCAGGAATAGGCGATATGTCTGCTGTCAGGAGCCCATGCGAGCTGCTCAACCCCTCCGAAAGGCTCTGTCGGAAGTTCGTAGAGTTCCTCCGTTCCGAGGATGTCGAAAGAATTGTCCGGCGTGATGAGGGCTCCGCCGAAAGGGGCCACATAGCTTCTCGGCACTTCCGTCACCCAGTGGTCCCAGTGGCGGTACATCAGATCTTCTGTCGCGTAGGCCTGCGCCTTGTCGAGGGCAGGGTCGCTGTCTGAAGGCTGCTGGAGGGCGGTGTTTTTCACGCTGCTGACATATATGATGTTGGCCTCGTCAGGGGATACGCTGAATCCGCTGACCCCGGCAGGGATGTCGCTGAGTTTCTGCATCTTGCCAAGCTTTGAGCCCTTGAGCGGAGCCTGCCATATCTGGCCCTTGAAGATGAAGTAGATCCTGGACCCGTCTTTGGACCACCTTGCGTTGCTCACGGATGAGGCATAGCGGGTGAGCTGCACCTTGCCGGAGCCGTCGGCGTTGCAGATGAAGAGGTTGCGGCAACTGCGGTTGTCTGCCACTGAAGTGTATGATACCCCATAAAGAATTCTGCTTCCGTCCGGGGAGATCTGCGGGTCGGAGAGCCTTCCCAGAGCGAGCAGGGTCTCCGGGGTCATCACCCCGTTTTCAACCTTGATGTCGGAGGGGCCTATGTAGCCGCTTTCGACAGTCTTAGCACAACTCATTGCCATAGTCAAAACGAATAAACCGATAAGTGCTTTTTTCATGATATTTTACTGTAATCTTTGATTTCATATCTGCCCTTTTTTAATTCCTGTGCCAGCCGGGCGTTCAGCGGGCTTTCAAGTGTCGGGTCTGCTTCAAGCAGTTTCTCCGCATCGGACCGTGCTTCTGCTAGTATCGTGCCGTCTTTTGCCAGCGAGGCTATGGACAGGTCTATCGGGAGTCCGCTCTGCTGTGTGCCTTCAAGGTCACCCGGCCCTCTCATCTTCATGTCCTGTTCGGCGATTTCGAACCCGTCCTCGGTCGAGCACATGAGGTCCAGTCTCTGCTGCGCCTCTTTTGATGTCTTGTTGTCCTTGACGAGTATGCAGTATGACTTCTCTGCGCCGCGTCCGACTCTTCCGCGGAGCTGGTGCAGCTGGCTCAAACCGAATCTCTGGGCGCTCATGATGACCATCACGGATGCGTTCGGCACATCGACGCCGACTTCTATCACCGTGGTGGAGACCAGTATATGCGCTCTTCCGGCAGAGAACGCGTCCATGTTGAAGTTCTTCTCTTCGGCGCTCTGCTGCCCATGGACAATGGCGACCTTGTAGTCCGGGAGCGGGAATTCGCGGACAATATCCTCGTACCCGTTCTGGAGATTCTGGAGATCGAGCTTCTCGCTTTCGAATATGAGCGGGTAGACGATGAACGCCTGCCGCCCGGCCGCGATCTCCTCCTTTATGAATTTGTACATGGCGCCGAGCCTGTTCTGCCCTATGCAGATGGTCTGCACCGGTTTGCGGCCCGGCGGCAGCTCGTCGATGACCGAGACATCCAGATCGCCGTAGAGGGTCATGGCCAGGGTGCGGGGGATAGGGGTGGCTGTCATCACCAGTATGTGCGGTGAAGGGGTGTTCTTGGCCCAGAGTTTTGCCCTCTGGTCTACCCCGAAGCGGTGCTGCTCATCTATTACTGCAAGCCCTAGGTTCTTGAAGACCACATTGTCCTCAAGCAGGGCATGTGTGCCGACTATGATTCCGATGCTTCCGTCTTCAAGTCCCGCATGAATCTCACGGCGTTCTCTGGCCGTGCTGTTGCCGGTGAGCAGTGCCGATTTTACCCCGGTGGGGGCGAGATATTTCGTGATGTTGGCCGCGTGCTGCTGGGCGAGGACTTCGGTCGGAGCCATTATGCAGGCCTGAAAGCCATTGTCCACAGCCAGTAGGCAGCTGAAGACGGCTACAAGTGTCTTGCCTGAACCTACATCTCCCTGGAGAAGGCGGTTCATCTGCCGCCCGCCGGTGAGGTCTGCGCGTATCTCGCGTATCACTCTCTGCTGAGCTCCGGTGAGCTTGTATGGCAGGGACTTGTAGCATGAATTGAAGCCTTCGCCTACTTTTGGCATCAGCAGGCCGACTGCTCCTCTGGAGCGTACATACTTCTGTTTGAGAAGGGAAAGCTGCAGGAGAAAGAGCTCCTCATACTTGAGCCGTCTTGTAGCCCGTTGCAGTGATTCGCTGTCTTTTGGGAAATGGATGTTGTACAGCGAAAACTTCAGGGATTGGAGGCCTTTGTTCCGAAGTATGTAGTCGGGGAGGGTCTCCTCAATCTCGGGGAGGCAGAGCGCGAGCGCCGCGGCCTGAAGACGGCACATCACCTTGCCGGTTACTCCTCCGTTTTTCAGTTTTTCCGTGCTCGGGTATACTCCTGTCAGGGCTGATTGGGCGGGGGCTCCGGCTTGCGGGGCATCCACTTCAGGGTGGACAAAATTGATCCTGTCCCCGAAACTCTGTGGCTTTCCGAAGAACACAAATTCGCTGCCGGGGGTGAGACGTCCCCAGTTCCACTTTATGCCTTTGAAAAACACCATCTCTGTCCGGCCGCTCCCGTCTTCTACGATTACTGACAAGCGTCTGCAGGAGTTGAAATTAATCTGGCCTTCAGCCGGAATCACTGATGAACCCTGACCGTACAGGGTTCTGGAGACCACCCGGGCCCGTATCTGGACGAAGGCCAAGTCCGGGCGTATATCGCAGATCCGCGTTATTCCCCGCCTGTCTATGTAGCGGAACGGATACAGGTGTATCAGGTCGGAGAGCGTCTCTATCCCGAGCTCTCTTTTGAGCAGTTCGGCCCTTTTAGGGCCAACACCGCTCAGATACTGTATGCTTGTATCCAGTTCTCTCATCTTATCTTGAACCGCCGCCGGCGCCTCCTCCGCTGAATCCTCCGCCTCCGCCGAAAGACGTGCCACCGCCGAATCCTCCGCTCCGCGCCTCAGCATCCATTGAGGCATTGGTGATGGAGCGTGACAGGCTGTCATTGAGTCTCAGTATCAGATAGAGAGTGGCGTAGTCGAAGCCTCCGTCCTCCTGCTCGAGGAGTTGAGGGTTGATGTCCTTGAGCTGTTTGGCCACAGTCTCGGCTATTCCGTACAAGGCGCCGAACACCAGATACTCTTTCCAGAGGACAGCTTCGACGGCCTCCTTTTCTTTGATCAAGGTGAAATCAAGGAGGAACTTTCTGAGACCCAACAGTTTGCGCGCTTCGCTCTGTCCCTGTCCCGTGTAGACGGAACCCTGGATGAAGCCGTCGCGGACCAGAGACTTGCGCCCACAGGAAGTGCTTGATTTTATCCAGTTGTTCACTTCTGAACTGTGTCCCGATGACCACCTTGAGAACTCTTTGCTCTGGAGAATCCTGTCGGAACCGCTCGCTTTGAGCATCATGTTGTACAGCCCTCTCATTGTAGTGTCGCTATCGTCCGGAGCTGTCCCGTTGAACGATAGCTCCACCTTGCCGCCGTTATTCGCCACTGTAAGATAGCCCTTGTATATCATCTTCAGTATGAGGGCTGAAGCCAGCCCGCTGCCACCGGACCGGTCTTCTCCAAGTTTCTGAAGAGTGTAATAAGATTCGTCTGTGTCGCCGCCGAAAGGGATTTCCCTGCTCCATGAGATGTCTTTCGGCTTCATCCCGAGGATCTTCCGCTTGTTTGCGGCACTTGCCACAAAAGCGATGATGGTCATTCCGATACCTGCGAGGATGACGAGTGCGAATGCGAACCATCCGCCTTCGTCGTCATCTTCCGCATAGTCGGAGCCTTCCAGCGCCATGTCCAGCACCTCGCTGAAGTCACGTGCCTGACGGCTTGGAGAATCGAAAGTTCCTTTGTCAAAACGCAGCAGCACTATCACGGAACTGTTGCTCTTGAACCTTTCGCTGCTTTCGTAGACAGCTTTGCCGTCTTCCAGCCTCGCGTCTCCGATGAAACCGAATCCCCAGAGCCTGGTGCTTGTCGTGTCAAGCTGCACGTTTTCGACACTTATGACGGCCTTGACATGTTCCGGGCGTGAGGAGAGCCCCGGAGAGACGATCTGAAGATGCTGCATGTCATAGTCGTTCAGGGACTTGACTGCATTGGTCATGGTGTATGATACGGTAAAGACGTGATCCCCGAGCTTTCCTATGCCCCAGCATAGCTCGACTCCGTCTCCCTTGTGGACAATCCCGCAGCGGCCGGCCTTGGCTTCGATGCTGCGGTCCACGTCCCACTCTCCTTCGTTGACGTAGCGCCGTCCGCTCTCATCGGTGACGGAAAAATCCCGTATGTCGATGTCTCCGAGGTTCTTGCGTACAAGATACCACTCCGTCCCGTCGGCGGCACAGACATCCCAGCGCTCCACCACTGAAGCGGACCCGTCTTTGTGCAGGGTCAGGGCTATGTCTATGTCCCGGATCTCCGGGTTGTATGCAGACAATCCTGCGGCACCGGCAAGCATCGCGGCAATGGATAAAAAGAACCTGCGCATGGGGTGTCAGATGTTGATTTTCGGCATTTCGGCCTTCTCGCCCGGATCTTTCAGGTAGTCCTTGACGGAGAAATGCAGTATTCCTGCCACTACGGAGTCAGGGAACTGACGCACGAGCCTGTTGTACTTGGTCACGCTGTCGTTGTAGACCATTCGGCTGACGCGGACCTGATTTTCGTAGGTGTTTACGCTCTCCATCGTTTTTGTGTATGTTTCGCTGGCCTTGAGCTGCGGATATTGTTCCGCGACAAGGCGGATGCGGGATACGGCTGCCGTGAGGAGTTCTTCCTGACCGGCGGCTTCAGCTGCAGAGCTTGTGCCGACAACCTCCCTGCGCTGTGCGATCACGTCCTTGAGGGTGTTGTACTCGTGCTCGTTGTAAGATTTGGTGAGCTGTACGAGCGATGTGATAGCGTCCCAGCGGCTCTGCTGCTGTACGCCGATCTGGCTCATGGAGTTCTGGCACAACTCGTCTTTGCTTACGAGATTTCTTTGGATGGAAATGAACCAGAGGACCAGGACGGCCACAATGGCGACAATGATGATTAAGGTCATAAGTTGTTCATTTATTTCCGGTAAATATAGGTATTTTTCTCAAAAACGGAAAGGGACGGAACCCCTCTCAAGGATTCCGTCCCTATAAAGATATGTCAACTTGGGACTAGAGCTTCGGACCGGCCTCTACGAGAGCCTTGCCCGCCTCGTTGTTCTCGTACTTGTGGAAGTTCTTGATGAAACGTCCGGCAAGATCCTTCGCCTTCTCCTCCCATACGGAAGGATCTGCGTAGGTGTCGCGAGGATCGAGGATGTGGGTGTCAACCCCTTCGAGTACGGTAGGCACCTCGAAGTCGAAGTAAGGGATCTTCTTGGTAGGAGCCTTGTCGATGGAGCCGTCAAGGATGGCGTCGATGATGCCGCGGGTGTCACGGATGGAGATACGCTTGCCGGTGCCGTTCCAGCCGGTGTTGACAAGGTATGCCTTGGCGCCGCTCTTCTGCATCCTCTTCACGAGTTCCTCTGCGTATTTGGTCGGAGGGAGCTCAAGGAATGCCTGGCCGAAGCAGGCTGAGAAGGTAGGGGTCGGCTCTGTGATGCCGCGCTCTGTGCCTGCAAGCTTTGCCGTGAAGCCTGAGAGGAAGTAGTACTTGGTCTGCTCAGGTGTGAGGATTGATACAGGAGGCAGAACGCCGAATGCATCAGCTGACAGGAAGATGACCTGCTTTGCTGCAGGGCCCTGTGAGTAAGGACGCACGATCTTGTTGATGTGGTAGATCGGGTAAGATACGCGGGTGTTCTCGGTCACGCTCTTGTCGGCGAAGTCGATCTTGCCGTCCTTGTCCACAGTCACGTTCTCGAGGAGAGCGTCGCGGCGGATGGCGTTGTAGATGTCCGGTTCAGACTCCTTGTCGAGGTTGATGACCTTGGCGTAGCATCCGCCCTCGAAGTTGAAGACGCCCTCGTCGTCCCAGCCGTGCTCGTCATCACCGATAAGCAGACGCTTAGGGTCGGTTGAAAGGGTTGTCTTGCCGGTTCCGGAGAGACCGAAGAAGATTGCTGTGTTCTCGCCGTTGAGGTCGGTGTTGGCGGAGCAGTGCATTGAAGCGATGCCCTTGAGAGGAAGGTAGTAGTTCATCATTGAGAACATGCCCTTCTTCATCTCGCCGCCGTACCAGGTGTTGAGGATCACCTGCTCCTTGCTTGTGACGTTGAACGCTACAGCGGTGTCGGAGCGGAGACCGAGTTCCTGATAGTTCTCGACCTTGGCCTTTGATGCGCAGTATACGACGAAATCAGGCTCCTGATCGAATTCCGCCTGATTCTGCGGACGGATGAACATATTGGTGACGAAGTGTGCCTGCCATGCGACTTCCATGACGAAACGCACTTTCATCCTGGTATCCTTGTGGGTACCGCAGAAACCGTCCACCACGAAGAGCCTCTTGCCTGAAAGCTCCTTTACGGCAAGGGCCTTGAGCTCTTTCCATACTTTCTCGGAGAGTTCGTGGTTGTCATTAGGATACTCCGGAGTGTTCCACCATACGGTGTCCTTGGAGTTCTTGTCCATGACGATGTACTTGTCCTTAGGGGAGCGACCGGTATAGATTCCGGTCATCACGTTGATTGCGCCGAGTTCAGTCACCTGACCCTTCTCGTAACCTTCGAGCCCCGGTTTGGTCTCTTCATTGTAGAGAACCTCGTAGGTCGGATTGTAAAGGATTTCTGTGGTTCCTTTAATACCGTACTTGCTTAAATCAATTTTTGACATAATATGTTTTGGTATTTGGAGTATTAACTTGTTTCTTACACTGCAAATTTCGCGCGCAAATATACGGTTTTTTCATTATTTCTCCAATGTTACTCCCATAAGTCCGATGACCACGTCGTTGGACAATGTGCGGAGCGTCAGGCTTTCGATGGAACGGTCCTTGTCGAGAGGCATTTTCAGTATGGTCGCTCCGCCGTTGATTATAGTCCTGTCCGTCACCGGGTTGAGCTCGGTGACAGGCTTCCGGGCCGAACCCGGCTCAGGCCTCCAGTCTGCCGTGGCCCCGCCTTCCCCGAGCAGCTCGGGTTTCATCTCACGCATGACTTCTCCTGTCAGGAACGATACCCGGTACGGATTTTTGCCCGCCGCGCGGAAGGCATGCCTGTCGGTGTAGCAGTCCTGCTCCACTGGTCTCCAGTTCACCGGATTCACCAGATACATCACACTTTCCGTCCCGTCGCTGTACTTGACCCTGACGGAGCCGTTCTCGATGCGGCTCTGCATGTTCTGGGTGCTCCCGACCATGAGCAGCCAGGCGTAAGACGCCTTGCCGGAGAGGCTTACCGTCACGGAGTCGGGGTAGTTGTCCCAGAGGGAAGTATAGGCTGTGTTGCGTCCTGCTGCCGGGGAGAGGAACTTGAGCCCCAGTCCTGTGTCGAAAATGCCGTCCCGGATCCGCTCCCTCAGTCCGTTGTCTTCAATCTCGTATGTTTCCAGAGGGACGCACCATTCTCCGACCCCCTGTGTGGGAAGCTCCAATGTCGTGAACGGCGGTCGCGGGGAGAGATACTCATTGCGGAAGATGTCATCGGCATCGGCGTTGAATGCGGCGCTCATGTCCACAGGGACTGAGTTTGACACTGTCTGTGCCGTGATGTCGCCAAGACCCATGGCTTCCATGTATTCTTCAGAGTCCGTGTCCGGCCCGAGCAGGGCGCTTTCATCGTAGGAAGGGGCTTCGGGAAGGAGTCTGCGGTCCACGCGGATGGTCTGTTTCTTGTCTGATGATCCGCTGACTTCCAGATACTTGCCTCCTCCGGCATTGGCCCTGACAATGATTTGAAGAGGCGCGGTGAAGTTCTGCTCCACTTCGTATATGTCAAAGTTCCCCTCGCGTCTGAAAGAGTATGAAAGGTACGGGGTCTTGATGGAGGCTTCATCCCATTCGTCGGGGAAGGCCTGCCTGATGATGCACTGTCCGTCAAGCGCATCCGGGAGAATGCCGAAGAGCCCGTTTATCAGTGCGCGTGAAGTCACCCCGACATTGTCGGCGAAGTCGCGGTAGGCTTCTTTCTTTGCCTTGTCATAATAACTTATCTGTCCGAAGTTCCCCGGGCATTCCCCGAGGTACATTTCGTCAATCAGGTCTGCCTTGAGGAGCTTGAACCCGGAGTCGTTGCGCCCGGCCTGGAGATAGGCCAGAGCCATGGCGGCCACTTCCTCGTGCGCGACATTGTTGGTGCTCCATACATAGGGGAGCCAGTCGGTGGTGGAGATGGTGAAAAGATCTTTCTCCGGCTGCGGCAGTTTGAGCCCCAGAGTCTTGAGGACTTTGCTGTCGTAGCGGTATCTCACCGGGATGTGGGGGATGCGTTCATCCACATAGCGGGTGGCCCTGTATGACTGCTCGGGTGTACCGGCTCCACAGTCGAGGGGGGTGTAGACGGACCAGATGGCGGCGCTCTTGTGGACTCTCTTCAGACCCATGTAGTCCTGGTATTCGGCCCAATGTCCCTCGTCTTCAAGCCAGAGACGGCTGTTCATGGCTTCGAGTATGGCTTCCGCCTCGCGTCTGTAAGGGGCCGGGTCTTCTCCGATAATCTCGGCTATCCTTGCCGTCTGGAGGTTCGAGAAATAGTTGTAGGCTGATGAGTGTGTGACCGCGCCTCCGCTGTAGTAGAGCGCGTCGCTTGCCCAGATGCAGCAATAGGCGTCGTACAGATGGTCGGCATCGGCATCGAAGTTGCGTTTCTCCCACTGGTGGTGCAGTTTGATATATGGCCACATCTGCCTCATCATCGACGTGTCGGCATCGTAGCGGAAGTGGCGCATCAGTTCATCGATATAGTTCAGGTTCATGTCGTAGTGGCTCATCTGGTCGGTGCGTCCCGGCAGGCGGCAGATGTAGCCGTCAGAGTAGACAGGCGTGCCCCATTTCTTGAGGGCACGGGCCAGATTGCAGTCGGGATCCTGCTGCGGCTGGGGGTAGACGGGCGGAACGTCTGTGACCATGCTTTTGGAGTACTCGATGAAGTGTGATTCTGCCCTGTCGTTCCATCCCATGACATCCCCGGCGTAAGCGCCACGCCACCCGGCGAGCCGGGTACGCCAGCCTATGGCCCCGTGCAGGAACGTCTCCCCGTCCCAGATGCCGTCGGCAGCCGCGACGAGGTTGG
The DNA here is from genome assembly GCA_934726455.1 of uncultured Bacteroidales bacterium. Classification (GTDB taxonomy): domain Bacteria; phylum Bacteroidota; class Bacteroidia; order Bacteroidales; family UBA932; genus Cryptobacteroides. The sequence goes on from CAKVDS010000007.1 coordinate 30,977, forward strand.
CTCCGATGGTGTTGAAGAACGGGTCCGGGGTGTTTATCTCGATCCGGCTGACAAGCTCACGCCTGGACATCTCCTCTTTGTCGAACATCTCCCGTCCCTCTTCTCCGTAGCTGGAGATTCCGCCCGGGTGGCGGTACAGGCAGTAGCTTTCCTTTCCTGCGTCCCATTTCAGCACTGTAAGGCCGGCTTCGTCCGGTGAGGGGTCGAAAGATTCACGGGGATCCATGCCGAGGTCTCCGTCCCTGTTGAACCTGGTGCCGGCGGCATTGCACATCTTTGCCTGGATTTCCACCTTGCCTGAGAACCCCTCGGGGATGAACTGCCAGATGGCTGCTTCTTCCGAGAATGATGCGAGGGCCGTTACCTGCAGGCTGGCGTTCCTGCCCCAGGATTTGTCGCGCAGCCTGTAGCTGCGCATGCCTCCCTGGTAACGGGCTTCGCAGTAGTCTGTGCTGTCGAGCCTTGTCGGTTTGCCGTCAAGAATCAGGCTGAACCGGAAGTTGCGGTTGTCCGTCTTGTCATAGGTGGCGAACAGTGGCCTGTCCGAGGTCTCAAGTCTGAAACGGGTATGGGTCCCATACAGGGCGCGCGTGTAGCGGCCGTTCCCGTTGAGGCAGACGATGTCTCTGCCGTCGGGGTAGTAGCGCATCAGCCTTGTCTCCCCGTCATCCTGTCCTGTGCTGCAGGCGGCAAGAAGGAGGGATAGCGCAAATGTGGAGAGGATGGTAGTGGTATTCATATAAGTGGTCGAAAAATCGTTGCAAGATAGCAATTTGGATCTTCATTTGCAATTTTCGACCGTTGGGTTTATTTTTGTGCACTATGACAGCGGTGGAGACACTCAAGAAGTACTGGGGCTACGACAGTTTCAGACCCATGCAGGAGGAGATCATCTCTTCCGCGCTTGACGGTCATGACACTTTGGCAATACTGCCGACAGGCGGAGGGAAGTCCATCTGTTTTCAGGTCCCCGCGATGATGAGAGACGGGATGGCCCTTGTGGTGACCCCGCTCATAGCCCTCATGAAAGATCAGGTACAGAATCTTGAGGCCCGCGGCATCAGGGCCGTGGCGGTCCATGCCGGGATGAGCCGGCGCGAAGTTGATCTCGCTCTCAACAACGCCGCATACGGGGACTGCAAGTTTCTGTATGTTTCGCCTGAACGCCTCGGCACCAGCCTGTTCAAGTCGTACCTTGAGGTTCTCAAGGTCAATTTCATAGTTGTCGATGAGGCGCATTGCATATCTCAGTGGGGCTATGATTTCCGCCCTGACTACCTGCGCATAGGCGAGATGCGCAAGGTTCTTGATGCCCCTCTGATAGCGCTGACCGCCACAGCGACCCCGGAAGTGGCTGAGGACATAATGCAGCGGCTGGTGAAGCCCGGGACGCCGAATCAGATGAAACGGGGTCTGGAGAATTTCACCCTCCTTCGCAGCGGTTTCGAGAGGCCGAACCTTTCTTATATAGTGAGGGAGTGCCAGGACAAGACCGGCCAGCTGCTCAACATCTGCGGGAGCGTGCCGGGATCCGGGATAGTCTATATGCGCAACAGAAGCAAATGCGAGGAGGTCGCTGCCTTGCTTTCGCATTCCGGGGTGAGCGCTTCATTCTACCATGCGGGACTGGAGTCCCGGACCAGGTCAGAACGGCAGGAGGCATGGAAGCGCGGTGAGATCCGTGTCATGGTCTGCACCAACGCGTTCGGAATGGGCATCGACAAGCCTGATGTGCGTTTTGTGGTGCATCTTGGACTGGCCGACAGCCCCGAGGCTTATTTTCAGGAGGCCGGGCGTGCCGGCAGGGACGGCTTGCGGTCCTGGGCCGTGCTGCTCTGGAACAAGACGGATGTCCGCCGGCTCCACCAGCTTCTGGACATCTCGTTCCAGTCGCTTGAATATATCGAGGACATATATCAGAAGATACATATTTTCAATCAGATACCATACGAGGGAGGTGCCGGGGCAAGAATCAAGTTCAATCTTGAGGAGTTTGCCCGCCATTATTCGCTCAGCCGGGCGGGAGTCCACTATGCGATCCGCTATCTTGAGATGAGCGACCATCTTACATTCACTGAGGATGCGGACATATCGACACAGGTCAAGATTATCGCGGATCGTCAGGCCTTGTATGAGATAAATCTGCCCGATCCGGCGATGCCTCGTCTGCTTGACGCGCTGATGCGCGGCTATCCGGGGATCTTTTCCTATATCGTGCCTGTCAGCGAGGAGGGGCTCTCCCGCAGTTGCGGAGTTTCCGTCCCTGTGTTGAGGCAGCTCCTTTACGGGCTTTCGCTGGAGCATGTCATACGCTATGTACCATGCGACAAGGCGACCGTCATTTATCTTCACCACGGGCGGCTGATGCCGGGAAACCTCAACCTGCAGAAAGACAAGTATGCATTCCTCAAGGAAAGCGCCGGCAGGCGGGCGGCGGCGATGGAGGGCTATGTCACAGAGAGTGACACCTGCCGTTCCAGATATCTGCTTGCCTATTTCGGCCAGACGGAAAGCAAGGATTGCGGCTGTTGCGATGTGTGCCGGTCAAAATCCGCCCGCAGGCGTACCGAAGAAGCGATTCTCGCATGGGCCGAAGCCCATCCCGGATATAGTCTGGACGAGTTCCGGGCCTGGTGCCGCGATCCGCGCAACTCTCTTCCGTCTGATGTGATGGAGATATGGCGCGATATGCTTGACAAGGGAAAATTGCTATATTTGCACCCCGATGAAAGCTAAACTCACGTTTCTTGGCACCGGCACATCCCAGGGGGTGCCGATGATCGGCTGCGACTGCCCGGTATGCCGCTCCGCTGATCCTCATGACAAGCGGCTGCGCTCATCCGCGCTGGTTGAATACGGCGGATTGACGATACTGGTCGACGCCGGCCCGGATTTCCGTTACCAGATGCTCCGTCAGGGAGTCCGGCATCTTGATGCCATACTGTTGACACACAATCATAAAGACCATACCGGAGGGCTGGATGACATCAGGGCTTTCAACCTCATAGAGAGACACCCTGTCAACATATATTGTGAGAAATATGTCGAGGCCACCCTCAGACAGGACTACTCGTATGCTTTTGCCGAGCCGAAGTATCCCGGTTCTCCGGAGTGGAGGGTGCATATCATCGATTCCAAGCACAATATCACAGTCCATTCAAATGCTGACGAGGAGATTCTTGTATGGGAGAAGGGTTTCGGGTATAAACATTTCCCGCCGCAGGAAGTCCCGATCCAGACCCCGGCTCCCGGCCCTGTGGAAGTCGTGCCCATCCAGGGCTGGCATCTGAGCGACAGGTCGATGTCGGTGCTTGGCTACCGTTTTGGGAATATAGCATATCTCACTGACATCAAGCATATTGACGAAGGTGAATACGAGAAGCTCAAGGGAGTGGAATATGTCACGCTCGGCTGTGTCAAGAGGGAGGAACACCGCTCCCACCCGTCTCTTCAGCAGTGCCTTGACTTTTTTGAGAGAGTAGGGGCGCGTGAATCCTACATAACGCACCTTTCCCATCTTCTCCCGAAATACGAAGATTTCTGCAAAGAACTGCCGCCGCATGTCCATCCGGCATACGACGGCCTCGTGATAGGTGGTTAGATCACCACATCCACGATTTTTCCGCACAGGGCCGGGTCATACCCGCGCTCTATCCGGATGTAGTTGCCGGTGTATCCTTCCATCCTGCCGTTCCTGTCCGTGGACTCGAAAAGAACTTTTTCCTTTATCCCCCTGTTCGCTTCGATGAAGCTGCTGTGCAGGTCGGAGCACAGGTTTTCGAGTTCCGCCACTCTTCTTTTTTTGTCTTGTTCAGAGACTTGTCCCGGCATTTCCGCCGCCGGCGTGCCCGGACGGCGCGAGTAGGGGAACACGTGGATGAATGCCGGGTGGATGTCCCGGATGAAATCCATTCCATCGCGGAACAGCTCTTCAGTCTCGCCGGGAAGTCCTGCCATGACATCTATTCCGAAGAATACGAGCGGCTTGCCCGGGGCTTCCAGCCTCTGCCGCACATAGTCTATTTTTCTTTTGAAGAATCCTGTGTCGTAGTGTCTGCCCATGCTGCTCAGCAGCACATCGCTTCCCGCCTGAAGCGGGATGTGGAAGTGCGGCTGGAATTTCGTGCCTGAGGCTATCCAGTCTATTATCTTGTCGTCCAGCAGGTTCGGCTCTATGCTGGAGATGCGGTATCTTTCTATCCCGTCCACGTTGTCAAGTGCCTTGAGCAGGTCAAGGAAGGACTCGCCCGTGCTCCGGCCGAAATCTCCCGTGTTGACACCGGTGAGGACTATCTCCTTGACTCCTTCCTGAGCTATCTTGCCGGCATTGCAGACGCATTCCGCTATGGAAATGTTGCGGCTTTCCCCTCGGGCATAGGGTACAGTGCAGTATTTGCAGAAATTATTGCAGCCGTCCTGGACCTTGAGGAACGAGCGGGTCCGTTCTCCGGTGCTGAAAGCCCCGAACACACCGCTCCCTCCGAGGTTGGCGCCGCTGTTTTTTGAAAGCCCGAGGAGCGAAAGCGTCACCGGCACCACTGATTCTTTTTCAGTGGCTCCGAACACGCGTGTGACGCCTTCTATGGCTTCGATTTCTTCACGGCGCAGCTGTGCACTGCATCCGGTGACGATCACGGCGGCTTCAGGATTGACCCGGTGGACCTTGCGTATGAGATTTCGGGATTTGCTGTCTGAAGTGGCGGTGACGGAGCAGGTGTTGACGAGGTATATGTCCGCCTTGTCGCTCCACTGCACCACTTCCAGCCCTGCGGCCTTGAATCCGCGTTCGTATGTGGAAGTCTCGGCATAGTTGAGCTTGCAGCCGAGAGTGAGGAATGCTATCTTCATATCCGTGTCAGGCAAGTACTATGAATACGCATGGACGTTTGCCGATGGTGATGCCGGCCTTTTTCCAGCCTTCGGTGCTGTCTGTCCTTATGTATTGAGTGGGGAGGGAAATGTCCGCCGCGACGCAGATCCTCGTGGCCGGTGCGAAGATCTGGAGCATGTCCGAGAAAAGGGCGTCGTTGCGGTACGGGGTCTCGATTATTATCTTGCTCTGCTTCTCTGCCCTGGAGTGCTTTTCGAGCGCCTTGAGGGCGTTTCTTCTTTCGCCCGTCTTGGCCGGCACATAACCGCAGAACGCAAAAGACTGCCCGTTCAATCCCGAGGCCATCAGCGCCATCATCAGCGAGGATGGTCCCACGAGGGGCACCACCTCTATGCCTTCTCTGTGGCACAGGGCCACAAGGGCGCTTCCCGGGTCGGCCACGGCAGGCAGTCCGGCTTCAGACATGTATCCGACGTCCCCGCGGCCGAAAAGAGGCAGAAGCCCTTCCACTTCCTCCTGACCGGTGTGCTCGTTGAGTTCGTGGAACTCCAGACTGTCTATATGTCCTTTGAGCCCGTAGGCTGACAATATCCTTCTTGCGGTGCGTACCTCCTCCACCACGAACTGCCTGAGCGAGCAGGCGATGCGTACTGTCCCTTCCGGGAGCACGTCTCCGAGCGGACTATTTCCCAAGGGAGAGGGTATCAGATACAGTTTTCCTCTGTCCATCAGCTTCAATCTTGATTGTGGTTCCGGCCTTGTCTCCATCAGCTTCCGGCTTCTTTTTCCCGAAGATGCTGCTTATGAAATCGCTGAAACCGAGATATTCCTTCTGGTAACTTACACCCACGCCGTTGCGTTGTGAAAGGTCCAGATAACTTGTGTATTCGTCTGCGGAGTGGGAGAAGATGTTGAGGCGGAACTTGCCTTCATCGTCCAGTTTTATCTGGATGTCGAGGTCTCCGACCATGTCTCCGCTGCTTGCGGTGTTGTTGTATTTTCTGTTGGCCACGCTTCCGCCCACTATGACCCTGTCGTTGAACAGTTGCGTCGAAATAGCCACGTCAAACATGTTTGAACCCTGATACGTGCCCTGATAACCTATGCCGACATCCACGGGGATCTCGAGTTTCTGGAGTATGGAGTTGAGCTGGTTTGACATCAGCTCAGTCACGTTAGACACAAGAATCTCCGAGCCGTTGACGACACCGGAATTTTCGTCCGGGATGAATGAACCCATGAGCAGCAGGGCCATGAATTGTTTCTGGACCTTGTCTTCGGTGCTCAGGGCGGCCTCTACGAGAGATTTCGTCGTAGGGTCGAGGTCCGGGACATTGACGCTGAATCCTATCTTCGGATTTCGTAGCCTGTCGCTGACGGATATGCCGCATTCCACGAGCCTCTTGGTCCCGGTCTTGCTCTCTTCGGATACGAGAGCAGACAGGGATGCGCGCAGTTTGTAGATGACATTGATGTCGAGTTCGGTGTCGGCTACATCGCCTCCGAACTTGATGGAGCTGCCTTCCGCCACGCTGAAGTCCTTGCTGAGGATCCCAGGTATCACGAACTGGTAGTTGCCTTCGCGGATGCTGAATTCTCCGTTGAGGTCGAATACCGCTTTTGCCGGTCTGAAATGGAGGTTGACATTGCCGTCTCCGCTGAGGCTGGCCACATTGCCGGCGCTCTTGTCAATCTCCACGAATGCCTTTATCCCCGAGTGTACATTGACGTTGGCATGTATGTCGATGTCGGATTGCCGGCGCTTCCTGTCTTCTATGGAAGAAATCATCTCCTCGTACGGGTCTTTGACTTTGGCCGGTTCTGTGAATGTCAGAAGGTCGCTGGTTTTCTCGGCTGCCGTTCCCGACATCGGCACATGTATGTTGCCGTCTCCGACAGTGCTGGCGGTCGCGTTGATGCTGAGAGCCGTGAACGGTCCGTTTATGCTGGCTCTGCCGCTTGCCTTCAGCAGCCCGTAGACTCCGCTGCTGCGCTGCGGGCTGTCTATGAGTTTGAGGTTGTTGAAACTTATTTCAGATTTGAGAGAGAAATTCTTGAGGTGGTCGTAGTCGATGCCGCCTGAGATGAGACCGCTGCCTCCGGCATCGTCTCTCAATTGCAGGCCGCTGAACCGGACACCGTCCCCGGCGACCTCAAGCGGCCCGTTGACAGTGTAGAGGACGCCTGTGTATGATGGCCTCAATTTGGCATCGTTGAGCATCAGGTTCTTGCTTGACAGGTACATGTTGCCTGTCTGGCCGTCGAGCCTGAGGCTTCCGCTGACGCTTCCGTCAAGTTCGCTGAAGATTTCCGTCAGAAAAGGCCCGGCAATCTCGAGAGGAAGCCTGTCGAGCTCTGCATCAAGGTATATCCTGCCGTCGTCCGGAAAATACATTCCGGTGGCATACAACGGGTTGCGGCCTTCAAGTTCGTTGCGCAGATAGATGTTGATGTCGTCTCCGCCATCTTCGAGGATGCTGGCCAGCTGGAGACTTCCCGCGTCTGTGCCCCCGATTCTCAGGGAGTCTATCCTCATGTCCATCAGCATGCCCTTGGCCCTGCCGGAGCGTGACGTGAGCATGGCTTTGCCGTCAGCCGTTCCGCGTATTCCGTAACTGCGGGGCAGAAAATCGTCTGTCTGGGCGAGATCGAGCCCCTTGATGGACAGTGAGAGCGTGTCGTCCCTTTCTTGCGATATGCCGCCGTCCACGCTTATGACCTGATCTCCGTTGCTGATGCGGAAGCCCTTGACATAGACGTCTTTGCCGCGGATGACCACGTCCGATTCCCCGATGTCCCAGACCCCGTTGCCTGCCGAGATGTATGACTCGAGAGGGCGTGCCTTGATGACGAGGGTGTTGGTGGAGTCGCGGTAGAACTCACCGTTGGCATACAGTTCTCCGGAGCCGCCCGACAGGGAGAAGCTCTCGAACCGCAGACTTGCGGACAGGGTGTTGTCTTTGGCCAGAAGGCTGATGTCCGGCCGGTCAAGGTCGAACTTGCCGCTCTTGAAGTTCTGTCCTATAAGGCTGACGCTCAGGCTTTCTCCGAGGTTGTCGAACTGCAGGTCGGCATCTTTGATGAAAGTCGTGCCATAAGCCAGCCGGGAAGATGTGGCGTTGCCTACAAGTTCGCCGCTGCGCGATATGCTTATGGTGGCTCTGGTGCTGTCAGCTATGTACAGGCCCGGGAAAACGAAAGACAGGAGCCCCCTTGAATCATGCATCAGCAGGTCAAGGTCGTATTTGCCGTGCATGGCGTCCGTTTTGGTGTCGGGGTAGAGTGCCGGCAATTCCCTCCTTGTCGTGATGTCCTGCAGGTCTTCTACAAATTCGGCTATGCTCCCGCTTCCTGATATGAACAGGTCTGCGAACCCGGAATCAATGCTGAGGCACTGCTCCTCTGCGATGTTGTATAACTTGAAGTCTATGTCGCCGAGGTCTGTGAGTCCGTTGTTGTTCCGGAGCCTGATGTTTCCGATCTTGACGGAACCGTTGACGGCTTTGCCGTTTTGCCTGACATCCCCGGTGATTTTCATCGCCGTGCGGGAAGTCCCACGCTTGCGGTCTATGCCGAGTTTCTGCAGGTCAAGATTGGCAAGATCCGCGTTGAGCCTCAAGGATTTTCCGCCATCCTGACCGAAGACAGCCTCTGCATCCATGGACATCAGCAGATTCGGGTCGGTGCTGCCGAATATGAGGCTTGCCCCGTCGGCATTCAGATGGCCTTTGGCGGTGATGTCCTTGAAATCATATCCGACTGCGTTCAGCCTGACGAGTTTGAGTGAATCGAGCCTTATGTCGGGGCGCCCTTTGCCTAATGTGCCTCTGGCTTCAGTGTAAATGTCGCACCTGCCAAGACCTTGCAAGCCGCTGACTGCGCCTATGTCGAGCGCGGCGGTCCCGAGTCTGAGCCCGACTTCGGTGTCCCTGCGCCTGTCAAGGAGATTCCTCACATCGGCTTCGAGTTTCAGCCTTCCGGCTTCCGAGCGCAGATGGACTGTGCCTTTGAGCCTGTTCAGCGGTCCTTTGGCCGAGGCGTTGAGTGTGAAGTGCTGGCCTCTGCCGATCGTGTGCGGTATTTTGATGCCCGAAGGGACTATCCCTGCGGAGATCTTCCTTATGCCTGAAGCGGTGAAATGAAGCCCTTTCAAATCTACCGAGGCCATCATCCCTTGTATGTCCGGCATCCCTGTCGCGGAGCAGTCCAGCCCATCCAGTCTGATGCCGCTCTCGGGGTCGTAGAAACTCAGTCCCTCCACATGCAGGTCGTTGACATAGCCTCTGACGTGGCCTCCGTTGAGATCGAGCCGGGTAGAGCAGTTGCGGAACACCGAGTTCGCGAAGAATGACAAGCTGTGCAATGTGAGTTTTGAACGGGAGATTTCGCCCTCCATGAGGACTTCGCTCACATATTTCGAAAACGAGCGGGCGTTCTCGTATCCCATCGAATAATATTTGACGTTGATCTCGGACCATGGATCGCGCAGCCGTATGTCTTCCACTATGGTTTTTCCCGGACCGACAGAACACATGGCGGAGAGGTTGAGCATTATGTATCCGGATTTCTCTGTGAGACTCAACTTGTCCAGCGTAGCCTTCACCCTCCCGTCGGTCATCTTTATGCCGTGTCCCTTGAGGCTGCTGATGAGGACATCGAGGTCATCGAAGTTCATCGCCCCGTCCTTGTATTTGACTTTTTGCGGCTTGAAACTGTTGAGCCTGAAGCGGAAGTTGCTCACGCTCACTCTCCCTACCGAGAAAAGTTCCCCTTTCAAGGCTTTCTTTTCTTTCTTCTTGCCTCCCAGCCCGAAAGCCCTTTCTATGTTTGTGATGTTTTTCTTGCCTCCCGGCACGCTGTTGGGTTCCAGGGTCAGGTGGAATTCACCTCCGTCTACCCTGACTCTCCCGACACGTATGCTTCCGGGTTTCAGAAGGCTCGGGACGGAAAAAGTGGCCGTGACTGTCTTGGCCGTGAGTATGGTGTCCACTTTCTCCCACCCGCGGGCGTTGACATCTTCCGTATACGGATTCTTGTCGAGGATGAGGATGTTCTTGATTACCAGAGCCCCTGACGGGATGATCTTGATCTGGTCATACATGATCCGCCCGTCGGCTGCGGAAGTGAGACGGGCCAGCGCATATTTTGAGAGCCGTGTCTGGACCGGAGGAGTCTGGACGGCAAACAGGGCCGCCAACACCAGCACTGCCGCCAGTCCGATGATTCTTGCCGCTATGTATGAGCCTTTCCTGTACATTCCTAATTTACAAATATAATTGTTTTTGTTAACTTTGCGGACTTTTACCAAGCGAATATGTCAGACATCATCCTCGGAATCGAATCCTCATGCGACGACACCTCGGCCGCCGTGCTCAAAGACGGGTATCTGCTTTCCAATGTCATCGCGAGTCAGGATGTGCACCGTGCTTACGGCGGTGTCGTGCCCGAACTTGCATCCAGAGCCCATGAACTCAACATAGTGCCGGTTGTCAGCGAGGCTCTTTCCCGTGCCGGGCTCAAGCCTTCCGATCTCACCGCGATTGCATTCACGCGCGGCCCAGGGCTGCTTGGATCACTGCTTGTCGGGACTTCATTTGCAAAGGCGATGGGGCTGGCTCTCGATATTCCGATCGTGATGGTCAATCATCTTCAGGGCCACATCCTGGCCAATTTCATCAAGGTGCCGGACAAGCCTGTCCGTGAGCCGTCCTTCCCGTACCTGTGTCTGCTTGTCAGCGGAGGCAACTCGCAGATAGTGAGGGTGGATGATCCTTTGCATCTGGAGATTCTCGGCCAGACCATCGACGATGCTGTCGGAGAGGCGTTCGACAAATGCTCAAAGATGATGGGCCTGGGGTATCCGGGCGGCCCGATCATCGACCGGCTCGCAAAGCAGGGTGATCCGGAGCGCTTCAAATTCGCCAAACCTCATATTCCCGGGCTGGACTACAGCTTCAGCGGCATCAAGACATCCCTGCTGTATTTCGTGCGGGACGAGATGGCCAAGGACCCCGACTTCATGGAGAAAAACAAGGAGGACATCTGCGCGTCTTTCCAGAAAGCCTTGATAGACATACTGATGGACAAGCTTGTCAAAGCCGCAAAGCAGACCGGCATCAAGGAGATAACAATAGGCGGGGGAGTGTCTGCCAACAGCGGACTCCGCACCCGTATCGAGGAGGAGGGACGCCGCCGCGGCTGGAACACCTATCTTCCGGAATTCCGTTTCACTACCGACAATGCGGCGATGATCGCAGTCGCCGGATATTATCACTACCTCGCCGGGGAGCGTACTCCGCTCGACATCGCCCCGGTTTCAAGGGTTTCCGGTTTTGAGCAATGAAAGAATTCGAGATTGTATGCCCGCTGACGCGTGAACCGCGCCTCAAGGAGATCGAGGCCAAGGCCGGAGGATTGAAATGGGTCCTGAAAAAACGCTCCATCGACGCCCGCAAGGAGCCGGTGTGGCGCTACAGGTACGAGGCGTACGGCCCGGAGGACCATTATGAACCGTATACCCTGCCGGACTATCCGGATGTCCATGGCGCTGAACCGGTGACAGTAGTGGGCGCGGGCCCTGCCGGGATGTTCGCTTCCCTTAAACTCATCTCTCTGGGACTCAGGCCAGTAATCCTTGAACGCGGCAAAGATGTGCACGCACGCAAGATAGACATGGCACGCCTGTCCCGTGAGGGGGAGGTCAACCCGGACTCGAACTACTGCTATGGGGAGGGCGGTGCCGGGGCCTTTTCCGACGGCAAGCTCTATACCCGCTCTTCAAAGAGGGGGGACATACGGGAAGTGCTCCATCTCCTTGTCAAGTTCGGGGCCAGTCCGGACATCCTCATCGACGCCCATCCGCATATAGGCTCGGACAAACTGCCGCTCATAGTCGAGAACATCCGCAAATTCATAGTGGAGAAGGGCGGAGAATACCATTTCAATTCCCGCGTGGAGTCCATTGTCCGCCGCGAAGACGGCTCTCTGGAGGTCGGGACGGCTGCCGGGGAGAAATATGCCTCATCCAGAGTCATTCTTGCTACTGGACACTCGGCCCGCGACATATATGAAATGCTGCATGCCGCCGGAGGAGAACTTGAAGCCAAGGGCTTTGCCCTCGGGGTGAGGGTGGAGCATCCGCAGGAGAAGATCAACTGGTGCCAGTATCACGGGCAGTGGAAGCCGGGCGTGCCTGCCGCTGAATATTCTTTCGTGGAACAGGTGGACGGCAGGGGAGTGTTCTCTTTCTGCATGTGCCCGGGCGGCATACTGGTGCCGTCATCCACAGAGCCCGGGACAGTCGTGCTCAACGGCATGTCCAACTCCTCGCGAAACGGCAAGTTTGCCAATGCCGGTGTCGTGGTACAGATTGAACCTGACGATGTTCCGGGCGAGGGGCCATTCAAGCTGATGGATTTCCAGCACGGGGTTGAGAGGGACATGTATGAATATGCTTCGCGCCATGGCGGGGTGAACCCTATGGCCGCACCGGCCCAGCGGATGGAGGATTTCTGCCAGGGCAGGGTTTCCAAGACAATGCCGCCTACCAGCTATCATCCGGGGGTGGTGAGTGCGCCCTTGCACGAACTTCTTCCGCCTCTTGTCGCCGACCGTCTCAGGAAAGCTTTCCCACGGGTCAGGATGCGCAACTATTACACCAATGCGGCGCTTCTGCTCGGCGTGGAGTCCCGCACATCTTCCCCGGTGCGGGTGCCGAGGGATGGAGAGACTTATGAATATGTCTCGATGAAAGGTTTGTACCCTTGCGGAGAGGGTGCCGGATATGCCGGAGGCATAGTGTCCAGCGCCATGGACGGCATCAATGTGGCCGTCGCTATTGCCGCTTCGCTTTAGATGACCCCGCTCCCGAGCATTTCCCCGTCAGAGGCGTACCATACTGCGAACTGTCCCGGGGTGATGCTGCGCTGCGGCTTGTCGAAGAGGATGAACAGGCCGTTTCCCCTCATCAGCAGGGTCGCGTCCTGAAGCGGCTGGCGGTAGCGTATCCTTACCCTGTACCTGCGTTGTTCTCCGATTTCCATTTTCTCTGAAGGACGTATCCAGTGCATCTCTTCCGGGCTGATCCTCAAGCAGCTGCGCATCAGCCCTTTATGCTCCTCTCCCTCTCCGACATAGATTGTATTGCTTGCCGTATCGGTGGCTATCACGAACAGCGGATGGGCGTGCCCGCCGATGGAGAGCCCGCGGCGCTGGCCTATCGTGTAGAACTGCGCCCCCTCGTGCTTTCCGATGATGGCACCGTAAGGATTGGCTTTGTATCTGGTCTTTTTTGTGTGATGCTTCCCGGAGCGGTAGGTCTCTGTCTCGAAGCGTATGTCGCTGTAGTCGACAGGAGTTGAAAGTTCATACAGTTCCTCGTCCGAGGCTTCCACTCCTTTTGCCTGGATTCCGGTGTCCTTTGCGTATTTCTCCGAATCGGCATAGTATCTGTCGAACACCTCCACCACATCTCCCTCTCTGGACTCCAGCTTCTGCTGCAGGAATACCGGCAAGTCAACCTTGCCCACGAAGCAGATGCCCTGGGAGTCTTTCTTGTCGGCTGAAGGAAGGTCCGCTTCTCTGGCCAGCCTGCGGACTTCAGGCTTGCAGATGTCCCCGATGGGGAAAAGAGCCTTGGACAACTGCTCTTGATTCAGTTGGCACAGGAAGTAGCTCTGGTCCTTGTTCGGGTCGCTGCCCTCGAGTATGCGGCAGCTTCCGTCCGGCAGAGTTTCTTTTCGGCAGTAATGTCCGGTAGCCACCATGTCCGCCCCCAGTTTCTGCGCGGCCTTGAGGAAGGCGTCGAACTTTATTTCCCGGTTGCAGAGCACATCGGGATTGGGTGTCCGCCCATGTGCGTATTCATCGAACATGTAGTCCACCACCCGTTTCCTGTATTCTTTGCTGAGATCCACGAAATAAAAGGGGATACCTATCTTTCTGGCCACCATCTCGGCCACGAAGCGGTCCTCCTCCCATTCGCAGTCCCCGTGCAGGGTCCCTTCGGTGTCATGCCAGTTCTGCATGAACATCGCGAACACATCATATCCCTGTCTTTTGAGAAGCAGTGCAGCCACGCTGGAGTCCACTCCGCCCGACAATCCTACGCAAATTTTCATCTCCCTGTTTTTAATATCCGCAAAATTAGTCATATATTTGGGAAGTTTAACCACATTGCAGATGTTGACCAAAGATATACACATCCAATATCAGCAGTATTCCTCCATAGATGAATTGCTGCCGGAGGACAGGGAACTCGCCTGTGAGGCGATAGAGGCGATGTCAGGCGCTTACGCTCCATATTCCCATTTCCATGTGGGGGCCGCAGTCCGGATCTCCAACGGACAGATAGTCCGCGGGGCCAACCAGGAGAATGCGGCCTTCCCGTCAGGCTTGTGTGCAGAGCGCACGGCGATGTTTGCAGCCGGATCCAAATACCCGGACAAGGACATGCTCAGCATCGCTGTGGCGGGCGGGGTTCACGGCCGCCTCGGCTCCACTCCTGCAACTCCTTGCGGTGCCTGCCGTCAGGTGATGGCCCAGTATCAGGCCAAGTCAGGGAAACCGATGTCAGTGCTGATGATCGCTTCGGACAAGATCCTTAAATTTGAGAAAGTGGACGACATTCTCCCGATGATATTCAACTGCATTTGATTTTTTGCTATATTTGCAACGGGAAAGTCGTACACGACCAGCTCCCTCCAAATCCTCCAGGGCCGGAAGGCAGCAAAGGTAGGAGGTCGTAGCGGTGCGATGTGCTAAGCTTTCCCTTTTTTGTTTTCCCGATGAAAAGTGATATTGTAGTGGTCGGGGGCGGCGCCTCCGGATTGATGGCTGCGTACTATGCTGCCAAGACCTTGGTTGATGCCGGTTCTGATGCGCAGGTGACTCTGCTTGAGAAGATGCCCCGGCCTGCCAGGAAAGTGATGATAACTGGGAAGGGGCGCTGCAATCTGACCAATGTCAAGAGTTGGAACGATTTTTCCCAGCATGTGCGCAGCAACCCTAATTTCGTGAAGTCCGCTTTTTTCACCCTCCCTCCAGAGGCTCTGCTTGACTGGTTTGACAGTTTCGGCATGCATAGTGTCATAGAGAGGGGAGACCGCGCTTTTCCCGAGTCGTACAGGGCTTCCGATGTAGTTGACACTCTGGTGCTTGCATGTCATTCCGCGGGTGTAAAAATCGTATGTGAGGCTGAAGTCGAGGATGTGACCCCGGGCTTCACAGTCAGGCTTTCTGACGGGACTGTCTGGAATTGTAAAGTCCTCGTCCTTGCCACAGGGGGGCTCAGCTATCCCGGTACCGGTTCCACGGGAGACGGGCTCCGCTGGGCCGAGACGCTCGGACATAAGATAGAGCCGACATTCCCTTCACTCACAGCCCTTGTCCCGCAAGGGTACAAACTTGTGGAGGATAAAGACTTGCATATAGACAGGGGGACTCCTCTCACCGCTCTTGGAGAGAAACTCTGCGGGCTGCATCTCAAGAACATATCCTTGACTCTTATTGTCGGCGGGACGGAAGCCGGCTCGGAATTCGGCGACATCGACTTCACGGACGGTGGGATTGAGTGGCCTCTTGGTTTTCAGCTGAGCCTCAAGGCTGTCAAGTCCATGCTCAACGGAGCCAAGGTTTCGCTTGTGCTTGACTTGAAGCCGGGGGTCACCCTCACCGAACTGACGGAGAGGGTGAAGCAGCTATGGTCCGAGGTGGACAAGGATCAACGTTCCGTCCGGCTGCGTGAGAAAGAGAAATGCCGGATTCTTCTGGGCAAACTGATGCCTTGGGACCTGATCCCGTCCTTTGTGGAGATGAATCCGGGAATAATGACGCTTGAACGCCGCTCCCGTACTGCAACAAAGGTCTGGGTCAATCTGCCGACCATAGCCAAGGCATTGAAGGCGTGGAAGTTTGATATTGCCGGATTCGTGGGCTATGAGCGTGCTGTCGTGACGGCCGGTGGAGTGTCTGCTGACTCTGTGGTCGCCAAGACTATGGCTTCAAGGCATGTCCCGGGCCTGTATTTTTGTGGAGAGATGCTTGATATTGACTCCGATACCGGTGGTTATAATCTTCAGACGGCGTTCTCTACCGGTGCTCTGGCAGGGACTGGCGCCGCAAAATATCTTATTTCATTATGAGACTCGTGAAAGCCGGTGCGGGAAGTCCGTACCTGGGAATGATAGAGCGTACCAACCTTGAGGCTTTCCCTCCGGAAGAGCAACTCCCGGCAGCGGTGCAGGCGGACATGTGCAGCCGTGGCGAACTTGACCTCTGGGCTTTGTGCGAGGGGGATTCTTACCGAGGTTTCACCTCCGTGTACAAAGGGGAAAGGAGTGTCTATGTGTTCTTCCTTGCCGTTGACAGCACCAGCCGGGCATCAGGCTGCGGAACGCAGGCCTTGCAGCTGATACGTGAGACTTACCCCGGAAAGCAGGTGGTGCTCGACATAGAGCCGCTTGACCCGTATGCAGAAAACGCTGCGCAGAGAGTCCGCCGCAAGGGCTTTTATCTGCGCAACGCTTTCCATGAGAGCGGATGGCTCTTCAAGTATTGTGGAATGTCTTTCGAAGTGCTCTGGTGCGGTGGCGGGGCCTTTGACAAGGATGCTTACTGGTCACTTATACAGGACATCGCCCGCTCCGTCGAGGCTCAAGGCTATAAGGGATTCAACCCCTCACTTGAGCGATTATCTCAAGATCTTGAAGCAATAGATTGAGAAACTGTAAGGCTCTGCCGCCACGCTGCCGTCCGAGAAGTCGAACTTTTCCGTATATGGCTCGAATGCGTCAGGCTCATCGAGGCTGTTGTCCTCATAGAGGTCGTAGGAGTGGAGGTTGACCCTCTTGTCGGCCTCAATTTTCTGCTTCTTTTTAAGCCCGTTGAATTTCAGGGAGATGCTCTGTGCGTCCGGGGTTGTGTTGACGACCTTGACATAGACCCTGTCCCCGTCGAGCACGGCGCTTGCGAACAGTCCGTCCTGGCCTTCTCCTCCGCAGAGCGGAACTCCTCCGGATGTGGTCTTGAGAACCCTCTCACCCTTATACTCTGAGTACATCTGCTGCACATGCCAGCTTGCTGTGCGGAAAGACCGGAGGTTGTCATACCAGATGAGATCCGGTCTCCACTGCCATCCTTCCACATGGGCGAACAGAGGGGCGTATGTGGCCATCTGCACGATGTCGGCGTTCCTTTCAAGCCCGGTCATGAACGCCGCTTCCAGAAGCGAGGCATAGAAATGGTTGTACTTGCGGCCGTTGGCGTGGCAGGCATACTCTCCGGCGAAAACCTTCGGCCCCTTGCGGTCATAGTTGTCATATCGCGCTCCCTGCTTGAGGAACCACTCATACGGCCTGTAGAAATGCTCATCCACAAGATCGGCTTTCAGGCGGCGCATCTCCGGCCAGAGGAAGTCGAACTGCTCGCCTTCGGAATTAGGCCCCGAGGAGCCTACTATTTTGATTTCCGGATACTTGGCTCTGATGGCCTTGATGAAAGGTTCGAGCCTGGCCGGGTATTCCTCGCCCCACTGCTCGTTGCCGATGCCGATGAATTTGAGCCCGAAAGGCTCCGGGTGTCCCATGCTTGCGCGCAGGGCACCCCACTCGGTATCAGTGCCGCCGTTTGCGAACTCGATAAGGTCGAGAGCGTCATCTATGTACGGCTGGAGCTGGTCTACAGGCACGTGTGCGCTCTGCTCGCTGTTCTG
Organism: uncultured Bacteroidales bacterium; assembly: GCA_934726455.1. GTDB lineage: Bacteria > Bacteroidota > Bacteroidia > Bacteroidales > UBA932 > Cryptobacteroides. Next base: position 48,517 of record CAKVDS010000007.1, read on the forward strand.
GAACTGGCAGGCGAGGCCGCAGCTCAGGATAGGAAGAGGCTCGCTGCCTATCTCCTCGCTAAGCAGGAAGAACTCATAAAATCCCAGCCCATAGCTCTGGTAATAGTCCGGGAAGAAGCGGTGCGGGAAGGTGTACTGCCAGCGGTTCTCGTTGAGCGGACGGTTCTCCACCGGGCCCACGGAGTTCTTCCAGTTGTAGCGGGTGGCGAGGTCGGTGCCTTCCACGATGCAGCCTCCAGGGAAACGGAACACCCCCGGGTGCAGGTCGGCGAGCGCCTGGGCCAGGTCTTTGCGCATGCCGTTGCGATGCCCCATCCATGTGTCCACCGGGAACAGGGATATATGCTCAAGGTCAACGGTGACCTGCGGGTTCTCATCAAAAATGCGCAGGACGGCTTTCGGGTCGGTCCTGTCGGAGGTCATCACAATCTCGTATTGCTTCCATTCAGGAGAATCGACCGTTATGTGGGCCTGGCAGAAGTATTGCCTTTCCTCCATTGAGGCCGGGTTCACGAATTCTATACGTATCTTGCCCTGGCCTCCAAACGGGGCCCTTGCCCATACGCTGAAGCGGTATTGAGCGTCTTTCTTGAGCCCTATCCCGAAAAAGCCCTCGTTGTCGAGGCCTGTGTACTTGTCACGGTGTCCGGGGTCGGAAAGCCTGACATAGTGCGGGTTGCGCTCAAACGGGCCGTCGTCGCGGACTTCCACCTTTCCGAAACTCTTCCAGCCATGAAGATGGTCGGGGAATTCGAAAGAGCGGTTCTTGACCAGTTCGGCGTAGAGCCCTCCGTCTGCGGCGAAATTGATGTCTTCGAAGAAGATGCCGTACATCGTCGGCTGTATGGTGGCGCCTGGTTTGGAGAGGTTGATTTCAAGTTCTCTCGATTCGGCGCTGATGACGGCTGCGGCAAGGGCCGCAAGGCTGAGGATAAGTTTATTTAGAGGTTTCATCAAATAATGGTGTTATAGACCTGCAAGATAGTGAATTTTTTGACAATTATTCATATATTTGAGCACACTGAACTGTAACCTTCTATGTCAATGGAAATATCACACCGGGCGGAGAACATGCCGTTCTCTCCGATCCGAAAACTCGCCCCATACGCTGATGAGGCGAAGCGCAACGGCGTTCATGTCTACCACCTTAACATAGGCCAGCCGGACATCAAGACTCCGCAGTGCGCGCTTGATGCCCTGCACAATATAGACAGGGACATCCTGGAATACAGCCCGTCCGACGGGCTGCTGGAGCTGCGCACCCAGATGGTGAAGTACTATGCCGAATACGGCATATACCTTTCTCCGGAGGAGATAATCATCACGGCCGGAGGCTCTGAAGCCGTGCTTTTCGCTTTTCTTGCCTGTCTTGACCCGGGTGACGAGATAATAGTCACGGACCCGTTTTACGCCAACTATATGGCTTTTGCCATTTCCGTCGGCGCCGTCATCAAGAGTGTCAAGACACGTATAGAGGACGGTTTCCGGCTGCCGCCTGTAGAAGCGTTCGAGAAGCAGATTACGGAGAAGACCAAGGCTATCCTCATCTGCAACCCCAACAACCCTACCGGATACCTCTACACCCGCAAGGAGATGCTCCAGCTTCGCGACATAGTGAAGAAACACAATCTTTTCCTGTTCAGCGATGAGGTTTACAGGGAGTTCATATATACGGGCATGCCGTACATCTCTGCCTTCCATCTTGAGGGGATAGACGACAATGTCGTGCTTTTTGACTCGGTCTCCAAGCGCTATTCCGAATGCGGAACCCGTATAGGCTGCCTCTGCACCCACAACAAGAAAGTCCATGAGGCTGTGATGAAGTTCTGTCAGGCGCGTCTTTCACCGCCGCTTATCGGACAGCTTGTGGCGGCCGCGTCGATAGATGTCGCCAAAGAATACCTGCACGGTGTCTATGAGGAATACCTTGACCGCCGCAATTTCCTGATAGACGGTCTCAACAAGATTCCGGGGGTTTATTCCCCGATCCCGATGGGGGCGTTCTACACACTTGCAAAACTGCCTGTGGATGATGCCGAAAAGTTCTGCATCTGGTGTCTGAGCGATTTTCGTTATGAGGGCTCTACGGTGATGATGGCTCCCGCTTCGGGCTTCTATACAGAACCGGGGGAGGGGCGTCAGGAAGTCAGAATGGCCTATGTGCTCTGCAAAGAAGATCTCGCCAAGGCTCTTGTCGTGCTCCAGAAAGCCCTTGAGGAATATCCGGGAAGAGTCTGACCCTATCGGAATATGGTTATCTCGGCCTGCCCTTCATGTTTTTGGAGGGCAGGTCTTGAGTGCAGACCGAGTTCAGCGGCCTTGAGTCTTGCCGCGAGGACGAGAGCCCCAAGGTCTTCTGGCGTGCTGCAGCGGATCGATACCAGTCCTCTGTCCTCATCTGAAGAGAACCCGGCGTCGAGGCCGAGCCTTTCTGCGGAGCGTATGACGGCATCAAGCTGGGCCTGCTTGACTTTGTAGTCCGGGGCGGTCTGCTCCTGCTGCCCGGAGACCCTGCTCAACAGGCTGTCAAGAGAAGGGTTGGCGCGCCGTATGATGTTTTTGCCGTGGAGGTATTCGTCGTATTTCTTTTCAAGATAGTTGTCTGCCATGTCCGGAAATTTTGCCAAATATATAAAAATAAGTGTTACCTTCGCAGTGACTATAAAAACGCAAGTATTATGAAATCTCTTAAAGGTACGAAGACCGAGGCCAACTTGGCTGCGGCGTATGCCGGTGAGAGCCAGGCTCGAAACAAGTACACTTATTATGCTTCAAAGGCAAAGAAAGACGGTTATGTCCAGATAGGGGAGTTGTTCGAAGCCACGGCTGACAACGAGAAAGAGCACGCCAAGATCTGGTTCAAGCTTCTCCATGACGGGGCAGTCCCGGACACTGAAGCCAATCTTGCTGACGCTGCGGCAGGCGAGCACTACGAGTGGACGGAGATGTACCCTTCTTTTGCAAAGACGGCCCGTGAGGAAGGCTTTGATGAGATTGCAGCCCTCTTCGAGATGGTCGCCGAGATAGAGAAGCATCACGAGGAGCGCTACAAGAAACTTCTCGCCAATGTCGAGGGGAAACTTGTGTTCACAAGGGAAGGGGATGCCATCTGGGAGTGCGGCAACTGCGGGCACATTGTCGTCGGCCCGTCCGCTCCGGATGTATGTCCTGTCTGCGCGCATCCTCAGAGTTATTTCCGTCTGGCTGCCAGAAATTATTGATTCCGGCTGCCGCCTGATGAGGAGAGTCCGGACATTGATTTTTACATTGCTGCTGCTCCTGCCCATACGGGCGGGGGCGCAGTTTGTTGATGCTTCAAGCGGACTGCTCCAGATGCCGTCGGCTGAGATGCAGGACGGCGGGACTTTCATGATCACCAACAATTATCTCAACCGCCATTCTCTTCCGACCTCCGGGTGGTGCTACTCCACGTTCAACTACGGGTTCAGCCTCACTTTCTGGGACAGGCTTGAGGTGGGGTATGTCTGCACAATATTCGATGGCGCCAAAGTTCCCGGCGCCACCGGGCGGGCAAGGATAATGTTCAATCAGGACCGGCACTTTATGGGGCGGTTTCAGGTCTTGAAAGAAGGGGAGTTCGGTCTGAAATGGCTGCCCTCCGTCGTGCTCGGTGTCAGTGACCCGACCACGGCGTCTTCGACCAACGGCTATGTGGATGCCGATGTCGAGGGCGACGGCAACGGATATTTCAACCGCAACTACATAGCCGCCACAAAGCACTTCTCCACTCCGTGGGGAGAAGTCGGCGCTCACCTTGCATACCAGTACAACAGGCGCAGAGACTATCCGCTCAACGGCCCGGCGGCGGGTGTGACATTTACTCCGGCGTTTCTCTGCGACCGGTCGATACTCGACGGAGTCCGTTTTGTTGCGGAATATGATGCCCGGACTTTCAATGTGGGGTTTCTTGCATCGATTTGGGAAAACCGTTTTGAAGCCATGTTCGAACTTCAGGCCTGCAAATGGGTCAACTTCGGACTCCGATATAAACTTGGACTCAAATAACAATCTAATCTTTTTTGCAGTATGAAAAAAACTCTGTTTGCCATCGCGGTCATTTCAGCCATGTCTTTGCCGGCTTCCGCCCAGCAGGCGTTCAACAGCCTTTCTTTCGGTGTCGAAGCCGGCACTACCGGGGTAGGAATCCAGCTCGCCATGCCGCTTGTCACTGACCATCTGGTCTTGACCGCCGGTTTTAATGCGCCGTCGCTTAACTTCAATACAGATTTTGATATTGACCTTGACCAGGTCAATGCGAGCATTTCCGAAGTCAATGCCAATCTTCAGGCCGCCGGGCTTCCGGACAGGATCAACACCCGTTTTGATGATGTCAATCTCGGTTTGAACTCTTCGCTTAATCTGAGCACCCTCAAGGCTGCCCTTGAGTTTTATCCTTTCAAAAAGTCGTCTTTTCACTTGACTGCCGGCTTCGTCTATGGGATGAACGACACCTTCATCACAGCTGTCGCGACGACCGACAAGGCTTTCTGGGGCAGTTACACGAGCCTCCAGTCTGAGGTTGACGCGATAAACGAGAGATACAAGGACGTGTCCGGGTATACCCCCGCCGATATAAGTTCTATCCGGGCGAGCGCCCTTGGGCGTACTTATGAAGTCAAAGAACAGGATGGGGCAGGCCGGGTGGAGCTGAACCTTGTCCTGCCTCGTTTCCGGCCGTATGCCGCCATAGGGTTCGGGCGCAGCATGCCGAAAGGGCACTTTGCTTTTCAGACTGATCTCGGTGTGTGCTTTGCCCGTCCGCAGCTGAACTCTCCCAATGAGGTGGAATATGATCCGTCAGCAGAAGACCTGCTGGAGGATGTCCCTGATGCATCTCTGGACTGGCTGCGTTTCTGGCCGGTGTTTTCGATGCGTCTGATTTATAAGATATTCTGATGTTCAGGACGCTCATCTTGTCTGCCGTCATGGCTGTCTCTCTTTCCACGCCGCAGGAGTCTGCCGGAGGGGCGTATTTTTGTACGCATGAGGGGACGGTGCTCTCGTATGAGAGGCGCCATGCGGATTCCGGCAAGCTGAAGTGGCGTCACGAACTCACAATACTCAAGTCCGCTGTCGGGCCTGACGGGGGCGTTGCCGTTGAATGCTCGTCGCTGTTTACGGACAGCAAGGGCAGAACTCTCAATGGAGGTCCTGTCCTCTACGGTGCGCAGGTGCTCTCCGGGGGCGAGGTCTGTGCCGACCCGTCCGAGGCTATGGCGTCCGTGCTCCGCAACCGCCTGCCTGACCGGAGCGTATCTTCTGTGCCGGCCCGCTCTGTGCTGCCCTCATCGCTTTCTGCCGGGACGGTCCTGCCTGATCTGGAGTTCAGCGTCTCGGCGATGGGGCTTACCTGGAGGGTCAAGGTTACGGAGCGTAAGGTGCTGCGGGTGGAGCGTATCGAGACCCCGGCCGGTGTTTTCGACTGTCCGGTGGTCTCGGAACATAAGGTGGAGAAGGGGCCGGGGCGCAACCGCGAGACCACGGCTCTTACATGGTATGCTGCCGGGGTAGGGATGGTCCGCCATGACACTTACGACAAGTCCGGACGCATAGATACTTCCGAAGTGCTGCAAAACATCCGTTGACACAAGACATGATAAGCAAGACAAACATATTGTCCGTTCTGGCCGCCGTCATCTCGGCGCTTTTTTTCAGCGTGCAGGAGTGCCGGGGGCAGGATGCAGAAGAAGGCTGCGAGTCCGTGGCGGCAAGGCTCATCGAGGCCGGTTATGCGAATGTCCGGTACGCATTCAACGATGACGTGCTTGTGTTCACGATCGAAAATGACTCATACAAACTTCCTTCAGAAGGTTTTGCACGCGCCTGCCGTATAGTCGAGGGGGCCGGGCTGCCTATAGACAGGAAGGTGGAGATCATCGGGACTCATCGTCATGTCCCGGAGATCACCCTCTCCTATTCACCCAGGACCGGGGTGTGGCATGCCACCAGACGTCTGGATGAAGGCTGGGACATGGTCAAGGACAAGGAGATGCATGCCAATTCTTTGGGTAAGGTGGATATAGTCATATATCCGCAGATTTCCCTCAAGAACCTTATAATCAATCAGGTATATCAGTCGCTCTGGCAGCTTGCCCCGGCACTTGAAGTGTCGCTCTGGCCCGGGATGAAGTTCAGTTATCAGCTGGCTCTACCTATATATAATGACGGCTATGGCTCCCTGTCTTCAAAGGTGCATCCGGGGATGGTGACCCTGTCCCAGAGTTTCAGGGATCCGTGGCATCTCAATGTCAGCGGGAAACTCACAGCCGGAGCGTTCTCCGCCAACCGTTACGGAGTCGCTTTGGAGATGCTGTATTATTTCCCGAATGAGCGCTTCTCGCTTGACACGCAGCTCGGGCTGCTGGCCAACAGCTACTGGGACGGATTCCGCTTCCACTACAGCAAAGAGCCTTATTTCCGCTGGAATGTGGCGGCCAACTACTATTGCCCGCCTCTCGGGACGCAGTTCACGCTCCGCCTGCAGAAGTTCCTGCTCGGGGATGTGGGGCTGAAATACGAAATGATCCGCCACTTCCGCCACTGCTCCGCCGGGCTTTATGCCGAGAAGGCGCCGGAAGCCCAGCTCAATGTGGGCTTCCGCTTCCAGATAGCCCTCCCGCCGTACAACCAGAAGCGCCGGGGATATATCCCGAGGGTGAGGACTTCCGGGCAGATGGGCATGTCTTATAATGCCAACAACGAACAATATTACTATAAGGAGTTCCGCACCGAGGCTTCTGACAACATTATGAGCAAGAATCAATTTAGTCCATATTTTATTGAAAGTCAACTCAATTTTGTGCGATAAAAATTTTTAATTTTTGTTTTTTATCAGAATTGGAGTATATTTGCCTTTTGAACGGCAATAGGGTCTGACAGGCCCGATGCCGCTCGGGTAAGGAAAGAAATTTATGTTTAATGTTTAATATTCACTTTTAAGATGAAAAAACTTTTATCGCTTATCGCGTTGGCCGGCATCTTCGCTGCCTGCCAGCCGGAGGAGCTCAAAACCTCGTTCACGGTAGATCCTGCCGAAGTTACTATCAACGTCAGGGTTGTGGACATCAGGACGCCGAAAGTCAATTTGACTTCTGGCTTTACTATCAGTACTTCTGTTGCTGGGGCCAAAATTTCCAGCAATGCAGTTGTCATCAAAGGCACGAAAGACAAGCCTGTCATTGATAAGCAGGATGTTACTTTGACTGTATCCGGCTATAAGGCTGATTACATGAACGAGGAGCAAGAAGCTCAGCATCAAACTGTTACGATTGAGAAACTTCGCGCTGGCGGTAAGGCTACTTATGGTGTTACTTTTATTGTCGGCTGTCCTGAATCAGAGTATGAGTTCTCTTATAAGGAAACCGCTGCTGGTGATGCCAAGGAGGAAACAGAGTACTTTACCCCGAGCGATTCCCATGCCGAAACTCATACACATGACGGTGGTCTTTGGGTAAGGAATAATACTGAATTCATCCTTACAGGAGTTGTGACATATAATGAATGCAATGGCGCTGTTGCTAAGGCAAAAGATGGTGTTAATGAGTACTATAAGGAGATTGTGGACGATTATGTCAAAGCCCTTACTTATGGTTACGATGAGGCGAAAGGCGAGTTTATCTCTACTCCAAAGGAACTTAACATCAAGGTTTCTGCGTACTGCTACTATACTGCATATCAGACTTATACCAAGGTAAGTGGTAAGGAGTACACAGTATATGTTAAGCATACGGATGAGAAGGGCGAGAAGGAGTTCGCTGTCGGTGTCATTACTGTCAACTCAAGAGAGTATACCTCTGCTCAGTATGAAGAGAAGGCTGATCCTAACGGACACGGACACTATGTATACGGTCACGGCCATGCCCATGGTCACGGAACTGACAACGCCGGCGGCGGAATCGTCATCCCTGAGTAGTCCTGGATGCTTTGTTAAACGAAAAAACGTATTAAAGATATGAAACTCAAAGTTATCGCATTGTCTATCGCAATGACTGCGGCCTGTGTTGCCGCAAATGCCCAGACAAGCTCAAAGTGCAGTGATGTCTTCGTGGGCGGGGGTGTCGGCATCGCCTCACCTCTTACCCCTGGCTTCAACACTCCTGCGTTCTATGCCAACCTCCAGGTCGGCAAGTACATCACTCCGGTATGGGGTGTGAGGGGTGTCATCGGAGGTCCTTTCCTCTCACTCGATGCCAATGACGGCAACGCCACCGAGAACGGTGTTGTCAAGGCTTACAAGAACAAGCTCTTCGGAGAGCTTAACCTCGATGGAATGTTCAACATCACCAACGTTTTCGCTGATGATCTTTCCAAGTTCAACGTATACCTCTTCGCTGGTCCTACCATGAACTTCTCAAGCGTGGGAAGCGAGTTCGTAGCTTCTTCCGATCAGGCTGATCCGGCTTCTGACGTGTTCCTCGTACAGCCGAACGATGATCTTAAGGTTCGCGTAGGCGCTACCGCAGGTCTCGGTCTCGCTTATGACATCACCAAGTCTTTCGCTCTCGGAGTTGAGGCCCGCTTCGGCATCACCCCTTCAATCTTCGGTGACGCTGACGCTTACCGCAAGGCTGCCGGAACCACCCGCATCGCTCTCAACGGTGTATGGACCATCGGTGGAAAGCATGGCAAGGTTGCACGCGCCGCCACTGCCGCTGCTGCTGCCGGCTACATCTCCAAGGAGGCTGCTGAGGCTCTTGCCAACGAGGCTGTAGAGAAGAATCCTAAAATCGTCGAGAAGATCGTCGAGAAGGAAGTCGTAAAGCAGGTTGAGAAACTTGTCAACAACGAGGTTCCTGCATCTACCGCCATCTTCTTCCAGATCGGCAAGGCTACCCTCACCAGCAAGGACAAGGCCCGCATCAAGCTCTATGCTGAGTCTATCAACAATACCAAGGACAACAGCGTATATGTTGTCAACGGCTATGCTGACAAGAAGACCGGCAGTGCAAGGACCAACCAGAGGATTTCTGAGAAGCGTGCTGAGGCCGTTTACAATGCTCTTGTCGAGGCCGGTGTTGATCCGAGCAGACTTGAAAAGCAGGCATTCGGCGGTGTAGACGCCCTCTTCTTCAACAACGACGTGCTCTCCCGCACCGTCATCATCAAGAAGAAATAATCCGGAAGGATTCATCTCAATATCAAAAGGCCTGGGGGTTCGCCTCCGGGCCTTTTGTTTGTGGTGTACTTTTCATATATTTGCAGTTCAGACTTTTCAGACACTATGAACTGCATTACTAAATTTGAGGAGATCTATCGCAAGTCTCCCGAGGCGATGTCTTTCTGCCCTTACCGGGTATGCCCTGTCGGCGCACATTCTGACCACCAGTACGGCAAGGTTACAGGCTTCGCTATAGACAAAGGTATACACATCGCTTTTTCTCCAAAGTATAACGGGGTGGTTGAACTTGCTTCTCTGCAGTTCGAGAAACGCGCCCAGTGGCACGTACGTGATGTCTTCGAGACCCGGCGCGGGGACTGGGCCGACTATCTGCGAGGTGCCACCATAGAGCTTGGGGCTATTTATCCTTTGCGCAACGGCATAAGCGGCGTCATTGAGGGCAGTCTGCCTATCGGCGGCCTTTCGTCCTCTGCCGCGGTCACCATCGCGTTCATCTCTGCGCTCTGCAAGGTGAATGACATACATCTCTCGCCTCTGGAGATAATTGAGATAGCGCTCCGCGCTGAATTGAATTATGTCGGAGTCTCTGTCGGCAAACTCGACCAGAGCTGTGAGGTGTACTCCAAGGCCGGGCATCTTCTGTATCTCGACACTCTTGACGACACCTACGAGCTGATCCCCGCTCCGGACAGCATGAAGCCGTGGAAAGTCGCGATTTTCTTCTCGGGGCTTGAGCGTAATCTTGCCGGCAGCAAATACAACATGAGAGTCGATGAGGTGCGCAGTGCGGCTTATGCCTTGAAGGCCTATTCGGGCATGGAATACGGCAAGTTCAACGAGACTTACCTCAGGGAAGTTCCGCTCGAGATATATGAGACGTACAAGGACCGTCTTCCGTACAATTGGCGCAAACGGGCAGAGCACTGGTATACCGAGTACGACCGTGTGGAGAAGGCAGCCGAGGCATGGAGGAGGGGCGACATCGAAGAATACGGGCGCATCTCCACGGCCAGCGGCGCTTCTTCTATCAACAACTGGGAGACAGGCTCCCCTGAACTCAAGACCCTTTATGAGGTGATAGTGCGGCAGGACGGAGTTTATGGGGGACGTTTCAGCGGGGCAGGCTTCAAGGGCTGCTGCATGGCGCTGATAGACCCGTCCTACGAGGAGAGCATAGCGGCCGATGTGGAGAAGGAGTACCTCGCGGTGTTCCCGCAGTTGAGGGGGAAGTATCTTTATTGCGGCTGCCACACAGCTGACGGAGTGAAATTATGAAATGTCTTATACTTGCAGCGGGCTATGCTACCCGCCTTTATCCGCTGACGGAGAATTTCCCGAAGCCACTCCTCAAAGTAGGGGAGAAGACCATACTTGACTGGCTGATCGATGATCTGCGCCGGTGCAGTGCGGTGGACGGTTTTGTCGTGATATCCAACCACAAGTTCGCCGATGACTTCCGTCGTTGGGCACCTGCGGGAGTGCAGGTGGTTGACGACGGCACGTCGACCAACGAGACACGTCTCGGAGCGGTATGCGATATCCGCTTCGCTATTGACAGCCTCCGTCTGGATGATGACCTGCTTGTCATAGCCGGAGACAATGTCCTCGATTTCAGCCTGTGTGATTTCGTGGCCTATGCGCTTGATAAAAGGGCTTCATGCATAATGCGTTATGATGAGCCTCGGGAGGAGCGCCTGCACAAGAGCGGTGTCGTGGAGGTGGCTTCTGATGACAGGGTCCTGTCCATGGAGGAAAAGCCGGCGGAGCCGCGCAGCCACTGGTGTTGTCCGCCTTTCTATTATTACACGGCGGCGGATGCGGCCCTGATCCCGCAGGCGATTTCAGATGGTTGCGGCACCGATGCTCCCGGCTCGTTTGTCTCATGGCTTTCATCAAGGCGCCCTGTGTATGCGATGCGGATGCCGGGCCGGCGGTATGATATCGGAAATCTTGAGAGTTATCGTGACGTTTGCGCGACATATAAGGGTATCAACTGCAAGGAAATTTAAAACAAATTCATTATATTTGCGGTCAATGTATTGCGGGGCAGCCCTATGCGTGACGATATAAACGGATTGAGATCAAATATCGCGAGGCTGATAGCCTTGTACGAAGCGGAGAAGCAGAGAGCCGATTCTCTTGCCGCGAAGCTTTCGGTCAGCGAGGGTGAAGTCTTGAAATACAAAGAGCAGATTACTGATTTGAACCTTCAGATAGATAATCAGCGGTTGATGAGTGCCTTTATGGCTGGCGGAGACAGCGCACAGGCAAAGGAGAAGATCGGCCGTCTGATCAAGGAGATAGACAGATGCATAAAACTCCTGGAGAGCTGATATGGGACAGAGTGTGAAACTGAAGATAGCCGGCAAGGAGTATTCTCTCACGGCGGCTTCCGAAGAGCAGGAGCAGTTGATGCGTCTCGCGGCCAAGGATGTCAACGAGATGCTTGACAGGTTCAACGAGAGATTCGTGGAGACCGACATGGTTGACAAGTTTGCGTTTGTTGCTGTCCAGGAGGCTGTGGGAAAGTTTTATATGAAGGCAAGGCTTTCGCAGATGGGAGGGGAGATAGCTTCCCTGTCTTCCGAATTGGAGGCATATCTGGAGGAAGCTGATAAAAGATAGCCGTCAGGCCCATCTTCTGAAAACAACAAGTTCTTCGGAACAGGGTCCACTCGGTCCGGGGATGGCAGGCCCGCTCGACGGGAAGCCAGATACAGAACGGAGCCCAAATCTTATTCAGAGGCTTTTCTGAAAGTTCGGCTGACGGCTTTTGCATACAGTGTCTGCATTGTTATGTGCAGGCACTGTTTTTTGTTGATTATTATTTAATTATATATTATTGTTATGTTGATATACTATATTCTTGCGGCGATTGCCGGCGCAGCTATAGGGGTGGGAGTATATATGATGATCTCCCGCAAATTGTCTGCCGGTAAGGCCGACGCCATCATAGAGAAGGCTAAGAACGATGCTGAAAATATCAAGCAGCAGAAGATTCTGCAGGCCAAGGAGAAGTTCCTCCAGCTCAAGAGCGAACATGAAAAGGAGGTCAATGCCAAGAACTCGGAGCTTCGCGAACGTGAAAACAACATCAAGTCCCGTGAGGGTCAGCTCAATCAGCAGGCCGGGGAACTGAACCGCAGGCAGCGTGATCTCGACTCCCAGAAAGGACAGCTCAATGCGCAGAGACAGAAACTTGACGCCAAGATGGAAGAGTGCGACAGGGTGACGGCTCAGGTCAACAAGGAGTTGGAGAATGTTGCGGGCATGAGCGCCGAGGAAGCGAAGAAAATGCTTGTCGAGAACATGAAGGCTGAAGCGCGCACCGAGGCTCAAGCCTATATCAACGACACCATGGACGAGGCCAGGCTTAATGCCGCCAAGGAAGCGAAGCGCATAGTGATCAACACAATCCAGCGTACCGCCACCGAGACCGCCATTGAGAATGCCGTGACGACATTCCCTATCGAGAACGATGAGGTGAAAGGACGCATCATCGGGCGCGAGGGCCGTAACATCCGTGCACTGGAGGCGGCTACAGGTGTAGAGATAGTCGTTGACGACACTCCGGATGCTATCCTTATCTCCGCTTTCGATCCTGTCCGCAGGGAGATTGCACGGCTTTCTCTGCATCAGCTGGTCATTGACGGCCGTATCCATCCGGCGCGTATCGAAGAGGTGGTGGCCAAGGTGAGCAAGCAGCTTGAGGACGAGATACTTGAGACCGGCAAGAGAACCTGCATAGATCTCGGGATTCATGGGCTCAACATCGAGCTGGTAAAACTTATCGGCCGCATGAAGTACCGTTCTTCTTACGGTCAGAACTTGTTGCAGCACTCCCGCGAAGTGGCCAACATCTGCGCCATCATGGCGGCTGAACTTGGTCTCAATCCTAAGATTGCCCGCCGCGCCGGTCTCCTGCACGATATAGGCAAGGTGAGCGACAGCGAGCCGGAGTATCCTCATGCCATCTTGGGGGCCAAACTTGCTGAGCAGTACAAGGAGCGTCCGGAGATCTGCAACGCCATCGGTGCTCACCATGAGGAGATGGAGATGACATCCATTTATGCTCCGCTTGTCCTTGTTGCAGACGCCATTTCCGGAGCCCGTCCGGGGGCCCGCAGGGAAGTGATCGAGTCATATATCAAGCGTCTCAAGGGCATGGAGGATCTTGCAGCTTCGTATCCGGGAGTGACCAAGTCCTATGCCATTCAGGCAGGCCGTGAGCTCCGCGTCATAGTGGGTGCCGAAGAGGTTTCTGATGAGCAGGCCGCCCGTCTCTCTGTGGATATTGCACAGCGCATCCAGGATGAGATGACATACCCTGGACAGGTCAAGATTACTGTCATCAGGGAGACCCGTTCAGTGGCCATAGCCAAGTAGTGTCATGCTCGGGCTTCTGATATCATTGTCTCTGCTCCAGGTCTCGCCGAACGTGACCTGGAAGTCGGAAGTGAAAGAGTCTCCGTCCGGCAGCCAGATTGTGCTCACGGGGGATATCCGCAAGGGGGTGGATCATGTCTACGGCACTGTCGACATCTCGTCCTGTCAGGGTAACGACTGTTTCACTCCGGAGGAGTTTGAGTTTGATCATTACCTCAAATCCTCATCTGTCCCGTCTTTCGGCGGCGCTTCATCTTCTGTGCAGGCTGCTCCTGCGAAGATTTCCGAGCCGGCCGTGGTGGCAGCCTCTTCCCCCGCTGCTGAGTCCAAAGGGACACAGACTCCTCTGTGGTCTCTGATACTTGAGGCGATATTGTGGGGATTTGCCATGCTTTTGACGCCATGCGTGTTCCCGATGGTGCCGATGACGGTCTCTTTCTTCATGAAAGGCAGCGAGACTCCTGCAAAGGGGCGTTTCAAGGCTTTCATGTACGGGCTTTTCATCGTCCTGCTCTACACTGTGCCGATTTCTGTCATAATCGGTGTCACGTGGATAGTCGGCGGCAGCGGTGTCACGGCGGATATCTTCAACTGGCTTGCGACGCACTGGCTCCCTAACATCATTTTCTTCATAGTGTTCATGGTGTTTGCTGCCAGCTTCTTCGGCGCGTTCGAGATAACTCTGCCGTCAAAGTGGACAAACGGGGCTGACAAGAAGAGCGACGGCAAGGGACTTGGCGGGATTTTCTTTCTTGCCCTGACTCTTGTGCTTGTAAGTTTCAGCTGCACAGGGCCTATAGTAGGCACGGTGCTGATAAAGAGTACTCAGGGTGAATTCTGGGCTCCGATGGTCACGATGTTTGCGTTCAGCGTGGCTTTCGCCCTGCCGTTCACCTTGCTTGCCCTGTTTCCTTCGCTCCTCAAGAAACTTCCGAAGAGCGGCGGATGGCTCAATTCGGTCAAGGTGGTGCTCGGTTTCATCGAGGTGGCGCTTGGCTTGAAGTTCCTGAGCGTTGCGGACCAGACTTATCACTGGCACATTCTCGACAGGGAAGTGTATCTGGCGATCTGGATAGTGGTGTTCTCCCTGCTGGGGCTGTACCTTCTCGGGAAGTTGCGTTTCCGCAATGATTCTCCGATGGAGTATCTCTCTGTCAAGAGACTTGCTTTGTCCATAATATGCTTCGCTTTCGTCGTGTATATGATTCCGGGTATGTGGGGCGCGCCGCTCAAGGCTCTCTCAGGTTACCTGCCGCCTTTGGAGACACAGGATTTTGTTATCTCCGAGGCTTCCGGAGTCGCAGCTTCGGGGCAAGGTGATTTTTCCGGGGATACCGGCATGCTTACTCTTGCCCACGGGTTGAAGGCTTATGACAATATTGACGAGGCACTTGCGGCGGCGAAAATCAGCGGAAAGCGTGTGTTCGTGGATATAACAGGACACGGCTGTGTCAATTGCCGGGAGATGGAGGCGCGCGTGTGGTCGGATCCGGAAGTTCTGCGCTCGCTCAGGGACGATTTTGTGATCGCGGCATTGTATGTGGACGACAAGTCGAGCCTTCCGGAGTCGAGATGGATTACCAACGACAGCGGCAAGGTTCTCAAGGAGGTCGGAAGGGTCAATTCATATATTGCCCTGAAGCGTTTCGGGGTCAATTCACAGCCGAATTATTTTATACTGGATTCTGACGGCAAAGTGCTGAAAGGCCCGAGGGCCTACAATCTGGACATTGAAGCTTATCTTGACTTCCTTTCAGAATAGGGGGGCAGTTGATGAAAAAGCCGGGCCTGCGGAGATGCAAGCCCGGCTTTTTTGGCATGTGATGGGATCAGATGGCTGAAATCATCCTTGTGAACAGGTCTGACATCCGTTCTGCGGCCATGTCGGCCTGCTTCACCACGTCATCGCCGTCATTGAAGTTCTTCTCCACGTTGATGAAGTTGGACTTGTTGGTGACGACAGACATTCCGAAGACCTTGATGCCTGAATGCCGCGCCACTATGACCTCCGGAATGGTTGACATGCCGACCAGATCGGCTCCGACCGAGTGGTAGAAGCGGACTTCGGCCGGGGTTTCGTAGGTTGGACCGGTGCTTCCGAAATAGACGCCTTTTTTGACTGGTATGCCCATCTCGTTGCAGATGTTCTCGGCCAGAGCCTGGAGTTTCAGGTCGTAGGCGCAGGTCATGTCAGGGAAGCGCGGTCCGAATTCATCAAGATTGGGACCGATCAGCGGATTCGGCATCATGTTGATGTGGTCTCTGATTATCACGAGATCTCCTACCTTGAAGTCGGGGTTGCAGGCGCCTGCGGCGTTGGAGACGAACAGGTATTTGACGCCGAGCGTCTTCATGACCCTTATTCCTATGGTGACAAGGTCCATCGGATATCCTTCATAGTAGTGGAAGCGGCCCTGCATGGCTATGACCTGCTTCCCTCCGAGTTCACCGAATATGAAATTGCCCTTGTGGCCGACGGCCGTCGAGACAGGAAATCCCGGGATCCGGCTGTAAGGAATCACGGTCTGGTTGATGATCTTGTCTGCGAGCCTTCCCAACCCGCTTCCCAGCACAATCCCGAATTCCGGGATGCGCCCGCTGATGGCGGAACTTATATGGTCCGCGGCATCATGGATTCTTTTGAGTCTGTCGTCCATATATTAAAGTCTTTTATTGATTCTTGAGAGTACTTTGCGGGCCTGTGAGATGATCTCTTTCTCTCCCTCTATCTCTCTGTGTCTCATCAGGAAGCGTCCGTTGCATATAAGAGAGTCGATGCAGTCTGAGTGTGCAGAATAGACGAGGTTTGCGAGGAATGGCCCGTCGGAAAGGAAGAATGTGTTGTCCGTGTCGATTATGCTGATGTCGGCGCACTTGCCCGTCTCGATTTTTCCGCTGTTGAATTTCAGTGCTTTCGCCCCGTTTACGGTGGCCATGTCAAGAAGTTCGTTGAGCGGGAGAGCCGAGGGGTCTTCCCTCCATGCTTTCTGGAAGATGGCGCTGGTCTTCATCGCCTCGAGCATGTCGAGGTTGTTGGATGATGCGCACCCGTCCGTGCCGAGGCAGAGGTTGATCCCCGCGTCTCTCATCTCGTTGTACAGAAACTTGTATCCGGAGGCGAGCTTGGCGTTGGAGTTGATGTTGTGTACGCAGTTTACGCCCCTCTCGGCGAGCAGTTCTATGTCGTGGGGGCTTACCCAGAGGGTGTGTGCGGCGACAATGTTCGGAGAGAGTATTCCGAGGCGGTCGAGGTATTCTACCGGACTCAGACCGCCGTGAGCCGCCTTGCAGTCCTCCACCTCTTTGCGCGTCTCGCTCAGGTGTATGTGGAGGTTGAGCGAGTGTTTCCGTGCGTATTCGTATGCCCAGAGCATCATCTCCTCACGTACCGAGTAGATGGCATGGAAAGCGATCCCGTAGATGAGTCCCGGTGTTTTGCCTGAAAGGAACGGGGCGCTCTTGGCTTCGCAGTGGGCTTTCTGCCTCTCTGACTCTTCGGGGTCGCCCTTGTCCATTATGTCGTAGCCGGTGGCGATCCTGAGGCCCATTTCTGTGGCCGCCTTGACGGACGCGTCGAAAAACCAGTACTGGTCGTTGAAAGTCGTCGTGCCTGTCCGTATCATCTCTATGCAGGCGACTTTGGTCGCCCAATAGACGTATTCGGCATCCAGATTCTCTTCAGCTTTCCAGATTGTATCAAGCCACTCGGGGAAAAGCATATCTTCCCCGAGCCCCCTCATCATGGACATGGGGGAATGCGTGTGCATATTGATGAATCCGGGTATAGCAACCTTGCCGGAACAGTCCATGATTTCGATGTCTCCGGCAAGTTCCCAGTCTGCACACGAGCCTGAAGGCTCAATCTTGGATATCAGACCGTTGCTTATGAGTATGTCTTTCCTTGAGCCTTCTAAGGTGATGTCCTTGAGAAGAATGGCGCCCATTAAAAGTCTTCGGATTCGAAGTCTGCGCCTTCATCTGGCCTCCTCTGCGGGATTTCACCGTGGAAGCAATTGTCCCTGATGTAGGCTATCACGTCATTCAGCCCCTCCGCGAACTTCTCGAAGTCTTCCTTGTAGAGGAAAATCTTATGTTTGTCGTAGCTGTAGCTCCCGTCTGAGCCTGTCCTGCGCTTGCTTTCCGTTATCGTGAGGTAGTAGTCTTTGTTGCCCTTCGTGGACTTCACGTCAAAAAAGTATGTACGCTTCCCCGCCCTGATGGGCTTTGAGAAAACATCCTCTCCGTCGCGGCTGTCGAACCTGGACTGGTCATAATCATCTCTGTACATAGCAACTTTTTATTGTTTTAGCTTTGCAAAATTAGAACATTTTATGGATTACTTGCTATCTTTGTGCGTTAATTTTTGTTTGAAAGTATGCTCAACCGCAGAATTCTCCGTACAAAGGTATTCAAGACCATATACAGTTACGCGGAAAATCCCGGTATGACCCTCAAGGAAGCCGAGGCCACTCTCGGACTTGCCTGCGAGTCGACCAGAGACCTGTATCTGTTTCTTCTCTCTGTAGTCGGCCCGCTCACTGATGAGGCCAGATCCCGCATTGAGGCCGCCAGGGCCAAGTTCAATCCGACGGAGGAGGAGATGAACCCCAACATGAAGTTTGTTGACAACAGCATAACGAAACTCCTTGAGGATGACCCGGATTTTGTGAAGCTTGTCTCCAAGAAGAAGCTCTCGTGGGCGCAGCATGATGTGCTGATCCGCCGTCTTTACGAGAGCGTGCGCGAGCGCAAATATTTCAAGGAATATCTTGCCAGTCCGGAAAGCGGCATCAAGGAGGATGCGAAGCTGTGGGTGAAGATTTTCCAGCGCGAATTCGAGGACAATGAGGCTTTGGGAGAGATTCTTGAAGAGATGTCGATATATTGGAACGATGACCTCGGATATGCGTTGAGTTGGTGCTGCCGCTCGGTGCGCAGCCTCGGTGACGGTGACAGGTGGAATCTCCCGCCGCTCTATCAGAGTTCTCTCTCGGGCAAGGAAAACTACTCTGACGACCGCCAGTTTTCCCTCTCCCTGCTGCGGACGGCTTATGCCGGCTTTGAGCGTTTCTCTTCAGCGGTGGCGGAACTGACGCCGAAGTGGAACCGCGACCGTCTCTGCACAACGGACCTCGCCCTTATCGTGTGCGGGGAGGCGGAGGCGGCGGCGTTTCCGCAGACTCCGATCAGAATCATAATCAACGAGTACGTCGAGATATCCAAATACTACAGTACGCCGGACAGCAGCTCTTTTGTCAATGGCTTGCTGGACAA
>CAKVDS010000008.1 GCA_934726455.1 uncultured Bacteroidales bacterium
AAGCACCGTGGACGCCCAGCAAAGGCGAAGACGGTCAAACTTGAAGGTTAATTGTACAAAATTGTGTTAAATTCACGTTTGGTTTCCAGCGAGTTCCTTCGCAGGAAACGCAAGCTGGAAGCCTTCGAGGGCTTCATCAAGCAGCTGCTTCAGGACTGCCCGTCCTTGTCTGCGGCCCAGGTTCATGACCGCCTTAAAGAACACTATCCGGATCTTCCGGAGGTGTCGGAGCGCACCGTGTACAACACGGTATGTCTGGTCCGGGAGCGGGAGGAACTGCCCAAGGTGCCGGAATGCGGCCGTCAGATGACCAAGGTTCCAGACTGTGAGTACGGAGAGAAGGCACAGGTGGACTTCGGCGAAAAGATCCTGCGGACATCCAAAGGCGGTCAGGTGAAGGTGTACTTCATGGTGATGGTCCTGCAGCGGTCGAGATACAAGTTCGTGTATCTCCAGAACACGCCATTCACCTCAAAGACAACCGTCTATGCCCATCATCTGGCTTTCAGATACTTTGGCGGCATGCCCCGGAAGGTCATCTACGACCAGGACCGCAAGATGCTTGTAAGCGAGAACTTCGGTGACTATGTGATGACGGGAGAGTTCGCCAAGTATGTCAGCGCGGCAGGCTTTGAGCCTGTATTCTGCATGCCTTACGATCCGGCCAGCAAAGGCCAGTCGGAGGCCGTGGTCAAGTATGTGAAGAACAACTTCCTTGCGGGACGCACATATGTCAACATAGACAGTCTCAACGAAGAGGCCATCGGCTGGCTGTCCAGGACAGCGAACGCCAAGGCCAACAGCACGACCAGACTCATACCTGCGGAAGAGTTCAAAAAGGAGCAGCCCCGACTGGCGCATTACGCGGAAGACATGGGCGAGCCGGAGATGGAGGCGCGGGAGTACTCCGTCCGCAAGGACAACACACTGCTGTATCACAGCAACTTCTATAGCCTGCCGCTTGGCACGTATGCCGGTCAGGGGACCAAGGTGATGGTGGTCAGGAACGTGGACAACAACGAGCTGGAGATATATGACCCGAAGGACTTCTCACTGATCACCAGGCACAAGGTCAGCCCGTTCCGCGGCCAGTACATCAACAAGGACGGGCACGCGGGCAGCCGCAACAGGGACATCCTCGAGTCGGAGCAGATACTGCGCACGTTCTTCAACGAGTGGGCTGACGACAGCCTGCTGTCACGCTTCCTGAAGGAGCTCCACGACAACCGTCCGCGCTATTACCGCAAGAGCGTCACCGTCATGGCCTCACTCCTGACCGATTATGACAAGACCGCGGCGCACAGCCTGCTGGAGATGTTTGCGGAGTCCAAGGTGTACAACGCCAACGTGATGCGGGAGATGGCCGCACGGCAGGCTGACAGAATGGAGGCCCAGCCGGAGAGAAGACCCGTCGTTGCCGATGCCGCGGTGTGCGGTGCTGACTTCACTCCAGAACAAAGGCCCATCAGTGAGTATGATGACATCATAAACGGAAAGGAGGAGAAGTGATGGAGGAGACATTGAAAATCAGCACTGAGGACATCAGGACATACGCCAAGGCCCTGCGTCTGAGCAACCTGAGAAACAACTGCGGAGACATCATCCACAAGGCCCAGATTGACAAGCCCTCATATCTGGACTTCATCATGGAAATCCTCAAGGCGGAAGCCGCCACGCGCCAGCAGAACGACCTCGTACGAAGAATGCGGCAGGCAAAGCTGCCGCGCAGCTGTGATCTGGATCTCTTCGACTTCAACCACAGCGCCGGCATCACCAAGCCTCAGCTGAAGCAGCTGAGGGAACTTGTGTGGCTCGACCAGATGTACAATCTCATCTTCATGGGGCCTGCCGGGACAGGAAAAACCTTCATGGCCGCGGGTCTCGTCAGAGATGCCGTGATGAAAGGCTACAGGGCGCAGTTCATGACCATGGACAACCTGATTAACATACTGAGGATGAAAGATATGACATCTTCGGCCATGAGCGCCTACAGCGGAATGCTCAAATGCAATCTCATCGCCATAGACGACATAATGCTCATGCCGATGAAGAAGGAGGAGTCGGTGGCGTTCTTCAGCCTCATCAATGCCCTGCACGAAAAGGCGTCAGTCATCATTACCACGAACAAGGCACCTACAGAATGGGTGGAAGTGCTTCAAGATGAAGTCCTTGCCACCGCCCTTCTGGACAGGCTCCTGTTCCGCTGCGATGTGGTCAAACTCGTCGGCTCATCATATCGTATGGAAAATCGGTCGGGCTTCCTGGCCAAAGGCAAGGAGGACAAACAATGAAAAAGAAGAATAGAGAAGTGCTTCAGACAGCGTTGACCGAGTTCCAGGATGCGTACCGCATCTTCGTGGATGATGTCAGGGCTATGCAGGAGGCGGAGGAGAGAGGCTTCTGCGACCCTGTCAGCCAGACCGGCCCGTACTCATACCAGGAATGGGTGATAAAGCTGGATGTCCTTGAGACAACTGTCGAGCAGATACTTCAAGACGAAAGATAAATGTTAAACCATAGACCTTAAGCGCCGGGCAGAGATGCGGCAGCGCGCTGCCGCATCTCTGCCTTATCAATCAAAATATGCAGAACCTGCTTTCCGAAATATGCAGAATCTAATTTTTCTGAAAATTGTAGGTCGAATACTTGCTTTTTACAATACTGAAAAAAGAGAATTGCAAAGAGTTTCACGTTTTAGGGTAACATTATGAATAATAAAACATTCCATCAAAACCAAGAGTCGTGGCCAGCGCAGCAGCAAGTCGGCTCGGAAACCGCTGAAGTGGATGCGGAATTAGTGGATGCTTCCAGTGGGACGTTGCAGTCGGCAGAAGGTACGCTTGATACCATAAATAACTGTTTGAATTCTGTCCAAGGGATAGTAGAATCAGTCGCCTCAAGTGTGACATCGTGGAAAGAGATTGACAGGGAAATGCTTGCGATGAGCCTTCATTTTGAGCAATTATCTAAAGAGCTGGATGTTAATCTTGATAAATACAAGACGCGTATCCCTCTTATAGAAAAGCAGCTGGACTCCATAAACGGCAATCTTTCAAAAATGCTCGACTTTGTTCTGGCCATGAATGCGAAAACAGAACAGGAGATGGATTTCAAGATGAAAATGATGGACAGGATCGATTCTTTTCTGAATACGATTTCAACGACAATGATGAATCTTTTGTGATATGGCAGAGAAGGAAATCAAAAGGTTTGACGTGTCTCTTGTCTTGTGGATTTTATGCGCGGTTGCTCTCGTGGCTGCGATAATCGTAGGGTGGTGATAATATGGCATATAGTTCCAACAAAAAATTAAAGATGCGGGGCGACTCCGAATTCAAGTTGCTCAAGGGTATCTACACTGTCATGGACAAGTTTTTTCTTGATCCCATCATAGGCTTTATCATTCCAGGCGGCGGAGATATTATTACAAGTGTCATGACGGTCCCGTTCATCTTCACTGCTGTTTTTAAACTCCGGTCTGTTCCCTTGACGTTATCGGTGATATATAATGCTTTGATTGATGGACTCTTGGGCCTATTTCCGGTTATCGGAGACTTTGTTGACGTTTGCTATCGTTCTTATAAGAAGAGCTATTATCAAATTGTCGGCTATGTAGAGGACGACGAGGAAACATTGTCTGAGATTAACGGAAATGCTTTGAAAACGTGTATCCTGATAACAGTTCTTTGTGTCGTGATCAGACTTGTAGTTCTTTTGCTGGCTGGTATTTTTGCTTGGTTCAAAGGCCTTTTTGCTTAGTGTCAGATCAGAATGAAACCGACAGTCTTTTTCCACCCTTGGGTCGGCCCCGACTACCTGTCCGGTGGCATCTTCGGCAAGCGCATAATGGTTCTTGGTGATAGCCACTATTGTGATGAAGGTTGCAGGGACTGCGGCCAGAGCCTCAACTGCGAGTGCAATGGGTTCACATCGGACGTGGTCAGGGCATATCTGGACCAGGACAACGAACGGGAGGGCTGGATGTCAACCTATCTGAAGTTTGAGCGCTCGCTTGTCAATCACGAGACAACCCCGGATGAAAGCGAGAAGATCTGGAACTCGCTGCTGTTCTACAACTATCTTCAAGTAGCAATGCAGGGGCCGAGACAGGCTGGCACTCCGGCGCAGTATAGGGCGGCTGCAGAGCCTTTCTTCTCCGTGCTGGATGAGTATCAGCCGGATTTGCTCATCGTTTGGGGCGTGAGGCTCTGGAACAATCTTCCCGGCGAGAGATGGGAAGATGGCCCCCAGAAGAAGCTAGACGGATATGAAATCCATAACGGATATTATAGGCTTGCAAACGGAAAGAAGGTTCGTGCGATCTGCGTGTATCATCCTTCTGCCGGTTATAGTTGGGATTATTGGTATCGCGTCATAATGGAGCAATGAGCAAACCCCAACTGCCACTTGGTTGTCTCGTACAGAAAATGCCCGTTTTCTGTACGCGGGGTGCTTCCGGGAAGGTCCCGTACAGAAATCGCCCTCGTGCTGTACGAAATGCTCTGTGGAGCGCGGGGAGGGCCAGCGGCCTCCAGCGGCTTTCTGGAGGTAAGGGTAAAAAGGCCAGCCTCACAGCAGCGAGGCGAGCAGCCGCACGCCCTCTTCCATGCGGGACTTGTCGAGGAAGGAGAAGTTGAGCCGCATCGTGTTGCGGTGGCTGCCGTCGGGGTAGAAGAACGACCCCGCCACGTATGCGACCCCCGCGCTCAGAGCCTTGTCATAGAGGGCCACGGTGTCGCAGTTCTCCGGCAGGGTGAGGAAGAGGAACAGTCCCCCCTCCGGCCTTGTCCAGCTGACCCCCTCCGGCATGTATCTCTCCAGAAGCGAGAGCATCAGATCCCGCTTCTCGCGGTAGAGGGAGATGCTCCCCACGAGATTCTTGTCCAGTGCCCCGCTTGACAGGAACTCCGCAGCCACGTACTGGTCAAACACAGGGGGGCATAGGTCCAGGGACTGCTTGCAGACGTAGATCTGGTCGAGAAGCTCCTCCGGGCCGAAGATCCAGCCGAGCCTGAATCCCGGGGCGAAGATCTTGGAAAAACTCCCCAGGTGCAGGGTGCGCTCAGGGCACAGAGACCATATTGTCGGGACGCTCTCCCCGCTGTATCGGAGCTCCCGGTACGGGCTGTCCTCCACGATGATGAAGTTGTGCTTCTGCGCGAGCCGGCACAGCTCCATCCTCTCTTCCAAGGTCATGGTAGTGCCGCCCGGGTTCTGGAAATCGGGGATGACATAGCAGAACTTGGCCTTGTCCAGAACCGATGCATCGACCCCGCAGTCTCCATCGCGGAAGCCACTCAGCGCGACAATCTCCGCCCTGTAGGATTTGAACGACTGCAACGCCCCCAGATACGTGGGGGAGGAGGTCAGGACAATGTCCCCGGGGTCGAGCATGATCCTCGCACAGACATCTATCCCCTGTTGGGAAGAGGTGGTGATCTGGATGTTACGCATCTCCACACCGTACCGGGAGGCGAGTGCCTGCCTCAACTCCGGGACTCCCTGCGTAGCCCCGTACTGGAGGGCCTTGGCTCCATATTTGTCAAGCACGAGCGAGCACAGACGGCGTATGTCCTCCGTGGGAAACGTGGCCGCATCCGGGTATCCTCCGGCAAATGAGCAGATTGCGTTGAGGTCCGTGTGCTTGAAAATCTCCCTGACGGGAGATCTCATGAAATTGTGCGTGTCAGCCGAGAGAAACTTTGAGTAATCCATTTATCTGTATTCTTCAAATTCCGGCATCGCCAGACTTGACAGGAAATCCTGCAACTTCTCCTCGTCCCTCGGGCAGATCATCAGGACATCCTTGGTGTCGATGACAATAAAGTTCTCCAATCCTCTTATGGCCAACAGTTTGCCATGGTTGTCCGAGTATACTATATTGTCCTTGCATTCTTTTATCAGTCCCTTGTTGACCAGGTTCATCGCGTTCCCGTTCTCATCGTGGTGGGCGAGATAGTCGTAGAGAGACTCCCAGTTGCCGATGTCGGCCCAACGGAACTTGGCCGGGTAGACCCATGCGTTGTCCGTCTTCTCCATCACGGCGTAGTCGATGGATGTGCGCGGCATGTCGGTATAGATTCTCTCGAGGAACTCGATTTCGCGCTCCGAGCCGAGGGCTTCCTGCCAGCCGGCCCAGAGATTGGTGATCTCGGGGGCATATTTTTCAAGGGCCTGCCGGATTGCCGAGGCTCTCCAGACGAAGATTCCCGAGTTCCACAGAAACTCTCCGGTCTCCATGAACACCCGTGCCAGCTGGGGGTCTGGTTTCTCTGTGAAAGTCTTGACTTTGACAGGCCTGCCGTCCTCTGCGGCCCCGGCCATCTGGATGTATCCGAAATTCGGGTCCGGTCTTGTCGGGACGACTCCGAGTGTGATCAGGGCGTCCGAGCCGGCGGCATACGAGAGGGCGTTGGAGAGTGTCTCGTTGAAGATGTCGTGTCTGTTGATTATCAGGTCAGACGGGGTTACGGCTGTCACAGCGTCAGGGTCGCGCTTGAGGATTGTATATGTCGCGTAAGTCAGGCACGGGGCGGTGTTGCGGCTGTATGGCTCCAGGAGCAGATTCTCATCTTTGAGTTCGGGGAGCTGCTGCCTGATGAGTTCCCGGTATCTCGGAAGCGACACGACTATTATGTTCTCTTCCGGGATGACGGCTTTCATCCTGTCGAATGTGAACCTGAGGAACGACTGTCCCTCCGCCGTGAAATCAAGGAACTGCTTCGGTCTGTCGATTCGGCTTATGGGCCAGAAGCGTGAGCCTGACCCTCCGGCCATGATTATGCAATATAGATGGTTATTAAGCATATAGTGGTATAAAAGCTTGTGGATAGTATTCTATTTCAAACTTTGGGCCATCGAAGAGCACGCAGACCACATCGAAGAACACTTCCAGGTCGGAGGGCAGGCCCTTGCGTGCCTCCGAGTTGAGGAAAGAGTTGGCCGCTGCAGTGAGTTTCTGCATCTTTCTGCGGTTCACATTGGCCTGGGGCTCTGCTGCTGACGGGATCCGGCGGCTCTTGACCTCCACTATGTGAAGTCCATCGGCGTCCAGCGAGATGATGTCAACCTCCAGATGTCCGCTTCTCCAGTTGCGCCCGATTATCTTGTGGCCCCTGTCTTGCAGATAGCGGCATGCCTCCTCCTCTCCTCTTCGTCCGGTAATCTGCCTGCCTGTTTTCATAACTTCACGATTGTGACCCCCGTCCCTCCGTTGCGTATGTCTTCATCTGAAACTTCCACTCCCGGGATGGACTTGAGGTACTTCTGTATCTCTTCTCTGAGCACACCCGAGCCTTTGCCGTGGATGATCCTGACAGAACCGATGTTGAGCATCACGGCATCGTCTATATAATGTGTAACTATGTTGAGGGCGTCGGAGAGCCGCTCGCCGCGGATGTCCAGTTCGGGGGAGAAATTGAGCCTGCGGTCAGTAAGGGACCTGTCCACTTTCTGCTCCACGGGTTTGAATTCCTTGCGCGCGGCTTCCCGGAACTCGTTGGACGATATGCGCTCCACTTTGTCCGGAGACATCGTGCTGCTGATGTTGCCCACGATCACGGTCACGGCCTTGTTGGAGATCTTGGAGACTTCTCCGACCAGCCCGTTGTCCTTGATCCTGACTTTCTCCCCGACTTTGAGCGGCGCGCTTTTTTGCTCCTTGTCACCGGTCTCCTTTTTCTTCGCGCGTTTCTGCAAGGTGGCGAGTTTCTTGTCTATGTAGTCTTCCTTGTTGCGGCCTTCTTTCTCTTTGCGCTTTTCCAGCGCCCCGAGGAACCCTTGGAGCTCTTCCCGGGCCTCCTTCGTCTGGGTCTTCTCGGCCTGGGCCTGCCGGATGTCGCGGATTGTCTTCTCGACCTGCTTACCGGCGCCCTTGACTATCTGCTCGGCTTCCTGCATGGCCGAGGATATTATGGATTCGCGGAGACTCTTGATGTCTTCCAGTTCCTTCTGGTATTTCTCCGTGAGGCCGGTCAGGGCCTTGTCGCTGTTCTTGACTTTCTGGAGCTTCTCGTCCAGAGCCTTGCGGTTGCGGGCTATCTTGCGCAGGTTGCGCTCGATGCCGACAAACTCCTCGCCGGCACGTCTTTCCGCATCCTTGATTATGCTCTCGGGCAGGCGCATCTTGCGTGCCAGTTCAAACGCGAAGGAGTTGCCGGGAAGTCCGATTTCGAGTTTGAAGAGGGGCTCTATCTTGGCGGCGTCGTAGAGCATCGCCCCGTTGATGACGCGGGTGTCAGGCCCTGATGCGTAGAGCTTGAGGTTGGTGTAGTGGGTCGTGATGACTCCGTAGACGCCCCGGCGGTCCATCTCGCTCAGGATGGCCTCGGCTATGGCGCCGCCGGCCGCCGGTTCCGTGCCGGAGCCGAACTCGTCGATGAGCACAAGTGTCCTCTCGTCCGCGCAGGAGAGCATATCCCGCATCTGGGACAGGAAAGAACTGTAGGTGCTCAAGTCGCTCTCGATGTTCTGGTCGTCGCCGATGCTGACGAAGATGCGGTCGAACACCATCATCTCGGAAGTCTCGGAAGTCGGGATGAGCATGCCCCACTGGAACATATACTGGAGCAGTCCCATAGTCTTGAGACACACTGACTTGCCGCCGGCGTTCGGGCCTGATATCAGAAGTATCCGTTTCTTGGGGCTGAGGGTGATGGTGAGCGGCACCATGTTCCGGCCTTCTGCGCGCAGGGCTTTCTCCAGCAGGGGGTGCCTGGCCTTGCGCAGCTCCACGGCGCCTTCATCGGAGATGACCGGGACTCCCGCGATGAAATCCAGGGCGGTCTGGGCCTTGGCCATCAGGAAATCGATCTCGCCGAGGAATTTAGCACCGGAAATGAGCTCCGGGATATATGGGCGGAGGAATTCCGTGAACTCGAAGAGGATCTTGCGGATCTCCCTCTCTTCCTCGAAGTGCAGGGCTATCAGCTCGTTCTCCAGCTCCACTATTTCCGCAGGCTCGATAAAGGTGGTCTTTCCAGTGGCCGACTCGTCGTAGACGAAGCCCGGGAGCTTGCGCTTGGCCGAGGAGCTTACCGGGATCAGGAACTTCCCGTCGCGGATGCAGACGGAGGCGTCGGAGTCGGCTATGCCGTCCTCCTGGGCCTTGCGCAGCACGGCCCCCGCTCTCTTCGAGAGCGACGCCTCCCGGCTGCGTATCGCGCCTCTGAGCTCAAGCAGCCTGTCGGAGGCCGAGTCCTTGATGTCCCCGTATTTGTCAAGTATGCTTTCTATCCTGCGCTGTACTTCCGGAAATGAGTTGACTTGCCCGGCCATCCTTTTGAGCTTCGGGTAGACCCCGTCCTTGATGGCCCCGAAGAAATGCAGGATCTTGCGGGTGGTGTCTGTAGCGGTCTTGAGTTTAGCCAGAGAGAGGGTGTCTATCGATGAGCCGGCCTTGAGCAGCGGCTCCAGAAACGGGACGGCGTCAATGTAGCCTGTAGTAGGGAAACTGTCCTCGAACATCATGATCAGCCTCATCTCGTCCGTCAGGGCGAGGCGCGTCATGATGGCACTGCGGTCTGTGGTGAATTCTTCTTTCTCCACCCTGTCCGCGGCATAGTCTGTCAGACATCTGTCCGATATGATTTTGCGTATCTTGTCGAAGCCGAGCTTGGCTTCCAGTCCGGGATTTATCATTCGGTTTTCTCCCCAAGAAGAAGTTTAAGATTGTTGATGCTGTCAATTTTGCGTATGGCTCCGCTGCGCACGAACGAGATTGCGCCCGTCTCTTCGCTCACCACCACGACATCGGCGTCGCATTGCTCCGATATGCCGATGGCGGCCTTGTGTCTCATCCCGTATTGGGCGGGAAGGTCGCTCCTGTCCGTAATCGGCAATGTGCAGCGGGCCGCTATTATGCGGCTGTCGCCGATGACCATGGCTCCGTCATGCAGAGGTGAATTCTTAAAGAAGATGTTCATTATCAAGCGGCTGCTGATCTGGGCATCTATGATGTCACCTGTGCTTATGATGTCTTCAAGAGAGTCCTTGCGGCGTATCAGGATGAGGGCTCCCGTCTTCTGGTCCGACATCTCTTTGCAGGCCTGCGCGATTTCGGACACGCTCCGGCTGTCCACGCTCTCGACCCCTCTTCCGGAGATCAGCCGTTTGAGCAGAGGCCGCTTTTCGAGGGAGTCTCCGGCTTTGCGTCCGAGCGAATTGAGAAACCGCCTTATCTCCGGCTGGAATATCACTATCAGCGCTATGGCCCCGACATCAATCAATGTCCCGAGCAGCGATGATACCATCTTGAGTCCCAACGCGTTGGCCACAATCTGCACGACCAGCACGATGATGATGGCCACGAAGATGTTGATGGCCGTGGAACCCTGGATGCACCTGAAACAGAAATAAATCACCAGCGCGACCATCAGGATGTCCAGAAGGTCGATGAGTGTGAAGTGCAGAAAACCCAACATTCCGAGAACCATATCGCAAATTTACAAAATAATATTGGAAATCAAGTTTTTGGAAATAAGCGAAATAAGTCGTATATTTGCAGCCCGCAAAAGTATGCGGTTACTTATAAAGTATTTATAAACAATTAATTAAACAACCAATGCCTGGATTAATTGGAAAGAAAATCGGAATGACTTCCGTTTTCGGTGCTGATGGCAAGAACGTGCCATGCACCGTTATCGAGGCTGGCCCGTGCGTTGTTACGCAGCTCCGTACAGTAGAAAAAGACGGCTACGCCGCTGTACAGCTTGCCTATGACGAAACGACTGAAAAGCACGCCAGCGCGCCTCTGATGGGGCATTTCAAAAAGGCAGGTGTCGCTCCTATGCGCAAGCTCGTCGAGTTCAAGGCGGACTTCGCCGGGGAGCCGAAGCTCGGTGACAAGTTCACTGTGGCTGACATCTTCACCGAGGACGTCGCTTTTGTGGACGTTGTCGGCATCTCTAAGGGTAGGGGCTTCCAGGGAGTAGTTCACCGTCACGGCTTTGCCGGTGTCGGCGGACAGACCCACGGTCAGCACAACCGCCTTCGTCACCCTGGTTCTATGGGTGCATCTTCATGGCCTTCACGTGTCCTTCCCGGGATGCGCATGGCAGGTCACATGGGCAACGCCAGAGTCAAGGTGGAGAACCTTCAGGTCATCAAGGTGATTCCTGAAAACAATCTCATCGTTGTCAAGGGTTCCGTTCCGGGAGCCAGAGGTTCTTATGTAATTTTGGAGGCTTAAGAGTATGGAATTATCAGTATTAAAGATTGACGGAACCGATTCCGGAAAGAAGGTTACTCTTGAGGAGGGCGTATTCGGCATCCAGCCGAACGATCACGCCATCTATCTTGATGTCATCCAGTATCTCGCCAACCAGCGTCATGGCAACGCCAAGACCAAGGACCGCAGCGAGAACGCCCACAGCACCAAGAAGCTCGGGCGTCAGAAGGGCGGCGGCGGAGCCCGTCACGGAAGCCTCAAGTCCAACATTTTTGTCGGTGGCGGCCGTGTGTTCGGACCTGTTCCGCGTTTCTATCACAACAAACTCAACAAGAAACTGAAAGCCCTCGCCCGCAGGTCAGCGCTTTCATACAAGGCTGCGGAGAGCGCCATCATCGTAGTTGAGCCGTTCTCACTGGATGCTCCTAAGACAAAGGACATGATCAACATCACCAAGGCCATCGGGGCAGGTGACCGCAAGGTCCTTTATGTGCTTCCTCAGAACTCTACCAATGTCTATCTTTCATCACGCAACATTCCGTATGTGGATGTCGTTTCAGTTGATGAGGTCTGCACCTACACGATCATGAACGCCAACAAGCTCGTGCTTGTGGACGGCGTACAGGATGTCCTCGCACAGAGAAACATGCGCTAAAAGAACACGAAGATGGGAATTATAATTAAGCCAATCATAACAGAGAAGCTGACGGATCAGGGCGAAAAGTTGAACCGTTACGGCTTCATCGTTGACCGTGGAGCCAACAAGCTTCAGATCAAGGACGCAGTGGAGAAGATGTACAACGTCTCTGTCGCTGATGTCAACACCGTCAATTATCATGGCAAGAGGAAGAGCCGCTACACCAAGGCGGGCATCCTCCGCGGCCGTATGAATCACTTCAAGAAGGCCTATGTGACCCTTGCAGGTGAGGATAAGATTGATTTTTACGCTAACATTTAAGGGAGGGCAAGACAATGGCAGTAAGAAAATTCAAACCGGTAACCCCGGGCCAGAGGAACAAGGTGATCAGCGCGTTTGACGACATCACCGCCAAAAAGCCTCAGAAATCATTGATCGAGCCTCTCAAGAGCACCGGCGGACGCAACAATACGGGCCAGATGACTGTACGCTACAGAGGTGGCGGACACAAGAGGATGTACCGTATCATCGACTTCCGCCGCGACAAGGACAACTGCACCGCCGAGGTTCTTACGATCGAGTACGATCCGAACCGCAGCGCACGCATCGCCCTTGTCCAGTATCAAGACGGTGAAAAGAGATATATCATCGCTCCTAAGGGACTCAAGGTGGGTCAGGTTATCGCTTCCGGAAGCGGAGTCGCTCCAGAAGTCGGCAACACTCTCCCTCTCTCGGAAATTCCTGTAGGTACTCTCGTACACAATATCGAGCTCCGTCCGGGCCAGGGCGCCGCAATGGCGCGTTCCGCCGGAACTTTTGCACAGCTTGCCGCCCGTGAGGGCAACCACGCGGTGCTCCGCCTGCCTTCTGGTGAGACACGTATGGTGCTTGTCAGCTGCCGCGCTACCGTAGGTGAGGTCTCAAATGCGGACCACAGCCTCGAGAGCCATGGCAAGGCAGGCCGCAGGCGCTGGCTCGGTATCCGTCCTCACAACCGAGGCGTCGTGATGAACCCAGTCGATCACCCGATGGGTGGTGGTGAAGGCCGTGCTTCCGGTGGACACCCTCGCTCACGTAAGGGCTTGCCAGCTAAGGGCTACAAGACACGTAATCCTAAGGCATCTTCAAACAAGTTCATCATTGAAAGAAGGAAGAAATAACAGGAATTAAACTTTAGAGATTATGAGTCGTTCATTAAGAAAAGGTCCATATATTCAGGAGGCTCTCGAGAAGAGGGTCGTTGCGATGAATGATGGCAGCAAGAAGAAGGAAGTGGTGAAGACCTGGTCACGTGCCAGCATGATCTCCCCTGACTTCATCGGCCACACGATCGCCGTCCATAACGGAAACAAGTTTATTCCTGTTTACGTTACGGAGCAGATGGTAGGTCACAAGCTCGGAGAGTTCGCCCCTACCCGTACATTCAGAGGTCATTCAGGTAACAATAAGAAGTAATCATCATTATGGGAAAGCGTAAAAGACTTATGGCCGAGCGCCTCAAGGAGGCGAAAAAGGTTACGTCAGTTGCCAAGCTGAATGATGTCCCTTCATCACCGCGCAAGATGCGCCTTGTCGCAGACACTGTGCGTGGGGTTGAGGTCAACCGCGCTCTCGATCTTCTGAAATTCTCGAAGAGAGAGGCGTCTGTCCGTCTCGAGAAACTTCTCCGCAGCGCTATCGCCAACTGGGAAGCCAAGAATCCGGACAAGAGCAAGGAGCTCGACAACGGCAATGTGTATGTCAAGACCATCATGGTCGATGGCGGCCGTATGCTGAAGCGTATCCGTCCGTGCCCTCAGGGCCGTGCCGGCCGCATCCGCAAGCGTTCCAACCACGTCACCGTCATCCTTGATGTAAAACAACCAGTGGAGAATAAATAATATGGGACAGAAAACAAATCCTATCAGCAACAGAATCGGTATCACCCGTGGTTGGGACTCTAACTGGTGTGGTGGTAATTATGCGGAGAAGATCGCGGAGGACTACGAGATCCGCAAGTATCTCAGCAAGCGTCTTGCCAAGGCAAGCCTCAGCAGGATCATCATCGAGAGGACTCTCAAGCTCATCACTGTCACCATCTATGCCGCAAGGCCGGGCTTCATCATCGGCAAGGGCGGCACCGAAGTTGACAAACTCAAGGAAGAGCTCAAGAAAGTCACCAACAAGGATGTACAGATCAACATCTTCGAGGTGAAGCGCCCTGAGGTTGACGCCAACATCGTAGCAGACAGCATCGCCCGTCAGATTGAGGGCCGTGTGTCATATCGCCGTGCCATCAAGATGGCTGTGGCCAACACCATGAGGGTTGGAGCAGAAGGCATCAAGGTGCAGATCAGCGGACGTGTAGGCGGCGCCGAAATGGCCCGCAACGAGATGTTCAAGGAGGGGCGTACTCCGCTCCATACATTCCGTGCAGACATTGACTACGCTCTTGCTGTAGCACACACCAAGGTCGGAGCTCTCGGAATCAAGGTCTGGATCTGCAACGGTGAGCGTTATGGCAAGCAGGATCTTACTCCTGCAGCCCTTTCTGCCGCCAACGCACAGGCCGCAGGCCAGAACCGTGGCGGACGTGACCGCGACCGTCGTGGCCGCCGTGATGACCGCCGCCCTCGCAGGGACAATAATCAGAAGTAATTTTTAAATAAAATTACTATATTTACGGCCGGTTCGCGTTGCGGACCGGCTTTAAAATTATTAGCGATGAAAAAAGTAATGTTTGCCGCAGCTGCTCTGCTGATTGCCGCAGTCGGCTGCAAGAGTGTTTCTGAAGAGCAGAAACTTGCCGACTACAAGGCCGGCAACGAGAAGTTCATGGAAGATTACAGGGCTTCTTCAGAGAAGATTCAGGCTGATTCCGCACTCACTGAAGATCAGAAGGATTCAGCGCTTGAGAAGCTCTACAATGAGTCTGTGGACAAGTATGTAAGCGAGAGGTTCGACATTCTCAAGAAAGACCCGTCCGGCCAGTTGGCTGTGGCTGTGGTTTCAGACATCTGGAACATGATTGAGGAGGACCAGCAGGTCGAGGCGCTCGGACTGCTCAAAGGTGCCGCCGCGCAGGATTCCACCATACTCAAGTACAAGTCTGTTGTTGACGCCAAGAGGAACACTGCCGCCGGCAACAAATTCACGGACTTCACTGTGACCCAGGATCCTGAGGATCCGGAGAAGAGCACGGTCAAGTTCTCCGATTATGTCGGCAAGGGAAAATATGTCCTTGTTGATTTCTGGGCGAGCTGGTGCGGCCCGTGCAAGCGCGAGATCCCGAATATAGCCTCAGTATACAACAAATACCACGGCGATGATTTCGATGTTCTCAGCGTGGCTGTATGGGACGATCCTGCTGACACCAAGGCTGCTGCGGCGGAGCACGGCGTCGTTTGGAGTCAGATTATCAACGCTCAGAGGATTCCTACAGAGATCTACGGAATTCAGGGCATCCCTCACATCATGCTCGTAGGCCCTGACGGAACCATCATCAAGCGCGACCTCAGAGGCGCGGACATCGAGAAGGCCGTAGCCGAAGCGCTTGGACGTTAGAGATAAAATAGGCCTTTTACCACATTCCCCCGGAGTGTACAGATACTACAACTCCGAGGGAACTGTGATTTATGTAGGTAAGGCGAAGGACCTGAACAAGCGGGTCGCCCAATATTTTGTCAGCCCTGACCGGCTGACGCTCAAGACGAGAGTACTGGTCTCCAAGATTGCGGATGTGCAGTACTCTGTGGTCGATACGGAGGCGGATGCCCTCCTGTTGGAGAACAATCTCATAAAACAGTACAAGCCTCGCTATAATATCCTTCTGAAAGACTCCAAGACATATCCTTGGATATGTGTGACCGATGAGGAATTTCCTAGGGTCTATCTCACCAGGAGGCTTGTCCGTAACGGAAGCAGGTATTTCGGCCCGTACAGTTCTGTGATGCACGCGCGCACGCTTCTGGATTTTTTTGAGTCCAGTTACCCCTTGCGTTCATGCCGGCTTGCCATCACCTCCGATGCTGTGCTCCGCCACAAGTTCCGTCCCTGTCTGGACTATCATATCCACCGCTGCCGGGGCTGCTGTATCGGGGCCATATCCAAGGAAGAATATGGCGGCTACGTGAGCGAGATCGTCCGGCTGCTCAGCGGTGGCGTGAGTGACATCATCAAGGATTACAAGGAGAGGATGATGCGCGCTTCCGATGTGTTGGACTTTGAGTCCGCTGCGGCGTATAAGCAGAAAATCGATGCGCTCCAGAGCCATTATTCCAAGTCGATTATCACTGCGGCCGGCGACAGGGATGTGGATGTCTTTTCTCTGGTCTTTGACGGGCTTGAGGCTTTCGGCAACTTCCTCCGGATAAAGGGCGGAGCCATAGTGCAGTCTC
Source organism: uncultured Bacteroidales bacterium (assembly GCA_934726455.1). Classification (GTDB taxonomy): domain Bacteria; phylum Bacteroidota; class Bacteroidia; order Bacteroidales; family UBA932; genus Cryptobacteroides. The sequence continues at coordinate 16,181 of CAKVDS010000008.1, forward strand.
TCAACCTCGGTTTCAAACTCAACATAGAGGAGGACCGCTCTTCCGTGCTCAGCTCGTTCATTGCCGAGATAGAGTCGAAATTCGGTGCTCTCAGCAAGGAGGTCATCGTGCCTTTTCTTCCTGATGTCAGCATTGACGGTGTGTCGTTCAAGATTCCGGTGCGTGGAGACAAGTTGGCGCTTCTGGAGCTTAGCGACAAGAACTCCCGGGAGTTCCGCTTCAATTCTCTGCGGCAGCGGGAGCATACCAATCCTGATGAGTTCCGTGCCGCTGTCCTTGAGGAGCTGCGCAAGGCCATAGGGATGTCGGTGCTCCCCGAGCATATAGAGTGTTTTGACAACTCTAATATCCAGGGGACGAACCCTGTCGCGTCCTGCGTTGTGTTCAGGGGAGGGGAGCCTTCAAAAAAAGACTACCGCAAGTTCAAAATCAAGACGGTCGTGGGAGCCAATGACTATGCTTCGATGAAAGAAGTCGTCAACCGCAGGTATTCCCGTCTATGTGAAGAGGCGCCCGATGACTTGCCGCAGCTTGTCGTGATAGATGGCGGAAAAGGCCAGCTTGATTTCGCTTATCAGGCGATCTGCGAACTCGGTCTGGAGAAAAAACTTACAGTCATAGGGCTTGCCAAGCGTTTGGAGGAGGTGATCCGCGTCGGAGATCCTTATCCTCTGTTCCTTGACCGGAACTCTCAGGCCCTCAAGCTTCTGCAGCGTGTCCGGGATGAGGCTCACCGTTTCGGCATCACATTCCATCGTTCTCTGCGGAGCAAGGCGGCTTTGTCTTCCGCCTTGAGCGAAATCAGGGGAGTCGGGGAGCAGACTGAGCAGAGGCTGCTGATGCATTTCGGCAGTGTCGCGAGGATTGCCGCCGCTCCTGTTGAAGAGATCTCCTCACTGGTCGGACCGGCTCTCGCGGCGCGGATAAAAGCACAACTCAATAATCAAACATCTTCTGAAAAAAATGGCGAAAGTTGATTTTAACAAGTGTTTCAATGCGTTCATCCTCGTGGGGATGACGCTTGTGATGATTGCTGCGACTCTTCTGAAACTCAGGGATGCGCAGACCGGGCAGGCCATGCTGGTCGTGGCTGCGTTCGGCTCGCTTATGGGTGTGTTGAGCACTGTCTGCTCTGCGAATGCCAAAATACTGACTTTCCTTTTCGGACTCTTCGATGTGACAATCTACGGGGTCATGTGTTTTCTTGGCGGGAAGTATGGCAATGCGGCACTTCATGTCCTGTACTTTCTGCCGATGCAGTTCATCGGTTTCTTCCAGTGGAAGAGGCGTGGGGCTTCATCCGGGGCGGCTGTCCAGGCGCGGCGTCTCAGCCCGAGGCAGTGGATTATATATGGTGCCGTGTTCTTGGCCGGCCTTGTGCTGTCATATATTCTGCTGCTTCATATAAGTGCGGGCCAGGCGCATGACAATGTCCTGAGGATTGCGATTTTGATGGATGCACTTTCTACGATGTGCAACATTCTGGGACAGATGCTCATGTCCATGGCGTATATGGAGCAGTGGTTTTTCTGGATAGGTGTCAATATCGCATCCGTTGTCATGTGGGCGGCGACTCTGTCGCGCTCTTCCGACTCGTATGCTCTGATTTATCTGATAAAGTACAGTTTCTATCTCCTGAATTCTCTTAACGGACTCCGTATATGGCTCCGTCTGAGCCGCTCGGGGGCTGAGGGAAACCGGAATTTGGAGAATTGAAATTTTTTACGTTACTTTGCAAGCCTTTTGGCTTGTTAGGATGTACTAATAAAACTTAATATCTAACGTTATGGATTATCCAGAAATTGTAGAGAAGGTCAAGGCGATAATTGTTGACAAACTTGGCGTTGAGCCTTCAGAGGTCACTGAGACCGCTAATTTTACCAATGATCTCGGTGCTGACTCTCTTGACACCGTAGAGCTCCTCATGGAGTTCGAGAAAGTGTTCGGCATCAAGATTCCTGATGAGGAAACAAGTACAATCGCAACTGTAAAGGATGCGTGCGACAAGGTTGCAGAGAAACTCAATGTAAGCAAATAATCTCTGTCTCCGACAAAATTCAAAAAGGGTGGCCCTATCGAGCCGCCCTTTTATCGTCCATATTGCAGGTGATTATTCCTCCGGTATTGCAAATGTCAGTTCCAGATGCGGGACGCGGCCGTCTGCGGCCTTCGGCCCGTTGAGTTTGGCTCTGTAGAACCTGTCCTTGTCCAATTGCGTCGAGATGCTCGTGCTCGTGGTGGACTGGCTCGCATAGGCGGCCATCATGGCGTAGTTGTAGTAGTTTGAGTAATAGTTGGAGTAGCCGCTGCCGTATCCGCCGTACATGTCGTTGTAGTAGCTCTGATAAGCCAGATACTGGTACATTTCGCTCATGTCTGAAGAGCCGGAAGTGGTCGTGGTTATCACCTCGTTGGCCATTATCAGGAGCCAGATGTCATAGAACCCTTTTTCGAGCCTTTCCGTCTTTTTGTTGCCGCTGTCATCCTCGTCGATTTTGAGGAGTTCCTGGATGTGGAATGTGATATCAGGGGCGTATTCAAGAAGCGACCTGTTGATGTCTCCTTGATCTTCGTAGCTGGAGCCGGAATCTGTCAAGCCCATGAACCGGGTTATCTCGTCTTCGGTAATCCTGCAGGTAGGGGATAGTATGTCCGGCCAACGGTCAAGTTCGTTGATGTCTGAAGGCACTTCAAACGGGAATATGAGCGAGGCCTTGTTGATGACGGCAGTCTTCGGGTCGCCGCCTTTGGATGCGATGGCCTCTTCTGCCATCCGCTTCAGCTCTTTGGCTGAAATCACAGGCTTCAGTCCGCCTCCGCCTTCTATCTTGATTTCGCTCTCGGCATAGCCGATGCTGCTTTCGGTCTCTTGAGAGGTGAGGTTCAGGGCGTATTGAGGAAAACTTCCTGTAGATGATGCGGAGAACAGAGAATCCAGATCGTAGAATTTGTCAGCCCCGTAATAGAACAGGAACGAGCTGTCACGGCGTTCTCCGTCGTATTCTGCGGAGAAAGAGAGCTTGGCGTAGTTGCCCTTGATGTAGCCGTACGAGCTGTCGTAGTCTAGCTGGAGATCGAACATGTCGATTCTTCCGCCTTCTCCGGACGGCGTGTCCGTCTCTATCAGGATTCCAGGGAATTTCTTGAGGTAGGTGTCGATGTCCTCAAGATCTTCGCTGGTGATTGTCAAGTATTTTTTGCCGAATTCTTCATTGAAGTTGAAAGACAGAGAGTCGCTGCCGTCAAAGACCGGGGTGCCGGCGGTCACATTCTTTCCGAGGTGAGGGAACGGCTTGTTGCAGTCGAAGTCCTTCTTGTAGTCCATGGGCTTTTCGAGCTCATAGACCTTTATGTTTTGGAGAATATTCTTCTGGGAAGGGTCTCCGGCAGATACCGTGTCAAGGCTTGCGGCGAAGTGGAAACTCTTGAATTCAGGGTTTTGCCCGAAGTCCATCTCGCTTGCGAGGGGTATCAGGGCGACCGCGCTTTTCCTGGTGCTCAACCCGTATTCGCCGTCTCTTACGGCGCCGATTGTGATTCTCGAACTGCTCAGCCCCGAGAGGCTGTCCGCCATGCGCACATAAATCTGCGGCACCGGTGTGTCCACTGTATAAAATTTATACAATTGCCCTGCGGGGACGAGGTCTCCGCCGAGCTTGTCGCTGCTGTCTATGCAGGAGGCAAGGCCGGCCAGGGCGGCGAGGCCTGCGAGGATGCGTGTCTTCATCTTAAAGCTCATCATAAAATCCGCAGTACTCGTCCACATAGCTTCCGTCGTTGAGAGCGGCTGCGTTGAACGGCAGGACAGGAAGGCCGAGTTCCTTGCACCAGGATACAAGTTCCGGTTTCACATCTGCGGCTCCCAGAATCACTCCGTCCGAGTACTGAGCGGCCGTTCGAGCAAGATTTATGCCATCGGGTTTTTCGAGCAGTTTGAGGTCTTCCTTTTTGACTCCTCCGAAGCAGGCCTTGTCCGCGAATGTCGGGCAAAAGTCCGTCTCGGGCGTGTCGTCGTATAGGGAGAGAACCACTTTGCTGTTGGAGAATATAGGATCTTCCTTGTAGGCTTTCTTGAGATATACCGGAACCAGTTGTGATATCCAGCCCTGACAGTGGATTATGTCAGGAGCCCAACGGAGTTTCTTGACAGTCTCCAAGACTCCGCGCGCAAAGAAGATCGCGCGCTCGTCGTTGTCTTCGAAGAACTTGCCGCCGGCATCGTAGAATGTCTGCTTGCGCTTGAAATAATCTTCGTTGTCGATGAAATAGACCTGGATTCTCGAAGTTGAGATGGTCGCTACCTTGATGATGAGCGGCCTGTCGACGTCTCCGATGATTATGTTCATCCCGGAGAGCCTGATCACTTCATGAAGCTGGTTTTTTCTCTCGTTGATGCAGCCGAAGCGCGGCATGAATGAACGGATCTCTCTCTTGCGGTCCTGGACGCCTTGAGGCAGGTATCGTCCTATGTTTGCTATGTCCGACTCCGGGAGATAAGGGAATATCTCGGAGTTGACAAACAGTATCTTCTGCTTAAACGCACTCATAGTTACAAAGATAATAATTTTTCTCGATAAGTCGATATTTATTATCTTTGACGCCAGATTCGAATTCGGATGCCCGGTAAGGAAAACAAGTTGTTCCGCAGGCGCTTGATCAACGCCTATCTGTCCAGTGTCATAAGTATAAGCTTGGTGCTGCTGCTTGTGGGTGCTGCGACTCTGCTGGCTGTAAATGTCGGCGGAGTGTCCCGCTATCTCAAGGAGAATATGAAGATTTCTGTTGTCTTCAATCAGGAAGTCAATGAAAATCAAGCGAGTGACTATGCCGCTTCCGCATCGGCCATGCCTTTTGTCAAGTCGGTCAGGGTGGTCTCACGAGCTGAGGGCGAGAAGGAGTTGGAGAAGATGCTCGGAGAGGATTTTCTCAGTGTTTTCGAGACGTCGCCTGTGCCGGTCTCCGCCGATGTGTCCCTCAAAGCGGAGTATGTCGTGCCGGACAGTCTCTCAAAGGTCATCGGGCTGCTGTCTGCATCTCCTCTTGTAGATGAAGTTGACGGCAGGCAGAATCTGGTGGAGGCTCTGGATGCCAACCTCGCGAAAATAACGGCCGTGTTCGCCGTGCTTATCGCCGTGTTGCTGTTCATCTCGTTCGCTCTTGTCAACAATATGGTGAGACTCAGCGTGTATGCCCGACGTTTCACAATCCATACCATGAAATTGGTGGGGGCGACCCGTTCTTTCATTACGGCTCCTTTCCTCAAGTCGGCTCTCATTCAGGGGCTGGTCTCATCGGTGCTCTCGACGGCCGTGCTCGCGCTTGTTTTGTATGCTCTGGACAAGTCTTTCCCGGAATTCTTTTCCGTGCTGAGCCGCTCCTCTCTGCTCATTGCCGCCGGAGCCGTTTTTGTCGCCGGTGTACTGCTTTGCACCATCAGCACTTATTTTGTGGTAGGGAAACTGTCCGATGCTCCTAAAGATGATTTATATTATTGATGATATATGGATAAAATGGCTGTGACCCCTAAGGGGCTGAAACTTCTGCTTGCCGGTGCCATTGTGATGGCGGCAGGCTATATCCTGATGATCGGAGGTGGATCCGATGATCCTCAGGTCTTCAATTATGCGATGTTCGATGCCCGCAGACTTGTGGCGGCCCCCCTTGTTATACTTGCAGGTATTGTTGTGATTGTCGTGGCGATTCTCGGTGAGTTCCGTGACAAAAAAGCCGGGGAGGACAAGTGATGGAGTGGTGGGATGCTTTATTGTTGGGCATAGTGCAGGGACTGACGGAATTTCTGCCTGTCAGCAGCAGCGGTCATCTGATGATTTTCAAGTCTCTGCTCGGAGTTGACGGCGAGGGTTTTCTCGACTTCACGGTCACAGTGCATTTCGCCACTGTGCTGAGCACCATTGTGGTCTTCTGGAGCGCCATCTGGCGTATTCTCAAAGGAGTCCTCAAGTTCAAGTACAACGATGAGACCGACTATTTTCTGAAGATTTGCCTCTCCATGGTTCCTGTGGCTGTTGTCGGATTCTGTTTCAAGGACAAGGTGGAGGCTCTTTTCGGTGACAGCCTGCATACTGTGGGTGCTTGTCTTCTGGTGACTGCGGCCCTGTTGTGCTTTTCGGATGTGTTTACCCGTAAGGTGAAGATACACAACACCAGCCGCAACGGGATCTCCTGGTGGCAGGCGTTTGTGGTCGGACTTGGCCAGGCTTGTGCTGTGGCCCCGGGACTTTCCCGCTCGGGAACCACCATCGCCACCGGGCTTGTCTGCGGCGTGAAAAGGGAGAGCATGGCGCAGTTTTCTTTCCTCATGGTGCTGATTCCTATACTCGGGGAGCAGTTCCTCTCAATTGTGGATATGCTCAAGGATGGGGCTGCAGTGGCGTCCGGTGTCGGTTTAGGCCCGCTCATGATCGGCTTTGCCGCCGCGTTCGTTTCGGGCCTTTTCGCCTGCAAGGTCATGGTCGCCCTTGTCAGCAAGGCCAGACTGTCATGGTTTTCTCTCTATTGCGTGGTGGTCGCCGCCCTCATTTTCATTTTTTCTTAGTTGATGGCGGAACGCAGCGACTATTATTTCGTCTCGGATGTACATCTGGGACTGGAACTTAAGGACCCGGCCGACCGCGAGGCTCGTTTCGTCTCTTTTCTCAAGGGGATTCCCGGGGACAGGACGCGCGCTGTTTTCCTGCTTGGCGACATTTGGGATTTTTGGTACGAATACAGGGATGTCGTGCCGCGCTGCGGGGTGCGTGTCGTGGCGGCGCTCATTTCTCTTATGGATGATGGCGTGCAGGTGTGGTTCTGTCCCGGCAACCATGACATCTGGTGCTATTCGTATTTCGAGAGTCTCGGGATGCACCGTTTTGACCAGCCGTTCTACACGCAGCTGGACGGGAAGGTGTTCTGTCTTGGGCACGGGGATGCGCTCGGCGGAGCGAAGAAAAGCTATGCTTTCATGCTCAAGGTGTTTCACAACAGGGTGTTGCAGAAGATGTTCAGTGCTTTGCATCCGTGGGTTGCCTTCCGTATCGGGTTGGGCTGGTCGAATTCCAACAGGAGGACTCACCGACCCTATCAATTCCGCGGGGAGGAAGAGCCGCTGTATCGTTTCGCTCTTTCAGAGTCCCGGCGACGTAAGGTTGACTATTTCGTGTTCGGTCATTTCCACGATGCCGTTGATCTTCTCCTGCCTACCGGCTCAAGGCTGATTGTTCTCAAAGACTGGATGGACGGCGGTGCGCCCTGCGGGCGTTTTGACGGGGAGAAGTTCGAACTTCGTGCTCGTTAGCGCTTCTTGACCTCGCTGGACAGCGTTTCCGTCTTGATTATGGTCCGTGGCGGGGCGGTCATGAATATGGACCAGTAGAAACTGTCCCATTCGCCGGAGTCCCATATCCGGCAGAGCTCTTCCGTCTTGGCGTCCTTGCCTTTTGGGTCATAGCGTGACTTCAGGTCCTGGGAGAAGAGCCTTGCGACGAGTTGCCAGAAATTTGCCGCGAACCCGCTCTCGTATGTCTTGATTATGCTGTAGGCGCTCATTCCGCACTCCCTGTCCACCAGTTTCATCAGCAGCAGGCCTTGGTTTACCGTCATGCCCCGTATGTCCTTCTCGAATATCCTGAACAACTCTTTCTCTACGTCGTTGATGTAGCGGTTTCGCTGGGAGCGCTTGCTGACATCGGCGGCTATCGTGCTGTCCACCTGTGCCATCATCTTGCGGCCCACGAGCGCATAAGGATAGACTTTGTTGAAGTTCTGCACCAGACGGTAGTACCGCCTCCAGTCTCCGGATTTCATTCCCTTGCCTTTGGGGAATACCCATACGGGATCGATGGTGTCATGGAATACGGTGTCTCCGCTCTCCGTGACGCTGTAGTACATGGGGGTGCCGCTTATCTTCCGTACGTTCTGCGCTCCTCCTGGAGCGGTCGCCGCCAGAAGAAAGATGATTGCCAATATGATCGGAGCCCGTCTCACAGCCTGCAAAGATAAGGAATCGTCAAAAAATAACTTGCACCCTTTCTTTTCGGCCCGCCGGAAGGTGCCCGGGAAAGCTCTTCCCGTCCGTGTCGAAAATGCACGGAAAAACTTTTTCTCTATGTCTGCAATGTTTTGAAATCACGTCAGTTGACCATGCGGATTGTGTGTCGAAAATATTTCGATTTTTTTGCGGAAGACTATGGTATTTCGGGATTTTTTACTAACTTTGCAGTCCCAAAAATCGGCCTCTTTCCGCGTAAGTGGTTGTTTTTGAGGGTTTTAGTGAAATAAATTTTAAAAGTAATACTGAGATGTTACAACCTAAGAGAACAAAATTTAGAAGGGAGCAGAAAAACCGTATGAAGGGCAACGCTCAGAGGGGCAACCAGCTCGCGTTCGGCTCATTCGGCATCAAGACCCTTGAAAATTGTTGGCTTACGGCGCAGCAGATTGAGGCTGCCCGTCAGGCTATTTCGCGTTGTATGAACCGTGAGGGTCAGATCTGGATTCGGGTATTCCCTGTCAAGCCGATTACCAAGAAGCCTCTCGATACCCGTATGGGTAAAGGTAAAGGTGATCCGTATGCGTTCGTGGCGCCTATCACTCCGGGCCGCATCATCTTTGAGGCCGAGGGCGTTCCACTCGCTGTAGCGAAAGAGGCTATGCGTCTGGGTGCCAACAAGCTCCCTATCGCGACCAAGTTCGTTGTCCGCAGGGATTATACAGAATAATTTATTGGAGAAAGAGAAATGAAAGCATCAGAAGCACGCGAAATGTCTGTAGCAGACCTGCGCGACCGTATTGAGGTTGAGAAGAGCAATCTTGACACAATGAAGATTAATCACGCGATTTCTCCATTGGAGGATACTTCCAAAATCGGTAAGACCAGAAGGGATATAGCTCTCATGATCACTATCCTTGCTGAAAAAGAAAAACAGAACTAAATCAGAAAGAATCTTATGGAAAGAAATCTTCGTAAGGAAAGAATAGGGGTGGTGGTCAGCGACAAGATGGACAAGACCATTATCGTTGCTGTCAAGATCAAGGAGAAGCATCCTCTCTATGGCAAATTCGTAAAGAAGACCACCAAGTTCGTTGCTCAGGACGACAAGAACGAGTGCGGCATCGGTGACACCGTGCGCATTATGGAGACCCGTCCTCTCAGCAAGACCAAGAACTGGAGACTAGTAGAAATCGTAGAAAAAGCAAAATAATATATGATACAGCAGGAAACACGTTTACAGGTGGCCGACAACAGCGGGGCGAAGGAAGTTCTCTGCATCCGCGTGCTTGGCGGTACTCACCATCGTTATGCGACTGTCGGTGACACGATTGTCGTTGCAATCAAGAGTGCCATACCTGGCGGTGACGCCAAAAAGGGTACGGTTTCAAAAGCTGTAGTTGTGCGCACCAAGAAGGAAGTACGCCGTCCGGACGGATCTTACATCCGTTTTGATGACAATGCCTGCGTGCTTCTCAACAACGCCGGCGAGCTCCGCGGTACGCGTATCTTCGGCCCTGTGGCCAGAGAGCTTCGTGCCAACTTCATGAAAATCGTTTCACTGGCACCGGAGGTCCTTTAATTGAACAAGCATTATGAAGAAGTTACATATTAAGAAAGGCGACACCGTGTATGTGAATGCCGGTAACGACAAGGGAAAGACCGGAAAGGTCCTCTCTGTGGATCCGTCAAAGGACCGCGCCATCGTTGAAGGTATCAATATGGTAAGCAAGCATACCAAGCCGAATGCCAAGCAGCCTCAGGGCGGCATTCTCAAGCAGGAAGCTTCCATTCACATTTCAAACCTCAACCTTATCGATCCTAAGAGCAACACTCCTACCCGCGTGGGCTACAGGATGGAAGGAGACAAGAAAGTCCGTTTCGCTAAAAAATCTGGGGAGGAGATCAAATAATTATGGCAAAGAAAAACGCAACGGTTCAGGCTCAGGTCCTGCCTGCAGGTTATGTGCCTGCCCTCAAGAAGGTATATAAGGAGGAGATTGTGGACAAGCTGATGAAGCAGTTCTCATACTCTACCGTGATGCAGGTTCCGCGCCTGGTGAAGATAACAATCAACGAAGGTATCGGCGCCGGTACCCAGGACAAGAAGATTGTCGAGGAGGCTGCCGAGGAACTCGCTCTCATTACCGGCCAGAAGGCTCTCGTCACCACATCCAAGAAGGACGTTTCCAACTTCAAGCTCCGTAAGGGAATGCCTATCGGAACCAAGGTTACCCTCCGCAATGTGAAGATGTATGAGTTCCTTGAGAAACTCATCAGGGTTGCCCTCCCTCGTATCCGCGACTTCAACGGTATCGCTGAGAACATGGACGGCAGGGGCAACTATACCCTCGGTCTCAAGGAACAGGTGATCTTCCCTGAAATTGATATCGACAAGAATCCGCGCATCCACGGACTTGAGATTACTTTCGTAACAACGGCTCAGACCGATGAGGAGTGCCACGCTCTTCTCGCTGCGTTCGGGCTGCCATTCAAGAAACATAACAAATAAAATACTATGGCAAAGGAATCAATGAAAGCCCGCGAGGTCAAGCGCGCCAAGCTCGTAGCCAAGTACGCCGAAAAGAGGAAGGCTCTCAAGGAGGCAGGCGACTGGGCAGCTCTCGACAAGCTCCCGAAGAACGCTTCTCCTGTCCGCCTTCACAACCGCTGCTCCCTTACCGGACGTCCGAAGGGATATATGAGGGCATTCGGCATCAGCCGCATCCAGTTCCGTGAGATGGCCAGCAACGGTCTCATCCCGGGTGTCAAGAAGGCAAGTTGGTAGAAATTTAAGAATATTAAAGATATGACTGATCCAATTGCAGATTATCTCACCAGAATACGCAATGCATATAGTGCAGGCAAAAAGATAGTGGAAGTGCCTTCTTCCAAGATGAAGGTCGCCATTACCCAGATTCTCTGTGAGAAGGGCTATATCCTCAGTTACAAGGTAGTTGAGGGCACCCCATACAACACCATAAAGATCGCTCTCAAGTATCACCCTCAGACCAAGGCCGCCGCTATCAGGAAGATTGAGCGCGTGTCTACTCCAGGTCTGCGCCAGTACACTGATGTGGACAGCATGCCCCGCGTCCTCAACGGACTCGGAATCGCAGTGCTTTCTACCTCCAAGGGTGTCATCACCGACAAAGAGGCCAAGGAACTCGGCATCGGCGGAGAGGTTATTTGCTACGTATATTAATCTTAAACAAGTTTATATTTAAATGTCACGAATTGGTAAATTGCCTGTAAGCCTTCCGACCGGGGTGAGCGCTGAGCTTCTCTCCGGCAACGTGCTGAAGGTTAAAGGACCTCATGGTGAGATGTCCCAGAAGATAGATCCGGACATCACCGTCACCATTGAGGACAATCAGATCAAGTTCGCCCGTCCGACAGACCAGCCGCGCCATCGTTCTATGCATGGACTCTACCGTGCTCTTGCGCACAATATGGTAGTCGGTGTAAGCGAGCAGTTCACACTTAAGCAGGAGTTGGTGGGTGTAGGTTATCGCGTTGCGCTCAACGGTCAGATCCTCACTTTCTCCCTTGGCTATTCACACGAGATTCAGCTTATGCTTCCTTCCGAGGTGAAGGCTGAGGTTCCGGATGTCAAGAAAGGCGAAAATCCGGTGCTGGTCCTCAAGAGCTGTGACAAGCAGCTTGTAGGCCAGGTGGCTGCCAAGATCCGTTCATTCCGTAAGCCGGAGCCTTATAAGGGTAAAGGTATCAAGTTCGTCGGTGAGCAGCTTCGTCGTAAGGCGGGCAAGACAGCGGCCGCAAAATAAAAGGAGGATTGAATTATGGCACTCAATAGAATTGAAAGAAGAAGAAGGATTCACTACCGTATACGTAAGCATGTCAACGGAACTGCCGAGCGTCCTCGTATGGTCGTATTCCGCAGCAACAAGCAGATTTACGTACAGGTTGTCGATGACGAGCAGGGCAAAACCCTTTGCGCTGCAGCGTCCAACGACAAGGAGCTTGCCGCTCAGTGCAAGGGTAAGACCGGTGTCGAAGCCGCAGCGATCGTCGGAAAGGCTATCGCGGAGCGCGCTCTCGCCAAGGGTATCACCACTATCTGCTTTGATCGTGGCGGTTACCTTTTCCACGGAAGAGTTAAGAGTTTGGCGGACGCTGCCCGTGAAGGCGGCCTCGTATTCTAATACAATAGACAATGGCAAATACGAATGTTAAAAGAGTAAAGACATCTGACCTTGAGCTCAAGGACAGACTTGTCGCCATCCGCAGGGTTACCAAGGTGACCAAGGGCGGACGTCACTTCCGCTTCGCGGCAATTGTCGTTGTGGGAGATGAGAAAGGCGTGGTTGGATATGGCCTCGGTAAAGCTAACGAGGTTACTGCCGCCATCGCAAAGGGCGTGGAGGATGCCAAGAAGAACCTCGTCAAGATTCCGGTGATCAACACCACCATCCCTCACGAGCAGGAGGCCAAGTTCGGCGGCTCCCGCGTGTTCATGAAGCCTGCCGCTCCAGGTACCGGTGTCAAGGCCGGCGGTGCGATGCGTGCTGTATTTGAGTCAGCCGGCGTGCAGAACGTCCTTGCAAAGTCAAAGGGCTCCTCTAACCCTCACAACCTTGTGAAGGCTACTGTGGCAGCCCTGACCCAGATGAGGGACGCATACACTGTCGCCGGTCTTCGCGGTGTGCCTATGTCCAAGGTTTTCAACGGTTAAAGGAGACACGATTATGGCAAGATTCAAGATTACCAAGATTATAAGCAGCAACGGAGAGACCAAGCGCCAGAAGGATAACCTTCGCTGTCTCGGTATCCGCCGCATGCATCAGACAGTGGAGGTTGAGAAGACCCCTGTAACCGCAGGTCAGGTGGCCAAGATCGCCCACCTCTGCAAAGTTGAAGTGATTGACTAAGGAGGACCCTGAAGATGAAACTTAACAATTTGAAACCTGCTGTTGGGTCTACCCACACAAGCAAAAGATTAGGACGTGGTCAGGGCTCTGGCAAGGGTGGCACTTCCACCCGTGGTACCAAGGGTGCTCAGGCACGTGCCGGTTATGAACACAAGATCGGATTTGAAGGCGGTCAGATGCCTATCCAGAGGCGTCTGCCTAAATTCGGCTTCAAGAACCCTACAAGGGTTGAGTATCAGGCTGTGAACCTCGATGCTCTTGAGGCTGTGGCCGCTCAGTCCGGACTTAAGGAGTTCGGTGTCGAGGAGATCAAGGCTGCCGGATTTGCCGGAAGGGCTGATCTCGTCAAGGTTCTCGGTAACGGCGAGCTCAAGACCGCTATCACGGTCAAGGCTGACGCTTTCTCAAAATCTGCTGTCGCGAAAATCGAAGCAGCCGGCGGAAAGGCTGTCGTAAACGAATAAGTTTATGAAGTTCGTCGAGACCATAAAGAATATATTCAAGATTGAGGAACTCCGCAAGAGGCTCGTCTACACATTCATCCTGATCCTGGTTTACAGGTTGGGATGTTTTGTGGTGCTTCCAGGCATTGACGCGTCTCTGCTTGCAGGGCTCCAGAGCAAGACTCAAGAAGGTCTTGTGGGTCTTTTGAATATGTTCTCCGGCGGAGCTTTCGGCAACGCCTCTATCTTTGCTCTTGGTGTGATGCCGTACATTTCGGCATCCATCGTGATCCAGCTTCTCGGTGTTTTCGTCCCTTATTTCAGGAAACTCCAGATGGAGGGCGAGAGCGGCCGCAAGAAGATGAACCAGATGACCAGATGGCTGACCATCGCGATCATCTGTATCCAGGGTCCGGCATATATGGCCGCTGTGCACAGCCAGATTCCGGCTGCGGCGTTCGTGGCTGTCAACCAGCTCGGATGGAGCAACTTCATGTTCAACATCGTTTCGACCATCATTCTTATGGCCGGTTCCATGTTCGTGATGTGGCTCGGCGAGCGTATAACTGACAGAGGCATCGGCAACGGCATCTCCCTGATCATCATGATCGGTATTGTCGCACGTCTGCCTTATGCTCTCCTGGCTGAGTTCAGCGACAAGCTCTCCGTCAACAACGGCGGTCTGCTTCTGCTGATTGTGGAACTGCTCGTATGGTTCTTCGTGATCATCGCCGCCATTGCACTGGTGCAGGCTGTACGCCGTGTTCCTGTGCAGTATGCAAAGCGTGTGGTCGGCAACCGTCAGTACGGCGGAGTACGTCAGTACATTCCGCTCAAGATAAATGCTGCCGGTGTCATGCCTATCATCTTCGCACAGGCTTTGATGCTGTTCCCGCTCATCTTCTCCCGCTGGGATGCGACCCGTGGACTTGCTGCCACTCTCGGTGATTACACCGGGTTCTGGTACAACTTCATATTCTTCATCCTCATTGTCGTCTTCACGTTCTTCTATACTGCCGTCACTGTAAATCCTACCATGATGGCCGAGAGCATGAAGAGGGACGGAGGATTCATTCCGGGTGTGAAGCCGGGCAAGAAGACCGTAGAGTATCTCGACTCAATCATGTCAAGGGTTACTCTTCCGGGTTCATTCTTCCTGGGTATCATATCCATTCTTCCAGCCATTGCGATGATCTTCGGTATCAACAACTCTTTCGCAAGTTTCTACGGCGGTACTTCGCTTCTGATTCTTGTCGGCGTTGTCCTCGATACTCTTCAGCAGGTGGAAAGTTATTTGCTGATGCGCCACTATGACGGTCTGATGAAGACCGGCCGTCTGAGCGGGCGTTCAGGTATGTAGTTCTTTGAATAAAAAAGTGAAAGGTTGTGATCAAGCCTAAGACAGAAGAAGAAATTGAGCTTTTGCGCGAGAATGCCATACTCGTCTCCAAGACGTTGGCGGAAGTCGGTAAGGCGGTAGCCCCGGGTGTGACAACTGCAGAGTTGAATAGGGTGGCCGAGACTTTCATTCGTGACAATGGTGCAATCCCAAGTTTTCTCGGGTTCGAAGGCTTCCCTGCAGCCATCTGTGCTTCGGTCAACGATGTCGTGGTCCACGGTTTCCCGTCAGACTACGTCCTCAAGGAGGGAGACATCGTGTCTGCGGACATCGGCACGCTTTATAAGGGCTATAACGGTGACTCGGCTTACACCTTCCCTGTAGGGGAGGTGGATGCCCAGACCCGTAAGCTGCTTGACGTGACGAAGGCTTCGCTCTACAAGGGCATAGAAGCGGCTGTGGCTGGTGCGCGGGTCGGAGATATCGGATACGCGGTACAATCGTATGCTGAATCGTTCGGATTCTCTGTGGTACGTGAACTTGAGGGGCATGGCATAGGCAAGGAGATGCACGAAGAACCGGGCGTGCCTAATTATGGCAGGCGCGGACATGGCACCCACCTTGTCGATGGCATGGTCATCTGCATCGAGCCGATGATCAATGCCGGCGGAAGAGGAGTATACCTCGCCCGCAACGGCTGGGCCGTCAAGACTGCGGACCATAAGAACGCAGCGCATTATGAGCTTACGGTTGTTGTCCGGAAAGGCCATGCCGAGCAGCTTTCAACCTTCGATTTTATCGAGAAAGATGGCGGGATTAAATTTTAAGTGCTAAATATTTTTATGTCAAAACAAGTAGCAATAGAACAAGATGGGAAGGTCATCGAGACTCTTCCGAACGCGATGTTCAAGGTCGAGCTTGAGAATGGTCACGTCCTGCTCTGCAACATTTCGGGCAAGATGAGAATGAACTTCATCCATATTCTTCTTGGCGACAAGGTTAGAGTAGAAATATCACCTTATGATTTGACCAAAGGCAGAATATCTTTCAGATATAAATAAAAAATCACAGATATGAAAGTCAAGACATCCATCAAGAAGCGCAGCGAAGACTGCAAGATCGTAAGACGTAAAGGCCGTCTTTACGTGATTTGCAAGAAGAACCCTAAGTTCAAGATGCGCCAGGGATAATATTCAGTAATCAAATTAAGTAAAGTATAATTATGGCAAGAATAGCCGGTGTTGATTTACCAAACAACAAACACGGAGAGATAGGCTTGACCTATATCTTCGGAATCGGCCGCCCTTCAGCCAAGAGGATTCTCGAGAAGTGCGGTATCGATCCTGCAATCAAAGTCGGAGAATGGAACGACGAGCAGATCGCCAAGATCCGTGCCGAGATCAATGCGGAATACAAGATTGAAGGCGAGCTCCGTTCTTCCGTCCAGATGGACATCAAACGTCTTATGGATATCGGTTGCTACCGTGGGATCCGTCATCGTCTCGGACTTCCGGTTCGCGGCCAGAGCACCAAGAACAATGCCCGTACCCGCAAGGGCCGCAAGAAGACCGTTGCAAACAAGAAGAAGGCTACGAAGTAATATTGATGAATTATGGCAAAGAAAACTACAACATCCAAGAGAGTTGTCAAGGTTGAAGCTTATGGCGAGGCCCATATTTCATCAACCTTCAACAATGTTATCGTCTCTCTCACCAACGCTCAGGGCCAGGTGATCAGTTGGGGCTCAGCCGGTAAGTGCGGCTTCAGAGGCTCAAAGAAGAACACTCCGTATGCAGCCCAGATGGCAGCAGAGGATGCTGCCAAGACCGCTTTTGACGCAGGTCTCCGCAGGGTCAAGTGCTATGTCAAAGGTCCGGGTGCCGGCCGCGAGTCAGCTATCCGTACCATCAACAATGCCGGCATCGTAGTCACTGAGATTGTCGATGTCACCCCGATGCCGCACAATGGATGCAGACCGAAAGGCCGTCGTAAAGTTTAATTTTTAAAAGTAAGACTATTATGGCAAGATATACAGGTCCAAGCACCAAGATCGCCCGTAAATTCGGCGAGCCTATCTTTGGCTCAGACAAATATTTCGAGAAGAGAAACTACCCTCCAGGACAGCATGGACTCGCTGCAAAGCGCAAGAAGCAGAAAGACTACTCCAGCCAGCTTAAGGAGAAGCAGAAAGTCAAGTATATGTATGGTGTCCTTGAGCGTCAGTTCCACAACACCTACGACAAGGCCTCCCGCATGTCCGGACAGAAGGGTGAGAACCTTCTCTTCCTTCTCGAGTCCCGTCTTGACAATGTGGTTTATCGTCTCGGTATCGCACCTTCACGTGCAGCTGCCCGTCAGCTTGTGTCACATCATCACATCACGCTGAACGGCGTTGTTTGCAGCATTCCTTCAACACAGGTTAAACCTGGTGATGTTGTTGCTGTGAGAGAAAGGTCAAAGAGCCTTGAGGTTATCCAGAACAGCGTAGCTTCCGTAACCAAGTATTCTTGGCTCGATTTCGACACCAAGACTCTGTGCGGAAAGTTCCTGAATGTCCCTACCAGGGAGGAAATTCCGGAGAGCATCAACGAGCAGCTTATCGTCGACCTCTACTCCAAGTAACATTTAACACCAGAATAATATGGCAATCTTAGCATTTCAGAAACCTGACAAGGTCATCATGCTCGAAAGCACCGACACCGTCGGCCGTTTCGAATTCCGCCCTCTTGAGCCGGGATACGGTCAGACGATCGGTAATGCTCTTCGTCGCATCTTGCTCGCCTCTTTGGAAGGTTTTGCTGTAAGTCAGATCAAGATCTCCGGTGTAGACCAGGAGTTCGCGACCATCCCGGGTGTCATTGAGGGAATGCAGGACATCATCCTCAACCTCAAGCAGGTCCGCTTCCGCCGTATGGTGGAGACGGCAGACTCCGAGACAGCAAACATCGTCATCAGCGGCAAGCAGGAGTTCACGGCAGAAGATATCTCAAAGGGATTGTCCTCCTTTATGGTGTTGAATCCGGAACTGCACATCTGCTCACTTGAGCCTTCTGTCAAGCTCGAGATCTCCCTCACTGTCACCAAGGGCCGGGGATTTGTACCTGCAGAGGAACTCAGGGACGAGAACACGCCGATCGGAACCATTCCGATTGATGCGATCTATACTCCTATCCGCAAGGTCAATTGGAGTGTGGAGAACTATCGTGTGGAGCAGAAGACAGACTACGAGAAGCTCAATCTTGAGATCGTCACCGACGGTTCTATTTCCCCTAATTCCGCACTTCACGAGGCAGCTAACATCCTCATCTATCATTTCCGCCTGTTCACCGATGACAAGAAGATGTCTTTGGAGAACATAGTGGAGCCTGATACCAAGGAGCTTGACGAGGAGTCACTCCGCATGAGGCATCTGCTTCTTACCAAACTCTCCGATGTGGGACTGTCGGTACGTGCGTTCAACTGCCTCAAGGCGGCTGATATCGACACTTTCGCCGATCTGGTTTCATATTCTCGTCCAGAGTTGATGAAGTTCCGCAATTTCGGGCGCAAGTCCCTCAATGAGATCGATCTCCTGGTAGAGAAGATGAAGTTGTCTTTCGGAATGGATGTCACAAAGTATAATATCGAACCAAAGAAAAAGAATATCGAAAGATGAGACACAATAAAGCTATAAATCATCTTGGACGCAAGAGCGGTCACCGCAAGGCTCTCCTCTCCAACATGGCGACTTCTCTCATCCTCCACAAGAGGATCACGACCACTGTCGCCAAGGCGAAGGCTCTCAAGAGTTATGTCGAGCCGCTTATCACCAAGTCCAAGGACGATACGACCCACAATCGTCGTGTTGTGTTCAGCTACCTCAAGTCAAAAGAGGCCGTGACTGAACTCTTCCGTAACATAGCGCCTAAGGTCGCAGACCGTCCGGGCGGATACACCCGCGTGCTCCATGTGGGTTTCCGTCAGGGAGATGCTGCCGAGATGGCTCTTATCGAGTTGGTTGATTTCAATGAGGCCGCTCTCGCTTCTACCGAGAAGGCTGCAAAGAAGACTACCCGTCGCAGCCGCGCCAAGAAGGCTGAGACAGTTGAGGCTGCCGAAGCTCCGGCTCCGCAGGCCGAAGCAGCGCAGGAAGAGCAGCCTAAGGCTGAATAATTACAGTCCTTTCCGGAATTCTTTGAGAAAATCCGGAAAGGATTTCTCTGTACAAGCCTCGTCATCTATGATGACGGGGCTTTTTGCGGCTATTGCAGCCACTTTCAATGCCATTGCCATGCGGTGATCGTGGTGGGAACTGTATTCCCCTCCGTTCATCAGCCGTCTGTTCAGCATGCGTGAGCTGAGGGACTCGCCGCAGATGAACATGTCGTCGCCTTCTGTCCGGGCTTCGACGCCCATCTTTGTCAGCATTTCCAGAATGGCCGAGGCTCTGTCCGATTCCTTGGAAGACAGCCGGCCGACTCCACTTATACGGCTCTCTCCGGAGCAGAACGAGGCGAGCACGGCCACGATAGGGAAGAGATCCGGGGCGTTGTTGAGGTCTTTTTCGAAGGCTTCAAGAGGGGCCTTGCGGACGCAGATGCTGTCATCCTCCAGTTGTGACACCACGGCTCCCGCTTCTACAAGTATGTCTACAATAGCCAAATCTGCCTGAAGGCTTCTGGTGTCCAATCCTTTTATCTCGGCTGAGCCGTAAATGGCTCCGGCCACAAGGAAATTGGAAGCTGCGCTCCAGTCTCCTTCTATGGCAAAATCTGCAGCGCGGTAGTGTTGTCCGCCTTTTATCTTGAACCTGATCCCGGTGCATGATGACCAGTCTTCCGCTTCAAGCATCTCCGCATCGCCTTCCATCTCGCTTCGTGTTTTGATGCCGAAATGGCGAAGCACATCGAGGGTGATGTACATATATGGGATGCTTTTAGGTTCATTGACATATAATTCCGAGTCTGAATCGCATAGCGGAAGGGCCAAGAGAAGGCCGGATACAAGTTGGGAGCCTCCGCTTCCGGGAACTTCCGCCGTTCCGGGAACGAGCTTGCCTTTGACCTCAAGCGGCACATACAGTTCGCGCCCGTTCTTGCCACCAGTATTTGACAGCAATACGCCGTATGCCGCCATTATGTCTGCCGCGCTGTTGAGTGGCCTGTGGAGCAGGGTGCCGTGTCCGTTTACGTTGAAATCACCCTTGCCTGCAGCTGCTATCACCGGGATCAACAGTCTGGTCAGAAGTCCGGATTCCCCGCTGTCAATGTTTTTTACGTCTATGCTTCCGTTTGTCGCAGCTATGCCGGTGATTGTTAGTGTATCACCGTCTTTCTTTACGGTCGCCCCTATCTGCTTGGCGACATCGATTGCGGAGTCGGTGTCGCCGCATGGGCTGTAGCCGCTCAGACGTGAGGTGCCCTTGGCGAGGGCTGCCGCTGTTATGGCTCTCTGTGCGAAACTTTTTGATGCCGGTACTTTTATATTCCGTGCGTAGTAGCCATTGAAGTCGCCATATACGGCTTGCCGCATCTGCGCTGTAGTCAATTGTCCCGGGGCGGTGGCATCGTCTTCGCCGAGTGAGGCGTAGCTGAACGGTGCACCCCTTTTCAGGCACTCTGTCCTGCTGCTCCTGCCATTCTCGCCCATGCCGAATGCGATGAGCCTGCCTTCAAGGGAGGGAATGTCTTCAAGTACAATGGAGTAGAGAGCCTCGATGCGGGCTGCATCTTGGTCGGAATTGCATTGTAAAGCCAATTTGGCTATATCCGCCCCGTAGCGGAAGCATCGGGCCAGTGCCTTTTGGAGCATCTCGTCATCCGGTGTTTCTGTAAAATTGTGGTATGATCTGATGATTTCGGTGCCGTGGCGCAGGCATGATTTCTGAAATTCTTTGCTCATTGATGACGGAGCTTCGATTTCGAGGTCGGCAAATCGCGCTCCTGCTTCTATGGCTGTCTTCAGCCGTTTTTCGGCGATGCCCTCCCCGACTTCGCTTATGCGGCAGGTCGCCACGAGCGGAGTGTCCGAATTGCTGAACAGATCTTCAATCTGTTCTATGGTAAGGTCGCAGCGGTCAAGCCTGATTTCCGCCATTTCTATTCTTGGGCTTGCGAGAAGTTCGAGTATTTGCTCGTATGTCTTGTTCTGAATGCTAGTGCAGATCATGTATGTCTTTGATTATCACTTTGCCTATCTTTTTTATGAGGACAAAGTGGATGATGCCGTTCTCGGCTTTTTTGTCTTTGCGCATCGCCTGTTCGAGCTCCTCCTCCGGACAGGGGAGTTCTGTCGGGAGTCCGCATCTTGAGAGGTCGGTCTTGAGCTTTTCGCTCAAGCCTTCGTCCGCGAGGCCAAGTTTTTCGGAGAGCCTTGCCGCCTGGACGATCCCGATTGCCACGGCTTCCCCGTGTGTCAGCGGGGCCGGTGCGGCGTGGGTGTGCTGATACCATTCTATCGCGTGGGCGTATGTATGTCCGAGGTTAAGCAGTCGGCGCGGGCCTTCTTCGTAGGGGTCCTTGGCGACTATCTTGCGCTTCACATCGGCTGCTGCTTTGACCAGAGGTGCGAGCGCATCGAAGTCCACATCTCCGGAGAGTGCCTTTACGGCTTTTTCGTAGTTGCCCTTGTCCTCTATGATGAATGTCTTGAGAAGTTCGGCCGCTCCGGAGCGGAGTTCACGCAGAGGCAGAGTGCGGAGTGTCTCGGGGTAGATTCTTGTGTCGGTGGGGAAGCGGATGACTCCGATCATGTTTTTGTAGGAGTCGAGGTTCACGCCTGTCTTGCCGCCTATGCCGGCGTCTACCTGGCACAGCAGGGTGGTCGGGTAGTTGACGTATTTGACACCGCGTTTGTATATGCTTGCGGCGAAACCGGCCATGTCAGTGGTGACCCCGCCTCCTATGGCGTAGATGATTGCGTTGCGGTCGGCGCCTTGCGCGAGCAGCCATCGGCAGATGTTGAGAACGCTCTCCATCGTCTTGTGCTCCTCGTCAGTTGTTATCGGCAAGGCCGGCCGGCCCTCGGCTATCTTCAGCGCGAAGTCGGAAACATTGCGGTCGTATATGACGAAAATATTGTTGTTCATATAAAGTCAAGTCTTTGCCGAGAACGAAGATAATGCAAATATTTGATAAATCGCGATTTTTGGGTATCTTTGCAATCTGTTTGCCCGAGTGGCGGAATTGGTAGACGCGATGGACTCAAAATCCATTATCCTTTAAAGATGTGCCGGTTCGAGTCCGGCCCCGGGCACGATATTGCTGAGGCATATCCTCAGACTCCTGCGGCGCTCAAGTCGCTTTCCGACTTTGCAGAGCAAAGTCCCGCGACCGCGCCGGTGCTCTGATGAGCACTTCTTTTTTACGGGGCATATCCCCGAAACCCCTGCGCCCTCAAGGGCCTTTCCAATTTTGCTGACGCAAAATCCCGGCCCCGGGCGGTCCGCTGATGCGGACTTGCGAGGGCATATCCCCGAAACCCCTGCGCTTGCGCAGCAAGCGCAAACTTCTTAACCCCAGTCAGCTGTCGCTGACGCGACCCTCCGGGAGGGCTTTCTTTCCTGTGGTACGGACGGGACAAATTTTTACTGTGCCTCACATACGGGAGGTTCTTTGAGAAGTCAGCGTACTAAAGTGCTTGATGTGGTGCGCACGCGGCTGGTTCTGTGCGCACGGGGACGGGATGTTTGTATATGTTGGCATTCTTGCTTACATTTGCCCTGCAAAACGAGTAATGCTTATCATTATAAATAATTACATTATTATGCTTAAAACAGTTCTTTCAGAAAAATGGGGGGGGGTAAAATTGATTACGCCGCTCCAGAATGTGAGGTTCTGAACCTCGACACCGACACAGCAATCTGCGAGGGCTCCTTCGGGATTAACGACTGGAGTGAAGATGACCTCGAACTTGACTTCTAAACCGCAGCGATCATGAAAAAACTTTTTATCTATGCAGGCCTCGCCTGCGCCGCTGCTTTTTCACTTTCCAACTGCAGTAAAATCGATCCTCAGACCCCGTCTTCAGAGGGGATGCCTTT
This sequence comes from uncultured Bacteroidales bacterium, assembly GCA_934726455.1. Taxonomy (GTDB): domain Bacteria; phylum Bacteroidota; class Bacteroidia; order Bacteroidales; family UBA932; genus Cryptobacteroides. Next base: position 38,865 of record CAKVDS010000008.1, read on the forward strand.
CGAGATAGTTGCCTCCACAGCCGAGACCAAGACAGCCAATAACGGCTTCAAGACTACTTGGGCAGGGGGAGACGCCCTCAATCTCTTCCACGCCGAGACCAATTCGACCGAGTATGGCACCAACGACCAGTTCACCATCGTCTCCGGCGAGAATTTCTCCGGCACCCTCACTGAGCCGCTTGAGGCTGGCAAGAGCTATGACTGGTATGCGCTCTATCCGTATAATGAGAAAATCACTACGCTTGCGGCCACGGAAGGCGGATTTACCTATGTTGGCGACAGCAGGGGCGTTATCCAAAACGGGTACAACAGTACAGAACACCTTTCCGGTGATCGTTGTCCGCTTTACGGTGTCGCCAAGAATGTCGCTGCCGACGAGTCTGTCAAAGTCAACATGCATCATCTCACCTCAGTGGTGAAGGTAGTTGTTACCAATGGTAACGAAACTCCTCTTACCGTCACATCTATTGTTCTTACAGCCCCTGAAAATATTGTCGGCTCATACTTTATTGATTTCACTGGGGAGACTGTCAAGTATACGGAAAGAAGTTCTGATCAAGTATACAAAACCGCAACTCTTAATGTCTCCGGCGGGACCGCTCTGGCTAAAGACGAAAGCGCTGCGTTCTATATTCCGATCAAGCCGTTCAAGGCCGCTGCCAACACTCTCAAGCTTGCAGTCAATGGCCATGAGAAGCGCCCTGAGGCAACCAAGGAGGTAGAATTCAGAGCCGGCCATATCGAGACTGTCAATTTCAAATATGACAATGCTTCATCTTCAAAACAGGTTGTTTACTATCCTGTAAATTTCTCTGGTGGGAAAGTTGGTGGCGGTGAAACTGTGACCGTAACGAATAGTGATTCAAATATAAAGTTGACAGCAACAGGATACGCAAAAGGCATCGAGGAAAATGTGCTCTGGCTTTATTCTGGGGATTCGTTCAGTGTAACAGCCCAAAACGGGATTACGATCACCGGAATCGAGTTTGATGTTCAACGGAACCACTCAGGCACTTGGAAGGTTGCCGAAGGCGCGGGGTCTGTCTCTTATAATGCCACCTATGGTACCGCCACTTGGAAAGGCTCGCAAACTGAAACGGTTACGCTGAAAAACACAGGCAAACAAGCTAGAATCAATAAAATCACTGTCATCTACGAGTAAGTGATCGTTAAAAATAAGTTGCCGCTTACTAAAATGGTTCTGTCGGTGGCAGGACTGCGGAAGCAGGTAGTGGCACTGATATATGACAGGGCGAGACCGTAAGGCCCCGCCCTGTTCTGTAGTTGTGGCTGACGCTGTCGTCAGAACTTGAATCCAAGTTTGATGGTCGGTGAGGCGAACCCGCAGAAGTCGTGGCAGTCGGCGCTGTAGGCCGCGAGCCCTTCCTGTGGGCGGATTGTCGTCACGCTGTACCCGTATTGGAACGGATTGAACTCGATGCCGAGGAACATTCCAGGGAGGAAATAGTAGTCGGCTCCGGCGTTGAGCATTGCTCTGACGGTATAGCGTTCTCCGATGGATTTGCCGAGGGATTCGACCTCGTCGTAGAAGATCTGGTTGAGCCCGTGGGCGAATCCGGCGTGGATACCGGTGTGGAATCTCAGGTTCTTCAGCGACGGATGTGCGAAGTACCTGTCCGCTCCGAGGACTACGCTGTATTTGAGCGTAGAGGCTTCACCTACGGCCCGGTAGGCCGGTATGGAGCCGTCTCCTGGCTTGGAACTTTCATCGAAGGTTCCGGGCCTTTCGCTGTATCCGGGGTTGTAGCTGTAGCCGATCCCTCCGCCGAAGCGCAGTGCCCAGCTGTCGGAGAAGAACCAGCTGCCCTCCAATCCTACATTGAGTCTGCTGTCGAGCCAACTTGCGGATGTCGCGCTGAGTTCATAGCTCGGGGCAGAGGTGTCCGTCGCGGCGTTCTTGCCGACGAAGCTGTCGTAGCCCACGGTCGCGCTGACGAGAATGTCGCCCTTGACAGGACCGAAGTCCGCCTGCGTGCAATGGTGCTCCTGCGCTGCGGCTGACAGGCTCAATGAGAGGATACAGATTATTGCTGTAAGTCTCTTGATCATAGCTTCATATTTAAAATGCTATTCGGAGGCGAGGGCGGCGTCAAGAGCTGCCTTGGCGTTGTCCACCATTGTTTCCAGCAACTTGATTCTGGCCTCGATGTCGGCTATCCGCTTCTCTATGAGTTTGATGCTCTCCTCCTTGTTGCCGGCGGCGTTCTTGGCGTCCTCGATGTACTGGGTGTATCTTGCAATGTCCGCTTCGGCGTCGGCGATTGACTGCTCGTAGCTGGCGTAGTCTGCATGGTTCCAGAGGTTCAGCAGGGCTATGTATTCTTCATCGAGGATGTTGAGAGTTTCTTGTGCCTTGTCGTATGCGGCCTTGGCCTTGTCACGCGCTTCGGCGAGGGAAAGCATCTCCTTTACAAATGATTCCTGCTCGGAGAAAGCCTCGGAGACGGCTGTGTCGAAGTTGTCGAGGGTTGCCTGCATCTTCGCTATACGGGCCGTGAAGTAGTCGATGTTGTCCTTGGTCACGATGACAGTGTCTTCAATCTGGACTTTCCAGGTTTGGGCGGCTTCGTAGTCGCTCACGGCGGTCTTGTAGGCATCTTTGGCCTCTTTGAACTTGGTTTCGGCTTCTGTCTCGGCCTTCTCCGCCTCGGCGTCGGCTTCTCCTGCCTTGCCGAGGGCTGTTGCTGCGTCGGCGGCTGCCTTTCTGGCCTCATCGAGGGCTTTGAGGAGTTCGGCCTTCTTGGCAGCGTCTTCCTCCGCATCGTAGGCTTCCTGTGCCTTGGCCTCTGCCTCTACGGCATCATCGTAGGCCTTCTGTGCCGCTTCCAGAGCCTCATGAGCCTTCTCGTGTGCGGCAATGGCATCGAGATGCGCCTGTTTGGCGTCGGCTCTGGCTTTCTCGGCGTCCGCCATAGCGTCCTTTTTTGCTGTGAGATCCTTCGCTGCCTTTTCAAGCAGGTCCTGGAAGTATGCGTACTGCGCGTACAGCGTTCCGTCGTGCTTCATGGTGTCCCCTTCCTTGCCGAGAAAAGACTGGTAGTCGCGGATGTCATTCTCTATCTTGTTCTTGGCATTTTCAATCAGGGCACTGTTGACCTTCGGGACCATGAAGATTACGGGTTCGCTCAGACCGTTGATGTATGTGATTGCAGCGTCATCGTCCGGTTCGATGCGGTTGACGACTCTGAGATCGATCAGGCTGCTGAGGATAGGGATCCGTACTGTGATGCCGTCATGGGTGTACCGGTATTGCGCCTTGTCCGTCTCGTTGTACTTGGTGCTGAGGGTTTCTTCGCTCTCGTTGTAGGCCTTCTGTTCGTTTTCGGCGATCTTGTCCCGGAGGGCGTCGACTTCCTCCCACTTGGCATCGATCAGCGGTTCGAGGGTCTCCTGATCCGGCTGGTGCTCCTTGTGGGCTTTGAGGGTCTCGATATACGCTTTCTTGCCGGCTATGAGCCTGTTGTACTCGACCTCTATCTGTGATGCTGAAGCTTGTAGTGAAACGAGTTCGCTCTCAGTCTGGAGCTTGCGTGTCTGTTCGTTGAGCAGCAGAGTCCTTTCGCCTGAGAGCTCCGAGACGAGTGAACTGTATTCTGCGAAGAGCTTCTTGATGCGTTCATCGGCCAGATCGGCTATTTCCTGCTCGATCTTCTTGACGCTCAGTCTGTAGGCTGCGATCTGGGCATCAGCCTCGGCGCGGATGCGCTCGATCTCGATGAGAATCTTCTGTTTCTCGAGTTCAAACCTCTCCTGGTCCTGCTTCATTTTCTCTCGGATGGCTTCGGCTTCGGCACCTGTTTTGTCTGCCAGGGCTTTTTGATATTCTGCCAGAGCCTTCTGGTACTCAGCCTGGGCCTTCTGGTACTCGGCTTGGGCTGCCTTGAGGGCGGCTTCCGCATTGGCCGTGGTCTTGGCGGCTTCAGCCTGAGCCTTGTTGAGTTCGGCGATGCTCAGCAGTTCGGCTGCCTTGGCCTGCCGCACTGCGGTCACCGATGATGACTCCTGGTCCTTCACGCAGGAAATCGCGCCGAGCGCGACTGCGCCGGCTGTCAGATAACATAGGATTTTTTTCATAAATAAATAGGTTGTTAGTGGTTTACCTTTGCAAGTAAGGTAAAATAAATCACTTATCCAAATTTAAATGGCGTTGTCATTTTTTCGTTACGAAAAAATGACAATGTGCGTGAAGTTCATTAATTTTGCAGAAAACGTTCAATCGTCATGAAGAACCCGTTTGTAACTTCAGGATATGCCGGATCAGAATATTTCTGTGACAGAGTTCAGGAAACCGCTGACTTGAGGAGTTTACTGTCCAATGAGCATAATGTCGCCCTGATTTCTCCGCGAAGACTCGGCAAGACGGAACTCATCAGCCATGTGTTTGACTGTGATGAGTTCAGAGATGCATATTACTGTTTCCTTGTGGATGTCTATGCGACAAAATCATTGAGCGACTTTGTCAATCTGCTCGGGAAGGCGGTCCTTGACACATTGAAGCCGAGGGGGAAGGCTGTATGGGAGAAATTCGTGGGTGCATTGGTTTCAGTCCGCCCGGAGATCACCTTCGATATGAACGGGCTTCCGTCCTGGAGTATCGGCCTTGGCGAGATAAGGAATCCTGCGGCGACACTGGATGAGATATTCTCGTACCTTCAGTCTGCTGACCGCCCCTGCATTGTTGCCATTGATGAGTTTCAGCAGATCACAAAATATGAGGACACTACGGTCGAGGCGACAATCAGGACCTATGTGCAAAGGACGACGAATGCGCATTTTATTTTTTCCGGAAGCCAGCGGCATCTGATGGACGGTATGTTCACATCCCCGTCGAGGCCGTTCTACCAGAGTGTCATGATAATGAACCTGAAACCTTTGCCGCTCGGGAAATACTCTGAATTTTCAGTGGAAAAATTTGCGGAAAACGGAAAGTCAATTGATCCGGAGGTGGTTGCCGTGCTGTATGAACGCTTTGATGCGGTGACCAGTTATATCCACCGCACTTTGAATGTTCTTTTTTCCTGTACAGAAAAAGGCGGAAGATGCAGTGTCGGCATGATTGAAGAGGCGGTGGATTTCATAGTGAGACTGTCGTCGGATACATACGAATCCCTGCTGTATCAGATGCCTGTGAAGCAGCGTGATGTCTTCCTTGCGATAGCATCGGAAAGGAGTGCGCGCGAGGTGACAGGAAGCAATTTTATAAGAAAGTACGGCCTTGTCTCTCCAAGCAGTGTCGCCTCCGCAGTCAAGTCCCTTCTTGACAAGGATTTCATTACCAATGAAATGGGGACATATTCCGTCTATGACAAATTTTTCCTTCTCTGGCTGGGCCGTCAGGGTCTTACCGCTGCATGACAACTCCTTCTCAACGGCGTACAGGGCACGTCTCATTGCTTCTGTGCAACACAATCTGGGGCGCGGCAGTCCCCGTGTCCAAATTTATATTGGCAGGCGGCATCGTTTCATCCACGGTGCTTGCGGACATACGCATATTGTCCGGGACGCTGCTTTTCTGGCTCGCTTCGTCTGTGCTTAAGTCTGAAAGGGAGGAGCACGTGGAGAAAAGGGATTATTTTAAGCTTTTTCTCGCGGCGTTCTTCTCGACAGTGCTGGTGCAGCTGTTTTACATGAAGGGCATTTCCCTCTCTTCGCCGACTGAGGCGGCGATATGCATGGCCACGCTTCCGCTCTGGACTGTGATCATGTCGGCGCTCCATCTCCACGAAAGGGTGGACGCGCGCAAGGCCGGGGGTATCATTATAGGGATGTCGGGGACTATGCTCATTGCGCTTTACGGGAGCACTTTCTCCTCGGGGGGCTCGCTTTCCGGCATTGCCTGCTGCCTGCTCTCACAGATTTCGTATGGAGTCTATCTTGTTTTCTTCCAGGATATCATCAGGAAATACTCTCCGGTCACACTGATGAAGTGGAAATATCTCTTCGGTCTGGTGATGCTTCTGCCTTTTTCGATCCGGGAGGTGCTCCTCACGCAGTGGGCGCTGCTTTCCCCGAAAGTGTGGCTTGCAATCGGATTTGTCATAATCTTCTCGACATTCATAAGTTATTTCCTCGTCCCTTTCGGACAGAAATATCTTCAGCCCACGACCGTGGCGATGTACAACAACCTCCAGCCCGTCGCCGCCTCGCTCATCGCTCTCGCCGCTTCTCAGGAAAGTCCGAGCCTTGTCAAGGCCGCGGCCATGCTGCTCGTCTTCCTCGGCGTCTTTCTTGTCTCGCGGCGTGCTGACAATTAGGGGCGCAACTTATTTTCCTCAAAAATGCGTAAATTTGCCTTTTGTATATGGATGATATTCTAAAAGATTTCACGCAAAGGGAGTATGAGGGCGGCTTCGTGACAGAGGTCGAGCAGGAATATGTTCCGAAAGGCCTTAATGAGGACATCATCCGTCTCATCTCCTCCAAGAAGGACGAGCCGCAGTGGCTTCTTGATTTCAGGCTTGACGCCTATCGCCGTTGGCTCGGGATGACTCCTCCGACATGGGGGCATCTCAAACTTCCGAAAATTGATTTTCAAGATATAATATATTGGGCAGCACCGAAAAAGGACGAAGAGCGTCCGACGGAGATAGATCCGGCGCTGGTGGAGACTTTCGACAAGCTTGGCATCCCTCTTCACGAGCGGGAGGCTCTCGCGGGGGTCAAGCCGCGCTCCGAGGTGGCCGTGGATGCGGTATTTGACTCGGTCAGCGTCAAGACCACATTTCGTAAGACCCTGTCTGACAAAGGGATAATCTTCTGTTCTTTCTCCGAGGCTGTCAGAGAATATCCGGATCTGGTGCGCAAGTATTTGGCGACTGTGGTTCCGCCGGGCGACAACTTCTATGCTGCACTCAACTCGGCTGTGTTCTCCGACGGATCTTTCTGCTATATTCCGAAGGGTGTCAAGTGCCCGATGGAGCTCTCCAGCTACTTCCGCATCAACGCTCTGGGCACCGGCCAGTTCGAGCGGACGCTCATCATCGCCGACGAGGGCTCGCAGCTCAGCTACATGGAGGGGTGTACGGCCCCGATGAGGGATGAGCACCAGCTGCACGCGGCTGTGGTCGAAATCATAGTGGAAAAGGATGCCGATGTCAAATACAGCACCGTGCAGAACTGGTATCCGGGGGATGCCGAAGGCAGGGGAGGCATACTCAACCTCGTGACAAAGAGGGGGATATGCCGGGGAAGCGGATCACATCTGAGCTGGACGCAGGTAGAGACAGGGTCCGCCGTGACCTGGAAATACCCGAGCACCATACTCAAGGGGGACAACTCCTCCTCGGAGTTCTACAGTGTGGCCATGACCAACCACTTCCAGCAGGCCGACACGGGTACGAAGATGATACATATAGGGCGCAACACCCGCAGCCGCATCGTCTCCAAAGGCATCTCTGCCGGAAACAGTGAGAACAGCTACCGCGGCCTTGTGCACATCGCTCCTGGGGCCTCGAATTCCAGAAATTATTCCCAGTGCGACTCCCTGCTTATAGGCAGTGAGTGCGGGGCGCACACCTTCCCTGTGATACGCAACCAGAACCCGACATCCACTGTGGAGCACGAGGCCACCACTTCCAAAATCAGTGACGACCAGCTGTTCTACTGCACCCAGAGGGGAATAAGCCCTGAGGATGCCGTGGGCCTGATAGTTGGCGGCTATGCCAAGGAAGTTCTGTCCCGGCTGCCCATGGAGTTTGCCGTTGAGGCCCAGAAACTCCTCTCCGTTTCACTTGAAGGCGCTATAGGATAGTATGGATTGGAACATGCTTATAGATCTGCTGACGTCAATTTTCGGCCTGACCTGTGTGTTTCTCGCCGGGCGCAACAGCAAGTACAACTTCTGGGTGGGATATGTCTACTCGGCTCTGCTTTTCCTGATGTTCTGGAACAAGAACCTCTACGCCAACCTGCTTCTCCAGCCCATATCGCTGGGAATCAATATACTGGGTCATTATCGCTGGACGCATCCGCGAAGTGGGGAGCAGAGCGCCGAGAACGCGAAGTCCCTCAAGGTCAGCATGCTCAGCTGGCGGCAGCGCGCACTTGTGCTGGCCGGTGTCCTGGCGCTTGCCGGGGTGTGGGGATGGCTTATAAGCATGGTCGGGAACATCATCTTCCCGGGGAAGATTTCCTCTGATCCGATCCCGTATCTGGATGCCTGCGTGACCGTGCTGATACTCACCGCGCAGCTGCTTTCTGCTTTGAAGAAGTGGGACTGCTGGATTGCGTGGCTTCTTGTCAATGTCTCCCAGATGATAATGCATATCTCTGTGGGTCACGTGTTCATGCCTATAGTATGCGCTCTCTATCTTGCCAACGGCATCTGGTCGCTCATATCGTGGCATAGATTGTATGAGAAGAAAGCGTAAAATATTTGTAATTTTGTAAGATTATGTCTGATAATATACTTCTCGAAATCCGGAATCTTCATGCCGGGATTGAGGGCAAGGAGATCCTCAAGGGGGTTGACTTGACGATCCGCCGTGGCGAGGTGCATGCCGTGATGGGGCCCAACGGGGCCGGCAAGAGCACGCTCGGTGCTGTGCTCTCCGGACGTCCTGACCTCAAGGTGACCGAAGGCTCCATCCTTTTCCAGGGGAAAGACCTTCTTGCCATGAGCCCGGAGGAGCGCTCATGGGCCGGTATTTTCTTGAGTTTCCAGTATCCGGTGGAGATACCGGGGGTGAGCATAACAAACTTTATGAAAGCGGCCGTGAATGCACGCCGCAAGGCACAAGGCCTGCCGGAACTCAAGCCGGCCGAGTTCCTCTCCCTGCTTCGCGAGACCATGAATTTTGTCAAGATGAAGCCCGAGTTTGCTCGCCGTGAGGTCAATGTCGGGTTCTCCGGCGGGGAGAAGAAGCGTGATGAAATCTTCCAGATGGCTATGCTTTCCCCGGTGCTGAGCATTCTTGACGAGACGGATTCGGGACTGGATGTGGACGCCCTTCGCATCGTGGCTGAGGGGGTGAATGCCATGCGCACGGCTCAGACTTCGTATATAGTCATCACACACTATCACCGCCTGCTCGAATATATCGTGCCGGATGTGGTGCATGTCCTGAAAGACGGACGTATCGTGGAGACAGCCGGCAAGGAACTGGTGGACAAGATAGAAAAAGAAGGATACGGGAGCATCAATGGATAAAGTTGTCCTTATAGGCCGGGATGAGATCCCCGGGAAGATCCGGCTTGCTGCTGGCGAGTCGCTCCGCCTTACGCTCGTCGCCCTGCCGGGCACATCGGAAGACGTGTCGATGGAAGTGAACATCGACGGTGAGGGCTGCGATGTGGATATAGCAGGCCTGTATCTGTGTCACGCAGACGAACGGCTTTCTGTCAATGTACTTGTGCGCCACAACAGTGGGGGCAGTGTCTCCCGGCAGAACTTCAAGGGCATAGCCGGAGGGAATTCCCGTGCCGCGTTCGACGGGCTCATCTATGTGGCTCCGGGGGCACAGAAGACAAAGGCGTATCAGGAGAACCATACCATATTGCTTTCAGACACGGCCAAGGTCGAGTCGAGGCCGCAGCTCGAGATATACGCAGATGACGTGGAATGTTCGCACGGCTGCACCTCCGGTTTCCTGAACATGGAAGAGCAGTTCTACATGCGTTCCAGAGGTATTCCTGAGGAGGAAGCCAAGCACCTTCAGATGATGGCTTTTCTCGCGCCGGTTGTTTCCCGCCTGCCGGAAGACATTGCCAGTCAAGTATATGACAGTATATCCTGATGTCAAGATAAATCTGGGCCTCAATGTCTTGAGGCGCCGTCCGGACGGCTATCACGATCTGGAGACTCTTTTCGTGCCTTTCCGTGGTATGGGGGACCGGATTGACATAGAGGAGTCTGACCGGGCGTCAATTGAGGTTATTGGCGGGGATTGGGACCCGTTGACGGATCTTTCCTGGCGGGCGGCGCGTCTGCTTTCGGATGAGTTCGGGCTGCCTCCGGTCCGGATAGTCCTGCACAAGTCGGCCCCGACAGGAGCCGGCTTGGGCGGGGGCTCTGCTGATGCCGCGTTTATGCTCAAGGCTCTCAATGCCATGTTCTCCCTTGGACTTGATGAGGCGGGGTTGGCCTCCCGTGCCGCCATGCTCGGGTCGGACTGTCCGTTCTTCATTTACGACCGTCCGATGTTCGGGGAGGGCAGGGGAGAAGTCCTGACCCCCTGGGAGATTGACCTTTCGGGGTATGAAATCAGAGTCGAGGTGCCGCAGGGAGTGACGGTGAGCACGAAAGAGGCGTATTCGGGTCTGGTGCTTGAGCCGTCGTCAGCGCGTCAGCCGCTCCGTGAAGTGCTTTCTCTTCCGGTCGAAAAGTGGAAAGGCGCTCTCCGCAATGATTTCGAGCCGTCAGTCTTCGCATCCCATCCGCAGATTGCCGCGCTCAAGGAGCGCTTCTACGCCGAAGGTGCCGTCTACGCTTCCATGTCCGGCTCAGGCTCCGCCGTCTTCGGACTTTTCAGGAAATAGACTATATTAGCATAATTAAACTTTATAAGATATGCAGACTAACCAGTATTACAAGAATGCGGCCCTTTCCAGACTTAAGGGCAACTGGTCGCCGGTTGTGGTGGCGACGATTGTGTTTATTCTTATTTCGTTGATATGCTCAAGCAGCAATCTGGCGGGTGGCTCTGAGAGCGGGATGTCGCTCCCTGTGGCCAATGTCCTCGCCATGTCAGGGGTGAGCTTTGTCCTCGCAGTGTTTGTGATAGGGCCGGCCAGTGTGGGATATGCCAACTCCCTCCTGCTCATGTATCAGACCGGCAACACCGCTGTGACCGGCAATATGTGGAACCTCACCACTGACAATTATATCCATAAGATGTTGGGCTATCTCTGCATGTCCGTGAAGATCATGCTCTGGTGTCTGCTGCTTTTCATCCCGGGGATCGTTATGAGTTTCGCCTATGCGCTGACGCCTTACATATTGCAGGAGCGGCCGGAACTGTCGGCCTGGGAGGCGAGCACGCGCAGCCGTGAGATGATGAAAGGCCATAAGTTCGACCTTTTCTACCTGTATCTCAGCTTTATAGGCTGGTTCATCCTGTCGATTCTCACTTGTGGAATAGGCTTCCTTTGGCTGATTCCTTATATGCAGATGAGCGTGGCCGCGTTCTATGAGGATCTCAAGGCGGAGACGACCATAGTGCTCGGCTGATAAATGTCACCTAAGGCGGCAGGACTGTCGGACAACAGCAGGAGGATAGCCAAGAACACTCTCCTGCTGTATTTTCGTATGCTCCTGCTGATCCTGATCGGCCTGTTCACGTCGCGTGTCGTGCTCGACGCGCTCGGGGTTGAGGACTACGGGGTTTATAATGCCGTCGGCGGGGCTGTCACCCTGTTCACTTTCATCTCCGCCTCCATCTCCTCGGCCATAAGCCGTTTTATCTCGTTTGAACTCGGCAGAGGGGATGAGCAGAAGTTGAGGCGGGTGTTCTGCGCCGGAGTGGTCATCCAGCTGGTGCTGTCCGTGGTCATAGTTCTGCTGGTGGAGACTCTCGGGATGTGGTTCCTCAGGGAGAGGATGGTCCTGCCGGGAGGCCGGGAACGTGCGGCAGAAGTGGTGCTTCACTGCTCTCTGGGTGTGCTGGTGTTCAACCTGCTTTCCGTACCGTACAATGCCACGATTGTCTCGCATGAGAAGATGTCGGCGTTTGCCCTCATCAGCCTTGTCGAGGCCGGACTCAAGCTCATGGTGGCTCTGATGCTGTATGTCTCTGTGTTTGACAAGCTTGAGACTTACGCCTTGCTGATGCTCGCCGTGGCTGTGGTGGTGCGCGGCGCATATTCACTGTATTGCCGCAGGCATTTTCCCGAGAGCCGTGGCAGGCTGACAGTTGACTGGTCTCTGGTCAGGGAGATGTCCGGCTTCGCGGGATGGAGCTTTTTCGGGACGAGCGCGTATGTGTTCAACACGCAGGGTGTCAATCTTGTTGTCAATCTCTTCTTCGGTGTGGCTGTCAATGCTGCCCGTGGGGTGGCCGCACAGGTGGAGGGCATAGCGCGGCAGTTCGTCTCCAATTTTCTGACTGCCATCAACCCGCAGATTACCAAGTCCTGGGCGGGCGGAGACAGGGAGTACAGCTTCGAACTTGTCCGCAAAGGGGCAAAGTATTCGTATCTGGTGATATTGGCTTTCTTCATCCCGCTGCTTTTCGAGGCGGAGACGGTGCTCGGGTTGTGGCTTGTCGAGGTGCCGCCTATGGCCGCTCTGTTTGTGAAGCTTTCTCTTGCCGGGCTGCTGGTGGATCTTACCGGTAATTCTGTGCTCACACTGGTTCTTGCATCCGGGAAAGTCCGTAAATACTACCTTGTTACGGGGCTGGTGTCATATATGTGCCTCCCTCTGGTCTGGCTTGCTTTCAAGGCGGGCGCTCCCGCATGGTGGGCGTATGCGGTGTTCATCGTGATATATTTAGCCGTGCTGGTGCTGCGGCTCTTGCTCGTCCGCTCACGGACAGGCTTCCCTCTCGGGAGGTTTTTCCGGGCTGTGGCCCTGCCTCTTGTTGTCGTGAGCGCCGTCTCGCTTGTGCTGCCTTCTCTGGTGCATCACTTCCTTCCGTCCGGGTTTGTAAGGGTTTTGCTGGTGTGCATTGCGGCATGGGGATCCATGGCGGTGTCGGTGTTTGCGGTGGCACTCACTCCCGGGGAGAGGGCGTTTGTCACAAGGAAACTCGGACGCGGACATTTCCCTGACAAGATCGCTGTCGAAGACTCCTATTTCGAGGCTATGGGCCGCCGTCCTGACCTGCGCAACCCTCTCAGATACACGGAGAAGCTCCAATGGCAGAAGCTTCATGACCATAATCCGCTGTATCATACGCTTGCCGACAAGGCGGAGGTCAAGTCCCGCGTGGCGGAACTGGTAGGGGAGGAACACGTCATCCCGACGCTTGGCGTGTGGGAAAGGGTTGAGGACATAGACTGGGATTCCCTCCCGGAACGCTTTGTTCTCAAATGCACCCACGACAGCGGGAGCACAGTGGTGTGCACGGACAAAAACTCATTCGACAGGTCCGCTGCCTGCAGCAGGTTGAGGGAGTGTCTGGGCAAGAAATATTGGCTGCGGGACCGGGAATGGGCCTATAAAGGTGTGTGTCCCCGGATAATAGCTGAAAAATATATGGGAGAAGATATCCGGGATTACAAGTTCTTCTGCTTCAATGGTGTGCCGGAACTGATGTTCGTGGCTTCCGACAGAGCCGACAGGACTGAGGAGACCAAGTTCGACTTCTTCGATATGGAATGGAATCATCTTGACATCCGCAACGGGCATCCCAACGCCCCGGTGCCACCGGCGCGCCCGGAGCATTTTGAACAGATGAAATCCCTCGCGGCGACACTTTCGCAAGGCATCCCGCAGGTGAGGATGGACTTTTATGAGATAGACGGTCAGGTGTATTTCGGGGAGTATACTTTCTATCATTGGAGCGGGCTGGTGCCGTTTGACCCTGATGAGGCCGATTTTCGGATAGGAGAACTTTACAAAATAAGATGAAAACAGTTGTATATACTTGTATAATAGGTGGATATGACACTTTGCTCCAGCCTGTGGAGCCTGCGGCTGACTTTGATTATGTCTGCTTTGTCGGCAAGGGTGAGAAGACGGCAGAGAGGGTCGGGGTATGGCAGATATGCGAATTTGACTGCGGTATAAGCGATCCCGGCCTGAGGTCACGCTACCCTAAGACGCATCCGCATCTGCTCCTGTCGGATTATGACGCATCCCTGTGGATTGACGGCAATATCGAGGTGCTTGATGACAGTTTGTGGCGTGCGGTGCGCATCAAGGAAGCCGCCGGCGTGAAATACAGCGGAGTGGCGCATCCCAGCAGGACAGATGTCTTTCAGGAGGCGAGAATGTGCTACAATATGCACTATATATCTGCATTCAGGCTGTTGCGGGTGTGGGTCTGGCAGTATCTCCATGGGATGCGGAGGGGCTCTGGATTGATGGAGAATAACATAATATTCCGTCTGCACAATGATGCGGATGTCATAGTATTGGACGAGATGTGGTGGCGGTGCGTGCTGAGGATAGCGCGCAGGGACCAGCTCTCTCTCATGCCCTGTCTGCGCCGCTGCGGAATCCCCCGGGACTACCTGCTGCCACGTGCGATGAACAGCCGCAACCATCCGGGCCTCAGATATTTGCCGCATAAATAAATAATCACTATCTTTGCCCCTCGTGTCCCTCGGGTAGGGACGATTGCTAATTTTAATTTTTTTAAAACAGATTCACAATGGCTGTTAAAATTCGTTTGCAGCGCCACGGAAAGAAGAATTTCGCATTCTTCCACATTGTAGTGGCAGATTCTCATTCACCACGTGACGGTCGCTTCATCGAGCAGATCGGATCTTACAACCCTAACACCAACCCTGCAACCATCGTTCTCAATGCAGAGCGCGCGCTTGCATGGATCAAGGTAGGTGCAGAGCCGACACTCACCGCCCGCCGCATCCTCTCTTATGAGGGAGTGCTTCTCCGTCATCACCTCGACGGCGGTGTAGCCAAGGGTGCCCTCACCCAGGCTGAGGCCGACAAGAAGTGGAACGACTGGAAGGCTCAGCGTGACGCCAAGATCGAAGCCAAGAAGAACGCTCTCAAGAACAGCGACATCGAGGCCAAGAAGGCTGCCAAGGCTGAGGAAGTCAAGGTGAACGAGGCACGCGCCGAGGCTCTCCGCAAGAAAGCTGAGGAACTCGCCGCAAAGCAGGCCGCCGAGGCTGCCGCAGCTGCACAGGCTGAGGCTCCTGCAGAGGAGGCCGCTGAAGCTCCGGCTGAGGCGTAATGCTGAGGATCGCAAAGATTCTTAAATCCAACGGCACCGATGGCGGGCTCCTGATTGGGCTTTTCGACATCGATGTGGAGGAAATCGACCTCAAGGAACCGGTGTTCATCGAATTCGATGGACTGCCGGTTCCTTTCTTTATTCAGGACATTCAGGCCAAAGGCTCAGCCAAGGCCATAGTGCATCTTAATGACGTACTTGACCTCACAGATGCTGAAGAGATGGTCGGAAGAGATGTCTGGCTGGAAGGCGAGCCGGAGGAAGATTCCGAGACCGACATTATAGGCTGGACCGTGCTGTGCCGTGGCGAGAGGCTTGGGGAAGTGACGGACATAGAGCCTATACCGGGCAATTTTTGTATCTATGTGGGGGATGCTTTGCTCCCTCTTCACGAAGATTTCATAATATCGGCCGATCCTGAGACCCGGACTCTGGATCTGGATCTGCCGGAGGGCCTTCTGTGATATGGAGACGGCCCCTGAAGTGAGCATAGTCATAGTCTGTATGGACAGGCTTGACAATCTGTATCCCTGTCTGCGCAGTCTCAGGGCGCACACATCTGCGGTTTCTTATGAGACTATGGTTGTCGCTTACCGTTTTTCGGGGGACAATCTGGCGAAGGTCCGGGCGGATTTCCCTTGGGTGGAGTTTATTGAGAGCCGACAGACGCGCGGTTTTTCGGAGAACAACAATCTGGCCCTGCGCCGTGCCCGGGGCAGGTTCTGCTTTATCCTCAACGACGACACGGAGCTCCGCGAGGATGTCATCGGGGCTCTCGTCGCCGACTTCGGAAGGCTTCCGGAGGATGCGGCGATAGTGACGCCGAGGCTTGTCAACGCAGATCTTTCGCTCCAGCTCTGCGGAAGGCCTCCGTATCCTGCACGCAATTATGTCTTTCAGCAGTGGCATCTGCATTCGGAACCGAAGGATGATACGGTGGGGAAGACCCCGGCAGAGGGGCAGGTGTTCCGCACTTCCAACATCTCGGGGGCCGCGTTCCTGATAAGGACGGAGATATTCCGCGAGCTCGGGTGGTTTGACGAGCGCTATTTCTTCACGCCGGAGGACATCGCCCTCTCCACGCTGGCCCGCAGCAGAGGATACGGCGTATATGTGGATGCCGCGGTGGCGGTGGTGCACAAGTGGCGCACCACCGCCGGCAGGCTTTCGCCTGCCGTACGGCCTGCGGCCGTCCGCGGCTCCCTGATCTTCTTCAGCGGAGGCTCGCCTCTCAAGTATTTCGCTCTGGCACTCGGGGTGTGGGCTGCGGAATTTTCCAAATACATTAAGGCTGCGCTTCGCTGCCGTCTCCGCCCCTCGGAGCAGAACCGCATCAAGGCGCTGACTTTCCGCAATATCTGCCGCAGCATCTTCACCCGCCGCAGTCCGAAAGAGATATTCATCAGATATTCCGTTTGACAGATGCCGAAAGTTCTTGCTATAGTCGTGACCTACAATGCGATGAAGTGGGTTCAGAAGTGTCTCGGAAGTCTTTTCGACAGCCGTATGAGGCCGGATGTCCTTGTCGTGGACAACGGCTCCACTGACGGGACGCGCGAATATGTCAGGGAGCGTTTTCCGGAAGCGGAGCTGATTCTCTCAGATGGCAATCAGGGCTTCGGAGCGGCCAACAACGTCGGGTTGCGGCTGGCCCTGGAACGCGGCTATGACTTTGTCTACCTTCTGAATCAGGACGCATGGGTGGAGAGGGATACGCTATCTTTGCTTGTGGCTGCTGCCCGTCCGGATTTCGGAATACTCAGTCCCGTGCAGAACGATGCTTCCGGGCGGCTTGACTCGTGGTTCTCCCGTAAATGCTCCAAATACCTCAAGGCCGCTTCGGTTGTGGCTCCGTCTCCGCGCACGGTTGTCGGGGTTCCGTTTGTGATGGCGGCGCACTGGCTCATTTCCCGTAAGGCTCTTCAGGAGGTCGGCGGGTTCTCTCCGGCATTTTCCCAGTACGGGGAGGATGACAATTATATCGACCGCCTGCATTGGAGGGGACTTCGTTGCGGCGTGGTTCCGTCTGCCAAGGCTGTCCACGACCGCGCCGGCAGGAAAACCTCGCGCGAGAAGAAGATGAGGCTGAAGTGCATCGCCGTGGTGGTGCGGCTCAGTGACCCTGGGCGCTGCTGGCTGTGGAGGAGGCTGGCATATCCGCTTGAACTTGCCGGGATGTCGCTGAAGAATTTCTCCCTGATCCCCCTGCGCTTCATCCCCGAACTGCACTCCCGTATCCCGGAATTGCGCCGCATACGCAAAGAGTCAAAGAAAAAGCGCGCCTTTCTATGAGCTTGTCGGCGATAAGAGCGTCAGACAAAACTTTATGATACACTAAAATCCCCGTTTGAAGCCTGTCTGCGGTATATTTGCACCAAAACACTAATACCGATGACAAGTATCAGAAAATTCATTTTCGCAACCTCCCTGCTCGCCACGTTGTGCTGTAGCGGCGCTTTCGCCCAAGAGGGAGACACTGCCCTCGAGAACTACTTCATGACATCCGCCGAGGTGACTCCTGACGCTGACGGTTTCATTGGCCGCTGGCTCTTGCTTGAGCCGATCAGCAAGCCCAACCGCACCAACACCGTCTTCACGGACAGTTATCTCAGAGAGGCTTTCAATACAGAGTATTTCCCGGGGCAGTTCACCACTGTGCCGAAGCCGGGATCCAAGGTTAAAGTAGGCAAACAGAGCCTGGTATGGCATGCCTTTGACAGCAAGTTGTATAATGTGAAGCTGTTCCGCTTCGCAAGCAATCTCAAGACGGATGTCTATGGTGTCCTTTTCTGGGCCGTGACAGTCATCAATTGCCCTGAGGATATGGAAGTCAGGCTTTCTGTCGGCTCCAATTCCGCCTCCATGTGGTGGCTCAACGGAGAAGAGGTGCTTCTCCTGTCCGGTGACCGCCGTATGGTGATGGATGACTGCATGTCAAAGAAAATCACTCTCAAGAAAGGCAAGAACATCCTCCGCGGGGCAGTGATCAACGGTCCTGGAATGAGCGATTTCTGTGCCCGCTTCCTCGATGCTGACCTCAATCCTGTCAAGAACATTACCATATCCAATAAATAAGCATACTCTTACGATGAAAAAAATACTGATGGGGGCTGTAGCCCTTGCCTATTTAGTGTCTATGTCCGGTGTGGCCTCTGCCCAGAGCAGCACCTCCCGCAGCGGCAAACCTTTTATCCACGACCCGTCCACGATAATGCTCTGTGACGGCAAATATTACACTTTCGGCACCGGCGGCGGGGGACTGATCTCCGAGGACGGATGGCTCTGGAACGGCGGAGCCGTGCGTCCGGGCGGTGGCGCTGCACCTGATGCCATAAAGATAGGAGACCGTTATCTCATCGCATACAGTGCGACCGGAGGCGGACTTGGCGGTGGACATGCAGGCAGAGTGCTGACAATGTGGAACAAGACCCTTGATCCGAATTCTCCGGATTTCAAATATACCGAGCCGATTGAGGTCGCCAGCTCCCTCGTGGACGAGGACTGCGATGCCATTGACGCAGGTCTCCTGCTCGACCCGACGGACGGCCGTCTGTGGCTTACTTACGGAACATATTTCGGTTTCATCCGTCTTGTGGAGCTTGACCCTGCTACCGGTGCGAGGGTTGAGGGCAACGAGCCTGTAAATGTTGCCATCGACTGTGAAGCCACGACTCTCATGTACCGCAACGGCTGGTATTATCTTCTCGGAACCCACGGCACCTGCTGCGACGGGGCAAATTCAACCTACAATATAGTGGTGGGCCGTTCACGCAAGGTCACGGGGCCTTATCTTGACAATGTCGGACGCGACATGCTCCGCGGAGGCGGCAAGATGGTGCTCGCTGCCCACGACAGGGTCACCGGCCCGGGACATTTCGGACGTTATATAGAAGAGGAGGGTGTCGAGAAGATGTCCTGCCACTTCGAGGCTGACCTTGACAGGAGCGGCCGCAGCGTGCTCGGTATCCGTCCTCTGCTCTGGAAGAACGACTGGCCTGTAGCCGGAGAACTTTTCAAGGACGGCACTTACGAGATCGAATCCGAGCGCAGGGGTTATGCCCTTGAACTTGCGGTGGACTTCGTACGTATGGCAGGCGGGATGCGCGGCTTCTGGCGCAACAACGACGAGCCTGAGGTCATCGTCGAGGATCAGAAACTCGAAGAGGTTATCGGGACTTGGCCGGAGGGCAATATCGATGTCCGTATCGGCGACTACATGTTCAGACCTCATCAGAAGTGGACCATAACTGCGGTCCCTGATGCAGGAGGCTATCTTGGCGCTCCATACTATAAGATCGTGATCGAAGGCACCGAGCGCGCTCTCGCGGCCGCAGAAGGTGCGGAACTCGTGACCGTCCCTCAGTTCACCGGAGCGGCAGAGCAGCTCTGGAGGATAGAGCAGCTCACTGACGGCACCTACCGTATAATGCCTAAGAGCGTCCCTGGTACAGATGAAAAATATGCTCTCATCTCCATCGCCGACAGCACACCGGCCCTTGGCAAGTTTGACATGAACAGCGACAATTCCAAGTGGAATTTCCGTAATCACTGATCCCTTTCGTAAACAACATCACGAGGGGCTGGCCAATATCTGGTCAGCCCCTTTTAAGATTCTATGCTTCTTAAACCGGGAGAGTCTTCTCGCGCAGCCACCCTGCAATCTCCTCAGGAAGCATCGGGCTGAGGGTGCGGCAGACCCGTTCATTGTAGGCGTTCAGCCATTCCAGTTCATCTTTGTCGAGCAGGGACTTTTCCAATGCGGATGTGTCGAAGTGGCAGAGGGTCAGAGGTTCGAATTTGAGCCATCTTCCGAATTCGTTGCTGCCGTCCGCTACGCAGAGCAGAAGATTCTCGTGCCTCACGCCGTGCAGGCCTTCACGGTAGATGCCCGGTTCGTCTGATATGATCATCCCCGGCTCAAGCGGGATCGGATTGAGGTTCTGCCGTATGTCCTGCGGGCCTTCGTGAACCCCGAGGAAGAATCCCACTCCATGTCCTGTGCCGTGCCCGAAGTTCCGTTTGCTCTTCCAGAGCGGCTCTCTTGCCAGCGCGTCAATTCTGCACCCCGGCGTCCCTTCCGGAAATACCGCCATGGCAAGAGCTATGTGTCCTTTCAGTACGAGAGTATAGTCTTCCCTTTCGAGCGGGGTGCATTTGCCGAGAGGTACGGTGCGTGTTATGTCTGTTGTCCCGAGGGTGTATTGTCCGCCGGAGTCACACAGATACAATCCGCAGTCCTTCAGCACCGGCGCGTCTTCTTTAGGAGTGATGTAGTGGGGAAGCGCGGCACCTGGTCCGTAGGCGGAGATGGTCTCGAAACTGTCACCGCGATATTCTCCGATACAAGCCCTGAGACTTCCGAGTTTCAGGGCGGCCTTCCGTTCGTCTATCTCCATCCCGGCTTCTACGGACTTTTCCAGCCAGTAGAGGAATCTTTCCATCGCCAGCCCGTCCTTGACGTGGATTTCCTTCATGGATTCGATCTCGTCCGGATTCTTGACCGCCTTCCACAGACCAACCGGGCTTGTCGTGTCCACGATGGCGTTGCCTCTGGCCGTCAGAGAGGAGAAGATGTCGAAATTAAGCTTGCTGCTGTCTATGCAGAGCCGTCCCTGCACCTCTTCTCCGATATAGTCAATGTCCGTGTACGGAAGCGCCTCTATGCCTTCGGCTTCGAGGATGCTCAGTGTGGCCCTTGTCTCCGGATCCTCTACGTCGCCTTTGAGCACATACCACAGCACTCTGTCTGCCGTCACCAGCAGATAGCTGATGACGAGAGGGTTATATTCGATGTCCGAGGCTCTTACGTTCAGCGTCCAGGCTATCTCGTCAAGCGCGGTGAGGAGAATTCCGTCGTACTGCCTGTCCCGCAGAAATGTCCGTATCCTTTCGAGCTTGCTGGCTCTGGCTTCTCCTGTCTGCACCGTAAAGATTGGAGTCTGAGGGACCGGAGGCCTGTCTGTCCAAAACCTGCCCAGCATGTCAGGTACACTGACCACCGTTCCCGGCAGGCTGGAAGCGAAGTCCGCGCTCACGCAGTATCCGTCTACTGCCACGATGCAGTCTTCACCCGATTGTCTGCTGATCCATTCCGGTATAGGCACCTCTTCGGGCACTCTCGTCTTGTGCAATTCCACTCCGCTGCCTTCCAGCTGTTTTACCGCCTGGATAAAATATCTGCTGTCGGTCCAGAGCCCCGCATGGTCGGCCGTGACGACAACGTCACCGGCTTCTCCCGTGAAGCCGCACAACCATTCTACCTGTTTCCATCTGTCAGCGGGGTACTCGCTGCCGTGCGGGTCGGAACCGGTGATTATCACAGCGTCCCACCCCTTGGAGCGCATCATTTCCCGGAGCGCCCCGATTCTGGAAGAAAAGATGTTCATCGTTTTTCGAGATACTTACGGGCAAATATACTATTTTTGTATGTTATGAAGATAGGGAACATCGATCTCGGGGAGAAACCTCTGCTTCTGGCTCCGATGGAGGACATCACCGATGCCTCGTTCCGCCTGCTCTGCCGCGAGCAGGGGGCTGATATGGTCTATACCGAGTTCATTCCTTCTGACGGGCTTATAAGAGATGCCTCCAAGGCTCTGGCCAAGCTCCGCACGTATGACGAAGAGGCCCCTGTGGGGATACAGATCTATGGTCACATACCCGAATCCATGGTGGATGCGGCGCGGATGGCCGACAGGGCCGCAGAACTTGTCGGAGGCCACGGAGCTGATGTGATTGACATCAACTTCGGCTGCCCGGTGACAAAGATTGCCGGACGGGGTGCCGGCTCCGGCATGATGCGCTATCCAGACAAGATGGTCGCCATCACCAAGGCTGTCGTGGAGGCTGTGGGCAAACCTGTCACGGTCAAGACACGTCTTGGTTGGGATGAGAATTCCAAGATAATACCAGAATTGGCTGAACGTCTTCAGGATGTGGGAATCAGCGCCCTCACCGTGCATGGTCGCACACGTTGCCAGATGTACAAGGGGGCGGCCGACTGGACGTTGATCGGGCAGATCAAGAGCAATCCGAGGATCCATATCCCCATCATCGGCAACGGCGACATCACCGACGGGCCGTCAGCCGCAGCCGCCTTTGCCCGCTATGGTGTGGACGGGATAATGATCGGGCGCGCCACTTTCGGACATCCGTGGATATTCCGGGAGATCAAATATTATATGGAGCACGGCGAGAAGATGCCGGAGCCTTCCGTGCGGGAGAAGGTCGAGCTCGCAAAGCGCCATCTTGCCCTCTCTCTGGCGCAGAAAGGGGAGCCCAGGGGCATCTATGAGATGCGCAGGCATCTGTCCTGCTACTTCAAAGGCCTGCCGGACTTCAAAGAGACGAGGATGAGGATGGTCACGACTTTGGACAAGGACGAGCTTTACTCTATTTTGGATTATATTTGCATGCGATATGACGATTGACAGGATTATTCTGTTTCCCTATTACCTGAGTCTGAAGTTGCGGGACAGGTTCTATAGAAGACGCGAAGATAAACTTTTCACGCCTGAAGTGCCCACCGTGTGTGTCGGAAACATCACCGCCGGCGGCACGGGGAAGACTCCTCATGTGGAGATGATTCTCGGCATGCTTCTCGAAAGCCCGGAGTGGAAGGGGCGGAACATCGCTATGCTCTCCAGAGGCTATATGAGGGAAAGCAAAGGCTTTCAGCAGGTCACAAAAGACGGCAGCGCAGCTCTTTTTGGAGATGAACCGTTGCAGATAAAGAAGAAGTTTCCCGAGGTTACGGTGGCTGTGGACAAGAACAGGGTCGAGGGCTGCACTCTTCTGTGTGACCCCTCAAGGCTCAACGCCAAGCGTTATTCCAAATGCTGGGACAAGAATTTCCCGGAAGCTGACTACATCGTGCTTGATGATGCTTTCCAATACCGTAAGCTCCGTCCTGCGCTGAACGTGGTGCTCGTGGACTGGGGCCGGCCGGTTTTTCGGGACAGCCTGCTGCCGTTCGGACGGCTGCGAGACCTCAAGGAGCGGATGTATGATGCGGATATTCTGATTGTCACCAAGTGTCCTCCTGATCTTGATGACAACGCCAAGACCGCGTTTGTGCTTTCTCAGGGTTTCACTTCATTTGATGCTGCGGCATGCAGTGCCGTATGTCCGGACGGGAAAGAATGTACCGTGCTCTTTTCGTATATCAGCTACGCCCAGATCCATGGTGTCTACCCGGAGACAGAGCCGCGTTATGTCTATGCCAAGAAAGCGATTCTGGTAAGCGGGATCGCCAAGGACGCACCTCTTCGCAATTACTTGAGCGACTTCTACAAGATAGCCAAAAGGTTCAGTTTCCCTGACCATCATAAATACACGTGGTCGGATATCAACGCCGTCAAGTCGTCTCTCCGCAAAAATCCTACTGCCGCCATCATCACGACTGAGAAGGACGTGCAGCGGCTGCTTGATTTCAGCGGGATGCCGCCGGAGATCCGCCAGAGACTGCTGGTCGCCCCGATAGAAGCAAAATTCCTCTCCGGGAGGGAGAGGAATCTGTTCTATGAAAAAATTGTAGGGCTTAAGCCTATACGGTCATGATGTCCTTTTCTTTGGCTGCCACGAGTTCGTCTACTGCTTTCACCTTCTTGTCGGTGATCTTCTGAATTTCTGTTTCAGCCTCTTTCTGTGTGTCCTCAGGAAGTCCGTCGTTTTTCTGGGCTTTCTTCAACAGGTCCATACCGTCCCTGCGCGCGTTGCGCACCACTATCTTGGCGTTTTCGCCTGCGCCTTTCGCTTTCTTGATAAGTTCCTTGCGGCGGTCTTCGGTCAAAGCCGGCACTGTGCAGCGGATGACTTCACCATTGTTCTGAGGTGTGAATCCGAGGTTGGCGTCTATTATGGCTTTCTCGATCTTCGGAATCATGCTCTTTTCCCATGGCTGGATGGCCAGGGTCTTGGCATCAGGTGCGGTTATTGAGGCTACCTGCGGCACCGGAGTCGGCGTGCCATAATAGTCTACAGTAACATTGTTGAATATCAACGGGTTGGCCTTTCCTACCCTGAATGACTTGAGATCCTCTTCGAGGAAGCGTACAGCCTCGTCCATCTTGGACTCGGTCTGATTGATGATTTCGATGGCTTTATCTGTCAACATTGTCTGATGTGTTTATGCGTGTACTGTCGTGCCTATCTTCTCCCCGTTGAGGACCCGCGCGAGGTTGCCTTTTTCTTCTACATTGAACACTATGATAGGTACCGGCCCTTGTTCGCACAGCGCGAAAGCTGTGGCGTCCATCACTTTCAAGTGGTCTGAAAGGGCTTTGGTGAAAGTGAGCTCTTCGTATTTGACGGCATCAGGATGCTTTTCCGGATCGGCTGTATAGACCCCGTCCACGCGCGTGCCTTTGAGAAGGGCGTCCGCTCCTATTTCAAGGGCGCGGAGCGCTGCTCCGGAATCGGTGGTGAAGAACGGGTTGCCGGTGCCTCCCGAGATGAGCGCGACTCCGCCGTCTTCGAGCAGGGAGACGACATCTTCTTTCCTGTAATAATGGGCGATAGGGGTCATCGGAGTGGCGGTGAAGACTTCGGCTCTCAATCCTTCAGATCTGAGGGCGCAGGCCAGCCCGAGAGAATTTATCACGGTGGCGAGCATGCCCATGCGGTCGCCTGTGATCCTGTCGAATCCGGACCCCAGTCCCTGAAGCCCGCGGAAGATGTTGCCGCCTCCGTTGACTATCGCGACCTGATGTCCGGCTTTTACCGCAGCGGCTATCTCTTTTGCGTATCTTACCAGGCTTTCTGAATCAATGCCCTTGCCTGACGGGCCTCCGAGGCTTTCGCCGCTAAGTTTCAGCAATACTCTCATATCCGAATGTTTGGAAAACAAATGTATTTGAAAATTATGAAACTTGCAAGATTAGAACTATATTTGCAACCCCGTACAACTCCATCTTTGACACTTCCTTTTGGAGAGAATAGGCCCCCAGACCGCTGAGGAGGCGATTTGGGGGTCTGCGGTTTTG
>CAKVDS010000009.1 GCA_934726455.1 uncultured Bacteroidales bacterium
CAGCGGACCGGCGCGGTCGCGGGACTTTGCCAGGCAAAGTCGGAAAGCGACTTGAGCGCCGCAGGGGCACGGGGATAAGCCCCGTCAAAAGCCACAGAAGGTCAGCCGCAACGGCTGACCTTCTGTGGAGCATAGGGGGATCGAACCCCTGACCTTCAGATTGCGAACCTGACGCTCTACCAACTGAGCTAATACCCCTTGTCCCGGGTGCGAGACCCGGCTGAAACGGCCCGCACAGAGCCGCGTATGAATCTATATCGACAAGATGCTCAGCACATTGATGAGCTCCCTGTCTATAGGCTTGTCCATCTTGATGGCCCTTGAGAAAGGGACATAGACTATCTGGTCATTCTTGATGCCGACCATGACATTTCTCTGTCCTTCCTTGAGGGCCTCGATTGAGGCCACGCCGAGGCGGCTTGCGAGAATCCTGTCATAGGCTGTCGGAGTGCCGCCGCGCTGCAGATGTCCGAGGATAGATACCCTCACATCGTATTCCGGATACTCCTTGCGTACACGCTCTGCATAGTGCATGGCGCCGCCGTCCTTTTCGGATACGAGTACGATGCTGCTGTTCTTGCTCTTGCGGATACCGCGCCCGATAAAGGTGGCGAGCTGGTCGATGTCAGTGTTGTCCTCCGGTATGATTGCGGCCTCGGCCCCTGACGCTATGGCGCTGTTCTGTGTGAGGAATCCGGCGTCCCGTCCCATCACTTCCACGAAGAAGATGCGGTCGTGGCTTGTCGCCGTGTCGCGGATCTTGTCCACGCACTGCATGATGGTGTTGAGGGCGGTGTCGTATCCGATGGTCGAATCCGTGCCGTATAGGTCATTGTCGATTGTCCCCGGAAGCCCGATGATAGGGATGTCGTACTCGCTGGCGAAAATCTGTGCTCCAGAGAGCGACCCGTTGCCTCCGATGATGACGAGGGCATCGATGCCGAACTTGACCACATTGTCGTGGGCTTTCTTCCTGCCTTCCGGAGTGCGGAACTCGTTGCTGCGCGCTGTCTTGAGTATGGTGCCGCCGCGCTGTATGGTGTTGCTGACACTCTCTGTGGTGAGCTCCTTTATGTTGCCCATTATCAAGCCTTCATATCCGCGGTAGATGCCGTAGACTTTCCAGCCCTCAAAGATGGCGGCTCTTGTTACCGCCCTGACGCAAGCGTTCATTCCGGGGGCGTCGCCTCCGGATGTGAGAACTCCTATGGATCCGATGTTCATATCAAACTCAAATTTCCGGCGCAAATATATGAAAATTCTTGCTAACTTAGCAAAGTCATGAAAAAGTATCTTTCACTTACTGCGGTGGCTTTTGCCGCCCTTTGCCTCGCCTCCTGTGGACAGAACGGCGAGACCGTCACAAAGAACGATGCCCAAAACCCTGTAATCGAGGCCATCATGAGCCGTCGTTCCATCAGGAAATATAAGGACACCCCTGTCGAGAGGGAGAAGCTTCAACTTGTCGCCGAGTGCGGTGTCAATGCCCCTAACGGCATGAACGCCCAGAGATGGGAAGTCCGTATTGTTGACAACGCCGAGAGCATATCGGCAATCTCCGAGGAATACAAGAAAGCCAACCCTCAGATTCTTGAGCGTGATCCGGGCTTCAAGAACATGTTCCGCAACACCCCTGCGGTCATCTGCATCGCTGTCCCGACAGGGGATGACGGTGTCAATGCGGGGCTCATGGGCGAAAACATGATCCTCGCGGCTCAGTCTCTCGGACTCGGCACCGTCTGCCTCGGCGGACCTGTAAATTTCCTCAAGAACAGCGACGCCGGCAAGGAGTTCATCAAGAAACTCGGATTCAGCGAAGATTATTCTCTCCTATATATGATAGGTATAGGATACCCTGATGAGGCTCCTGCCGCCAAGCCGAGAGATCTTGGCAAAATCAGGTTCGTAGACTAGATGATTACAAACGCGCAGATAAAGCATGTCCGTTCGCTTCGTGAGAAGAAATTCCGCGAGGCGAGCGGTGAATTTGTAGTGGAGGGGGAGAAGATGGTGCGTGAGGCTCTTGATTCCGGTTTTGAACTTGCCGGTCTCTGGCGGGTAGAGGACATCGGAGAGAATGCCATGTCCCGCATGAGCCAGTTGTCCAGCCCTTCACCTGTCCTTGCTGTCCTCAAGATTCCCCCGCAGGACAACTTGCCGCAGACACTTCAAAGAGGGCTTTATCTCGCGCTTGATTCGGTGCGCGATCCCGGCAATCTCGGCACTATCATCCGCATTGCGGACTGGTTCGGGGTGGAGGCTGTGTTCGCCTCCCCGGACTGCGTCGATACATACAATCCGAAGGTGGTCCAGGCTTCTATGGGGTCAGTGTTCCGGGTCAATATACAGACGGCTGATATTCCGGAGCTGTGCCGGAGGTTCGAGGGGGAGGGGATGGAAATCTACGGCACGGTGCTGGACGGAGCGGACATATATAAGGAGAAATTTGTACCTGAAGGACTTGTGGTGATGGGCAACGAGTCTGTCGGCATCAGCCCTCAGGTTCGCGGTCTTCTTACGCGCCGTTTTCTCATCCCGTCCTTCGGGAAGAGCGGTGCCGAATCCCTCAATGTGGCTGTGGCGACTGCCGTCACATTGTCTGAATTCAGGAGGAGGGGGTTATGAGGAAGTTCCCGCTGCTCCTTCTGCTGGCCGTTTCAGTTTCCTGCAGCACTACGAAAGGGTTGCCGGAGGGCCGCTATCTGCTGTCGTCGAGCAAGGTTACAGTCCGTGGGGACGACGGGCCGAGAGTCTCGGAACTTTCCAGTTATGTGCGGCAGCAGCCGAACTCGACAATCTTGGGCTGGAATCCTTTTGTCGGCATCTACAATTGGTCGGACGGCAGCACCCGCGGACTCAATCCTTTCTTGGAGAAAATAGGCACGGCTCCTGTGCTGTTTGACCAGGTACAGATGCAGTCATCCGCAACAGCCATGCGCACAAGGCTCGAGTACCTCGGGTATTATGGTGCCAAAGTGACTCCGGAAGTCGAGTTCAGGGGCAGGAAGGCTTCAGTGCAGTACATAGTGGAGCCTGGACGGAGGCATAGGATAGACAGCCTTGTGTTTGAGGTTCCGAGCGGAGAGTTTGCCGAGGATTTCCGGCAGGACAGCACCGGTCTTGGAATACGTGTCGGCGATCCTCTGTCGGAGAAAGCTTTGGAAGCCGAGACGGTGAGAGGCGCTGCGTATTTCAGAAATCTCGGCTATTACAATTTCAACAAGAACCATTATTTTTTTGAAGCCGATACCCTCTCTGGCAGAACTATACTTTATTATAGGATAAAGAATTATACGCGGAATGAAACACCTGCGAGCGCGGTGCCTGCCGTCAAATACAGGATCGGGGACGTGAGAATCCATTATCCTTCATCTATCCGTTTCAGGGAGCCGGTACTGGAGAGTTTCAACAACATCCGTCCCGGTGAATTGTATAGCGAGAAACTGGTGAATTCCACTTATGCCCGTTTTTCAAGTTTCAATGTCTTCAACAGCGTCAATATAGAGATGACCCCGTCGGACAGTGCTGTCGTGGACTGTGATATACGTCTGAGCGGCTCCAATGTGTTCGGGTTCAAGGTCAATCTGGAGGCATCTTCCAACTCCTCCGGCCTGCTCGGTGCTTCCCCGCAACTTACATTTTTCCACAAGAACCTCTTCCGTGGAGGGGAACTGCTCAACCTTGGTTTCACCGGCAACTGGCAGTTCAAGCCCGGTACGGATGTGCGTTCAACAGAATACGGGGTGTCGACTTCCATCAGTTTCCCGAAAGCTTTGGGCTACAGCAGCAGGTGGATAGAGGGACGGGACAATATTCCGCGTACCGAGATAAAGGCCAGCTTCAATTACCAGAACCGTCCGGAGTACCGCCGCAGCATCGCCGGTCTCTCGTATGGATACAGCGGGCAGTCGGGAAAACGGCTCTTCTATCAGTTCTACCCACTCCAGCTCAACCTGGTGAAGCTTTATGCCATCGGGGATGAATTTCAAGAGACCCTCAAGGGCAACCCTTATCTGTGGGATTCGTTTGAGGATCAAATCGATGCCGGTGTCGGAGGTACACTATATTATACCACCAATTCTGATATCGTTCCAAAAACACCTTATCATTACGCAAGACTGTCAGTGGATGTCGCCGGCAACCTGATATCCCTGTTCAGAGGCAGTCTGCCTCTCAATTCATTGGAGCAGCACACCCTGTTCGGCCTTCCCTACAACCAGTATGTGAAAGTGGCCCTATCTTTGGGCAAGACTTTTCGTTTTGGAGGCAATGACACGCAGGCGCTGGCGCTCAGGCTTGACGGAGGCATCGGACGGGCCTACGGCAACTCGGTGGCGCTTCCGTTCGAGAAACAGTTCTACTGTGGCGGTGCGAGCAGCATGCGCGGTTGGCAGGTCAGAACTTTGGGGCCTGGGTTCAGTGAGATGGATTCGTTCTTCATCATCCCGAACCAGACCGGAGACATCAAGATGGAGGCTGATCTGGAGTACCGGTTCAAGATGTTCTGGAAACTCGAAGGGGCTTTGTTCGCCGAAGCCGGAAATGTATGGCAGCATGATGCTCTTCAGGAGTTGCGTCTGGAGAGTCTTGCCGCAGACTGGGGGCTTGGCGTCAGACTCAACATGGATTTTATTTTGCTGCGGGTGGACATGGGCTTCAAACTGCATGATCCGTCCCGTGAGGCTGGAAACCGTTGGGCCGGTCCGTCAAAATGGCTGCGGGATGATGGTTTTGCCGTCCATTTCGGTGTGGGTTATCCTTTCTGATTTTTCGATGAAACTGCTTATTTATCAAGCTCTTGCCCGTTTATGGGGCAAATGCGGCTTCTCTTCTTGGGATGAGCCGACACTGGAGTATATAAAATCTCTCGGGATTGACTATCTGTGGCTTACCGGCATTCCGCGTCACGCAAGCGGCGAACCTTTCGTCAAGGGTGATCCCGGGTGTCCTTATTCCATAAGTGACTGGAAGGATGTCAATCCATATATGGCTGACTGCCAGTCCCGGCGGATGGAAGAATTCGATTCTCTTGTGAAGCGGGTACATGATGCCGGACTGAAGTTGCTGATAGACTACATCCCGAATCACGTTGCAAGGAATTATCATGGTCAGATAGTCCATTATGATTATTGTGATGCTGACTGGACTGATACTCTCAAGAATGACTGGAGTTCTCCCGCCACCCGTGCCGAGATGTTGGAAGTGCTGCGCTTTTGGATGGGGCGAGGTGTGGACGGCTTCCGCTGTGACATGGTGGAACTTGTTCCGCCGGAGGCTTTGGGCGACCTGATATCTGCCGTGAAGCGTGATTACCCGGAGGCTCTTTTTGTGGCTGAGGTGTATGGCAGGGAAAATTACCGCAAATACATTGAGGAGGTCGGGTTTGATCTGCTCTATGACAAGTCGGGGCTTTATGACAACCTTCGGAAAATATGCGCGGGCTGCTTGACCGCCAGGTCCATCACTTGGAACTGGCAGTTCCTCGGGAATATGCAGCCGCGGATGCTCAATTTCCTTGAGAACCACGATGAGCAGCGGGTGGCGTCATCTTTCTTTTTGGGTGCCCCGTCCCGTGCTTATGCCGCTTTGGCTGTGTCCCTGCTTTTCAATGACGCCTCGTTCATGCTGTATTTCGGCCAGGAGGCGGGGGAGAACGCCGCCGAGAGTGACAATGGGCGGACTTCGATATTCGACATTACGCATCCTGCCACGCTTGGCCGGCTTTATCAGGCTGTCCATGGTACAGGAAGCCTGCTTCCGGAGGAGTCCGCTGTGCTCGCGAGGTATCGGGAGATGCTGGGCTATGCCGTGATGCCGGTGTTTCGCAGCGGCAAGTCCTGGGATCTGTGCTACTGCAACCTTGATTCTCCAGGCTTTGACGCCGACAGACACTTCGCCTTCCTTCGTTATGATGACTCGGCGGCCTGGCTTGTCTTCTGCAATTTCTCTTCATCGCCTCTCCGGAGTCTGCGTATCAGCATCCCTTCCGAACTGGAGGCCGTCTGCGGCTGCGCCTGTGTCTCTGTCTCTGAAGTCGGTGGGTTTGACGCAGCCGTCATCAGGGTGAAATAAAAAAACTCAGACCCGCAGAGTCTTGCAGGCCTGAGTCGTCAGATCCATTATTATGGCTTATCCGATGAGGATGGATGCGATGAGGGCGAGGATGGCGTAGAACTCAGGGAGTGCGGCGTAGATCATCGTCTGGGTCATCACGTTGTGCCCCTGGCTGGTGCCTACGATACCGTTGGCGCAGACCTGTCCCTGGCGTATACCGGAGATGAGGCAGACGACACCGACGCTGATGCCGACGCTGAAATACAGAAGCCCGTTGCTGGCGAAGTCCTTGCCGAGCCAGAGCACGAAAGCGAGGAATCCGTACAGACCCTGCGTAGCCGGGATGGCGGAAAGAATCATGTAGGTTGATGACTTCTCCGGCATCTTTTTGAGCGCCCCTTCAGCGGCGTTGCCCGCGATGGTCGTGCCGTAGGCTGATCCGATACAGGCCAGACAGAACATGAGTCCGAGACCGACGTAACCAAGAATTGTGTTAAGCATAATTTGTTGTGTTTTAATTTGTTTTATTTATTTTCTGATAGGGTTGTAGGCCGCTCCCATCCCCTCGTAGCCGGAGTTCTTGAAGAACTCCACGAAGTTGAGACGCAGCGGGTGCACGAAGGCTCCGAGGCAGCTCATGGCGAGGTTGAGGGCGTGACCTATTATAAGTATGAGAACGAACGGTACCCACTGCCATGTCGGGTCGGTTC
The DNA here is from genome assembly GCA_934726455.1 of uncultured Bacteroidales bacterium. GTDB lineage: Bacteria > Bacteroidota > Bacteroidia > Bacteroidales > UBA932 > Cryptobacteroides. The sequence continues at coordinate 6,765 of CAKVDS010000009.1, forward strand.
CCTTGACCATGTCGGCGAGCAGGTTGAAAGTCTGCCCGAGCATGCTTCCGGACAGACCAAGAGCATATAGACGGACATAGCTGAGGACATCGCTCATAAGCCCTGAGGCCATGCTGTAGGTGTCCCAAAGGCCGCTGCCTATGTTGAGCAGGGGATTGCGTCCCCAGCGGTTGAAGACGAAAATTCCAAGCGCCGAGACAGCTGCGATGCCTATGAGAACGAACTTCATCGCTGTCTCGGTGAGGATGCCGGCAGCTCCGAATGTGATGCCTATTACTCCTCCCACAACGAGCAGGGTCCAACCGAGCGTACCCAGACTGTGCTTGAATCCTGCACGCTTGACAGCCCAGACGGCCTTGGTAATCATGGCGAGACAGATGTGTACGACGCCGATCACCAATGATAGCGCCATCTGTTTGGAGTAGGCATTGCCGCCGAACTGGATGTCTCCCGTGATCATGCAGTTTTTCATCCATTGCGGCACCCAGCTCTGGTCAGGCAGGCTGACACCGAAGAGTCCGCCCATGAAGAATCCGACGACTACGGTTCCAGCTCCGAGAGTGACTATGAGGCTCCACATCTTGCCGAGTCCTCCGCTCTTGCCGCGCAGGGCAAGTCCGATCATTATGAGAAGCAGGCCGTAGCCCATGTCTCCCATGCAGATCGAGAAGAAAAGGAGGAAGAAGATGCTCAGGAACACGGTCGGGTCGAACTCGTCATACACCGGCATGCCGTACATCGCTGTGAGCGGCTCGAACTGGCGTACGAACCAGTTGTTCTTTAGTTTTATCGGAGGGTTGTCGCTTGCCTTGGCAGGCTCTGCTTCCCAGTAGATGTCCATCTCGTCGAAGGCGGCCTTCAGTCTGGAGTCGTCTTCCGAAGGTGCGAAGCCCTCAAAGACGAGCAGACTGTCTTCTGCTGCGCTCCTGCCCTTGATGCCGGCCAGATAGAGGCTGAGGTCTGAGTACAGATCGTGAATCCTCTTTTCGAGGGCCGGTATCTCTGCACGCTGCTTTTCAAGCCCTGTACGGTAGCTTGTGATCTTGGCGTCGAGCCTCTCGAGGTCATAGCGCACTTCTGCCGCAGTCTTGTCCGGTGCGGGAAGTTCTTTGGCCGGGAAGCCGGCATTGTCGCCGACGATGACGAACCATACGCTGCCGTCCTTTTCGGCGACTGTCTGGAGGGCATACTGCTGCTCCCATTCCGGCTTGAACTGTTTTTTAGGGACGCGGTAGAACTTCGCTCCCAACGCTGCCAGCTTTTCGCGGTCATAGTCTCCCCAGACGCTCACCTCATCAAGTTTGCGGGCGAGTGTGAGCCGGTCTCCCTGAAGCTCGACCAGATGTGAGTCTGAGCCTGCCGTGATGCACTTGATCTTGGCTCTGGTCTCATCTATGTCGGCAACAATCCGTCCGGAGACATCGTCAACAGGCTTTTGCGAGCGGCTGATGTCCACCACGCCCAGCTCCTGGAGCCTGTCCAGAAATCCGTCCTTCTCTCCTTTCAGGAGAATGAAGGAGTATTTGGTCATTGTCGTAATCATTGCTCTGCCTCCTCCTCTTCTTCGTGACGGGTCTTGACTATCTTGGATGCGGCTTTCGAGAGGTTTTCCTCATCCTCCATGTATCTCTTTATCTTGCGGATGGCTTCCTGATATCCAGGGATCTGCACTTTCTCGTAGAGATTGACTTTCTGGGTCGTCTTCTTGCGGTTGAACTCAAGAATCTGCCGTTTCTGCTCGAAGATTTCGGACTCTATGCCGATGCGCGTCAGATCTTGGAGAATCCTGATGCCGTCTGCAAACCAGGCCGGCTTGACGAAGGCGTTGAACGGGAGGATCTCGTAATGGATTTCATCGAGTTGCGGAGTCCTGACTCCGGCTACCTTGACGGTGCGCAGATCTACATCCGTGATCCGGATCAGGCCCGGCTCGAATTCGTTCCAAAGGGCCGCTATGTCGTTGTAGCCCGCAAGCGATCTCTCAAGTTCCGCTTCGAGCCGGCGGGACTCGTTCTTGGCTGACTGTACGGCAGTACGCAGGGCCGATTCTTTGTTTTTGAGGGTCGGCAGGGCGTTCTGGCGCACCTTGAGCTGTTTGCCCAGATTCGTCAGAGAAGTCTTGTTGTATTGGAATTTTATGGCCACAGTGCGTTATTTCTTCCAGTATTTGTCGATCAATGACTGCCTTATGCCTGTCTCGGCAGGCGTGAAGTACTTGGCGAATATCTCCCATGCCGTGTCGAGCATCTGCTCCACCGTGATGTTGACGTCGATGGAGAGCAGGCGCGTGGCGTACTCTTTGGCGTAGTCAAGACAGCGCAGGTCGTAGTCCGAGAGGTCGAAACCGTTTTCGAGTTTGGTCTTGGCGTTCTGGGCATCGGCGTAGAGGCGCACTCCAGCGTTCATCACCTGCGAGTGGTCCTCGCGTGTCTTCTTGCCCTGGACGAGCTGTTTCAGACGGCTGAGCGAGCGGAACGGGTCCACTATGACCTTCCCGGAATCGGAGTCCGCGCGCAGGAAGAGCTGGCCTTCGGTGATGTATCCGGTGTTGTCCGGGATGGCGTGGGTGATGTCCCCATCGTTGAGGGTGGTCACGGCGATGATCGTTATGGACCCTCCGTCAGGCAGCTGGACCGCCTTTTCGTAGATTTTGGCGAGGTCGGAGTAGAGTGAACCAGGCATGGAGTCCTTGGACGGGATCTGATCCATACGGTTGGACACTATCGACAAGGCATCGGCATAGAGGGTCATGTCGGTGAGGAGCACAAGAACCTTCTCGTTCTTGTCGACGGCGAAGTACTCGGCTGCGGCAAGGGCCATGTCCGGTATGAGGAGGCGCTCCACAGGAGGATCCTCTGTGGTGTTGACGAAGGATACTATCCTGTCCAGGGCTCCGGCGGACTCGAACTCATGACGGAAGAAGAGATAGTCATCGTTGGAGAGTCCCATACCGCCGAGAATGATCTTGTCCACATCGGCCCTCATCGCCACGTCCGCCATGACCTTGTTGTACGGCTGGTCCGGGTCCGCGAAGAACGGGATCTTCTGTCCGGAGACGAGAGTGTTGTTGAGGTCTATGCCCGCGATTCCGGTAGGGATCAGTTCTGATGGCTGGCGGCGTTTGTACGGGTTGACTGAAGGGCCGCCGATTTCACGGACTTCACCCTCGACCTCCGGACCGCCGTCTATAGGTTTGCCGTAGGCGTTGAAGAAACGTCCTGAGAGCTGTTCGCTGACTTTCAGGGTCGGAGGTGCGCCGGCAAATGAGACCTCCGCATCGGTCGGGATGCCTTCAGTCCCCGCGAACACCTGAAGGGTGACGGTGTCTCCCTTGGTCTTGACTATCTGGGCGAGCCTGCCGTCCACTGTGGCCAGCTCGTCATTGCCGACTCCGTCGGCTTTGAGGGATACCGTAGCCTTGGTGATTGCGCTGAGGCGCGTGTATGTGCGTTGATATGCTTTGACTGCCATTTTATGAGAGAAGTTTGCTCAGCTGCTGCTGATATTCCTTGAACTTGTCGCTCTGGTATTCCGAGTAGTTCATCTGCCTCAGAATATTGATTATCTGCTTGAAGAAGTTGCGGCATGACTCGAAATTGTCAAAATCGAAGGTCTTGTCGCAGATGCCGAGGATCAGGTCCAGCATGTATTTCTGCCTGTCCATGGAAGATACGGCGTCGATGGCATCGAAGGCATCCTGCTGCAGGAAGGCGAAATCGATGAGTTCCGATTTCCAGAAAGACTCGTGGTAACTCATAGGTACCCCGTCGTCGCCGAGGATGTTGATCTGGTCTGCCATTTCCTTGCCCCTGCGGACTATATTCTTGGCCTTGAGGACTTTGTCTACCCAGCCTTTCTCGATCTTGCTGTCGAGGTATGAGATGATTTCAGGGTATTCGAGGTACTTGGAGTAGGATTCGATAGGGTTTACGGCCGGGTAGCGCTTCTGGTCGGCGCGGCTCTGCTCAAGCGCGTAGAAGCATCTGGCGGCTTTCTTGGTGGATTCGGTCACAGGCTCCTTGAGGTTGCCTCCGGCAGGGGAGACAGTGCCTATGAATGTGATCGCCCCGGTCTTTCCGTTGCCGAGCCTGACCATGCCGGCGCGGGCGTAGAAGTTGGAGATGATGGCCGAGAGGTCAACCGGGAACGCATCGGCACCAGGGAGCTCCTCCATGCGGTTGGACATCTCCCTGAGGGCCTGGGCCCAACGTGAGGTGGAGTCTGCCAGAAGCAGGCAGCGCAGCCCCATGGCCCTGTAGTACTCGCAGATGGTCATGGCGGTGTAGACGGACGCCTCGCGGGCGGCTACAGGCATGTTGGATGTGTTGCAGATGATGGTGGTGCGCTCCATGAGCTTCCGTCCCGTGTGAGGGTCGATGAGTTCCGGGAATTCGGTGAATATCTCGACGACCTCGTTGGCGCGCTCTCCGCAGGCCGCCATCACGATCACATCAGCTTCGCCCTGCTTGGCTATGGCGTGCTGCAGAACCGTCTTGCCGCAGCCGAACGGACCTGGGATGAAGCCTGTGCCGCCTTCGGCGATAGGGTTGAAACTGTCAATCACGCGCACTCCGGTCTCCATGATTTTCTCCGGGCGGGGCTTCTCTTCGTATGCCTTGACGGCCACTTTTACCGGCCACTTCTGGGTCATCGTCACGTCAACATCCCCGTCGGGGCCTGCGAGCGTGGCAATCACTGTGTCGACATTGTACTGTCCTGCAGGAGCCACACTTTTGACAGTGTATTCTCCTTTGAAACTGAACGGCACCATTATCTTGTGCGGGAGCCACCCTTCCTTGACTTCGCCGAGCCATCCGGCGGCCGAGACTTTGTCTCCCGCTTTTGCGAGCGGTGTGAAATCCCAAAGTTTCTTGCGGTCCAGAGGGTCGGTGTACTCTCCACGCTTGAGGAAGACACCGGTCATGGTCGTGAGGTCGTTCTGCAGACCGTCATATACGCTGGACAGAAGTCCAGGGCCGAGGGTCGCTTCAAGCATCCTGCCCAGAAACTCGACCCTGTCTCCGTTCTTCAGGCCGCGGGTGCTTTCGAAGACCTGCACGGAAGCGTTGTCTCCGTTGACCTTGATGACCTCGGCGAGGAGCTGTGTCCCGCCCAAGTCAATATGACAGAGCTCATTCTCCGCCACCGGTCCATCGACTTTCACCGTCACGAGGTTGGAGACGATGCCTGTCACCTTTCCTGTTGTATTCATTGTATCTGTGTGTTTTTCTTGTTGTCGTATGTCGCCCGTATTTCCTTGACGAGCTTGCGGAAATATTCCTGTCCTGTCTCCGGGTCGAGCTTCTCCCAGCGCTCCACTATCTTGAGCTTGGCCGCGAAAGCGAGTATGAGACTCAAGTCGAAAAGCGACCAGAGCGTCAACTCGTCAGCTTTGCGCCACATCAGGTCGTCCAAGCCTCTTTCCCTGCGGAGAATGCTGCCGCAGTCAAGTACGGTCCGGACCTCCTGTCTGAGCAGTTCTTCATCTTCCAAGCCGCTGTCGATCTTGATGACGTCAGTCCCTTCCGGCCGTCCGACAGTAGAGTTGATCCAGTTGACTTTGGTGTTCCGTACCATCAGGTCATAGGTGAAGAACTCGCGGACGAAGCGGTTGCGGTGCTTCAGTGCAGCGAGGTAGAAGTCCGGCCCGAGGCTTTCCTCGTCGTATCCGGAGAGGAAAAAATCCAGAATGGAGTTGTCCCGTCCGGAGAGCTGGGAGCGGATCTCTTCCAGAATGGCGGCAGTGTCGATGTGCCACGCCTTCGGAGAACCGTTCTGCAGCAGGGGAAGCCCGGCGATTATGTATTCGTAGTTATTCATCCTGCCCGAAGAGAATCTTCCTTGTCAGAGGACGTATGTATCCGGATATGAGTTCGCGGAAAGTCTCATCGCTCAGACTCACGTACCAGCCGCCGTCCTTCGGGCCGATTGTGAAGCCGCCTGCGAGCTTTTTGGAGAATTGTGCCTGCACCCCTTTTCCGAGGGTTTTCTCAAGTCCGTCCTTTATCCAAGGTTCAAGTTCGCTCTGGAGCGGGGCGGGGAGGACGATGGAAAGGTCGCAGCTCTCCTCGGCGTTGAACCTGTCTGCGACTGCCGCTATGATCTTCTTGATGAAGTCGGGATCTGCCAGAGCCTCGGAGACCTTGTCGGAGACAAGAGCTCCCACGAGCAGGTCTTCAATGCTTTTCTTGGCTGTCTGGAGGCTCTGTGCGGCGGCCATCCTGATGTCAGATTCGGCCTTGGACTTGAGAGAGGCGGCATCTTTTCCGGCTGTTTCCATTATCGAAGCGGCTTCGGCCTTGGCCTTGGCCACTATCTCGTCGGCTTCCTTGCGCGCCTTTGCGAGAAGGAGTTCTCCCTCCTCCTTGCCTTTCGACAGCCCCTCGTTGTAGAGCTTGTCGGTAAGTTCCTGAAGTTTGTTGGACATATAGGGTTTGTTATTAGTCAAAATGTGCTTGACCGCGAAACGCAGCCAAGCACAAAGATACGCAAAAATAAAGCCAAATTCAACTGTGACGGGATGTCAGTTTACCCGGATGTCGCGGACGCACCTGGCCTCGGACTTGCCCTTTTCGTAGGCGGTCATGTGGCCGTCATTGGTTCCGAATCCGTAACTGTAGTTTCCTGTACCGGAATCTTTCTGTCCCTTGTCATTTTTGCCCAGGGCTCCGAATGACCAGTATGTCCTTGTCCAGACGGTTCCCGGCTTGTTGTGCTCCATATAATAGTACATTATGGCCAGCTCCACCTGGTTGGGGAGCCGGTAGCCTTCCGGGCATGCCGGATTTCCCTTGCCGGCTGCGATGTTGTCGTCCACTAGCCTGTTGAAGGCCTGGAATCCATAGGAGGCTACCGTCCCGGTGTTGTCTTTATATACTTCAAACTTCTTGTACAGGCGGTTCTCGACTCCGCGCTCGTCCGACATCGGGAGTTCCCTTGAGGTGTAGTAACGCAGGGCGTTCCCGTTGAGGTGGGTGGCGGTGAAGATGACGTTTTCCTTTTTCCCCGCCCCGCCTCCTTCCATCTGGATGAAGTCTTCCGGCTCTTGGCCGAGGCTGTAGGTCTCATCGGAGATGCCGCCGATGCTGCCGAGGTTCCTTACGCAGCGGACCGTCGTGGCGGTGACGAATTTTGTGGGGTCGTTGAGGTTCGCCCAGCCAGGATAGGCTTCACCAGTGGAGATGCCTTCTTCGGCCCAGACCATGGTGGGGTTGTTGCTGTTGCTGCCGTATCTGGTGCTGGATATCACATGCTGCTGCCAGTCGGCGAGGACGTCGGACTGCTGCTGCTCCGGTGTCTTGTTGTACAGCTGGACATCGCTGGAGAGCAGTCCGTTGCCTATGTACATTCCGACAAGCTGGCGGATGGAGGCCATGTACCAGCGGACTTCATTGCGGTCGATTATGCCGTTGCCGTTGTTGTCGCGGTTGCGCGACATGCAGGCGTAGCGCAGGTAGGCGTAGTCATCTTTGAGGACAGGGGTGGAGTTGTCAACCTCCTGGTCGAGGTATGTCGTCCATTTCTCTCCGGTCTTGAATGTCTTGCCGTCCGGCTCCACGAGTCCCCACTCCTTGGCGGTGTTGAGAAGTCCGTTGGAGCCGCTGCCGTTGCCCCGGTTCTCCTGGTCCCGCGTGGACCAGTACTTCCATTTCCCGTCGTACTCATCAGTGCTTTCTACGCCCCAGGCTGTCTGGAGGGCCGTATATGACGGGTCTGTGTTGTAGATGCTCTTGATGGAGCGCTGTAGGATGGTGACCACTGAGCCGGTGGCGTCTGACTCGCGATCTTTGCTGGTCTCGGAGTCGCTGAGTATATGCAGTTTGCGGTCGTCCTGATTGACGAACCTTTTCCAGAGTGTCGGGCTTGTGGCTCCGGTGAGCGGGTGAGCGTCATAATAGTATTCATCCACGAATGCGGTGAGGCAGATTTTCGGTCCGTCCGTGTCTCCCTTGTCGAAGTCGTTTGTCTGCCCGGAGTTGTGTCTGGCGACCTGCTCCTTGATGTATGACACGAGCTGGATGATGTCCATGCAGCCGTCGTTGTGGTAGCCGGCAAGTCCTTCCGTGCCGTCATCCTCCAGGTTGACTTTGGAGTCGCGCCATTCTTCGGATGTCCTGAACTCGCGTGGGGAATATTTCCTCCTCTTGTCGGAGAACCAGTTGCCGTCGGAGTCTTTTTTGTTGAGGCGGAAATGGATCCACTTGTAGTCGAGGTGGTGGAGGATGTCGATGCCGCCCCATGTCTCCGGAGAACCCTCGCTGAAAGGGGTCACGACCCTCCATGTCAGCTTGTCCGCAAGGCATTTGGCCGGGTCGGAAGTATCCCCTCCGGCAAAGAAGCTTTTGAGATGGAAAGTGATGGTCTTGGATTCGTAGTGGGAGTCGCAGCTTGCGATCTCCTCCTTGGCTATGACCACGCTGCCGCTTGCTCCCGGCTGGTTCTCCTTCACATCTGATACGTCGCTCTGGCTTGTCTCTACCTCCACGCGGATGTTGTGGACGGAGTTGACAGTCACGGTGTAGGTGTAGGAGGTGTTGCGCTCCGTGTTGAAGTTGTCGTAGCCCTTGTATGTGTCTTTACCTTCTCCCTTGTTGCCGTCGGAATTGTCGATCCCGGCTGACCAGTCTCCGAGGTGGATGATGTACTGGACATCAGCTCCGAGCACCTGCCCTGCATCGTCACCGTCGAGCTGCATCTCCACTTCGCCCTTGACAACTACGTAGGTGGAGAAATCGTTGGCATACTCGAACAGCCGCATCTGGCGGGTCTCTTCAGTGCCGTCTACCACATAGGTGACGCTGCATTTGCCGTTGGTGCCGTCTGCGAGTTTGCTGTCGCGGCTGCGGTCCTGATAGGAGAGCGGCGTTTTCTTTGGAGTCTGCCTGTTCTCCAGCATGTAGAACGAGAATTCTGACTGGCTGCTGCTCGGGAAGTCTTCGAAATTGACGAAGTTGGTGTCGAAGAAGTTTTCAGCGTATTCCGGATAGCCGGAGACTTGGCTGTCTTTCGGCACATCAGCGGAATCGTGCCCGCATGGGAAAAGGTATGCGGTGCGCGGGACATTGACCACTTTCCATTGCGAGGCGGTGAATTTTGTGATTTTCTGTCCGTTGGCATCGGGGCGCGTGCCGGTCTTGAATATGAACCTCACCTTGGCGTCAAGGCGTTTGAGAGCCAGTTTGCCGGAAACAGAATTCCTGCCGCCTGCCGTGATTGTGACCCCGTCCATGCTTCCGCTCATGGGGAAGTAGCCGTTGCGGTTGACTATCCTCTGGTTGAGGAATACGGTGAAGTTCTTCAGGTCTTCCTCTCTGTTGATGCCGTGTGCGAGAAGATCCGAGGAGATTTTGACCATGTCCGCATCAAGGTTTGCCACCATATAAATGCGGATGTTCTCTCCTGCCGCGATCTTTGTGCGCAATATGCCGCTTGCAGCTGTGGAGCCGGAAGCAGCCTTGACATACCAGCATACGCTGTCGGATGTCTTGACTTCTTCTTCTGACGAGACCTGGTTGTCCGGGCTGAAGAATGTTCCCATGGTCTTGTTGCCGTCCGCGTCAAATGCAAAGAGATAGAAATTGTAGATGCTGTTCTCGCTGCTTTCGCTGACAGTGGCCTTGGTGCTTATCTCGATGTTGGAAGTGGAGCCGAATCTGAGTTCAAGCAGTCCTTCGCCGTCCATGCCTGATGTCCTGCCGGAGAACGGCTCCTTGACGCAGGAAGCCAGACACAGGCAGAGCGTGGCCGCCACAAATGATATGAGTCGTCTTGTCATCAGTCGAATGTCGTTTCGTTGTCCTTCTTTTCCCATCCTTCAATGCAATACTCGAAGTCGCCCAGTTCGCGGTTGTAAAAAATGTTTACCACGATGCTGATGTGCTCATTGCGCGAGATCTGCTTGAGAGTCTGACTGTTGCCGTATTTGTCGATGTAACTTATGCTTCTGTCGCCGCGCGGAATCTCATATTCGGCCCCGGAGAAACGGCGGATGCCGTCGACCAGATTGAACTTCACCTCGGACGGCTGCACGGCACTGTTGTATATGGCTGCAAAAAGGTTGAATGTGAACCGGCCGTCCTGCTCTGAGACGGATGTCTCATACAGAAAGGTCTCGTAGACTTTGACCGGGCTGCCGTACTCGACCTTGTAGAGTTCGTCTTCTGCCAGTTCGGGGAAGCCTGTGTCCTCTGCTCCGGCAGGTATGGAGCCGTCAGGCTGCGGAAAAAGATATCCGAGGCTCGGGTTGCTTCTGGAAAGCCCGACACCGGCGACGAACACGGCGGAGCCCGGGCCGATGCTGTTGCGTATCGTGATGCTTATCTTGCCTGCGCAGCGTTTGAGACTGGCGGAGATCGGGTTGTCACCCGGGCCGACAGAGATGGTCTTGACTACGGACAGCGGCATTCCGCCCTCGCTGAAGTCCGGAGCGGAGCCGTCCTTTATGGTGTCGAGCATTTTTCCGGTGAAGTCCGCGTCTGCTGTCTGTCCTTCCGTATAAGCGTCAAGGGCTGTAGTGTTGGCAGCCACGTATAGTGTGTAGACGCCTCTTTTGACATCCTTGAATTCAACCGTTTCGGAGTTTGTGCCCTCGTCCGGGGTCAGGAACTTGCAGTAGCGGATTTCCCCCTCGCCGTCGGCGAGCCATATCCGGAGATTGTTCATCTCGTCTCCGTCTTCTGCGCCGCTGCGGCTCATCGTGCCGGTGCGGACATTGAGCGTGACATTGCCGTATCCTTCCTGTTCATCTCCGCTCCCGACTTCTTTGGAGCAGGAGCCGAGCATGGCAGCGAGGGCTATATATATGAATGCTCTGGATTTCATCGTTACAGGTTTATGTCAGTGTTGGATTGGATCATGTTCCAGTCCTCGATGTCTACTGAAATCTGTATATTGCTTTTCGCCAACGAGATGGTATAGGTGTAAATCTTGCCTGGCAGCAGTGTCGTCTTAGGGAAATCGTAGGCGTGCAGGGCCTCTCCCGCTTTCTCAGTGTAGAAGTTGAGACTTGTCGGCCTGTCTGTTGATTCAGACAGGGTCTGCGGGATGATGAATGTCAGGCCGTCGGTGCCGTCATATACTGTGGCTGACTCTGTCGCGGAGAACGGCTTTGAGCCTTTCCACAGGAGATTCTCCCCATCGGAGTCGAACATGTTGGTTTTCCAGATTATGTCGCCTTCATCGAAAGAGCCGGTCTCGTTGCCATAGAACATTGTGCCCACCGGGCAGATGCCCTTGAGGTAAAATTTTGTAAGCTTGTCAGTCTCTTCTCCTTCCTTGAACTTGATACGGAAGCGCAGTGCTGAGAGTGCATGCCGGAATGCCATCTTGACAGGTGCGATCCCCTCGTTGACGCGGTCTCTCTTGTTGAATGAGACCATCAGATCGTGGTTGTCGCTCTCTGTGCTATAGTCGATGGCCAGCCTCATGGCGTCGGACCCGGAATTGATCTCCGCCTCGTATGGCCAGAATGCGCGGAATATGTAGAGCTTGGCTTCCCATTTCCTCTTCGGGCTGTACGACCATCCGGACGTCCCGTATTCGACCTTCTGCGCTGAAGAACTCCCGAACACCTGTGACAATCCGGTTCCGTTGCTTTCGTACTTGTATCCGAAAATGCCGAACGGGGACTGCTGAAGTCCGCTGTCGTCCTTCACGATGGTGCTGCCGGACTTGGTGGCCATACTGTCAAGCGATAGCTCATCGATTCCGATGTTGATGTCCCCGCCATCTTCGTCTTGCCAACCTCCTGTAGAGGCGTCGAAGTCGATATAGTCATCTTCCGGATTGATATTGAGGCAGTAGGTGACCGCCTTGCCCTGCCCCCATGCTGCAAGATCCGTACTCTTGCGGTAGAGGTAGAGGTCGAACTGTCCGGATGAGATGTCGGAGCCGGCCTCCGTCAGAGTGTAATGGATGGTGAGCTTCGGCCTGTCGACTCTCGTGTCCTGATAGGTGTGCTGCGGGATGAATACCGTCCTCGGGAAGATGTCCTGCGCTTCGGTGGTAAGTACGACCGGCTTGTCGGGGCTGTAGGTATATGAGTCCTCAGCACTCCAGTTTCCCCATTCTCCGTCAGAGAAATCAGCTTTGGTATAGATTCCGGACAGGCTTATGCGGTCTATGGTGTAGCGTCTGTCCGGGCTTTCAGAGCCAAGTTTGGCTGTGAAGCGGACGGAACATAGGACATGTCGGAAGACGACGGGGATTCTGCCGTTGTCTGTGCCGCGGCTCAGGTCGGGCATGGGATCCGCTACGAGGATGTCCGTGCCTTCATATCCGGGGGTCGCCTGCGTGCTGTGTCCGGTGATGCTGACCCCGTTCTTGTCACACTTGAGACCGCTGACGGAAAACGGGGCCCACGCAAAGATGCTTAAGCTGCCGGTGCTTGGCCAGTACTGCGGAATTCGGGATGTCCATACGCTTCCGTCGTAGATTATTTCTGTGTTGAGGAAATGGCCTTGTGCGGCTTCCGCGTCCGTCGCCCACTTCTTGCCGTCAGGGAGGTACCATGCGCTGGCGCCGAAACTGCGGTCAGCGGGGAAGTCCGTGTAGCCGGCTTTGGTCGGTGCGGATGTACGCAGGGGTGCTGGCGACCAGGTGATTATCCTTCTGGCCGTCGTGCTGCTGTCCGGCTCATTCTTCACGCAGCCGGCTGCCAACAGTATCGCTGCAAGCGGCAGCAGGTGTCGGAACTTTTTCATTGCACTTATGGGAGATTTCACTCTCCCATAAGCATATTGCTCCAGTTTCCGAGTCACAGCCGGAGCGCGCTGTGTTCATAGACAGGTTAGAGTTTGGAAAAACAGCGATTAGAATTGCATTTCTCTGTCATCCACGTCATCCCATTTTACTATGGACGGTGCCCAATAGATTCTCTGGTCTTCGAGGGATATCCTGAATGTATAGCGGATTTTTTTGTTCATTTCAATCCTGTCTGCGGCATGAAGTTCGTGGAGCGTTACTTTCTTATCAACAGTTTCCGTTGAATGATTTGTTCCATCGGTGTAAGTAAGCACTTGATATTGGATATCAAGATATGGTTCCGTGCTTGGTTTATTATTGGTCTTGTCCAAGAATTGAGGCATTATCAGAAGGTAACTGTGTTTGTTCTCAGCGTTTTTGTTGTTGAACGTCAGATTCAACGCAGTGTTCCCGAATTTATCTGCAGTGTCCTCAGTGGCGGCACTATACCAAGTGTAACTCTTCATTGCTTTATTATCGCTTGATGCTGACCATGCATCTGCTTGCTCATCTCCAGTATGATACCCGTAAAATCCTTTGACGGATAGATTTTTGAGTTCGACTTTCAAGAGTCGGAATACTTTATCTCCTGCACTATATTCATTTCCGGATGTCCCATCATGTCCGTTTGCGTAATCCTTGTCCGTGCTGAAGTCCATTCCGATAATCTGGGATAGCTTGTGGTGAAAAATTATAGGGACTCCAGAATATCTGCCATTGGTTGTATTTCCTGAACAGCCTTTTTGAATTTCGGCCACAAGAATATCAGTTTCCTGATGTGCGTCTACGTCATATAGCTCTTCGATCGTCCCTGCAGGATTGCCGATGTACAATCCGTCTTTGAGCTCAAAGACAGGGAGCTCAACGCCTGTGCTCTCTTGATAATAATAAGGGCTGTAGGCGAAGAAAGTCAATCCTCCGGTTTTTGGCCAATAGTATGGGGTTGCTGTAGTCCAATTATGGTTTTTGTTGTCAGCATCTTCCTGATATTTTACTTCACTTTTGGGAATGTAGAGTGTCGCATCATTATAGTACGCATCCCAGTTTTTTCCTTCAGGCAGATAGTACGCGAAAGTGCCGAAAGACGGGAAATCTGCGTTATAAGTGGCCCCGTCAAGCAGCGCCCTTGTGGAGAGCTTGCCTGTGAGAGGGCTGAGTGAAATCTTCTGTGGAGCGTCAGCTATGCTGACAACTTCGTTTTTGGAACAGGCGGAGAAAAAAACAGCCGCCACTATCCCGAGTGATGGAATGATAAGTTCTTTCTTCATATTACTGTAAAGCTTTTCGGGCTGCGAATATGATATGCGGAGAGGCATTTTCTGTTGACTATTTTTGATTTTTTCTGCCAAAAACGGGGGGGGGTAAATTTGACTTTTTCTAAATTGAATCATCAAAACGGCCCCTGGCGCGCTTCTGTGGCTTTCTGCCTCTTATATTCTGTTGCGGTCACCCCTTCGAGCTTTTTGAAATTTCTGGAGAACACGGCTATGTCTGAAAAGCCGGACTTGAAAGCCACGTCGGATATCTGGATGTCGGGGTCGGCTTCTATCTGGCGTTTGGCCTCATTGATTCGGAGGCGGTTGATCCACGTGTTGAAGTTGACGCCCAGCGAGTGGTTGAGTGCAAAAGAGATTTGGGTCATGCTTATTCCTGTCTGTGCTGACACTTCTGAGATTGTGAGTCCTTCTTTGAGGTAGGGCTTGTCCGCTCTGCGTTCCCAACTCTGCATAGCGGACAGTATTCCCGCATCCTGCCCCTGCTGGGTCGGAGCATCCGTTGTCTGGACTTGCGTGTCCGGTTCGACAGGGGCGTCAGACCTGTTGAGGAATGTGATTGTGCAACCGGCGAGGGTTGCGGTCCTGAGCAGGAGCAGAACCTGCCATGCTCCCTCTTCCGGTGTCAGTACGCAGGCGGCCGAGAGCGCCAGAAAAGCGGCAGAGAAAGCGGCAAAGTGTCGAGTGTTTGCTGTCTTCCCGTCTTTGAGAATGATGGAGACGGCAATCCCGAGGAGTACTGCTTGTGCTATATAGGCTGTCGGGACTATTGTGCCGTCGATCAGGTGCGAGATTCTGTTGCCGCTGAAATCTGCGGCCGCCGACAGGCAGTCCACCACGACATTGAACATCGCTGTTCCGATGATGCATCGTCTTGAGTTGCGATAGAGCCTGACACCTGCTGAGTTCTGCTTCAACGCGATCAGCAGCACCGCCAGTAGAAGACTGACGCTGCCTCTGATCAAGTGTACGGCTGTGGCGAATGTCATTGTCGTTGGATGTTCCGATTGTGCGGTGCAAAAATCGTCAAATACATCCGTGACTATGATGACTTTTTTGTCAAAAAAAAGTCAAAAGAGGGTCTGGGCGGCATGATTCGCCACATTTACGGGCCTCCTGTACGATTTACAGGGCAGTGTCGGAAATTTTTTTGCGGAAGGCGCTTGCGGTGATTCCTTCCTCTTTTTTGAAGTTGCGGGAGAAGATTGTGAGGTCGGAAAACCCCGACCTGTAGGCCACATCTGAGATTTGCGTCTGCGGCTCTGCCTCTATTATCCGCTTGGCTTCTCCGATGCGGAGGCGGTTGATCCAGGAATTGAAGTTGACCCCGAGGTGGTGGTTGAGATAGTATGACAGCTGCAGGTAGTTTATCCCGAGCTCGTCCGCCACATCGGACAGGACGAGGCCTTCTTTGAGGTAGGGTTTCTGTGCGGATGTCTCCCATCTCTGGACTGCTTCCTCAATGCTTTCCGAGCGCTGCGGGTCTTCCGGTTGTTCGTCATCGGGCACCTCGTATCCGGCCATCTTCTTTCCGCTGCCCAGAAAGAAAGGGCTCATGTTGAATATGAAGATGGTCGTCAGTATGCCGAGCCCGGCCTTGATTATCATGAACGCGGAGTCCAGGTTGGCATCCGTGAGGAAGATGTCAATTGCCGTGATTACGAAGAAAGTGAAGTATATGCCGAGGAAATGGTTGACCTTGAATCCGTTCTCGGCTTCCTGCCCCGAGTAGAAGTTGTCCACCTTGAGGATGTACCGCCTTGCGGAAATGCTCATCCAGATGAAGCAGACGAGTATCTCCAGAAAGAGCAGGATGTGGATTGTGTACGACAGGACGTGGACCCATATTGTGCTGCAGTATTCCGCTATGAGCTGCATCGGCTGTCCGGCGTGTCCGCTGCAATATGCCGTAAGTCCGGCACAGAAGAGGACTGTGAGCACGCCGAGCGGGTACATCGCCCGTTTGAGATAGGTCTTGTAGTTGAGCTCGCTCTTGACAAGAGTGAGGGTGACGAAAGACATGAAAAAAAGCTGGCAGTAGTAAACTGCCGGCAGTATGAACACGTCAAGCAGGCCGTATGCCTTGCCCCTATAAATCATATACAGCATCATCGCGTCGATGAAGACGTCGATGAATGCCGTATATGCAAGGTATTTCTTGATGGTGAGGTAAGTCCTGTTGCCCGTGTCAGGGAAGGACTTGAGAGCAAGGAGCATCACCCCGAGCAGGAGGCTTCCGCTTCCGCTGACAAGATATATTGCTGCCCTGAACTCGAACATGGACTCCGGAACTATCCGAGGAATCCGAGGAGAATGCCGGCTGCCACTGCCGAGCCGATCACGCCGGCCACATTAGGGGCCATGGCATGGGTGAGCAGGTGGTTGGACGGGTCAGCTTCGAGGCCTACGGTCTCAGAAACGCGGGCTGCATCA
This sequence comes from uncultured Bacteroidales bacterium, assembly GCA_934726455.1. Lineage (GTDB taxonomy): Bacteria > Bacteroidota > Bacteroidia > Bacteroidales > UBA932 > Cryptobacteroides. Next base: position 23,213 of record CAKVDS010000009.1, read on the forward strand.
GGCACTGCGGACACGCCTGCGTTGCCGATGAGCGGGTTGATCTTCTTGCCCTCCGGCAGGAAGAGGTTCATCAGCTTCGCGAAGCATACCCCTCCGAAAGTGGCGATCACGAATGAGATGAGACCGAGTGCGAAGATCTTGACCGAGTTGCCGGTCAGGAACACGTCAGCCTGAGTTGACGCACCTACGGTGACACCGATGAGCGTGGTCACGACATCGATGAGCGGTCCGCTCACGGTCGTGGCGAGCCTCTTGGTCACTCCGCTCTCCTTGAGCAGGTTACCGAAGAATAGCATGCCGAGGAGCGGCAATCCTGAAGGGACGATGAACGCGGTGCAGATGAAGCCGATGATAGGGAAGATGATCTTCTCCCTCTGGCTTACCGTGCGTGGCTTGTTCATCCTGATGAGGCGCTCCTTTTTGGTGGTGAGCAGGAGCATTATAGGTTTCTGGATGACAGGCACCAGTGCCATGTATGAGTAGGCTGACACTGCGATGGCGCCCATCAGCTCAGGAGCAAGCTTGGAGCTCAAGAAGATGGCGGTAGGGCCGTCCGCGCCTCCGATGATGCCTATGGCTCCGGCTTCGTTAGGGGCGAAGCCCATGGCGAGGGCCAAAACGTAAGCACCGAAGATGCCCAGCTGGGCCGCAGCTCCGATGAGGATAAGCCGCGGTTGAGAGATGAGTGCGGAGAAGTCTGTCATCGCTCCGATCCCGAGGAATATCAGCGGCGGATACCAGCCCTGCCGCACTCCCTGATAGAGTATGTTGAGTACGGAACCCTCTTCGTAGATGCTGACATTCATCCCCATCGGGAGAGGGATGTTGCCGATGATCATACCGAAGCCGATAGGGACAAGCAGGAGAGGCTCCCATTTCTTGACAATGCCGAGTGTGATGAACACCAGACCGATCAGGATCATCACCAGATGCTGCCATGTGCAGTTGGCGAAGCCGGTGAACTGCCAGAACTGTTGAAGGCTGTCTATGACGTTTTCCATCAGCCTATTGTCACGATTTTGGCGTCCTCAAGCACTGAGTCACCCTTGGATACGTAGATGGCGGTGACTGTGCCGTCGCATTCTGCGAGAATCTCGTTCTCCATCTTCATGGCCTCGATGACAGCGACTTTCTGGCCGCGCTTGACCGCCTGGCCTTCTTTGACATCGATGCTGATGATTACGCCCGGGAGAGGGGAGACGATATCCTTGCCGCCGGCTTTAGGTGCCGCGGCGGCCTGCGGTGCAGGAGAAGCTGCTGCCGGAGCTGCTGTCTGGGCCGGGGCTGCCTGTACTGCCGGAGCTCCGCCTTCAATCTCCACATTGTAGGAGACACCATTGACTGTGACGTTGGCGTTGCTGCCTTCCACGCCGTTTACGGCAACATTGTATTCTTTGCCGTTGATCTTGAATTTGTATTCTTTCATTTCCTTATTTGTTTTCTGAAGTTGAACTGGGCTCCGTTCCATGCTGAAGCTGCATTGTGTCTGATGGTTATGACACCGCTCTCCACATCGTGGACGCCCCCGCCCAAGTACAGGCAGAGAGCTGTCACGGCTGCGATCTCGTCGTCTGAACTGCACCCGGCCTGGAGTGCGAGCGCGATGGCTGCGGCTACTTCGGCGTCTGGAGAGGCTTCAGTGGCTTTCGGCGCACGCTTGAAAGTTATTTTCCCCGAGAAGATGGCTCCCGAGAAGCTGTAGATGAAGTACAGGATGACCAGCGCGATGAAGACCACAGCCACACTGATGATTGTGAGCGTCCATCCGTGGGGATCGGTCTGGGCCATCCTGTCCGAACCTGCGGTGAGGAGACTAAAGAGGTAGGTTGTCATGTTTCTTTGCTGGCATTTCCTGATGCTTGCCGTCGAGCACCTCAAGTGCGCGGATGACGCGGAATCTTGTGTTGCGCGGCTCAATCACATCCTCGATATATCCTTTCTGTGCAGCCTGATAAGGGTTGCAGAACAGATCGTTGTATTCTTTCTTCTTCTCTTCGGCGAGTGCGGCCTGCTTCTGCGGGTCGGTCTCGGCCTTGAGTTCCTTGCCGTAGATGATGCCTACAGCGCCTTCAGCACCCATCACGGCGTAGTTGGCAGACGGCCATGCGTAGTTGATGTCTCCGCGCAACTGCTTGCAGCTCATTACTATATGTGCTCCGCCGTAGCTCTTGCGCAGGGTGACTGTAACCTTAGGTACGGTGGCCTCTCCGTAGGCGTAGAGGAGCTTTGCTCCGTTGGTGATGATGGCTCCGTATTCCTGCTGCGTGCCGCAGAGGAAGCCAGGCACATCGACCAATGTCACAAGAGGGATGTTGAACGCGTCGCAGAAGCGGACGAAACGTGCCGCCTTGCGTGAGGCGTTGATGTCAAGCACACCCGCGAGCACACGCGGCTGGTTGGCCACTATGCCCACACTCCTTCCGCCCATGTGGGCGAAGCCTGTGATGATGTTCTTGGCGAAGTCCTTGTGAACCTCGAAGAAGTCTCCGTCGTCAGCTATGCTGCTGATGACACCGTACATGTCGTATGCCTTGTTGGGGTTGTCCGGTATGATGCTGTTGAGCGCGTCGTCCACCCTGCCTGCCGGATCGGAAGTCTGGCGTGCAGGCGCCTTTTCCAAGTTGTTCTGCGGTATGAACGAAAGCAGGCGGCGGATGTCTGCGATGCCCTCATCTTCAGAAGCCGCGCAGAAATGCGCCACTCCGGACTTGGATGCGTGCACTGAAGCTCCTCCGAGCTGCTCCTGATCCACGGTCTCTCCGGTAACTGACTTCACCACTGAAGGGCCTGTGAGGAACATGTATGAGGTGTTCTCGACCATCAGGGTGAAATCCGTCAGGGCTGGGGAGTATACCGCTCCGCCTGCGCACGGGCCGAATATCCCGCTGATCTGAGGGACCACGCCGCTTGCGAGGATGTTCCTCTCGAAAATTTCACCATATCCTGCGAGGGCGTCGATGCCCTCCTGGATGCGGGCTCCGCCGGAGTCGTTGAGCCCGATGACAGGGGCGCCGACCTTGACCGCCATGTCCATGACCTTGCAGATCTTCTCCGACATCGTCTTGGAGAGAGAGCCTCCGTTGACGGTGAAGTCTTGGGCGAAGACGAAGACGAGCCTTCCGTCTATGGTGCCTTGTCCCGTTACGACCCCGTCACCGTCGATGTGCGAGGCCTCCATGCCGAAATCCGTGCAGCGGTGGTGCACGAACATATCGAACTCCTCGAAACTGCCCGGGTCGAGAAGCCTGGCGATCCTTTCTCTCGCCGTAAGCTTGCCCTTGGCGTGCTGTGCGTCAATGCGCTTCTGCCCTCCTCCGAGAGCGGCCGAGGCGCGTCTTTCGACGAGCTCTGCGATTTTTTCTTCTTGTATGCTCATAATTATTCCAAGCGCCCGCGATTCTCTTGCGAGTGCGCGGGCGCAAAGATACTTATTATTTTTTAAACCGCGACAGGGCGCGATGAAGTTATTGCTGCTGGTGGGCCGGCCTGAGGAGGTCAAGCACGGTCTTCACGGGGTTGAAGGTCTCAAGCGGAACTTCCACGAAGAGTGTGTTCCAGTCGGACATGGAGCCGTTCCACAGGCCCGGCAGTTCCAGGGCCTTGAGTTCGCGTCCGTGCCAGCTCTTGCGGCTTATGAGCCCTGTCTCTTCGTCCACGTGGCGTGTGAGGTCGAAATGCCTGCCCTCGTGGTCTTCAATGCAGCAGACTATGTCCACTGGGTTGAAGTGTGTCGAGCCTTTGAGGAGTTCGGCGGAGCGCGGGTCGTCCGGGTTTATCTGGGCGGCTTCGAGGATCTGCAGCGAGGTGGCTCCGTCGCTGTCGCGGATGATGAAAGGTCCGCCGCCGGGCTCTCCCTGGTTGCGCACCATGCCGCATACCCGGATCGGGCGGTTGAGCTTGGCCCTGAGTGCCTGCGCCCTGTCGCGGCAGTCTTTGGCTTCGGGCATCTCTATGCACAAGGTCTTGCGGAGGAAGTCCTCTATCTCGTTGCACAGTTCCTGGCATTCGGGTGTGGCATACGGGTCATCGAGGTTGATGTTGTATCCCGGGATGTAGGCGAGGTCGGACATCTCCTTGCGCATCTGCGTCATCTGGTCGAGGGCGAAGATGTATCCGCGGATGGCGTCCCTCAGCTGAAGTGCCCTGCCCATGAGGACTTTTTTCCAATGATATGTGACGGGCTGCATCCTCTCCACACAGACGTTGTCTATGTTCTTGATGGACACAAGCTCGGCCTTGAGCTCGTTGAGGTTGTGTATCAGGGCCCCGTGTCCTGCCGGGCGGGTGAGTATGGTGCCGTCCTCCTTGAGGAAGGGGCGGTTGTCCATATCCACGGCTATGGTGTCTGTGGCCTTGTCCTGGAAAGTGAAAGAGATGTTGTACTTTACTCCGTAGCGTTTCTCGTATGCGGGGAGGATTTCATCAAGGACCTCGCGGAATAGGGACTCGTGCTCCGGGGTGATCGTCACCGTCATGTTGACGCTGCCGTCAGGATTGCGCATATATGCCTGGCCTTCCACGAGATGCTCGGCGAGCGCGGTGCGGACTTCGTCGGGGTAGCGGTGGAATTTCAGCACTCCCTTGGGTTTGCTGCCGTAGTCCAGCCCCTCGGCTGTGAGGAGCTTGTGCGCTGTCTTGACAGGGTCAAACGGGGCGGTCCCGAAGATGGCGGGGTCGTAGAATGCGAATTTTTCGAGATTGTCGCTCAAGCGGCGCACCGCTTCGTTGGGCTCGTCCATCCCGGCGAAGATGTCCTTGAACATGCGTGATGCCGCTCCGGATGCGGGCACGAACTTGCACCTGCCGTCAGTCTGCGCGCTGTCTGCATAGTCTGCCGCTTCCCGGGCGGCCTTTTCATCGAGCACCTCGATTCCTTTGGACGGGGTTGCCGGCGAGATGATGTCGAGCCATGGGAAACCCTTGCGGAAACGCTCTGTCTGAGCATCGATTCTGGTCTTGTCCATAATGTTATTGATTAGAGGTAAAATTCACGTCTGTAGCTGTAGTTCGTCCTCAGTTCCACGAACTTTGTCGGGTTCATGCGGAACATGAAGTCATCTGTAAAAATAGGGTAGTTGTATTGGATCATCGCGGCGATCTGCCCCTGTGACTTGTCAAGGATATTGAGTTTGACGGCCTGATATTCCATGATGTCTGTCTGCGGGAAGAACTCGTAGAGGTCGCTTATCCCGAGGAACCTGGCTGTGGAGCGGACGGCCATGGATGTCCCTATCTGCTTGCCTTGCAAGGAGTAACCTGCTATATGCGGGGTGGCTATGTCAACGCAGCCCATGAGGTGCGTGTTGATCCAGGGTTCGTGGCTCCATGAGTCGATGGCTACCGGGCCGAGGCGCGGGATGGCTGCTATGAGCGCCTCCTCGTCCACGATGTCGCCCTGTGCGGTGTTGATGAAGAACGCTCCCGGTTTCATCTTGGCGAAAAACTCCGCGCTGGCCATCCCTTTTGTCTGCTCGTTGAGCGGGACGTGCATGGTCACCACATCGGAGTTCTCCAGAAGATAATCCAGCGGGCAGAACTGGGTGTACCATTCGACCTCCGCTTTCTGGGGATCGTGCCGCAGAATCTTGAATCCAAGTGCCCTGCCCATGGATTCGACCCTCTGTCCTATGCTGCCGAGACCTATTATGCCGATGGTCGCCCCACCGAGGTTGATGCTCTTTCTGGCCGCGGCTCCGTACAGGGCGGAGAATACATAATCCGCCACGGCCCCGGCATTGCATCCGCTGGCGTTCTTGAAGAAGATGCCGTTGCGCCGGCAATATTCCACATCTATGTTGTCAGTCCCTACAGTGGTGGTGGCTATGATCTTGACCGCCGTGTCCTTGAGGAGGTTTTCATCGCATCTGGTCCTTGTCCGGATGATCAGGGCGTCGGCATCGATGATGTCTGCGTGGCCGATCAGCGGGCCGTCCATATAATGGACTTCGGCGTAAGGCTCGAATACGCCCTCGATGAAAGGGATCTTGTTGTCTATGACGATTTTCATCACTTGATTATCAAATCTTTGACATATCTGCATCCTGACGGGCCGCAGAAAAGTTCGTTGGATGAGACTATGGCGTTCATCTTGTCTGTCAGGGCGGACTTCTGGAAGAGCAGCTGGCTGCGGACCACGGATGAGCTGACTGTCACGTAGAGTTTCCCGTCGCGGAAGAACTTCTTGACAGTGTACTGTGCCGCGCCCGAGGCGTCGTCCCAAGCTGAAAAGACGAGGTGCGTGTTGAAAGCCGTGTTGAGGGAGTTGCTCTTCAAGTACTGCTTTATCAGCTCTGCGATGGCTGTCGGCTTCTGGCGCCGCAGCCTGTAGTCGGATTTGGAGGTTGTTCCGGATTTATTCATCGGTCCTGGTGAAGACGCCTCCTTCCGTCTTGATGTATGCCCTGTCGGAGGTGACTGCATCGACTATACCGCGTGTCCTGATCTTGTCGGAGTCCGTGATGAAAATCTGGCCGAAGTCCTTGTCCGACACCATCCCGAGAAGGTTGCCTATGCGTCCGGGGTCGAGTTTGTCGAAAAGGTCGTCGAGCAGCATCATAGGCTCCGTGCGGCACGTCAGCCGCATCAGCTCGTATTGGGCGAATTTCAGTGCGACGATAAATGATTTCTGCTGCCCCTGGGAGCCGCAGCGGCGGATGGGGTGCGAGTCCATGGTGAATACGAAATCATCTCTCTGTATGCCCGCTGATGTGAAATGGAGGATCTTGTCGCGTTCGCGGCGCGCTTTGAGGAGCTCCAGCAGCGGGCCGTCTTCGAGGTCTGAGCGGTATTCTATGGACACGTCTTCACGTCCTCCCGAGATTTCCCCGTAATACTTCCTGACGACGGGCACGAGATCGTGACAGAACTTTTCCCTGCGGGCGGACAGGGGTGACGCGAGGACTGACAGTCTCTCATCGAATGTATCCAGCAGGTCCGCATCTGCAATCCCGTCTTTGAGCAGGCGGTTGCGCTGGAGAAGCAGGCGGTTGTATTGCTGCAGGCCTGAGAGATACTCCCTGTCCATCTGGGAAAGGACGGAGTTGACGAATCTGCGGCGCTCATCCCCCGACTCGCTGACAAGCGAGATGTCGGAAGGCGACACCATCACGATCGGCAGTACCCCGATATGCTCCGAGATGCGGCTGTAGGGCTTGTCATCCCTGCGCATCTTCTTCTCTCCGCCATCCCCGACCTGGATGCTGAAGCGTGACCTGAGTCCGTCCTGCATGGTGTATGTCCCCGAGATGGCGAACGAAGAGCAGCCGTGCCGGAAGTTGAACCTGTCCGAGGAGGCGAATGCGCTCTTGGTCATGGACAGGTACCAGATAGCATCAAGGAGATTGGTCTTGCCTTCGCCGTTGCCACCGCTGATGCAGTTGACGTTCGGCGAAAACTCGATTTCCTGCAGGCGTATATTGCGGAAATCCTGTATGACTATCTTGTCCAGAGTCGGCATATATCCGCAAAGTTAGTGATTTATTTGTTTCCATTCAGGATTTTTCATAACTTCGCGGGCTGAAAAGTCAAAACTTGATAATAGAACTAATTTAAATATGGCCAACACAAATCTTAAGGACAAGGACGCGGCGCTTGAGCAGAATCTTGAGAAGACCGTTTCTTCCACAGAGCAGTTTTATAATGATCACAAGAAGGTGATTTGGGGCGTTGTGATTGCGGTAGCGGTCGTTTTCATCGGTGCCATCGCATGGAACAAGTTCGTCTATCAGCGCCAGTGCGCCGAGGCTATGGAGCAGGCGTTCCCGGCCGAGACAAGTTTCCGCAACGGCGAGTATGAGGTGGCCCTCAACGGGGACGGCAACAATCTGGGATTCGCCGACATCATCAAAAACTACGGCTCCAAGGCGGGCAAGGCGATGCCTTTCTATGCCGGTGTGTGCGAGCTTCAGCTCGGCAATTTCGACTCTGCCCTGTCTTATCTCAAGAAATACAAGGGCAAGGAGCCTATCCTTGCAGCCCGTGCCAAGGCTTGTGAGGGTGATGCTTATGTTGGGCTTGGCAAGTATGCTGAGGCTGTGTCGGCTTACAAGGCGGCAGTCGCCAAGGCGGACAATCTCTTCGCCGCTTCGTATCTTGTGAAGGAAGGTCTTGCTCTTGAGGCTCTTGGTGACAAGGCCGGGGCTCTCGCCTGCTACAACACGGTGCGCGACAACTATCCACAGTCACCTGAGGGGTACGAGATCAACAAGTATATCGCCAGAGTATCCGAATAACAAAATATGGGAAGAGCGTTTGAATTCCGCAAGGAGAGAAAGATGAAGAGGTGGGGCCACATGGCCCGCACTTTCACAAAACTGGGCAAGGAAATCACTATTGCAGTGAAGCAGGGCGGTCCGGATGTCACCGGCAACCCGCGTCTGCGTGCCCTCATGGCAGAAGCCCGCAGCGAGCAGATGCCGAAGGAGAATATCGAGCGTGCGATCAAGAAGGCGACCGAGAGCAAGCAGGGGGATTTCAAGGAGATCGTATATGAAGGCTACGGGCCTTTCGGTATAGCTTATCTTGTTGAGGCCGCTACCGACAACAATACCCGTACTGTAGCCAATGTCCGCAGTTACTTCACAAAATGCGGCGGCTCGTTGGGAACTTCAGGCTCCGTAAGTTTCATGTTTGACCACAAGTGCGTCTTCCGCATCAAGGAGAAAGAGGGGATGGATCTGGAGGAGCTTGAACTTGAGATGATCGACTACGGCGTGGACGAGCTCTATGAGCAGGAGGAGGAAGACAAGGACGGCAACATCACGAAGGAGGTTGTCATCTATGGGGACTACTCCGCTTACGGGCAGATCCAGAAATATATCGAGGACAACGGCTATGAGTTGATCTCAGGAGGGTTCGAGCAGATTCCTAATGTCGAGCTCAAGGATGTCACTCCGGAACAGCGCGTGACTCTCGACAAGCTTACCGGGCTTCTTGAGGATGACGAGGACGTCACCAACGTCTACACGACCCTCAAACCGGCAGAAGAATAAATAATTGCTTTTTACATAAGAATTTGATTTCAATCAGCCGCAGTGATGCGGCTGATTTTTTTTGTTTGTTCGGAATTTTGTACTATATTTGCAGTGTACTATTAAGGTAATACACACGACAAATGATAAAAACACAGAATCTGGCATTCAGCTACGGCAAGAAGGAGGTCCTCAGGAATATCTCCCTGAATCTTGAGCCAGGCAAGATCTATGGACTCCTTGGAGAGAATGGAGTGGGCAAGACCACTCTGCTTACACTGCTCTGCGGCTTGAAGAAGCCTTCGGCGGGAATAATAGAATCTGACGGACGTGATCCTTACAGGCGCGAGCCCTCTCTGCTCTCGGATCAGTATTTTCTTCCGGACGAAACGGTCCCTTCTTCAGACAAGGCTATGGTCTGGGCGAAATCAAGGGGCTGTTTCTGGCCTAAGTTCAGCCTTGACCGCTTTGAGCAGATCATGGAGGTCTTCGAGGTGGACAAGGAGCAGAAAATGAATACAATGTCCGCCGGCCAGCTCAAGAAGACCCACATCTCTTTTGCTCTCGCGTGCTCCGTGAAGTATCTCCTTATGGATGAGCCGACAAACGGGCTTGATATCCCTTCCAAGGCCCAGTTCCGCTCCGCAATACTCAAGTACACTCCGGAAGATTCTACGATCGTGATATCCACGCATCAGGTGCGCGACCTTGAGAATGTGATAGATCCGATCATAATATTGGACCGTCAGGATGTCCTTCTGAACGCCTCTTTGGAGAAGATTTCAAGCAAACTGTTCTTTGATTACGGCACTGAGCTCCATCCGGAGAGCCTCTATTCGGAGCAGCTTCCGGGCGGATTCATTCAAGTCTATCCCAACCTTACGGGTGCTGAGAGCAAAGTCAACATCGAGGCGCTCTTCAATGCGGTGCACAAAAACAAAGAACTCTTAAAATCGCTTTTTGAAAATGAATAACATATTTGATTTCAGCCGGTTCGGGAAATATTTCGTTTATGACATGCGCAATGCCAAGAACATGTTCGGCTGGTCCATGCTCATCTTGGCCCTGCTTCCGGCGATAGTATTTGTGATTTCCGAACTTTTCTGTCTGACGATTAACGGCCATATTGCAGAAATGCCTGACGCCATACGTTATGTGGCTGTATATATAGGCTTTCTTGTGACCGTGCTTGTGGCCCCGGCCAAGATTTGGGGTAAGATTACAGACAGGCGCTATGGCTCCGACTGGCTTATGCTTCCCGCATCCGGTTTCGAGAAATGGCTCTCCATGATGTTGATTTGTGTCCTTGTGCTCCCTCTGTGTATTTCAGTTGTGATTCTTGCTGGAGATGCTGTCTGCACGCTTGTATTCGGTAATGCCTATGCCGGGAACACGATGCTCTCTGAAATCCGCGGTTTGAAGGATCTGGATCTTGCCAGCGGCGTAGAGTTCGACTTCTTCGGGATCGGCTATACTACATGGCTCAGCAACATTCTGATTTTCACGCTTGGAGCCTTATGTTTCAAGAAGGCCAAGGCGGCCAAGACCATACTCGTCTGTTTCGCGGTCGCCACGGTATGCAGCCTGATATGCACGGCCATTCTGGGACAGGCGGCGTTTACATCTGACGATATTGAATGGATGTTCGGCACCCTTTCACCGGAACAAGTTGTATCGCGGATCAATCTGGCAGTCAATATCGTCTGTTTCACGATTGTGGCTGCGCTGGTCGCGGCATGTTATTTCAGAATAAAGACAATAAAGCATTAGAGATGGAATTTGACAGCAACAGGCCGATTTATCTTCAGATAGCCGACAATATCTGTGAGCGTGTTTTGTCCGGGGAACTGAAAGCTTCCGACCGTATTCCGTCCGTCCGGGAGTGGGGGGCGAAGATAGGGGTCAATCCCAACACTGTGGCCCGCTCCTATGAGGTTCTCTCATCCAGAGGGGTCATATTCAACCAGCGGGGGATCGGTTTCTTCATTGCGGGCGATGCGCTTGACGCGATCAAGCAGTCGGAGCGCCGGAAATTCATTGAGGAGGAACTTCCGGCTTTCAGAAACAGGGCGGAACTTCTCGGAATACAACTAAAAGATTATATAAAATGAACAGATTCTTAAAAACAACTGTGCTGCTTGCTTCGGCAGCCCTTGCATGTGCCTCATGCAAGTTTGTAAGTGTCAAGGGCGGATGGGGCTCCGAAGGGGTGCTTGTGGCGTCCGACAGCCTTGTCACAAAAAGTATTGACGTTGATGATTTCAAGTCTTTGCGCATAGATGTCCCGTGCGATATGAAGTTTACCGTAGGGGAGAAGAGTGTGAGCGTGTATGCGGCTGACAATCTCGTGGATGCTCTTGCTTTTGAGGTTGATTCCACCGGATGCCTCAGCATCTCGACTCCGGACTACAGCTCTTTGAGGAATGTCCGTAAAGTCGTGTTTAACGTAAGTGCACCTTCTCTTGAAGGCCTGTACATCAACGGCGCCTCTGATGTGGAACTTGAGGGAGACATAGTTGCGCGTTCTTTCTCCCTCGACATCAACGGCGCAGGTGACATCGAGGCTGACAGCATAAAGGCTCAAGATGTCAGTGTGAGCGTCCGTGGGGCAGGCGATATAGATATTGAAAACCTTGACTGTGAGAACCTTACTGTTGGTGTCAGCGGGGCGGGTGACTGCACTTTTGCCGGCCGGGCCGACAATGCTGACATTGATGTGCGCGGGGCGGGGGATGTTGACATCTCCGAACTGGACGTCCGCAATCTCCAGAAATCTGTTAAAGGAGCGGGGACTGTCAGGACCAAATAGCCGGACAGATCATTTCAGCGGCCTGTGCCGGGCTCGGAGACTGGACTTTTCGTTCGCTCTGAGTCCGGCAAGGTCTTTTTCCGGGATGTATGCTTCTATGAACTTTTCCCAGATATAGTCTACGGCCACCTCTGAGGGGTGGATCATGTCCTTGGCCCAGAAGCGGTAGTCTCTGAGGTCGTCCATCATCAGCTCGTATGCCGGAAAATACGATGCGTTGGCGGTCCCGGCTATGGCGGACTCTACAGCGATGTGGAGGGTCGATTTGGACAGGGTATTGGCATGGGCCCCGTCGGAGAGATGTCTGATGGGGGATACGGTGAAGATGAATTCTTTTTCCGGGTGAGCCGTGGTTATTGATTTCAGTATGGAGCTGCACTCCTGTACCGTGAGCATTTCCCTTGAAAACTCTCCTGCCGGACGCTTCAGGCAGTTGGACACGACCATCCCGCCACGCGATATGGCTTTCCACACGAAGGCTGTGCCGAGGGTGATGATGACCTTTGTGCAGCCTTTCCACAAAGTCCGGCTCTCCTGCAGGCGGGCGTTGGCGTTGTCCAGAAACTCCTTCTCGTTTTCCCTCGCGAAAGAAGTGTGGTGCTCGAAACTGCATACGAGTTCCGAGCCTGCCCCCATCTTGACGCAGTCGTTTTCCGTATATGGCCCGATGGTGTCGAGTCTGCGGATCGCAGAGGCTATGGATGAGGGGTTGTAGAGGGTTCCGAAAGGATTGCGCAGCACATTGAAGCCGGCATCTGCCAGTTTGCCTGCGATGTTGTCCGAGAAGCAGCTGCCGAGCATGGCGACATGGTCTCCAAGGCCTATCCCCGGTTCTGAAGGCTTCACGAGTATCTCTGTCCTGAATTTCATAAGCAGCGGCAAATTTAGTATTTTTGCCGCAAAATCGCATCTTATGAAATCTTGTCTCAAACTGATGGTTTCGGCGGCGGCCTGTCTTCTGACTGTCGTCACCTCCGCTGCGCAGGAGCGCACTCTCCATGTCGTCACAACCGGCGACGTGCACGGGTCCTGGTTTGACCGTCCGTATGTCGATGGGCAGGGACGCAGGACCAGCCTTATGTCTGTCAAGCACTATGTGGACAGTCTCCGCTCCGCCGTAGGGCCTGAGAATCTGCTGCTCCTGGATGCCGGGGACTGTCTGCAAGGAGACAATGCGGCGTATTATTTCAATTATGTCCGCACCGATGTGCCGCACCTTTTCCCACGTCTGGTGGAGTATATGGGCTATGATGCCGTGGTGGTAGGCAATCATGACATCGAGACCGGGCATGCCGTCTATGATCGGGTGGCTTCGGAACTTGCGCAGGCGGGCATTCCGTGGCTCGGGGGCAATGCCATGCGGACCGCAGACGGAAAGCCGTATTTCCCCGTATGGAAGATTTTCGAGAAGGCCGGGATGAAGGTTGCGGTACTCGGTTTCACCAACCCCAACATGAAGGCCTGGCTTTCCGAACCGGTGTGGAGGGGGATGGACTTCGTGTCCCTGATCCCTCTTGTCCAGGAGTTTGTGGATGAGGTGAAGGCCACGCAGAAGCCTGATGTCATAGTGGCGGTGGTGCACTCCGGTACCGGGACGGGGGATGGATCCGCCCTCGAAAATCAGGGACTTGATCTGCTCAATTCGTTGAGCGGCGTAGATGTGCTCGTCTGCGCTCATGACCACAGGCCTTATGTCGCAGAGAAAGACGGATGCGTACTTGTCAACGGCGGTGCCCGTGCCGGCAATGTGGGCCATGTCACTGTAAGCCCCGGAGCCACAAAGACAGTGCACGGCGAGACTGTAAGGATGAACAGGGACTTGGTGGACAGCAATATGGAGGCCGAGTTCGGGCAGGAGTACGAGGCGGTAAAGGCTTTTACCAACCGCAAGGTCGGCCACATCTCGATGGAGCTGCGCACACGCGACGCCTACCGTGGGATGTCGGACTACATCAACCTTGTCCACACCGTGCAGATCGGTGTCCCGGAGGCGCAGATTTCTTTTGCCGCACCCCTCACATACGACGGCACGGTCAAGGAGGGAGACGTGATCTATAATGATATGTTTACTATCTATCCCTATGAAAATCAGTTGTTTGTCCTTAAACTTAAAGGGTCGGAAATAAGGGATTACCTTGAATACTCATACGACACATGGATTCAGACTCCGGGCAAGCATATTCTGAAAATAGTTGACAGCCCGGATGCGCGTACCGGTGCCCGGAAGTGGTCGTTTGCCGGCCGCCCGTACAACTTTGATTCAGCTGCCGGACTTGTCTATACGGTGGACGTGACCAAGCCTTATGGCAAACGGGTCAAGATATCCTCGCTTGCCGACGGCAGCTCATTTGACGAGGCTGGCTGGTACAATGTGGCGATGACATCGTACCGCGCCAACGGAGGCGGGAACATCCTTTTCAAGGGGGCCGGACTGAGCAAGGAAGAGGCCGACAGCCGCGTGGTGGCCCGTTATCCGGAAATCCGTGACATGGTCTATGATTTCATCCGCTCCCACAAAGAAATAACTCCGGCGCTTGTCGGTGACCCGTCGGTGATAGGCGAGTGGCGATTCGTGCCGGAGAAGAAGGTGTCTAAACTTATGGATGCCGATATGGGGCTTATTTTCTGAGGCTTCTGAGCTTCTGCTGGAGAGTCCCGTCGACTGCCATCTTCATCATCTTGCGGCTCTGCTCGAACTGTTTGATCAGTTTGTTGACATCCGCAAGAGTTGTTCCCGAGCCTTTGGCGATCCTCTGGCGGCGTGAGCCGTTGAGGCATTCCGGATGCTCTTTCTCATACGGGGTCATGGACTGGATGATGGCCTCTGTGGACTTGAAAGCGTCATCCGGGATATCCACGTCCTTGAGGGCCTTGTCCATCCCCGGGAGCATTCCCATGATGTCTTTCATGTTGCCCATCTTCTGAACCTGCTTGAGCTGGTCGTAGAAATCGTTGAATGTAAACTGGTTGCGGGCTATCTTTTTCTTGAGAGCCCGAGCCTGCTGCTCGTCGAACTGCTCCTGGGCCTTCTCCACGAGTGAGACGACATCTCCCATCCCGAGGATGCGGTCCGCCGTGCGGGCAGGATAGAATATGTCGAGGGCCTCCATTTTCTCGCCCAGGCTGACGAACTTGATCGGCTTGCCCGTGACGGCCTTGATTGACAGGGCCGCACCGCCTCTTGTGTCACCGTCCATCTTGCTGAGCACGACTCCGTCGTAGTCAATGGCTTCGTTGAAAGCCTTTGCGGACTCGACTGCGTCCTGTCCTGTCATCGCGTCGACCACGAAGAGGGTCTCTGACGGCTGCATGGCCTTGTGGAGAGTGGAGATCTCGTCCATCAGCTCCTTGTCCACCACCAGACGTCCGGCGGTGTCGACAATCACTATGCTGAAGCCTTCCTGCTTCGCTTTGGCGACTGCGTCCTTGGCGACCTTGACAGGGTCTTTCTCTCCTTCTTCGCTGTAGACAGGGACTCCGACCTGCTCGCCGAGCGTCTGGAGCTGGGTGATTGCGGCAGGGCGGAATGTGTCACAGGCTGCGAGCAGGACCTTCGCTCCTTTCTTGCTCTTGAGCCTGAGGGCCAGTTTGCCGCAGAAAGTCGTCTTTCCCGAACCGTTGAGACCCGCTACAAGGATGACGGCGGGAGAGCCCTTGACGTTGATCTCGCTGTGCTCTGAGCCCATGAATTCCGCAAGCTCGTCGTGGACGATCTTGACCATCATCTGCTGAGGCTTGACGGCGGTCAGTACATTGGCTCCCATGGCCTTGGCCTTGACCCTGTCGCAGAAGTCTTTGGCTACCTTGTATGACACGTCGGCATCGAGCAGCGCGCGTCTGATTTCCTTTATGGTCTCGGCCACGTTGACTTCCGTGATCTTGCCTTCACCCTTGAGTATCTTGAAAGACCTTTCCAGTCTGTCTGATAGATTGTCGAACATTGTGTATCTTTGATTTAGTTTACAAATTTAACACTTTTTGCCGTATATTTGCGTCCGATATGGAACATCGGTCTCATGCGCACCACGTTCACGCCATCAGCTCCCTGAATGTGGTATATTATATCGCGATAGCACTTAACCTCGGATTTGTGATACTTGAGGTTCTGGTGGGCATGTACAGCAACTCCACCGGACTTCTCTCCGATGCCGGGCACAAGCTGATAGACGTATTCTCCCTGCTTATGGCCTTGATCGCCTTCAGACTTGCTTCGAGCAGGCCGAGCAGCCGATATACTTATGGCTGCCGCAAGGCGTCTGTGCTCATATCCCTGGTAAATGCCATGCTCCTCGTGTGCGCCGTCTGCGTGATCGTGTACGAGAGTGTTGAGAAAATCATCGAGCCGTCTCCCGTCAACGGCGCTGCGGTGTCGTGGACGGCGGCTGCCGGCATCATCGTCAGCGGGGTCAGCGCACTGCTGATGATGCACCATCAGAAAAAGGACATCAACACACGTGGGGCGTTTCTGCACATGGTCACGGATTCCATGCTCTCGCTCGGCGTGGTGGTGTCAGGCATAGTCATCAGCATGACAGGGTGCTATGTGATTGACCCTGTGGTCAGTCTGGTAATTGCCGCAGTTATCCTCTACAACAGTGTGAGACTGCTCGCCGAGGCTTTGAGGATGATAATCGACGGTGTGCCGCGCGGTGTGGATTACGATGCGGTAGAAGCTTTGATTGCTGGATGCGAGGGCGTCAGCGGCGTAGAGGAACTGCATATATGGGCGGTGAGCATCAACCAGACCGCCCTTACTGTGCGCGTGCAGGTCAACGGCCCGGCCGAGCCGGTGCGCAGGGCATTGCACGAAAAACTGGAAAAACTCGGGTTCAGTCCCGTGACAATAGAAACGATATGAAGAAGTGTATTATCATGATGGCTGCCGCCGCAATGGCCGCAGCCGCCTGCTCTCAGGCAGTGAAGTCCCCGGT
This sequence comes from uncultured Bacteroidales bacterium, assembly GCA_934726455.1. GTDB lineage: Bacteria > Bacteroidota > Bacteroidia > Bacteroidales > UBA932 > Cryptobacteroides. Next base: position 39,922 of record CAKVDS010000009.1, read on the forward strand.
GGGACAGTGGAAGATTGTGGCCGCCGACGGCGAGAAAGTACAGACAGTGGAAAAGACACCATACATCGTCTTCGGTGAAGACGGACGGGTGCACAGCTGCCTTGGAGTCAACATCGCAAACGGAAGTTACAAGTTCGACGGAGACAAGCTCAAGATAGGGGAGATGGGCATGACCATGATGGCCGGACTCCCGCAGGACATGGCCGTGGAGAACAAGGTCCGCGAGGCCATAAATGCAGTTGAGCGCATCAGCTATTCCGCTGACACGCTCAAACTCTCCGATGCCGAGGGCAATGTGCGCCTCGCTCTTGTACCCGCTACTGACGCGGAGGTCTCACAGGACTAGTATTCATCCCATCCCTTGATGCTGATGCTCTCCTGAGGCTCCGCACAGAACGCCCTGATGTAGGCGGTGGCGAGCCGGGAGTTGGTGATCAGCGGAACGTTGAAGTCGATGGCGGCACGGCGCATACGGTATCCGTTGCTGAGCTCCCCTCGGCTGAAGTTTTTAGGGATGTTTATCACAAGTTCCACGGTATGGTCCCTGATCAGGTCAATCGCTGACGGATGCCCTTCTGTGGATGTCTCATCCGGACGGAGTGCCAGCTTTGCGGGCACTCCGTTCTCGTTGAGGTAGCGGCATGTGCCCTCAGTGGCGTAGATCTCTATCCCCTTGGTGCTCAGCAACTGGCAGGCAGGGAGTATGTCCGCTTTCTGGCGGGCGTTGCCGGAGGAGATGAGCACGGCCTTCTTCGGGATTCGGTGTCCCACGGAGAGCATGGCCTTCAGCAGGGCGTCGTCGAGGTTGTCACCGATGCAGCCAACCTCTCCGGTGGAGGACATGTCCACTCCGAGCACCGGATCGGCTTCGTTGAGACGGGAGAACGAGAACTGCGAGCACTTTACTCCCACATACTCAAGCTCGAACGGGTCGATCCCCACCGGGACCGGGTGCTCTCCGAGCATGCAGCGGGTCGCGAGTTCGATAAAGTTGACTTTCAGTACCTTGGAAACGAACGGGAAACTCCTTGAAGCCCTGAGGTTGCACTCGATGACCTTGATGTAGTTGTCCGTGGCGAGGAACTGGATGTTGAACGGGCCGGTGATGTGCAGTTCGGCTGCGATGGCCGCCGTGGTCTTGCGGATTCTGGCTGCCGTGATGCCGTAGATCTTCTGCGGCGGGAACTGGATGGTGGCGTCTCCGGAGTGCACACCGGCGAACTCGATGTGCTCGGAGATGGCGGAGGCTATGACGCGTCCGTTGTCGGCCACGGCATCGCATTCGAGCTCCTTGCAGCGCTGCATGAACGAACTGATGACGACAGGGTGTTCCTCTGAAACCTCCACTGCCATGTCGAGGCAGATCTTCAGATCATCATAGCTGTAGCAGACGTTCATGGCCGCGCCCGAGAGCACGTACGAAGGGCGTACGAGTACCGGGAATCCCACTTCAGCGATGAAGCTGTCGATGTCCTCCATCGTGGTCAGCTCTCTCCAGCGCGGCTGGTCTATGCCGAGCTTGTCCACGATCTGGGAGAATTTGTTGCGGTCCTCAGCCCTGTCGATGTCGGTGGCCGAGGTTCCGAGAATCCTTACTCCGCTCTTCATCAGAGGCAGGGCGAGGTTGTTCGGGATCTGCCCGCCGACGCTGACTATCACGCCCATAGGCTTCTCCATCGTGCAGATGTCCATCACGGTCTCGTAGCTGAGCTCGTCGAAGTAGAGGCGGTCACAGCTGTCGTAGTCTGTGGAGACGGTCTCCGGGTTGTAGTTGATCATGATGGCCCTGTAGCCGCGTTTGCGCAGGGTCTGGAGGGCGTTCACCCCGCACCAGTCGAACTCCACGCTGCTGCCGATGCGGTAGGCACCCGAGCCGAGCACTATTACTGAGCGTGAATTTTCGCTGAAAGTGACATCATCGGCGTTGCCGTTGTAGGTGAGGTACAGGTAGTTGGTGTCGGACGGGAACTCCGCCGCGAGGGTGTCTATCTGTTTGACCACCGGCCTCAGACCCCCGGCCTTGCGGCGTGAGCGCACCTCGGATTCAGGAATGCCGAACACGCGTCCTATCTGTATGTCCGAGAAGCCCTGGCATTTTGCCTTCTTGAGAAGTTCCGCGCTGACCTCCCCGAGATCCTTGCAGCCTTCGAGTTCACGGTAGGTGGATTCGATGTTCTCGAGCTTGTCGAGGAACCAGCGGTCGATCTTGGTCAGTTCATGTATCCTGTCCACGCTGTAGCCGGACTCGAAGGCTGCGGCTATGGCGAAGATGCGGGTGTCGGTAGGGTTCTTGAGGGCGTCGTCAAGGTCGGCGGCGCTGTACGGTTTGTTGCAGACGAAGCCGTTGGCTCCCTGTCCGATCATGCGCAGGCCCTTCTGGATGGCTTCCTCGAAGTTGCGCCCGATGGCCATCACTTCTCCTACACTCTTCATGCTGGAGCCGATCTCGCGGGAGACTCCCTTGAATTTGGCCAGATCCCAGCGCGGAATCTTGCAGACCACATAGTCAAGAGCCGGCTCAAAGAAGGCCGGTGTGGTTTTGGTCACGGCGTTGTTGAGCTCGAAGAGTCCGTAGCCAAGACCGAGTTTGGCGGCGATGAAGGCCAGCGGGTAGCCTGTGGCTTTGGACGCGAGGGCTGAAGAGCGGCTCAGGCGGGCGTTCACCTCGATCACGCGGTAGTCTTCACCGTCGGGGCTGAATGCATATTGGACGTTGCACTCACCCACGATGCCGATGTGGCGCACGATGTCGATGGCGGTCTTGCGCAGGAAGTGGAATTCCTCGTTGGAGAGGGTCTGCGACGGGGCCACGACGATGCTCTCCCCGGTGTGGATGCCGAGCGGGTCGAAATTTTCCATGTTGCAGACGGTGATGCAGTTGTCGTAGGAGTCGCGCACGACCTCGTACTCAATCTCTTTCCAGCCGCGCAGAGACTTCTCCACAAGCACCTGCGGGGAGAACGAGAACGCCTTGGTGGCCACCACGTTGAGTTCCTCCTCGTTTTCGCAGAATCCCGAGCCGAGTCCACCGAGAGCGTATGCAGCGCGCAGGATTACCGGATAGCCTACCTGGGCGGCTGCGGCGCGGGCCTCCTCAATGTTGGCGGCCGCGTGTGAGCGGATGGTCTTGACCCCGATCTGGTCGAGCTTCTCAACGAAAAGTTCCCTGTCCTCCGTGTCTATGATGGCCTGCACAGGGGTGCCGAGCACTTTGATGCCGTATTTGTCGAAGATACCGTCCCGGAAGAGCTGCACTCCGCAGTTGAGGGCGGTCTGTCCTCCGAAGGACAGAAGTATTCCCTGAGGCTTTTCCTTCTCGATGACCTTCTCCACGAAATACGGGGTCACAGGCAGGAAGTAGATCTTGTCCGCCACGCCCTCGGATGTCTGCACCGTGGCGATGTTCGGGTTGATGAGCACTGTCCTGATGCCCTCTTCTTTGAGGGCTTTGAGCGCCTGTGAGCCGCTGTAGTCGAACTCTCCGGCTTCGCCTATCTTGAGTGCCCCGGAACCGAGCACAAGGACTTTCTTTATTCTTCTGTCAATCATTACAACCTTGATATGAATTCATCGAAAAGGAACTCCGTGTCCACCGGGCCGCTTGAGGCCTCGGGGTGGAACTGGGCGGAGAAGAACGGCTTGCCGCTGTGGCGTATGCCCTCGTTCGTGCCGTCATTCATGTTTGTGAAATATGGCTCCCAACCGGAGCCGAGAGTGGTCTCGTCCACTGCAAAGCCATGGTTCTGGGATGTGATGAAGCAGCGCTCTGTGCCGTTCATCCTCACCGGCTGGTTGTGGCTGCGGTGTCCGTATTTGAGCTTGAATGTCTTCGCGCCTGCGGCCAGGGACATGAGCTGGTTGCCCATGCAGATGCCGAATATCGGCCTGTCCCCCTCGTAGGCCTTGCGGATGTGGTCAACTGCTGCCTTGCAGAGTTCGGGGTTGCCGGGGCCGTTGGAGATGAAAAGCCCGTCCCAGTCAAGGGTGTTGAAGTCATAGTCCCACGGGACTCTCGTCACCTGCACGCCCCTGTCCAGCAGGCAGCCCAGGATCCTGTGCTTGACGCCGCAGTCCACCAGAACCACATTCTTGCCTTCTGAACCGTAGTGCATGACTTCCTTGCAGCTGACTGCTGCTACCTGATTGTCTGTGTTCGGGTCATAGAACGGGAAATCTTCAGACTCGCCTTCGGGGACGATCTTGCCGAGCATGGCACCCTGCTCGCGGAGCATCTTAGTGAGTTCGCGGGTGTCGATGCCGAAGATACCGGGAACCTTCTGTTCCTTGAGCCATTCGTCGAGGCTCTTGACCGCGTCCCAGTGGCTGTATTTCTCGCTGTAGTCCGAGATTATAAGGCCCTTGACGTGGATCCTCTCCGACTCGAAGGTCGTGCAGAGTCCGTTGGAGTCGTATTTTTCTGACGGGATGCCGTAGTTTCCTATCAGCGGGTAGCTCACACAGAGTATCTGCCCTTCGTATGACGGGTCTGTAAGGCTTTCGGGGTAACCGACCATCGCCGTGGAGAAGACAACTTCTCCGCTGCCGGCGCTGTCGTAACCGAAGCTCCAGCCTTCCATCCTGCACCCGTTCGCAAGGACGAGCACAGCCTTTTTTCGAGTTTCTGCCATATTATATTTTCCAATTGGATGCTTGTTCCATGAGCCCGGCCACCCTGTCGTTGCACAGGTTCCCGAGGCTTCCTATATGTGTGTGTCCGAGATCCGATGCCTTCAGAGAAGAGGTCTCGCCACCGGAATATCTGAACCGGCCCTCGTTGACCTCGACCCCCACCTGCCTGTAGGCTTCGCGGAAAGGGGTACCCGCGAGCGTCCTGCGGTTGACTTCCTCCACGGTGAAAAGGTGGGTGTAGAGCGGGTTGTCCAGGATGTGTGTGTTGACTTCGATATGGGCGAGCATGTAGTCCGTCATCTTCAGGCAGTCGTGCATCATCTCCAACGCCGGGAAGAGGATGTCCTTGAGCAGCTGGTAGTCACGGTGATAGCCGTGGGGGAGGTTGCTGCATAGCATGGAGATCTCGTTCTCCGTGGAGAGTATGCGGTTGCATTTTCCGCGCACCATCTCCCACACGTCAGGGTTTTTCTTGTGCGGCATGATGCTGGAGCCGGTGGTCAGGCTGTCCGGAAAATGGATGAATCCGAAGTTGGGGCACATGTACATGCAGCAGTCGGCTGCGAACTTGTTGAGGGTCAGGGCAATTGAGCCCATGGCTGCGGCTGTGCATTTTTCTGTCTTGCCGCGGCTCATCTGCGCCGCCACGCTGTTGATGACAGGGGAGTCGAAGCCCAGCAGACGTGTGGTCATGTCCCTGTCAAGCGGGAAGGAGTTGCCGTATCCGGCGGCGGATCCCAGAGGGTTGCGGTTCACGACCTTGTAGGCCCCGTGGAGCATGTGCATGTCGTCCACCAGTGCTTCGGCGTATGCCCCGAACCAAAGCCCGAAGGAGGAAGGCATCGCAATCTGGAAGTGGGTGTATCCCGGCAGGAGCACTTCTTTATGCTTCTCACTCAGGCTCTGGAAAGTGCGGAAGAGCTGCAGGGTCTCGTCCCTCATCTTGAGCAGCTCGTCGCGCAGAAAGAGCTTTATGTCCACGAGTACCTGATCGTTGCGAGAGCGGCCGGAGTGGATCTTCTTGCCCATGTCCCCGAGTTCGCGTGTGAGGCTGAGCTCGATCTGGGAATGGATGTCCTCCACATCGTCTTCCAGGACGAAACTGCCGTCCCTGACCGTGTCTTCTATCCTGTCGAGGGCTGCCGTGAGGCTGTCAAGCTCGTCTTTGGTGAGCAGGCCGATGCTTTCCAGCATCCTGATGTGTGCCTTCGAGCCCTGTATGTCATATGCTGCCAGCCGAAGGTCGAGCTGCCTGTCGTTGCCGACGGTGAAACTCTCCACCTTTTCTGTCGCGCTTGTACCTTTATTCCAGAGTGTTGCCATGAAAATTATTGATGTATTCGGTGTATGTTTCTATTGCTTGCCCTATTTCGCTTGTGAGGATGTACTCGTCAGCCTTGTGCGAGCGGGCCGAGTCGCCCGGGCCCATCTTGATGGCTTCGCATCCGATCCTCATCCAGTCGGAGGTGGTGGGGGAAGAGAATTCCTCTAGCCTCAGGGCGCGGGCGGCTGCGAGCAGGGGCGAGCCTTCCGGGGTGGCGGATGAACGGTTGGTGAGGTTGCGGGCCTTGAGGGTGCTGCGGCACAGGGCCTGGAGCTCCTGGAGAATCTCGGAGTTGGAGTATTGCTCCGTAGGGCGTATGTCCACTACGAAGCGGCACAGGTCCGGGATGACATTGTGGGTCTTGCCAGCTTCGATCTGTGTGACGTTGAGTTTCACGTCCCCCATTCTCGGTGAGTGCCTGGTGAAACGGTGGGCGCGCAGCGCGGCGATGTCGTCGAGTGCGATGTAGAGGGCGTTGACGCCTTCGCCTCTTGCCGCATGTCCGCTCACCCCGTGAGCCTCCCCGTCAAGTACAAGCAGACCCCTTTCGCTCGTGGCGGCCTTCATCCCGGTCGGCTCCCCGACTATCACCCAGTCCGGAGAGGGGAATTTTCCGCTTTCCTCGAGTCCTCCGGAATAGAGCCACCTTGCCCCGTCAGGGCCTGAGCGCTCCTCCTCTATGGTCAGGATGAGCATCAGGTTGAACGGAAGGGGGATATTATAAAAATGACGGAAAGTGGCAATCATCGACACCACGCTTCCGCCGTCATCATTGGATCCGAGCCCGTAGACAATGTTTCCGTCGTCACCCGGGTCGAAAGGATCTCTCGTGTAGCCTCCGGATGCCGGTACGGTGTCGAGATGGGCGTCCAATGCCAGGGTCTTTTTCAGGGGGTCGAAATGGCGGCCGACGGCGATGATGTTGCCGTGGAGCAGGCTGTGCTCTATCCCGAAACTGTCCAAAGTCCGGCTGACCAATGACACGACATCCCCCTCTTCGAAAGAGAGGGAAGGAGTGCGGACCATCTGCCTGAGAAGGTCTATGTATTCATCGTACTTTGTCATAGAGCCAGTCTTGTACCCGCACTGTCGTCAAGCAGGCTTGAGGAGTGCAGGATGCGTACACCCGTCGCACCGGAACGCAGCGCCGAAAAGGCGTTGTCCAGCTTCGGGATCATCCCCTGCGCCACCCGTCCGTCTTCTTTCAGGCGGGTGTAGCCTCTGAAGTCGAGAGACGGGATCACGCTGTCCGGGTCATCCAGACTGTAAAGTACGCCATTTTTTTCGAAACAATAAAGAAGTTCGCCCTTTATTGCGGCAGAAATTGATGAGGCGATGGTGTCGGCGTTGGTGTTGAGAAGCTCCCCGTGGCCGTCGTGGCTGATGGCGCAGAACACGGGAACTATCCCTGAATCAATCAGTTTGAGCAGTTTAGCGGTGTCTATGGATTCCGGCTTTACGTCTCCGACGAGCCCGTAGTCTAGAGAGGTCTTGCCGTCAGAGAGGAGTCTGGGGGCTCTGCGTGATGCGGTGATGAGCGAGGCGTCGCAGCCGGACAGGCCCATCGCGTTGCATCCATTGCTCTGAAGCAGGGCGGTGATATGTTTGCTGCACCAGCCGGCATAGACCATGGTGACGAGCTGTAGGGTCTGCGGGTCCGTTACCCTGCGGCCCTCGACCATCTGCGGCTCCATCCCCAGTCTGCGCTGGAAGTCGCTTGCGATCTTGCCGCCACCGTGCACGAGGACTTTTGGCCCTTCGAGGGACGCGAAATCCTCGCAGAACTTCTCAAGAAGTTCCGGAGAGTCCACCACGTTGCCGCCGATCTTGACAACCTTTATCATAGGGACTCGAGCATTTTCTTGATGACCGTCTGGGCGGAGACGACCCTGTTGGCCGCTTCCGGGATCACGAGTGAGCGCGGACCCTCTATGACATCGTCACTTACTATCATGTTGCGCCTTACAGGCAGACAGTGCATGAAGAAGGCATTGTCGGTGAGGGCCATCTTCTCCTTGGTGACGGTCCACGAGCGGTCGCGGCTGAGCACCTTGCCGTAGTTGTCCCCCTCGTAGGCGGACCAGTTCTTGGCGTAGACGAAGTCGGCTCCGCGCAGGGCCTCATCCTGGTCGTGGGTGACTCTGGCGTTCCCCACGAACTCCGGAGCAAGGTCATATCCTTCGGGGTTGGCTATCACGAAATCGTAGCCGGCGAAGTTCATGCCCTCGGCAAACGAGTTAGGCACGGCCTGAGGCAGGGCCTTCGGGTGAGGAGCCCATGTCATGACTACTTTAGGGCGTTCTTTGGTCTTGTGCTCCTCGATGGTGATAAGATCCGCGAAAGTCTGGAGCGGATGCCTTGTGGCGGCTTCCATGCTGAAGACCGGCTTGCCTGAATGTTTGATGAACTGGTTGAGGATGACCTCATTATAATCGTCTTCCTTGCTTTCGAAGCGGGCGAATGACCTTACTCCGATCATGTCGCAGTAGCATCCCATCACCGGGATGGCTTCGAGCAGGTGCTCGCTCTTGTCCCCGTCCATGATCACTCCGCGCTCGGTTTCGAGCTTCCATGCTCCCTGATTGACATCGAGCACTATCACGTTCATCCCGAGGTTGAGGGCGGCTTTCTGGGTGCTGAGCCTCGTACGCAGGCTGTTGTTGAAAAATACCATCAGCAGGGTTCTGTTGCGGCCGAGTGCCTGGTCGGCAAACGGGTTCTTTTTGACTTGCTGTGCCTGGGCGAGCGCTTCCTTGAGGTCGCCCAGCTGGCGTATGTTTGTAAATTCTTTCATCTTGCCGTTATGCTGTGAGTTCTCTCCATGCCTTGATGAACCTGTCTGCCGTGTCGATGCTGACGGTGAGTGACGGGAGCAGGCGGATCACCTTGGCTCCTGCCGCGCCCGTGAAGAAGTTCTTTTCGAAGAGCAGGCGGTCGCGGAGCCCTATGTACTCAGGTTTCAGTTCAAGCCCTATCATCAGCCCGCGGCCACGGTATTCCTTGAGGGCCTTGTCGCCTTCAAGTGCTTTCTTGAAGTGGTCTCCGACCTTGGCTGCATTTTCTACAAGGTGTTCGTTCTCGATCACGTCGAGGACGGCGAGCGCTGCTGTGCAGGCGAGGTGGTTGCCTCCGAAAGTCGTGCCCAGCATCCCGTATTCCGGCTTGATGTCCGGGGAGATGAGCACCCCGCCTATCGGCAGACCGTTGGCCATGCCTTTGGCTGTGGTGATGATGTCGGCCCTGATGCCTGATTTCTGGTGGGCGAAAAACAGGCCGCTGCGTCCGTAGCCCGACTGGATCTCGTCCAATATGAGTTTGCTGCCGTATTTGTCGCAGAGTGCCCTGAGGCCACGCAGGAATTCATCGGACGGCTCGTAGATGCCGGCGACGCCCTGGATGCCCTCTATGATGGCGGCGGCGTATTCTCCTTTGGAGAGTTCACGCTCTGCAGCCTCGATGTCGTTGAGGGGAACGAAACTGATGTGGTCTGTGCTGTTGAACGGGGAACGGAGTTTCGGATTGTCTGTGGCGGCTACGGCCCCGCTGGTGCGGCCGTGGAACGCCTTGTTGAAAGCGAGGATTCTGGTCCTGCCTGTCGCGAAGGAGGCCAGCTTCATCGCGTTCTCGTTGGCCTCGGCTCCGCTGTTGCAGAGGAAGAGCGCGTAGTCGTCGTACCCGCTGGCTTTGCCGAGCCTTGCGGCGAGGTCGCGCTGGAGGGAGTTCTGCACGGCGTTGGAGTAGAATCCGAGCCGGGTCAGCTGGTCCTGGAGCATCTTGACATAGTGCGGGTGGCAGTGCCCGATGCTGATGACGGCATGTCCGCCGTAGAGGTCGGTGTATTCGACCCCGTCCTTGTCCCAGAGTGTCGTGTCGAGCCCGCGTACCGGCTCGATGTCCCAGAGTTTATATACTTTGAATAAATCCATGTCTTAAAATGCTGATGCTTTAAGTCTCAGGCCTGCATCTTCGGGAAAACCGAACATCAGGTTCATGTTCTGGACGGCCTGCCCGGAGGCTCCCTTGAGGAGGTTGTCGATGATGGAGCACACCACCAGCTTGCCGTCGTGTTTCTCAAGGTAGAGGATGCACTTGTTGGTGTTGACAACCTGTTTGAGATCTACCGGCTTATCGCTCACGAAAGTGAAGCGCGCGTCATTGTAATAGGCCTTGTACAGGCACGAGGCTTCGTCCAGGGTCAGTCCGCAGTCAAGGTAGGCGGTGGCGAATATGCCCCGCGTGAAGTCTCCTCTCATCGGGATGAAGTTGACGGGGGAGTGGAAGCCCGGCTGCATGATGGTGAGGTTGCGGCGGATTTCCTTGAGGTGCTGGTGCTCAAAGACCTTGTAGGCGGAGATGTTGTTGCTGCGCCAGCTGAAGTGGGTGGTCTCTGACGGCCTCACCCCGGCTCCTGTCGAGCCTGTGATGGCGTTGACACAGATCTCACCTTCCAGGATGCCGGCTTCTGCCAGAGGCAGGAGGGCGAGTTGGATCGCTGTGGCGAAGCAGCCCGGATTGGCGATCTTCGTGGCCTGCTGTATCCTCTCTCTCTGCATCTCCGGGAGTCCGTAGACGTAGCCGCAGCTCTCGTCGCGGAAGTCCTGCGCGAGGTCTATCACCTTGAGGGTGGACGGGCACTTGTGCTGCTCCCAGAACTCGCGGCTCTTGCCGTGGGCCGAACATAGGAAGAGGACATCGACGGAGTCCAGATCGTAACTGTCACAGAACTTGAATTCCGTGTCCCCGAAAAGTCCTCCGTGAACCTCGTAGAGGTGCTTGCCGGCGCTGCTCTCCGAGTGGACGAAGCCGAGTTCGGCATAAGGATGGTTGACCAGAAGCCTTATGAGCTCGCCGGCGGTGTATCCGGCCCCGCCTACGATCCCGACCCGTATTCTTGACGGGCATTCGGCGGCTGCGGCCTCGCCTTTTTTGCGTGCTGTTTTCTTGCCGGGCCTGGCTTCGGCGGATGATGCCTTGCGGCGGTTTTTGTTTTCTGCCATCGTCTACAAGTTTTCCTCGTCCTGATGTTTGCCGTAGTATACCCGGAGCGGTGTTGACAGCACCTTGATGAAGCCTTTGGCGTCTTCGGCGGTCCAGCCCTTCTGGGTCTCGCCGTATTCGCCGAGCCTTGATTTCACGAGGTCGTCAGGGGAGTCCACGCCTATGGTGGAGAAGCTGTACGGGCGGAGCTCAAGGGTCACTGTCCCGTTGACGTTGCGCTGGCTGCTTTCGAGCATCGCTTCGATGTCACGCATCACGGGTTCGAGATACTGGCTTTCGTGGAGGAACATGCCGTACCAGTTGGCCACCTGGTCTTTCCAGTACTGCTGCCACTTGGAGAGGGTGAACTTCTCGAGGAACTTGTGCGCCCCGATTATGAGCATCGGAGCTGCGGCCTCGAAGCCCACGCGGCCCTTGATGCCGATGATGGTGTCCCCGACGTGCATGTCACGCCCTATGCCGTAGGCTGCTCCGATGGCTTCCACGGCCTGGATGGCCGCGATCTTGTCATCGTAGTATGCTCCGTTGACCTCGGTGAGTTCGCCTTTCTTGAAGCCGAGGCTGAGGATTTCGCTGCCGCTGTGGGAAACCTGCTTGAGGTAGGCGGATTCCGGGAGACCCTGCGTGGAGTCCAGGATTTCTCCGCCGCAGATGGAGGTCCCCCAGATGCCTACGTTATATGAGTATTTGAGTTTTGTGAAATCTGCGTTGAATCCATGGGCGTTGAGGTAGTCCACTTCTTCTTTGCGGGAGAGGTTGCCATCGCGGGTGAGGGTGATGATCTCCATCTCCGGACACATCACCAGGAAGGTCATGTCGAAGCGGACCTGGTCGTTGCCGGCACCGGTGGAGCCGTGGGCTATGGCGTCAGCGCCTATGCTCTTGGCGTAACGTGCGATGGCAATGCCCTGGAATATGCGCTCGGAGGACACGGAGATCGGGTAGGTGCCGTTCCTGAGGACATTGCCGAAGACCATGTATTTGAGGCTCTTGTCGTAGTATTCCTGCGTGACGTCGAGGGTGACGTACTTGGTGGCGCCGAGCTTGTAGGCGTTCTCTTCGTTGGTGCGGAGCTGCTCCGGGCTGAATCCTCCGGTGTTGGCGCAGGCCGCGTGGACTTCATAACCTTTCTCTTTGGCCAGATACATCACCGTGTAGGAGGTGTCCAGCCCGCCGCTGAACGCGACGACAACTTTTTTCTTGCTCATATTCTTGTCTTTTTATTCGTCGGGGTGATGGATTTCGAGGTGCTCTTTCGGGTCATATAACAGTCCTGTGCAGATGCACATCTTGTAGTCGTGGCTCTTGAGGATGTCGAAGTGCCGGCATCCCTCGCAGCCTTTCCAGAATTCGGGGTCGTCTGTGAGTTCGGTGTATGGTACAGGCCTGAACCCGAATTCATAGTTCATCTTCATCACAGCCGCGCCCGTGGTGATTGAGAAAATCTTGGCGCCCGGGAAAAGATGCCGGGAGAGGATGAATGTCTGCTCCTTGATCTTCTTGGCCACGCCGAGGCCGCGGAACTCATGGGCCACGATGAGACCCGAATTGGCCACGAAACTCTTGCCTCCCCAAGATTCGATGTAGGAGAATCCGGCGAATTTTTCCATCGGCTGCGAGGTGCCGTTTGCCTGCTCCGACCCGTCTTCTTCGGGGGGTGTGACGGCTTTGTCCGGGATGGCCAGGGCGATCACGGCCTTGCCGGCGCGGATCTTCTCGCAGATGTACTCCGGCGTGCGGTTGGCGATGCCGGTCTTGCGCTCAAGTGATGATATGTAGATTTCTTTGCAGATGTCCTCTGCGTACTTGATGTGGCTTTCGTCAGCCACGGTCACTTTTATTTCCATTATTATATATAGGCCCCCTAACGGCAAGACAAACCGAGATTGTCAATTGCAATTGCTGAGAGCGAAAATTCTGTCTGATTTGTGGGTAATGCAATGAATTTTCCGAAGTGTGGGAGGTTTCTACGCCTCCTATAGTCGGACGTCCCTTCGCAGGGTGAGGGATATGTAATTCACTACTTTCATGTCGAATGCGGCAAAGATAGGATTTTCTGATTGGAAATGCAAGCGTTGGACTATAGAAATGGAATTTATTCCCTGATACCAAAATCTTATTGTGGGAATTTCGGTCTGACACCAAATTTTGGCCCTGCGAATGTACCAGACGCGAAAAGTAGACACGGCTGGTTTGCGGCGCACCAGATTCTGGATCAGGCAGATGTATTTGGTACGGGAAAGTGGGGGTCTGCCGTACAAAACAGTGCTTGGGGAGCATTCGGTACGGCAAAGCATGGGTTTCCCGTACGAAACGGCTTAGCCGTGGGTGTCGTCTCTTGGCAAGAGACGAACAAACGATGCAAATATAATGATTTTCACCGGATTGCCAGCAAGCCCCTGTACAAATTTAAGGTTCATTTCAGTCCATTCAATCCTGCCGTCCCACCGTGGGCGGTCGTGTGTCGGCGTTTTCCGCCCCGTGTCGTCTCTTGCCAAGAGACGACGGCGGCCGAGGGGCGGGTAAAATGCCCGGGTCTGTTTTGGAAGCGATTGAACCTCAATGAAATAGACGGGTTCGATGTCCCCAAGGAATACCCTGACTACAAGGAAAGCGGCAGATGGAGAAGCTTGATTACGACGCTCCGGCTTGGTATGTGATGCGTGTAGCCTACCAGCACGAGATCCAGACGCGCGAGCAGATAGAGGCGGCCGGTCTGGAATCGTACCTGCCGACGGAGCGTGTGCGCAAGCGCAACGCTGCGGGCTACGCTGTCGGCTGGGAGACGCGCGCCCTCGTGCACAACTACATCTTTATTAGAGACAGCCTGAACAACATACGCCGCGTGAAGCGTGACATCCCCCATCTGAGATATTTCCTTGCGGCCGGCGGCCCTGGGGGTCTGGACACATGCCAGACGGTGCCGGAGAAGCAGATGCAGGACTTCATGACCTGCGTGCGCACGAGGGGCTCTAAACTTCTTGAGGCGGGGATAGATATAAGCAAGGGTGACAAGGTCCGCGTGCTTGCCGGCCCGTTCAAGGGGGTGGAGGGGATATATATGCGTATGCCTGGCCGTCACGAGAACAGGGTGGTTGTCCGGATCGAGGGCGTGGCAGCCGTGGCGACGGCGGTCGTGCTGAAATGTGACGTGGAGAAGATATGAAAAGGGAAGAGTTTGAGTCGATGCTGCCGCTTCTTCGGCCGTGGCTTGGCCGTGCCGAGGCGGACAGTCTCATGTTGACGTGTCAGCTTCGTGCCTGCCTCGCGCTTGAGGGGCTTGAGGAGAGCGGATGCGGCTTGGCACCATGGAGTGAGGAGAGTCTTGAGTCTCTTGTCGATGTCGCTCTCGATAAGGTAGGAGAGTCTGGCGACCCTGGTGAGAGTGCGCGCCTGCTGTATGCGGCGATGGATGCCTCGTTCAACTCGGAGAGTCTCGGGGAACGCCATGTGGAGCAGTGCAGGGCGTTGAGCGAGAGGGTGATAGGGCGTTTTCTCGAGGAGCGGCGCTATGCCGGCGATGAGGATGCGGAGCGTTCTGTTTTCCGCTTGATTGTGCTAAATCTATATGGTGTGGGCGGTCCGGAGGCCGAGCACGTTGAGTGGAGAGCGTTTCTGGATTCGCTACTGGAGAGGTGGTCGGCTGAGTCGATGGGGTCTCCTTTGTGGCCGGGGCTTACCGGTGAACAGCGCCAGATGCGGCATACGGCGATGCTGGAGGAGGCTTATATGTTGGGTGACAGCCGCTATGCCGGGCTTCTGGAGCGGAGCTATACGGAACTTGTCAGCGGCGCGGAGCTGCCTTCCTCCGGGGCCGGTTCTACTTCTGGTTTGTTTCCGGGTGCGGAACAGCCTACGGACTTCGGCTATTTGTCGGCCCTGTATGATGCGGCCCTTGACGGGACGGACGGGCTGATGCCGGACCTGGCACTGATGGATGCCGTGGCTGGCTGTTGCGACAAATTTGTTCTGGGCAGCCTTGCCCCGGCCCAGCCTCGCGGCGCCGCGCTTTCGGCATCGGGTCCTGATATGGCCGGCACTGGTGTTCCGTCTCTCACCCCAGCACTCTCTATGGCTCAGGCTCTGGCGGTTTCTGTGCGCTACTGCTGCTGGCAACTTTCCCGTCAGGCCGACGAGGAGTTCGACAGGAGTTTTTGAGCTGCTCTTTGGAAATATCTTCGAGAAAGATTATCTTTGAGAAAGATATTTCATGGGTTTATGGTTCTGAAAGAATTTTTGGACAGGGAAAAAGATGTCAGGCGGCTTCGCGCGGCTCTGGATCGTCCTGATCCTCAATTTATAGTGATATATGGAAGACGGCGTATCGGCAAGTCTTCCTTGATAAAACATGTCATAGCTCAAGCTAAGGATATCTACTTTCTGAGCGACCAGACTTCAGAGCAGAATCAGCGCATGCTGTTTTCACGCTCTGTGGCGGAATTTATAGAAGGATTTGACAAGGTTGTATATCCGGACTGGGAAACTGTTTTCCGTGCGTTGAACAACCAGTTGACGTATAGGATAACTATTTGTCTTGATGAGTTTCCGTACCTTGTAAAAAGTTGTCCATCGCTTCCGTCCGTTATCCAGAAACTGCTGAATTTCAAAATATTCAAGTTTGATCTGGTGTTGTGCGGTTCATCGCAGCAGCTGATGTACAGTTGCGTGATGGATAAGAAGTCTCCGCTTTATGGTCTGGCTGATGAGATAATAAAACTTTCTCCCATTCCTGCCGGATATATCCGTAAGGCGCTGGATTGCAGTGCGTCGCAGGCTGTGGAGGAATATTCCATATGGGGAGGTGTTCCAAGGTATTGGGAGCTGCGGAACGATTATCCCGATATGGAGTCCGCCATACGGAATCTGCTCCTGGATACGCAGGGTATCCTGTCAGATGAGCCGCAGAGGCTTCTTCGTGACGATATGCGTGAGACGATACAGTCGGCGACACTTCTTTCTATAATCGGAGAGGGTTCGAGCAAAATATCGGAGATAGCTTCGCGGGCCGGAAAACCGGCAAGTGAAATCACCGAGACATTGAAAAAACTCCGGGATCTCGGTTTCGTTGCCCGGGAAGTGCCTTTCGGTGAAGATGAGAAGAACAGCAAGAAGGGACTCTATCACATAAGTGATTCGTTGTTCAGGTTTTACTACAAGTACGTTTCTCCCTATATCTCTCTGCTTGAGCTGGGTGATTCAGATGCGGTGATGGAGTTGTTCCGTAATCAGCAGGCATCTTATACGGGCGAGTGCTGGGAGCATCTGTGCCGGCGTTTCGTGAGCGGGCGGTCCATTGACGGGGTACTGTACAACCGGGCATCCAGATGGTGGGGCAAGGTTTTCCCGGAAGGTGAAAGGGAGGGCAGGATGATGGAGCTGGATGTCGTGGCGGAGTCTTTTGACAAGAAACACATCCTGATAGGCGAGTGCAAGTGGACTCGTTCCGAAAATGTCGAGGCAATCGTCAGTGAGATCCGTTCCGCAGTGCCGAATCTGCCTTTTGTCAAGAGCGGGCAGTCCGTGCATGTTGTGCTGTTCTTGAAAAATGAGCCGTTTAACCGGTCTGCAGAGAGGGTGTTCCTGCCGGAAGACGTTCTGGCTGTTTGAGACGAGAGTTTATCATGGAAGTAATAAAGACAAATATAGAAGGCGCGCTTATCATCGAGCCGAGGGTGTTCGAGGACGCGAGGGGGTATTTTTTCGAGAGTTTCTCGCAACGGGAGTTCGATGCCAAGGTCGGGCCTGTGCGCTTCGTGCAGGACAACGAGTCCAAGTCCAGTTACGGGGTGATGCGCGGCCTGCATTTTCAGGTGCCGCCGTTCGCCCAGAGCAAGCTGGTGCGCTGCGTGCGCGGCAGTGTGCTTGACGTGGCAGTGGACATCCGCCGGGGAAGTCCTACCTACGGGCAGCACGTGGCGGTCGAGTTGAGTGAGGATAACCATCGCCAGTTCTTCATACCCCGAGGCTTTGCGCACGGCTTCTCGGTATTGAGCGAGACGGCTGTTTTCCAGTACAAGTGCGATGAGTATTATCATCCGGAGTCGGAAGGGGGCATCAGTATCCTCGACAGTTCGCTCGGCATCGACTGGCGCATCCCGGCGGATCACGTCATCTTGAGCGAGAAGGATACGAAGCACCGGCCGCTGCGGGACTTTGTGACCCCGTTTTCTTGCGATTTGGAGCAGTAACGGCTACGGTGCACTGGATGAGTGCATGATTTGGCGAAAATTTGCACTCATTGAGTGAAAAATGCTATCTTTGTGTCCGGACACAAAGGAGTTCAGTATGGTTGACGAGTCTTTATATGCTTATATGCGGCTGCAGCTGGCGCTGACGTCCAGCAGATTTCACAGATACCTTTATGATAGGGTGAACTGGTCTGCACGGATGGTAGCTGTCACAGGCGCGCGAGGGGTTGGTAAATCCACAATGGTGCTTCAGCATCTCAAGGAGCAGCCAGCCGATTGCAAATATCTGTATGTTTCAGCTGATCATACGTATTTCAGCACCCATTCTCTTGTCGAGGTGGCTGATGAGTTTTCTAAAGAATCAGGCGAGCTTCTCGTAATAGATGAGGTTCACAAATACTCCGACTGGTCCAGACAACTCAAGCAGATTTATGATACTCATCCGGACATGCGCGTCATATTCACCGGTTCTTCCGTTCTGGATATCATGGACGGTGTGGCGGATTTGAGCCGAAGGGTGCTGCAATACACATTATATGGATTGTCGTTCCGGGAGTTCCTCGAACTGTTCCACAATATCAAAGCTGCGAAATACACGCTGGATGAGATACTTGCCGGAAAGGCTCAGATAGAAGGGCTCCTGCATCCTCTTCCGCTTTTCCGCCAGTACCTTTCGGAAGGCTATTACCCATTTGCCATAGAGGGGGACTTTCCGATGCGGATGCAGAATGTCATAACGAAGACGATTGAGTCAGATATTGCTCAATACGCTGAAATCAAAGCTGTTACTGCTAAGAAACTCAAGAAGATGCTGGCTGTGGTGTCGGCCGTTGCCCCGTATAAACCTAATGCGGACAGTCTGGCGTCGGAGATCGGTGTCAGCCGCAACAGCGTCCCCGAATATCTGGCTCTGCTTGAAAAAGCCCAGTTGATCGGTCAGCTCAGGGATGATACCGGAGGAATGCGCGGGCTTGGCAAGGTAGAGAAGATATATATCGATAATCCGAGTCTCATGATGGTCCTGTCGGGCGGCAAGGCGGATATAGGCAATATTAGGGAAACCTTTTTCTACAACCAGATGAGGGTGGAGAACGATGTCATCTCCTCGCGCCAGTCGGATTTCGTCATAGATGGACGCACATTCGAGATTGGAGGCAGGAATAAGGGAAAGCGTCAGATAGCGAACCTCGAAAACGCATACGTGGTGAAGGACGATATTGAGTTCGCTCAAGGCAACACCATACCGCTCTGGGCTTTCGGGCTGAATTACTGAATGCGCACGGTTCAACCGAATTCTGGAATTGACTGCCGACTGATTGACACCGCAGGGAGGCGCGCTCTTGCGAAAACACCTCCCCTTGGCTGTCCGGATGAGAAAGAAGCGGCCATCAGGCCGGCAGATGCATCAGAGACTATCGCCTCCGTCGCAAATGCGCTTTGCGTACTCGGATCTTGCGCCCGTCCTTCTGCCGGAAAGTTCGTAAACTACCATTTTACCGTAAGGGTGTGAACGTCTGAGAATATACCTTTGCGAAAACCAAGAAACGCAAAGGAAATGGAAACTAGCAAGGAGTACTACGACAGGATAATGTCGGACTACAAGTCAAGAGGAGCTCGCCGGAGTCTGCGGAAGTACTGCATGGACGAGGGCGTGGACTACCAGTGGCTGCTGAAGGCGCAGAAGGAGTATTCAAGCACAGGGCAGAAGTCCGGGACGGTATCCCGGTTTATACCGTTGTTGCCGGAAGGAGAGGCGGCGCCGGACAAGCCGGCGGCACCGGAGGGCGGGCATCCGTCAGCGGAAGCGGAGTGGGCAATACGGCGTCTGGTGCTGTCCGGCCCGTACGGGGAACTTGAGATAAGCGGCGGGAGCATGCCGGCGCTTCTGTCTCTGATGGAGAAACTGAGATAGGGAGGACGGGACATGATAAACTTTACAAGCAGGACGCAGTACTACCTGAGTCCGGAGCCTACGGACATGCGTAACGGTCGCAAC
>CAKVDS010000010.1 GCA_934726455.1 uncultured Bacteroidales bacterium
TGTTGCGCTCGCGTGTCTTTTTCTGGATTCCGGAGATCTCCTCCCTTTCCTTCTGCGAGGATTTTATCTTCTCCTCGATGACCGGGGCTATCTCTTTGTGGATGCGGAGGTAGTTGTCGAGGTTCTTGGATACGAAGTCGTTGACGTATGAGCGGATTGTGGGGCCGATGTCGGTCTTCATCGTCCCGCCTTCGCTTATGGTCTTCTCCCACATGTAGTTGGAGCCGAGCTTGGTCTTGGTCTGGCCCTCGAAATTCGGTTCCTGGATGCGTATGCTGATGGCTCCGACGACTCCCTGCCGGCAGTCTGCGGCATCGTAGTTCTTCTTGAAGAAGTCCTTGAGGGTCTTGGCTATGGCTTCCCGGAAAGCGGCGAGGTGTGTGCCTCCGTCCCTGGTGTTCTGTCCGTTGACGAATGATGAGATGTTCTCGCCGTAGGCGTTGCAGTGGCTCATCACTATTTCTATGTCATCGCCCGAGAGGTGGATAGGCGGGTAGAGCGGCTCCTCGCTCAAGTTCTCGTTGACCAGATCCAGAAGTCCGTTGTCGGACTTGTAGGGTACTCCGTTGAATATGAGGGTGAGTCCCTTGTTGAGGTAGGAGTAGTTCTTGACCATCGTCACGACGTAGTCTTCGTTGAAGGCGTAGTCGCCGAACATGAGATTGTCCGGGGTGAAGCGTATCAGGGTGCCGTTCTTCTCTTTGGTCGGCTCAGTATCGCTCTCGAGCAGCTTGCCTCTGGAGAAATGCGCATGGCAGCATTCGCCGTCGCGGTGCGAGCATACGTAGAAGTCTGAGGAGAGTGCATTGACGGCCTTTGTGCCGACTCCGTTGAGCCCGACGGACTTCTTGAAAGCCTTGTCGTCAAACTTGCCGCCGGTGTTGAGGATGCTGACAGCGTCCACGACCTTGCCGAGAGGGATGCCGCGTCCGAAGTCGCGCACGCTTACGGTCCCGTCTTCGATGGTGATGCGTATTTCCCTGCCGAAACCGGCTGAAAACTCGTCGATGGAGTTGTCGATTATCTCCTTGAGCAGCACATAGATGCCGTCATCGGGGCTGCGCCCGTCGCCGAGCCGTCCGATGTACATTCCGGGACGGAGCCTGATGTGCTCCACCCCTTCTATGGTGCGTATGTTGTCCTCTGTGTAGTTATTTTGTGCCATTCTTCTTCACGATTCCCTTCAGATGCAATATCACCGGCTTCTTCTGTGCGGAGGTATATACTGTAAGTGTCTTGTCAAAATAAGTGGGGCCCTCGTCATTGGAGTAGGTGGCTGTGACGCTGCCTTTGGCTCCGGGAGCTATGGTCTCCCGTGTCCATTTGACCTCTGTGCAGCCGCAGGAAGACACGACTGCGAATATGGTCAGCGGCTCCTCGGAACTGTTTGTCACCGTGAATGTGCAGGTAAGCGGGCCTGCAGCGGTGGTAACCTGCCCGAAGTCATGGACTGTCTTGTCGAAATTCAGCGGTGCGCCGAGCGCCAGCGTCAACAGAAGTGCAATCAAAGTCTTCATACAAGCGCAAAGTTAGCAATAAATCTTTGCCTTGAAAAACTTGTTAATTCAGATTTTCCTATTACTTTTGTCCTTTGATTGAAAAACACATTAAGAATTATGGCTTACAAAATTGATCCTAACGTCTGCGTTGCCTGTGGCACATGCCAGAGCGAATGCCCTTCAGGGGCTATCAAGGAAGGAGATGTATATTCTATCGATCCGGATGTCTGCATCAGCTGCGGAGCTTGCGCCGATGCTTGCCCTATGGGCGCCATCTCAGAGGCATAGAAACATCTTTTCCGTATGAGAAAAAGATTTATAATGGGGGCTCTTGCAGCCCTCTTTGCGTTTGTACAGGTGCATGCGTATGAACTGGTGAAGCCGGACATGACCCTCAAGCTCTATCCGAAAGGGCAGGGGGTTGATCTCGGCATAGTCGAGAACGGAAAGGCAATCACCCTCGGCCCGATCGAACCTAACGGCCTGAGCGGAGCCAACACGGTCAACGAGAGGGGCAATGTGGGAAACATAGGCGATGATGCCTATATTGACATTTATCTTCCTGAGAATGGCAACGGGCAGATGATAGTCGTGTGCCCAGGCGGCGGTTATTCCAACTGCTCCGCAGCCAACGAAGGCTCACGTGTGGCGGACTGGTGCACGAAGCGCGGCATTGCCGTGTGCGTGGTGCTTTACCGCATGCCGAACGGGCACAGCAAACTTCCGCTTCGTGACGTTCAGAACGCTTTCCGCTATTGCCGCCATCACGCTGCCGAATGGGGTGTGAAGCAGATAGGTGTGATGGGGTTCTCCGCAGGAGGGCATCTTGCAGCCTCTGCATCGACTCTGTTTGTGGACGAGACGACGAGACCGGATTTCTCAGTGTTGATATATCCTGTGATCACTTTTGAGGAGTTCATAACCCATGCCGGCACCAGGATGAACCTTGTCGGGGCTAAAGCCGGTCCGAAAGAGGTCGAGTACTATTCCCTTGAAAACCGTGTCTCTGCCGGCACACCTGAGACAATCCTCCTTTTGAGCGGGGATGACAGGGCTGTGCCGCCGGAGAACAGCATACGATATTACAGGTCAATGCAGAAGTGCGGTGTGAAAGGGGAACTGCACATTTTCACCAGTGGCGGACACGGCTGGGGCTTCACGACAGTGGAGAACTCCGGACATGACAATCTGGGAGGCCAGAGGGAGAATTTCTTCCAGATTCTCGGACGCTGGCTTGATGACCGCAGGAAAGATTTATGATTGACCCTTTCCGGTTGAGAGTTTTTGCGACCCTCGCGGAGTGCGGTAGTTTTTCCGCAGCCGCGAGGGCGCTTGGCATTTCACAGCCAGCCGTCAGCCAGAATGTGGCTGAACTTGAGAAATATGCGGGGGCAAGGCTGCTGAGCCGTTCCAGAGCCGGGGTGACCCTTACGTGGAAGGGCCGGCAGTTTCTCGCCAAAGCCGGCGAGGTCCTTTCTGCGTACCGCTCTCTTGAAGAGAGTTGCAAGGCGCCGCAGACACTTTTGCTATGCAATGTGTCCCATGGCGGCAGGAGGACCAATATATTGGTAGACAGAGGGTATTTTGCTGACTTGGATGCTCCTGATGATGTCCGTGCCGATCGCAGGATCGATGCTTCCGGGCTTGAGATCCGTCCGTTGATGTTGGATTGTGAGGCGGATCTTGACAGGCTTCCGGACAGCAAATCCGGAACCGGCTTTTTCTCAGGTACTTGCCACGATTTTGAAGATGCGGCGCAGATAGGTGAGCGTACAGGCTACAGGGTCATGGCTGATTTGCCATTCAAGGAACGAGCTCTTTGGACGGATGAGGCGTCGGATCATGTCCGGGTACTTGCCCTTCCTGATCTGGCTTCTATGAAACAGGCGGAACTTAAACATGCATTTGACTTCGCGCGTAAGCGTTCTCTACTTGTCAGGGTCAGCCTTGCCGGATCTGAATCCGCACAGGATGACTTTGTCAGGAGTTTTTCTCTTTCTCCTTTGAGATATCTTGATTCTCTCGGACTGCTCAAAAGTGATGTCCTGCTGTGCCGCTGTTCTCTTATGGATGAGGAGGAATGGGGGATAGTTTCCCGGCGTGGCGTGACGGTGATCCACAGCCCGTCGTTTGACTTGTCTTCCTCTGGGGTGCGTTTCCCGTATGAGCATGCGCTTTCTTCCGGGGTGAGAGTGTGCCTTGGCGGACGCGGAGCGCCTCTCGGAGAGGAAATCAAGGCGGCGCGGCTTCTGTCATCCATGGGACACCCGGCGGTCTCTGACGGGACTCTGATGCTGTGGGCCACAAAAAACGGCGCCGATGCTTTTGGCATCGACGCCGGAGAGATTGCCTACGGAAAGTTTGCGGACGCTGTCCTGGCTTTGCCTGGCACTGCTGATGCCCCGGTAGAGCCATCCTCCGTGAGGTATGTCTTCTGCCGGGGGCAGATATTATTTGACTTCCGGTCTCATCACAAGTTCGATGAAGTTGCCTGAAGACAGCAGCTCTTCTGCCGCTTTCTTGACATCTTCCGGAGTAAGGGCCTCCACAGCGGCCTCGTATTCAGCCACATAGTTGATGCCGTATTTTTCGGCATCCTGAAGTGCAGAACTCCACCATGCGTTGCGGAGTTTGTTCTCCGGGACGGTCTTCTCAAGATTCTTTTTGGCCTTGTCGAACTTCTCGGCGTCCGGGCCTTTTTCTGCAAGGTCTTTCATCCCCTTGACAGCGAGTTCACGAAGTTTGTCGCACTGCTCCTCGTTGGTCTGGAATGCTACCTGGAGAAGGCGCATCTCGTAAGGCTGGTGAGTGAGCTGTGAGACGGCGCTTGCACCATAGGTGCCGCCTTCCTCTTCGCGCAGTGTCTCGGTGTAGATCATGTTGAGGATGTAGCTCATGGCCGTGTAGTCGACATCTTCCTTGACGCTGTATGGTTTGTTGGCCTTGTAGAGCTGGACAACAGTCACCATAGGAGTCTGCATAGGGGTGCGGAAGTCGTTGACTTTCTGCCCGTCGATGATGCCGTCGTTGCGGTATTTCCAGTTTGTGGCTTTCTTTCCCTTGGCAAGCGAGCCTGCATACCTTTCCACAAGCGGTAGAATGGTATCCCTGTCGAAGTCTCCGACGACTACGAGGGTTGCCCCGGCCGCATCTTTGAAGAGCATCCTGTAGTTCTTCTCCAGTGTCTGGAGATTTGCCTTGGCGAGCACGTCCTTGTCGAGGGTGAAATCGCGCGGACTGTCATAGATGGTCTTGGCGAGCTGCTTCTGGAGCTGCCAGTTCGGCTGGTTCTCCAGGTTAGGGAGTATATTCTCGATCTGGGTTATGCCGTTGGCGTATTCTTCCGGGTCGAAGCGCGGATCAGCAAAATAGAGGTACATCAGCTGGAATGCTGTCTCGATGTCTTTTTTTGTGCTGGTGGCGCTGACACCGTGGGTGTACTCGCCGATATAAGGACTCACGGCCACCTGTTTGCCGGAGAGCATCTTGCTGACTGTCGTGGCAGGGAAGCCGGCTACGCCGGTGTTCTGCTGGTAGAGGGCCCAGATGTTGTCCTCGAAAGAGTAGAGATCCTCATCGGAGATGAGGCTCTGTCCTCCTCTCTTGAAGATGTTGAAGTTGATTTTGTCTTTCTCCCTGTCTGAAGGCAGGAGGATGACTTTCACTCCGTTTTTGAGGGTGAGCACTTCGGATCCGTAGAGGCCGGCCGCGGTCTTTTTGATCTTGCTGCCCTTGAGGGTTGAAGGATCGAGGAATTCTGTCGGGATGTCCTCGCCTGCAGTCTGTGCGTACTCGGCGTTCTCAACCTTGTCGATGATGGCCTGCACCTGCCCGGCTTCAGGATGGGATGCGCCTTCTTTTTCAGGGCCGGAGTAGATGACAACCATGTTGTTGCGGGTGATGAGCTGCTGGGCGAGCTGGTTGAGTATGCTGGTGTTGAACTGAGCCATCAGGGCCTGCACCATCTGGTACTCGGTCTTCGGGTCCATGAACGAGTAGTTGTCGAAGAAGTTCATTATCAACGGCATGACGAATTCGGAGTTCTTGCGGCTGTCAGCCTTGTTGGCTGCGGCTTCATACTGTGAGAGGACTTCGTTCTTGGCGCGCTCGAATTCTGAGTCGGTGAAGCCGAAGCGGTGCATCTTCTCGATTTCGGTGAGCATGGCCTCGAATCCCTGGAGGGCTGCACCCTCTTTGCATGAGACTTCTCCGTAAGCCACATCCATGGTCTCGCAGACGTTGGTGATTCCGAAGCCTGCGTAGAGGAACGGGGCATCGCTCTTTGCGCTGATGTCGTTGAAGCGCTCGGCCATGATGGTGCTTATGAGGCTCTTGGCGACTTCTGCCATAAGGCCTACGGCGGTGCTGTTCAACTCTTCCGGCTGGGCCTCGCTCTTCCAATAGACTTCGAATGTTGAAGTGCTGGTCTCCGGGTCGGTGAGGATGCCGATTAAAGGCTTGTCGTTGTCCGGAATCGTTATGACATCTTTCGCTTTAGGGTTTTCGGCGGCCGGAATGTCGGCGAAGGTCTTCTTGATCTTGGCCTCAACTTCATCAACGTTGATGTCTCCCACCACGATAAGGGCCTGCATGTCAGGACGGTACCATGTGTGGTAGAAGTTCGTGAGGCTCTCCGGCTTGAAGTTCTTGAGATTGTCCTCGCTTCCGATGATCGTGCAGCCCGCATACTTGGTGTCGCCGTACAAGTAAGGCAGAGTCTTCTCGTGCAGTCTCCATGAGGCTGTGTTGCGGGAGCGCTTCTCTTCGAGGATGACGCCTCTCTCCTTGTCGATTTCCTCCGGGTCGCAGGTCACGAAGTGGGAGTAGTCGTGCATGATGAGCAGGCAGGTGTCTACGACAGTAGGCCGTACAAGCGGGATGTTGTTGAGCAGGTAGATGGTCTGCTCGACTCCTGTGGAGGCGTTGACGTTGCCTCCGAAAGAGGCTCCGATGCTTTCAAGCCAGTTGAGGATGCTCTTGCCCGGGAAGTTCTTGGTCCCGTTGAAGCACATGTGCTCAAGGAAGTGCGCAAGGCCGTCCTGGTCAGGAGTTTCCTGAATGGCGCCCACATTGGTTGCAAGGTAGAATTCCGCCCTGTCCGCCGGTTTGTCGTTGTGACGGATGTAGTAGGTCAGCCCGTTGTCGAGCTTGCCGACTCTTGTCTCGGGGTCGTTCGGCAGCTGGGGCAGCTGCTGTGACTGGCCGAAACACAAAGCAGCGGCACCAAGAAGTACCGCTGCTGAGATTAAGATTTTTTTGACCATTTCTTATATTCGCTAAGTGTAATACTTCAATAGTACACCGCAAATATAAGCCTATTTTGTCAAATCACAAGTTTTTTAATAAATTATTTTCCTGCGAGCCTCTTGTAGTTCTCGTACCTGAGTTTGGCGAACTCTTCTGTCTTTTCGAGGAGTTCTGCCGCGTGGTCAGGGAAGAGCTTGTAGAGGGAAGCGAACCTCACCTCTCCCTTGAGGAAGTCCTGGAACTTGCTCCAGTCAGGCTCCTTGGAGTCGAGAGAGAACGGATTCTTGTCCTGTCCTTCGAGCATCGGGTTGTACCTGTAGAGGTGCCAGTATCCGCACTCGACTGCAAGTTTCTCCTCCTTCTGGCTCAGTCCCATGCCGGCCTTGAGGCCATGGTTGATACAAGGGGCGTAGGCGATCACAAGGGATGGTCCGTCGTATGCCTCGGCTTCCTTGATGGCATTGAGATACTGTACAGGGCTTGCACCCATTGCTACCTGTGCCACATATACATAGCCGTAGCTCATGGCCATCATGCCGAGATCCTTCTTGCGGATCTTCTTGCCGGAGGCTGCGAATTTCGCGATGGCGCCGGCAGGTGTAGACTTGGATGACTGTCCACCGGTGTTGGAATAAACTTCAGTGTCGAGGACGAGGATGTTGACATTTTCGCCGGAAGCGAGCACATGGTCGAGTCCGCCGTAACCGATGTCGTAGCTTGCACCGTCACCGCCGATGATCCACTGGCTGCGTGCCGGGATGTACTGCTTGAGTTTGAGCAGGCTCTGGCAGGTCTCGCAACCGCATGCCTCCATGAGAGGAACGAGCTTGTCGGCCACCTCGCGTGTCACAGCATAGTCTTCCTTGTTGTCGAGCCATTTCTGGAACAGTGCCTTCATCTCGTCGGAGCAGCATTCGCAGCTGAGGCCCTTGGTCATGAGTTCGCCCACTGTCTTGCGGATGCGCTCTGAGCCGAGTCTCATTCCGAGACCGAATTCACAGAAGTCCTCGAACAGGGAGTTGGCCCAAGCCGGTCCGTGTCCGTGCGCGTCAGTGCAGTAAGGTGATGACGGGAATGAAGCTCCGTAGATTGATGAGCATCCGGTCGCGTTGGCGATCATCATGTGGTCGCCGAAGAGCTGGGTGATGTTCTTGATGTACGGGGTCTCACCGCAACCTGCGCAGGCACCGGAGAACTCGAACAGAGGCTGTGCGAACTGGGAGTTCTTCATGTTGGCCTTAGGATCTCCGACTGTCTTGTAGCCTACCTTGGTGTTGAGGTAGTCGAAGTTGTCCTGCTCTGCAGTGTTGTCCATGTACGGCTGCATTGAGAGAGCCTTGTCTTTGGCGAGGCAGACATCGACGCAGTTGCCGCAACCGGTACAGTCTGAGACAGAGATGGAGATTGCGTACTTGTAGTCCTTGAGGTTGGCCTTGCCGTCGGCGAGCTTGATGCTTGCAGGTGCTGCGGCAGCCTGCTCAGCTGTGAGAAGGAACGGACGGATGGCTGCGTGAGGGCAGACGAATGCACAGCTGTTGCACTGGATACATTTGTCGGCATCCCAAACAGGAACGTTCACGGCCACGCCTCTCTTCTCGTATGCGGCTGTGCCTGCCGGCATCGTGCCGTCCTTGTATGGCAGGAATGCGCTTACAGGGAGGCTGTCTCCGCACTGTGCGTTGACCACATCGGCGATCTCCTTGACGAACGGAGTCGCGAGACGGTTGGCGTTGTGGTTGACGAACTTGGCGTTGATGTTCGCCCACTCGGCAGGAACCTTGACCTCGATGTACTCACCACCGCGGTCGATTGCGGCGTAGTTCATGTTTACGATGTTCTCGCCCTTCTTGCCATAAGACTTGAGGGCAGCGTCTTTCATGTACTTGACAGCGTCATCGACAGGGATGATGCCTGAAATGCGGAAGAATGCACTCTGGAGAATGGTGTTGGTGCGTCCTCCGAGGCCGATCTCGGCTGCGATCTTGGTGGCGTTGATGATGTAGAGCTTGATCTTCTTGCGTCCGATCACCGACTTCACGAAGTCAGGAATCCTCTCTTTGGTCTCCTCTTCATCCCAGAGGGAGTTGAGAAGGAGGCTGCCGCCTTCCTTGATGCCCTTGAGCACATCGTATTTCTCAAGGTATGAAGGCACGTGGCAGGCTACGAAGTCAGGGGTGTTGACAAGATATGGAGCCTTGATAGGCTCTTTTCCGAACCTGAGGTGAGAGCAGGTGTATCCGCCGGACTTCTTGGAGTCGTAGTCGAAGTATGCCTGGCTGTAGAGGTCGGTATGGGTACCGATGATCTTGATGGTGTTCTTGTTCGCTCCGACTGTACCGTCTGAGCCGAGTCCGTAGAACTTGCACTCGGTGGTGCCCTTCTTCACGATTGAAACCTCGCCCTTGGTCGGGAGGCTCTTGAATGTGACGTCATCGGTGATGCCGATGGTGAAGTCGGCCTTAGGCTCCTTGCGGTCGAGGTTGTCGAATACAGCGATGATCTGTGCCGGGGTGGTGTCCTTTGAGGAGAGTCCGTAGCGGCCGCCGATTACGAGCGGAGCGTTGTCCTTGTCCTGGAAAAGGGCCTTGATGTCGAGGTAGAGAGGCTCTCCGAGCGCTCCCGGCTCTTTGGTCCTGTCGAGAACGGCGATTTTCTTGACGCTCTTAGGAAGCACTTTGAGGAGATACTTCTCTGAGAACGGGCGGTAGAGGTGTACGGTGACAACGCCGTACTTGCGTCCGCGGGTGGCGAGGTAATCCACTGTCTCCCTTGCTGTCTCGGTGACTGAACCCATGGCCACGATGATGCATTCGGCATCCGGTGCTCCGTAGTACTCGAACGGACGGTACTGGCGTCCTGTCAGTTCTCCGATTTCTCCCATGTAGCGTGCTACGATGTCCGGCACGGCCTCATAGACCTGATTGCGGGACTCGACCGCCTGGAAGTATACGTCTCCGTTCTGCGCTGTGCCGCGGGTTACCGGAGCCTCCGGGGTGAGGGCGCGTGCACGGAAGTTGTCCAGAGACTTCTGGCTGACCATCTTCTTGAGGTCTTCCTCATCGATGGCCTCGATCTTCTGGATCTCATGGGAGGTGCGGAAGCCGTCGAAGAAGTGGAGGAAAGGTACTGAAGCCTTGATGGCGGAGAGGTGTGCCACAGCTGCGAGATCCTGGGCTTCCTGTACAGAGCTTGACGCGAGCATGGCGAAGCCGGTCTGGCGGCATGCCATCACATCCTGATGGTCTCCGAAGATGGAGAGGGCGTGGGATGCCAGGGCGCGAGCTGATACGTGGAAGACAGCCGGGAGCATCTCGCCGGCGATCTTGTACATATTAGGAATCATCAGGAGGAGACCCTGGGAGGCGGTGTAGGTGGTGGTCAGGGCACCGGCCTGGAGGGAACCATGGACAGCGCCGGCAGCGCCTGCCTCACTCTGCATCTCGGTGACTTTGACAGTCTCTCCCCACAGGTTCTTCTTGCCGTGGGCAGCCCATTCGTCAATGTTCTCTGCCATTGTCGAAGATGGCGTGATAGGGTAGATGGCGGCGTGCTCGCTGAAAAGGTAAGCGATGTTTGACGCGGCCTGATTACCATCACAGGTGATGAATTTCTTTTCTTTAGCCATATTATTATAATAATAGTTTTAGTAAGTCTTGTAAAGAGATTACATTCATACAAAAGTACTAATAAAATCCGAATAATTTGCTACAGTTTCGCGATTTCGCTTGCGGCGAGCAGGTAGCAGCCCGTGCCGAAGTCCTCGAAGTCAGGAATTCTGTCCCAGGTGGCGGGCTGGGCCTCTTTCGGTTCCTTGCCGGAGCCTTGTGAGTAGCCGATGAACCCGTTGTCGTGGATACAGATCCGGTTCAAGGCGTTCCAGGCCCTTGCCGCGGCCGGCAGGAATACATCCTTGTCGAGCCTGCCGGTGCGTACGCCCCAGGCCAGTCCGTAAGTGAACAGAGACGTCCCGGTCGCCTCCGGCCCTCCGAAATCCTCCGGGTCGGCAAGTGAACAGTTCCAGGTGCCGTCTTCCCTCTGTACCTTGAGCAGGGCTTCGCACATCGCTTTGAAGTCGGCCTCATAGACAGCCCGGTGCGGGTCGTTGGCGGGAAGTTCATCGAGGACACGCACGTATGCGGCCACGACCCAGCCGTTGCCGCGGCTCCAGTAGCAGTTTTTGCCTGCCGGAGTCTTGTAAGGCGGGCAGAAGTCCTTGTCGCGCCACCACAGGCCCTCGCCTTCGTTGAAGAAGCGGTCACGGGCCCACTTGTACATTTTCCAGGCTTTCTCGAAGTATTCGGGCTTTCCGGCGGTCACACCATATTTTACAAGCACGGGCATGCCCATCTGTATGGCGTCTATCCATGTCCAGTCGGCATCGGATTCTTCTGTGGCGAGGATGTTCTCCATGCACTTGATGACATTTTCCATCATCGCAGGGTCATTGTAGATGCGGTACATGTCGATGTAGGCCTGGGCGCAGCAGTAGTTGTCCGCGTTGCGTGTCAGGAAGTTTCCGCCGCGCATGTTCCACCCGAACCTCTCGCCCCAGTCCATGGTGTAGTCGAGATACTCCTGCTGAGGATCGACTCCGTAGAGCGCGAGCAGGCCTTCATAATAGACGGCTCGTGTCCAGATGTTGCCTTCGTAGACCTTGTGACGTGACGGGAAAGGCACCACTTTAGCCGGGTCGCCGTATTTGCGCATGAAGTAGGAGTTGACCTTGCGGGCCTGCGCGATGACCGCTTCCTTGGACGGGACATCGTAGTGCACCGGTATCAGCTTGACTTCGGAGCAGAGCCCGGACGGGTCAGTCTCCCATTTGCCGAAGTCCTTTTCGCGGCCGAGAGTGTTGATGTTGGCATCCTTGAAGATTCTCCATTTGACTCCGCGCCTGTCGTAGTCTGCAATCCTGTTGGACTGGAGATTGGTGACATACACGTCAAGCAGATTGATGCCGGGCTTGAGATACTTGCCGACATCGATCCTGAACGGAACGCACCACGCCGTGCCGACTTCCTCCCCGTTTATGAACACGCGCGCGCTCTCCCGCACATCGCCGAGGTCAAGTATCCAGCTGTCAGCCGCTTTCGGGTCTGTCATCGGTATGGCGGAGGAGTATAGGGCTGTGGCGAAGTTGATCTTCGCGTCAGGGCAATTTTTGAGCTTGGTCCAGTCCATCGGCTTGTCCGTGAAGAAGTTGCCTTTGATCTGCGGGTCGCTTTGCGGGAATGAGATGTTCCAGGCGCGGTCGATCGCTATAGGCTCGTCTTCAGCGGCTATGTAGTTCCATGCCGGGGCTTCTACCTGTGTCGGGAAGGTCTTGATGAGCACGGACTCTCCCGGCTTGAGCTGCAGGCGGATTTCTGCGCAGCCGTCTGATGAACTGCGTACCTGTGCCTTGCCGGAGACTCCGCTGACTGCGTCATAGAGCATGGCGGATGTGGCCGGAGTGCCGAGTTTCACCCATCCGTCCACTTCTTTGCTGTTGAGGATGGCTGCGAAGTAGTTCCAGCCTCCGCATTCGTTGCGGCGGCGTATCATAGAGCCTCCGAGCATGCTGCGGAACTCCTCCGGTTTCACGCCCTCGAAAGCCCTGTCGAGTTTGACCGCCTTGCCGAAGCTTCTGGCGATCTTCTTGAATTCTTTGCGCCTCGCCGGCAGGTCGTGCAGCCCCGGCACGTCTTTCGGGACATTGCCGATGAAATATACCGGCACTCCGGCCTTTTTCAGCTCAACGAGTCTCCGTGCAGTCTCCACCGGCATGAAATTGCAGGCCGGGACAATCACAGGCTTGTCTATCGCCAGTGTCTGCAACTGCTTGTCGGAGATGTAGTCGGCATCGTATCCGCGTGAGGTGATCTCGTTCATCACCGCTTTGAGTTCCGGGAGTTTGCGCCCCATGCTGTGGATGTCGAACATCATGTACGGAGTCTCGGTCATGCCGCTCCAGGCATCGTAGATAGGGAAGTAGAGGAGAAAGTCGGAATCCGGTTCCCCAGCCGTGAGGAAGGCCTGGCAACGTTCAATGTACTTGAACAGGGCGGGTGCGTCCCTCCACATCCCGCCGGTAGGGGACATGTTGATGGAGGCATAGAACATCCATCCCGGGAATTCCGCTCCCTTCGGGGAGTATGGCGCACCATGGAAATAGATGTGGTTGACGCCTGCGGCAAATGCCTGGTCGAGTTCCGGCTTGCACTGGCTGAGCGAGGTGCGGAAATGCTCCGTCATCCATGTCAAAGATTCGCAGGAGACATATTTGTGGCCTGCGACGTGGGCGGCTGACGATGCGAATTTCAGCACTGCCGGGTCGCCGTCATTCGGCTTTCTGATGGGGTCCTGCCGCAGTCCTGGTATGTTGAACTCGGAGCGGCCGTAGGTCTCGCATTCCGGGATGTCCACGGCGGCATAGACATCCAGAAGGTTGGCCGGGGAGCCGTGGGACTGGTTGCGCACTAGAGAACCGTGGCTGTGGCACCAGCTTATCCACGGGTTGATGAAGTTCTCCATCAGAAGATTCCCGAGACACTCACGGTAGTCCGCAATAGCCCTGTCATATTCTGTGACTTTGGACGGATCCGCTTTTTGCGGGAGCTCGGGCTTTGCTTGAGGCGGTCTCGGGCCGCGCCCGCGCTCTTGCGGCTCCGGACGCATCTTGAGGTAGGGAACTATGTCGTAGCCATAGCGCTCCTTGAAGATCTCCGGGAACTTCTCTGTCCAGTCAGCTCCGTAGACTTCATAAGAATCGTTGAACCAGGTGTGCGGCCATTTGGCCCCGCTTTCCCTGAATGCTTTGTCGAAGCGCTCCAAGTAGGCTTTCAGGGCTTCCGGATTGTAGTGGTCCATGACGAGACCCTCTCCGCCCGGGGCGGCTCTCTTGACCTTCTGGCCCGTGAGTTCGGTGGAGATGCCTTCCGGGGAGATCTTCATTTTCTTGGCGGCCAGATCTTCCGTGATCTGCGGGCCGCCGAAAGGCCAGCCGGTGCCGTTGTTCAGGTCGCATTCGAGTCCGAGCCTATCTGATTCCGAGACAAGGTGTTTGTACATCTCCATCCATTTCGGGGAGAGATAATCTATGTCGTTCTCTTCATTTCCCTGCACTCCGTATATGGGGGTGACTTCGTATCCTCCGATGCCGGCCTTCGCGAACTGCTCAAGGTTCCAGGTCAGACCTTCTTTATCTACGGCGCTGCCGAGCCACCACCAGCGGACGAACGGCTTGTTCTCCACGGTCGGGGTGTACCAGCCGGTGTTCTGCGCCTGGGCTTGAAAAGCGGCCGCCAGACAGAGAAGACTTGCGGCCAAAGTTTTGATTTCCATATTATTTCAGGTATTTTGCAAGTGGATGATCTGCTTTGGAAAGTCCCTCCGCAAATGATTTTGCGTTGCGTTCTGCTCCGAGACGGGAGGTGTGGGTGTGGTCGTTTTTGTAGTAAGCCTTCGTGGCTTCAGGACCGATGGTGTCGAACCAGTCGGCAGAGATGTTGTGCATGTCGATGAAATCCACACCTGTCTGCCCGACCACTTCGCGGCACCACTTGCCGTAAGTGTCGTTGCGGCGCTCCATCTTGCCGTCAGACCATTCATTTCGCGGAGTGATGCTGACAAGGATCGGAATCCCGCCCTTCTCTCTGACGTCACCGATGAACTTGCGGAGGTACCAGCCGTAACTGTAGATGACCTGGTACATGCGCTTGTTCGGCATGAAGTGGTTCTCGCTGTCCTCTGAGGTGCCCGGGAGCTCCGCCCTGTACGGCGGTCTGTCGATGTTGCCTATGTCGTTGTGTCCGAACTGGATGACCACATAGTCTCCCGGCTCTATGCTGTTGTAGACCTTGTCCCACCGGCCTTCATCGAGGAATGTGCGGGCGCTGCGGCCTGCTTTTCCCGCGTTGACGAGAGTGATCTTTGACGGGTCGAACACAGTCTCGAGGACGCTGCCCCAGCCCCACATGCCGTCCGGATCGGAGTCGTTGTTCTGGATGGTGCTGTCTCCGGTAACTATGAGGACCGGCTTCCCTTTCTCGCGTTTGAATTCCTGTTTCGGGGCTTCGAGCGGGAGCAGGTATTTCCCGAGATCGCAGCTCTTGCAGGCGGCGAGGCCTTCGGCGGCGGAGCGGGCGTTGTTCATCGCTCCGAACGCGCTGGAGTGGATGTTGTCCTTGTAGAACATGTAGTTGACCTTGTCGTGGCCGAATTTTTCGAACTTGGCGGCTGAGATGTCTTCAAGATCGACGCACGGGACATTTTTCTCCGTGGCTATCTCCTTGATCCACTTGGTGAAGTTGTCTTTCTTGCGTCTGACCACGGTCTCGGAGTCCCACTGGTTGCGTGGCGTGAGGGTGAAGAGTATCGGTGTGGCACCCTTGGAGCGCACCTCGTCGATGAATTTGCGCAGGTATTCTCCATAACTGTATACCGTCTCCTTGCCCTGTTCTCCGCGGTCTACAGTCACCGTCTCCTTGCCGGTGCCGGGAATTGACGAGCGTCCGCGGGGTGAGTCGTACGGGCCGCTGTCGTTGTGCCCGAGCTGGATGATGACATAGTCTCCCTTCTGTATGCCCTTGAGCACATCCGGCCACCAGTCACGGTAGAAAGTACGGCAGGAGAGTCCGCCAAGCGCGTGGTTTTCAACGCTTATCCTGTTCTCGTCAAAGAACTCATGGGCATAGTAGCCCCAGCCCCACTGGCCGTTGTCACCGTTGCCTCTGGTGCCTGTACGCATGGTTGAGTCTCCCACAAGGAAGAGTACAGGGTTGCCTCCCTTGCGGCTGCTGCCTGCCACCGGGCGGGCTGTCTTGGCAAGGTCGAGCGAGTCGGGAGTATTGTCCTTGTAGCTGTCGTCCTGACGCATCGCCTGCGGCGGGCGCTGACCTTGCGGGCCGCGTGGAGGCATCTGTCCGTCCGGCCTCATCGGCGGGCGCTGCCCGCGCGGGTCTGGACGTCCCGGGCGCGGAGAACTCTTGACCAGGACTGAATCAAGGAGCACGTCCTCGAGAATCACACCTTTCTTGACTTTGTTGCCCTTGACCACGCTCCCGCGGAATTTGCCGTTGAGGTCGGAGCCGAAGTAGAATCCTGTCTCCGGCGGCTGGTTGTAGCAGACGTTCTCGTTGGCGAGGCTTGTCCTGTATACCGGATCTTCAAGGAAAGTGTGGAAGCGGTATGATGTCGGTTCCGTGGAGACGTAGAGCCTGAGCTCCTTGTTGTCAGAGGAGCGCATGAGAGCCTCTTCTCTCCAGTCGCCGAAAAGGTCTCCGGAGATGCATGGGTTGGATTTGCTGCCGTTGATGCTTGAGGCCCCCTCGAATATGAAGCAGTCTTCGACCTTGCGGGTCTGAGGGTTGAATTTCAGCACTTTATTGCCGTCCAGCAGTTCGCGGGAGAGGTCTCCGTCCCACCAGATGGCAAAGTTCTGGCTGGCCGGCTTTTCCCCGATGCTGTCGCCCCTGTAGTTGCGCAGTGTGCCGGAGGCCGAACTCCACAGTTCCCAGCCCGGGTTGGTAGGGTCGATGTCGGCAGCCATGGTGCGTCCCACGTCAATGTTGGACGGGATGCGGAAGTAGAGTTTGCCGGTGCGTGCATCGGTCAGTGTGGTTCCCACGCCTTTGGTCTCGTGTCCGATCCATATCTGGAGTTCGTCATTGCCCGGGATCATGGCCCCGATATGCATCGCGTCCCCGTGTCTCCATCCTGTATTGTAGAGGCCTGTGCCGTCATGGTCTATGCAGCAGGCGCCGTAGACTATTTCATCGCAGCCGTCGCCGTCCACGTCGGCCACGCGCAGGTTGTGGTTGCCCTGGCCGTCATAGCTGTTGAGTTCCGGCTTGCTGTGCGAGTCGAAGAACCAGCGCAGTTTCAAGTCTTTGCCGTCCCAGTCGTAGGCGGCGAGGGTGGCGCGTGTGTAATATCCGCGGCACATCACCACGCTCGGGTGCTCCCCGTCAAGATACGCGATTGCCGCGAGGTAACGGTCGGAGCGGTTGGCGCGGGTGTCGCCCCAACTGCCGTTCTCTCCGCGTCCAGGCAGATATTCGACAGTCTTCATGGCTGCACCGGTGCGGCCGTTGAAGACGGTGAGGTATTCGTTTCCGCTCATTATGCGGCCGAGTGTGGCCTCGCTGTGCTCGCGGTAATCCGCCTTCGGGTCTCCGATGACCTTGCCCGTACCGTCTATGGTGCCGTCGGAGGTCTTGACAACCATCTCGGCGCACCCGTCTCCGTCCAGGTCATAGACCATCATCTGGGTGTAGTGGGCCCCGGCTCGTATGTTGCGGCCGAGGTTGACTCTCCAGAGCCGTGTCCCGTCAAGTTTGAGACAGTCGATGAACACTTCCCCGGTGTATCCGTTGTGTGCGTTGTCATGCGAGTTGGAAGGATCCCACTTGAGGAAGATCTCATATTCTCCATCGCCGTCCACGTCACCTATGGAACAGTCGTTAGGCGAGTATGTGGCGACTTCGCCGTTAGGCATCGTCTGGTTCGCGGGGATGTCCAGCGCTATCGGTATGTAACCCTGCGGTGCGTTTGCCGGAAGGGTGAAACTTCCGCTGCTGAGCATGCCCTTGTGCGGACGCACCTCATATCGGGCAGCGGAGGCAGAAGTATTGCTGTCGATGAACCAGCAGACGTCCTTGATGGCCTTGTCGTTGATTTTGACCCCGTCCCGGTAGATGTCAAATGATGCTCCGGAAGGGTCGGAACTCAGATACCTCCAGCTTACAAAGACTTCCGACGGACTCTTGCGGACTGCGATGACACCGCGTCCGAGGGGCTCCATCTTCAATTTTGAGAAGTCATAGGCAGTCTGTGCCAGACAGGATGCCGTCATGCACAGGATGCCGATGATGATTGATGTTAACTTTTTCATTTATGTGGTATTATTTGTTGAAGTCGAACCATGCTTTTATCCTCAGACCCTCGTCTCCGGATTTGATGCGGATGTTGCCCGGCTGGCTCTTGGGGCCCTGCTGAGGGATGCTCTTGAAACTCTTGATGGCCTGGATGTCGAGAAGCAGGGCTATGTCCCCGTCCGGAAGTTCCGGGAAGAGCTTCGTGCGGTTCCCCTCCGGTTCGTCAGGATTGTAGACCTTGAGATAGAGGCCGTCGGTCTCACTCAGAATGGTGAGCGGATCTGTGTCGGAGAGGAACTTGGCCCAATAGATGTTGCCGTGGTATCCCTTGAATTCCGGGTACTCCAGCGGCCCGTCCGTCGGCCGGCCTGTGATTGTGGTGTTGTATGCTTTCTGCCAGAGGTCTATGTTGTGGCCGCGGGTGCGGTTTTTCCAGACCCTGTACGGGCCGCGTCCGAGCCATTGCATGCCTTTGACATTCTTTTCAGGATATGTGAACGAGAAGCCGAGATCCTTGATTTCAGTGTCCATGAAACCGTCATCGAATCCTCCCCGCACGCCTCCGTTGTCGCGGTTGAGAAGGACAGCCTCCATCCCGAGACGTCCGTCCGGCCTCATCCTCCATACGATGGAGTCCACGGCCCCGAGATACTTGGCGACAAAAACGGCATCGTCTCCCTCCATCATCGAATATCCCTTTATGAACTTCATCTTGATGCCGGTGGCTGTCATGCCTCCGAATTCTGAATCGCGTCCCTTGACCCTGATGCCTTTCAATTCTCCCGTGGCCGTGTCGAAACTTGCGCTGGTCCCATCGCCGCTGAGTGTGCAGATGCCATTTTTATCGGTCATCTGCGCCTTGCCGGCGGCTTTTGCCTTGCCGGAGTGCCGTGCATGGTAGTCGGCAGCGTAGTGGACAGGCCATGTCCATGTGCAGATGCTTTCTCCGTTTTCTCCGAAGGCCTCAAGTTCGAGGATGTCGTTGTCGAAGAAGCCTTGCGGGATTTCCATCCTCATGATTCCCGTGGTATTCGGGGAAAGCGATGGCATCGGAATCTCGCCCTCAGCCGTGATTTTCTCTTCTGCTGTGCCTTCTTCCGGGGATGATACGCTCTTGAGCCGCCAATGCATCCTGCACTTGTCGAGATTTGTGAAAAGGTATTTGTTGGTAATGAAGAATTCTCCGTTGAATGAAGGTGTTATGTACATCTTGGCGAACTGGATAGGTGCCCAGATGTCACGGATGGCGTAGAAACTGCCTTCTTTTTCCCGGTACGGGCCCACAACCCCGTCATCGGCCATGTCGAAATTGCAGTCAAGCATGCCGCCCTTGTCCGTGCGCTTGACGGACTCATCGATGAATGCCCAGATGAAGCCCCCTGCAAACAACGGGTGCGATGTCCAGCTGGCCCAGAAGTCCTCAAGGCCGGCGCCGCCTCCCTGGTCGGAATTGGCGTGCATGAACTCCGTAGGCATGAAGACTTTGTAGCCGTTGGTGAATCTTCCGACACCGGTAAGGAAAGTAGGGTAGTGGTGGGTGTCAAGTTCGTCGAAGTCGGCCCACGGGTGGATGACATGGCGCTTCTGCGGGTCGTACTTGGCGAACAGCTTGTCAAGATTGGTGTTCCAGCCTCCTTCATTGCCGTTGTCCCAGATTATTATGCTCGGGTGATTGACGTCGCGCCGTACCATCTCTTCCACGAGCTTTGCCCCCACGCTGTCATCGTAGCGTCCGTGCCAGCCGGCGAGCTCGTCAAGATAGAAGATGCCGAGAGAGTCGCAGATGTCCAGAAAGTGTGTGTCCGGCGGATAGTGGGAGCGTACTGCGTTCATGTTCATCTCTTTGATGAGTCTGGCGTCAGTGAGGCTGATCTCCCTGTCCGTGCAGCGCCCGCCTTCCGGATGGAAAGTGTGGCGGTTGATGCCCTTGAGCACCACCTTTGTCCCGTTGACGTAGAGTCCGTCCTTCGGCCTGAGCTCCACTGTCCTGAATCCGACTCTCTGCTCTACTTTGTGCAGCGTTTTCCCCTGCGGGGAGACGAGCGCCATCTTGAGGATGTAGAGGTTCGGGTGTTCGCAGTCCCAGCTCTGGACCCGGCCCCATGTGAGGGTGTCGGTCTGGTCAGCGGACTTTAGCATTCTGGTGTGGGAATTGACGGTGCGTTCCGGTGCCGCAAGCGGGGAGAGTGAGTACTCTATGCTTGAGCCTTCCGGGGCGTTGCGCACGTCAAGGCTGACTGTCATCACTCCGTTTGCCTTGGCGTCGATAGCGTAGTGCTCAATATGTTCTGGCTCGGTGCAGGTGAGGTATACAGGGCGGTAGATGCCTCCGAAGTTCCACCAGTCGGCGTGGCGCTCGGCGTTGTTGACCGAGGCGTTGTCGGATTCTTTTTTGACGGTCACTTCCAGTTTGTTGTATGCCCCGTATTTGAGCAGGCTGCTGATGTTGTACTCGAAACGGTAGAATCCTCCCTGATGGATGTCTCCGGCACTCTTGCCGTTGATGCGGACATCCGTGTCGGTCATGACTCCCTCGAAGACGATCTTCACGTCCTTGCCTTTCCAGGATGACGGGACCTTGAAGCGGTGGCGGTATTCTCCGTACTCG
Source organism: uncultured Bacteroidales bacterium (assembly GCA_934726455.1). Taxonomy (GTDB): domain Bacteria; phylum Bacteroidota; class Bacteroidia; order Bacteroidales; family UBA932; genus Cryptobacteroides. Next base: position 20,211 of record CAKVDS010000010.1, read on the forward strand.
TTGAGGGGCTTTACGGGGCCGAGCCCGCGTCCGTAGTTGTACTCTCCGTACCCTTGCAGCTCCCATTGTGAAGGAACTTCTATCTTTCCCCATTTTCCGCTTTTCAAGCCGGCGGAGCAGCGGAATTCCCAGGTTCTGGTGTCATTGAGTCCTGTACCGGACAGGTAGATGGTCTGTGTCTGCTGTGCATGAAGCCCCGTGGCGAGGGCGAGAGAAAGCACGGCGGTGGTCAAAAATCTCATGTTGTGGTTTTTTAAGTGCAGTTTGCTCAAAGTTACAATTATTCTCGCTCATTTTGAAAATAAATGGCTATTTTTGTAAATAACACCGAGAAAACAATACCAATTAAAATTACCATACAGATGAGAAGAATAATTTTGACTATGCTCGCGCTGTGCGCCATGCTGCCTGCCGATGCCAGAAAGAAAGCCAAAGCGGAGCCTCTGCTCTTTCCGGACGGGACACCTGTCCCTGAGTGGTTCAAAGATGCCTCTGTGCCTGCTCCCGAGTCCCTCGGGAAACTGTACAACATCGCCGACTATGGTGCTATAAGCGACCCGAACAATGTGCAGACGGAGCTTATACAGAGTGTGATAGACAAAGCGGCTGAGGACGGGGGCGGAGTCGTCGTGATCCCTGAGGGCATCTACAAGAGCGGCGCCCTATTCTTCAAGCAGGGGACCCATCTGCACCTTCTCCGCGGGGCGGTGCTCCTCGGGAGCGAGCATATCTACGACTTCCCGGTCGTGATGACACGCATAGAAGGAGAAGTCTGCAAGTATTTCCCGGCCCTGATCAACGCGGACGGCCTTGACGGTTTCACCCTCACCGGCAGCGGTACCATCGACGGCAACGGCAGTCCTTATTGGAAGGCGTTCCGCATCCGCCGCCAATGGAATCCCAAATGCACCAACAAGGACGAGCAACGGCCGCGTCTTGTGCACATCTCAAACTGCCGCAACGTCACCATCGCTGACGTCACACTTGAGAACTCACCTTTCTGGACCTGCCACATCTATAAGACCGACCATATCAAACTCTTGAATCTCAGGATATTCTCCCCACGCGAACCGATAAAGTCCGCCAGCGCCGACGGGATCGATCTGGATGTCTGCTCCAATGTGCATGTCAAGGGCTGCCGCATCACGGTCAACGATGACGCCATCTGCTTCAAGGGCGGCAAGGGACCGTGGGCTGATAAGGACGAGAACAACGGGCCGAACAGCAACATCCTCGTGGAGGAGTGCTTCTTCGACCGCACCACCGGGAGCTGCGTGACCTGCGGGAGCGAGTGCATACAGACGCACAATATCCTCATACGCAACTGCAAGGTGGACCGCGGGCAGTCCCTGCTCCAGCTCAAGATGCGGCCGGACACCCCACAGCACTACGAATATATCACTATCGACGGAATAGAGGGCAGCTGCCGCTGCGTGCTGAGCGTGGCACCATGGACGCAGTTCTTCGACCTCAAAGACCGCAAGGACATCCCGCGCTCATACGGGGAACACATCATATTCAGGAATCTCAACCTCGAGTGCAAGAGTTTTGCCAACGTCAGTCCGAAGCCGGAAGAGTTCACCCTCGACGATTTCACTTTCGATAATGTCCGCGTCACCACCCCTGCGCCGGAGTGGGAAAGCTCTGCCATCAACAATCTCAAACTCATAAACACCTATATAAATGATGTCAAGCAGTAGATTCATCGCCGCCGCCATGGTGTGCGGTGCGCTTGCAGCCGGCCGGGCCGTTGCTGCCACAGACCCTTGGACAGAGGCCGACAAGATAGTGGAGGGGATGACCAGAGTGCATTTCCCGGACAGGACTGTCTCCATCACGGAATACGGTGCTGTGCCTGACGACCCACAGAATCTTGCCCACGATGCTATCAACCTCGCGATAGTGGAGATGAGCCGCGCGGGCGGCGGGACAGTGGTGGTGCCGGACGGAGTTTTCTATACAGGGCCGATCACACTCAAAAGCAATGTCCGCCTGCATCTCTCGGACAAGGCCGTATTGAAGTTTTCGACTGATGTTTCATTGTATTTCCCGGCAGTGCTCACGCGCTGGGAGGGGTTGGACTGCTACAACGCGAGGCCTCTGATCTACGCCTACGGCGAGACCAACATCGCCCTTACAGGCAAGGGGACAATAGACGGGCAGGCTTCCCGTGAGAACTGGTGGGGCCGCCAGAAAAGCATCGAGCGCAACGATTTCACCGGACCGGACGGCAAGACCTGGCGTGCCTCAAGGCTGAAACTGCTCGAACAGGGCGAGAATCGTGTCCCTGTGGGGGAGAGGATCTACGGCGAGGTGGACTGTCTGCGTCCGCAGACCATCAACTTCTACCGCTGCACCACTGTGCTCATCGAGGACGTGACACTGCTCCGCTCCCCGTTCTGGGTGATTCATCCGCTGTTCTGCGAGGACCTCACAGTGCGTGGGGTACATGTGGTCAACAACGGCCCCAATGGGGACGGCTGCGATCCGGAGTCCTGCCGCAACGTGCTGATAGAGAACTGTCTTTTCGATACCGGAGACGACTGCATCGCCATCAAGAGCGGACGCAACGAGGACGGCAGGAGGTGGAACGTGCCGAGCGAGAACATCGTGGTGCGGGGATGTACCATGAATGACGGCCACGGCGGGGTAGTGATCGGCTCCGAAATCTCGGGCGGTTTCCGAAATCTCTTTGTGGAGAACTGCCGCATGGATTCTCCGAATCTTGAGAGGGTGATACGCATCAAGACCTCATCTGCGCGCGGCGGACTTATCGAAAACATATATGTCCGCAATGTGACGGTAGGGCAGTGCCGTGAAGCCGTGCTGCGTATCAACCTTGATTATGAGCCGCGCGAGAAGGCCCAGCGGGGTTTCTTTCCTGAAGTGAGGAATGTCGTGCTTGAGAATGTCACCTGTTCCAAGTCGGAATACGGTCTTTGGCTGTATGGCCTCGATGACAGGACGAATATCAGCGGGGTTGTCCTGAAAAATTGCCGCTTTGACGGTGTAAGTACTGGAGGAAATTTCTCTCACGGCAAGGTGGGCGAGGTTGTCTTCGATAACTGTACCATCAACGGGAAGCCTCTTGGGCGGCTTTAGGTATGATTTTTGATGATTATTCATTTCACGAATACATTTAACACATTAACCAATTTTTCTTTTAAATGAAAAAAGCATTGCTTGTTGCAGCCGTCATGCTGGCTGCGGTCTCATCTGCGAATGCTCAGTTCGGCAAGTTCCAGCCTTCGGAGAAGAAGGTGGTCAAGGACGCGCAGACCGGAGTTTCGCTTGTTGTCCTCACAGACACGCAGAAAAATGACAAGTTCATCTATCAGACCGACCCTATGTGGACGCCTGATGGAAAATACCTCCTTTTCCGCTCTTCCACACGGGCAGGCGAGGCTCCGCAGAAGCATACCATGCCTGACGGCAAGGTGAGGGAGTTTACCCCGACACAGTATTTCTTCGTCGAGATCGCTACCGGCAAGATCATCCAGGTGACCGAGGGAAGCGTCGGCTCAGTATTCCTTGCCAACAGGTCAAACAAACTGTTCGTCAACAAGCGTGTCGGGGAAGACTGGACTCTTTATGTCATGGATCTTGACAAACTTTTCGCTGATGCCAAGAAGAACAACGCCGGCTCTTTCGACAGTTATCTGACCAAACTTGGGGTGTTCCCTACAAGTCCTGAGATGGGCCGTCCGGGCGGATGGTGCGTCAACAGCGAGGATGACTATGCCTACATAACCGTGACCCGCGAAGGTACTCCTGAGGAGATCGCCGCCATGAAGGCCAAGGCTTTCGTGCCTCGTGACGACCAGCCTGTCAAGGTTTCCCAGACACTCAGCGGCCTGCGCAAGATGAATCTCAAGACCGGTGAGGTGACCAAGATCTGCGATGTTGACTTCAAAGTGGGTCATATCCAGGCGAGCCGTTTCCGTCCGAATGAAATCGTGTTCTGCTGCGAGACCGGCGGTGATGCGGATCAGAGGATGTGGTACGCTGATGCCGACGCCTGCACTTACAAGCCTCTCTACAAGGAGACACCTCTTGATTGGGTGACCCACGAGACCTTCGGTACTGAGGACTATGTATATTTCAATGTGCTCGGATGGCAGGACCGTCTCCGCAAGCAGGCCAGCGGTATTTTCCGTATCAACCTGCGTACCGATGATGTAGAGTGTCTCGGCAACGTTGAGATGGAGAAGGATCGCGAGAGCGCTCTGCGTGGCCGCGGTTTCTGGCACTGCAACTCGACCCGTGACAACCAGTGGGCTGCCGGTGATACTTTCGGCGGAGACGTATGGGTGATCAACGTGGCTAACGGCTATCGCCACATGATCGCTTCCGACCTCAAGATGGCTCCTGACCATGCCCAGCCTTTTTTCAGCCCTGACGGCAAGACTCTCTGCTTCCAGAGCGGTCACTATTCTGACGGCAAGAGGCTCTGTCTTGTGACAGTGGATCTTACAAAGCTTCCGTTCTATAAGCAGTACAACAAGTAATTGCATATTGCTGTAAAATAAGAAGCCGCCCCGGTGAAGGGCGGCTTCTCTGTTATAGGTTGATGTCTATTAGAGTAAAGAGTTCAAAAGCAAGTGGTATCAGAGTCTCCGGTGAGGCTTTTGTGTTGAGCCGGAGACTCTGATACCACTTCCTTTACTGTAGGAGATTCTCTTTGAATTCTATCTCGACGATGCGGAGTTCGTTGCTCTTCTTCTCGGCGCCCTTGGCCTTGAACAGGTCGAGTTCGCCTGCGGCAGGGGCCACGACTTCAACGATGCCTCCGAAGGCGTCTTCGTCCTGGGCTGCGCCCTTGAGTTTGACGGTGATTTCACGTGTCATCACCGGCTTGACCGGCAGGTGCACATAACCGAGAGAACGCGGGGTGTCTCCCTCCCAGATGAGTTCGTCTCCGGCATAGATCTCTATAGGGTAGCTGCGCATGCGCCATCCGGTGAACTTGACGCAGACTTCATCGATCTGGGCCATCCTGCCGAGCTGGTAGGTGATCCATGCGGTGGAGAGCCTGCCGTCGTTGGTCCATTCGCTGAGCTCGTTGTCGTCAAATGATGCGCCGGCCTTGTCAGCGTTGACTCCTGCTGTGGCTGAGACGATCTCCACGTCGACGCACCGGTCGGAGTATGAAGGCGTCTGCGGGGTTTCGCCTCTGTCGAACCGTCCTGCCAGATGATCTCCCGGGATATATGTGCTGAGGCCTCCGATGGTCTCGAACGGCACTGTCTCAAGAGAAATCTCTGCGCCTTTCAGGCCTTCGGCCGATGCCTTGAGTGTGACTTTCCCCGGGGTGGTGGTGGAGCGGATGATGGCGCGGTTGACGCCGCACTCCACAGGGAAGTCCTTGGCAAGGATGTAGTTGTCAGGCCCCTGCGCCATGCCGCCCCTCCACTCTGCCGGGCCTTCGAGGTCGTAGTGGATCATGTCATTGGCGAGCGGGCATCTGCGTCCCTGTTCGTCTACAACCTCGATCTGGACAAGTGCCACATCGGCTCCGTCGGCCTTCCAACCGGACGGGTTCTCTATTTTAGAAAGTTTGATGGCGGCAGGCTTTCCTGCCGTCTGGATGGCGTAGCGTGCGACTTCCTTGCCGCCGTTGTAGCCTACAGCCTCAATCTTGCCAGGCTCGAATGTGACGTTCTCTGCAGTGAAGAGGAACTCGTAGTCTCGCTTCAGGCCGGTGATCTCCTTGCCGTTGAGGAAGAGCTTGACGGATTCAGTGTTGGATACGACATAGACCGGTTTCACCGTGCCTTTGTCGTAGTTCCAGTGGCCGACGATGTAGATGCGCGGGTTTTCGACATCCACCCAGCCGTCCCACATCACCTGATGGGCGTAGAAACCGTCTTTCGGGATGCGGAGGGCATCGGTGACACCGCTGCGGCGGTAGTTTTCCACACCGCGGAAGTGGGTATTGGAGTCGGAGAATATGATCTTGACCCCGCCGGAGCTGATTCTCTGCCCGGAGCCTGCCCTCTCCCTCCAGTAGTCATACCAGCGGCGCACGAGCTCCACGGTGAACTGGTCCTGGTTGTGGTTGTACGGGGATGCGTCCCCGGCCACCGTCTTGTTGGACATGGCTGAATGGAATCCCTTGTTGCCCTCGCCCTCCTTGTGGAACGGATAGGAGTACTCGTCCCAGTATTTGCGCAGGCCCTCGTCGCGGCAGTATTCCATGGCCCAGAACGGGGAGTGCGCGCTCTTGTTGATGTAGAGCATCTCTCCGCCGTATTCGGACTCGCGGATGTCGAGCATCTCGCGGCTGCCTATGGCCCTGCCGCCGTAGAAGTCGTACTTGTCGCGGATCTCCCTCATTTCGAGCATGTGTTCGCGGGAGATGGACTCATTGCCGCACTCATAGAAGATGATGGACGGATTGTTGCGGTTGTAGATGATGGCATCGCGCATGAGTTCCTTGCGCTGGTTCCACTGCTGACCTTCCACATCGCGCTCGGCATCACCTGCCGGCATCGCCTGGATGAGGCCGACGCGGTCGCATGACTCGACATCCTGCTTCCACGGGGTGACGTGCATCCAGCGGACGAGGTTCGCGTTGTCCTCGACCATGAGGGCGTTGGAATAGTCGCTGAGCCATGCCGGTACGGACATTCCGAGGGCCGGCCACTCATTTGAGGTGCGCTGTGCGTATCCCTTCATCTGGAGGACCCGGTCGTTGAGCCATACCTTGCCTTCAGCGAAGCGTGTCTTGCGGAAGCCGGTGCGTGTGCAGACTTCATCGACAATCTTGCCGTCCACTTCCAGGGCTGTGCGTACATCATACAGGTAGCCATATCCCCAGCTCCAGAAGTGCAGTCCTTCTGCCGGTGCGGATGCCTTGAGGGTGACGGTCTGCCCGGCCTCTATGGCCTGCGGCCCGGAGGCGAAACTGGAGACGAGCTTGCCGTCAGGGTCTGTGACGCTGACCTTGTAGACTGCGGTCTGCGCCTTGCCGGTCTCGTTGCGTACCTCGGATTCAGCATTGATGACGGCGGTGCGGGACTTGACACGGATGTCCGAGGCGTAGATATAGACACCGGTTGTCTGGAGATTGGAGTAGAGCGGGAGGGTCTGGTAGAGCTTGTCGGTGACATGAAGCCAGACGTTCTTCGGGAGACCGCCATAATTCGCGTTGAAGTTGCGGTTGCTCCACTGGTATTTCACTCCCGTGGTTCTCTCGGCGAAGTCCCAGTTGTTGTCTACGCGTACAGCCACGACATTCTTCCCGGACTTGAGGTACGGCGTGATGTCGAAGCCGAAGGCCATGACACCGTTCTCGTGCTTGCCGACCAGCTTGCCGTTGACATAGAAATCAACGCCCTGCCTTGCACCCTCGAACTCGATGAAGACTTTTTTGCCGCGTGCTGATTTCGGCATCGTGAAGTGTTTGCGGTACCACACCACGGTGTCGGTGAGGTCCTTGATGTTGACCTTGAAGGCCTCGTCCTCGTTGAATGCATGTGGGAGGGTGACCTTCTGCCAGTCTGAATCCCTGAACGAGCCTTTCTCGGCCGCCGGGATGTCCCCGACCTTGAGGAGCCAGCCGGAGTTGAAGTTGTACTTCTCGCGTCCTGAGGCGAGCACTGCGGAAAGGAGCAGTGCCGCTGACAGGAACAGTGATCTGATGTTCATATAATTGATGGATTGGTTTGTGTCATTGTATTTGCAAATATACGAAAAAAGGACGGCTGTCGGGCCGTCCTTAACATAATGTTTTACCTGCCTACAGAGGAATAACTTCGAGGCTGTAGATCGCATCAAGGCTCCAGGTTGCGGCGCCGTTGGTGTTAGGATGGTATGGTCTGTCGATGTCGCGCAGCAGCTCGTCCCAGGTCTTGCGGGCGAAGTCCGCATCGTGGTCCTTCCATGCGGCGTAGGCGTTGAGCCTTCCGACACGGAAGCCCGACATGGTGTGGTAGCGCCTTGCGTGGTCGAGCCATGCGGCGTTGAACTCCGGAACGTTGATCATGTCCTGCATCTCGGTCATGATCTCGAATCCTCCCATTATGGTCATCAGGTGGTTGGTGCCGATGGAGTTCGGGTCTCCCTCCCAGCTGAGCACTCCCGTGGCAGGGTCGAAGCCGAGCACCTTCACCTTGCCGGTGAGAAGTCCGTTAGGCAGGGCTGCGATGCTCTTCATACCGGCTATGATCATGTCGTAGTAGTGCTTCTCGCCGGTCCTCTCCCAGCGTGTCATCCAGTTGCCGGCGTATCCGAGCCAGTCTGGGCCGATACGCAGACGTGCCGGTGCAGTGCAAGGGTTCTGGCTGCGAGGTGCCGCGAGACGCATAGGGTCGATCTTGTAGAGAAGCTGCTCGGAGTCCTTGGACTCGTCCATGAGGTCGCCTGAGCGCTCGTCTGTGGTGAGGTAGTAGAGGAAACGGTTCCATGCGGCCTGACCGATACGGGCTTCCTTGGCGCCGCAGCCCCAGTGTGACACGTTGTGGCGGCTGCCCAGTCCGGCATAAGGTCCGATGTGGTAGACGTCAACCTCGGTGGTGTGGCGGCTCATCGCCACGGCCATGTCCCAGATGTCCTCACGGCCGCTGCGCAGGAACATGTACCAGAGCCACATGTTGGAGGCGAGCTCGGTGTTGTCCCATGCGAATCCGCCGATGTCGTAGTTCCATACTCCGCGTACGTCATCCATGGAGTGCATGAAGTCGCCGAAGTTCCAGAAACCGTACCACTTGAATTCTTCCACATTCTTCTGGTAGACGCTGATGATCTCGTCGAGCCTGTTCTCCACAGCGATCCTCTGGTCATTGCTCCTGTCCGGAAGAGACCAGATGCCGAATGCACGGCTGTCGTGAAGATATTTAGGGGTAGGCAGCATCTGGCTGTCCTCCTCAAGGAGTTCGGCAGTAGCAAGTATGCCCTCGCGTCCCGGGAACGCGGCCTGCGGCACGAGCACGAGGGTGTTGGTCTTGGCGATGCCGTAAGGGGTGCTCATCCCCTCCTGAACATCCTCGTAGCTGGCTTCGAGGTCGTGGGCCACGGTGTCATAGTGGCGCAGATCCATCGGTTCGGATTCGGGGCTCCAGAGCCATACATTGATCGTGGCCTCATCGCTGCGGGCGTCTGTGATCTCGATGGTGGAAGGGTAGAGCTGCCAGAAGTATTTGAGGGAGACTCCGAGTCCACCGCTGACATCGCCGGCAAATGCGTAGCCTGCCGCTCTTTCTCCGGTGAGGGTGCCTATCCAAGGGCGATCCTCCTGAGTCTTCTTGCGGATTGACCATGAGTTGTCGGTCAGCTGGCTGAGCCGGAATGAATCCCAGCTTGCCCAATTCTTGATAAGGAACTGGCCCTTCTGGTCGAAGTAGTCAGGCTCAGGCACTCTGATGCCTTTCTCCTGATCTTCCTGATAGTCTTTCTGCTTGCGAGGCCCGCCCTGAGGTGCTGCTGCCGGGCGCTGCTGTGGCCCCTGCGGCCTCGGATCGGTGAGCACGCGCCTGCCGTGGAGCGGCTGTACGGATTCTGTCCATACCTTGCCCTTGTCGGTGGCGAACGCGATGTGGCGGTTGTATGCCTGCTCACGCATCGGAACTCTGAAGCGGAGTCCGAGTGAAGATATGAAATCCTTGTCCTGGTCTCCGTCGAACACGAAACTGTGGACGAGACGGATCTGGTCTGAATCCTTGAAGAAGTACATTCTCACCACGAAAGGCAGCCATTCGCGGCCGCTCTGCCCGCTGTAGTGCGTTCCCTCGATTTTGATGGTGCCGCGCACGGCGCCGTTCTGCTCAAGGGTGACCTTGTTGATCTTGCTCGTATAGCTGTGTCCGCCTTCTGTGGCGATGAGGTCGGCAGCTCCGCCGACTTTTGAATCTCCGATCCAGAGGGCGTCTATGATGTTGCTGCTCTTCGGGATGACGGCTTTGACCTTGCCGGTGTTGACGGTGTAGCTGTCCGGGCCTTCTTCGACGAGCCTGCTTTCATCGTTGTCGGCTTTCTTGACCTTGACGAGCTTGGCGTTGTCTGTCCCTCCAGGGACTACTGCTGCCACTCCGAGCCACTTGACGGATCCGTCTGGCCATTTTGCAAGAGTCCACTGGTCGCTTGTGATGGCACTGCCGTCGGCTGACTGGAGCTGGAGGGCTGTCTTGGCGGTCACCTCTCCCTGCTTGAACGGTACTCCGAAGCTGACAGCGCGGTCGAGTTTCGGGGTGTTGCCGATCCAGTGGAGCGGTGCTTCGCTGAACGGCGGCTCTGTAACCTTTGTCCAGGTGAAGTTCTTTATGGCTGTGTGTGAGAGAGTTGTGCGGAATCCGAACCAGCCTTCCGTGTACGGGTCGGCATCGTTGTAGTCAAACAGAAGTTTGCCGTCCAGCCAATACTGGACCCTGCCTTTGACGCTCACGAGTTTGATGTGATACCAATGGTTGCCTTCGAGCAGGTGGTCCGGGTCGGTGTATTCCTTGATGATGGCCGGATCAGGCTCTCCGGTGTAGCGGCGGAATCGGGTGGTGCTGTTGTGGTTGCCGCCGAAGCCCACGTAGTAGAGCTTCATCTGGGCGCAGTTGGCGAACACTCCGTTGCGCTCCTTGCTGCGCTTGAACACGTCCTTTGCCTGCGGGTCGGTGGCCATCCAGAAGCAGTTGAGGTCGCTCAGGCGGTCTCCCTCCTTCCCGTTGTAGACGATGGCGTCGTATTCGATGACGACATCGCCTTTCATTTTCTCCTTGTACCAGAGAGTCAGTCCCTTAGGAGCGACGATTTCGCATGCCCCGTCCTTGAAGCTGACCTTGTAGTCAGGAGATTCTGATTCGACTTTCCAGAACTTGGAGAACTGCTTCTCGTTGAGCCCGGAAACATCCTTTGCCGACACGGCCAGAGGCAGTGCCAGCAGCAAAAGGGTCAATAATCGGTTTCTCATTTGATTGATGGTATTGTGGTATTGTGTTTTTCAAAAATCTTGCGAATTTACCTCTTTTCCGGGGGAAATGCAAAAAGAAGGGAACAGCCGGTATAGGCTGCCCCCTTCTTTGAAAGTACAATAGTCGTATTAATATCCCGGGTTCTGCATGGCAGCCTTCTCGTCTGCGGAGAGAGGTTTGCCGTCCTTGGTGATGTTGTCAAGGAACACCTGAGGTATCGGGCGGTAATAGTGCGTCGATGCTTTGAAGCTCCCTCCGTTGGCGCTTTCTGCGTAAGTGGTGCCGCTCATGTCCGTCGTGTGGCCAGTCACATCGGTCAGTTTTCTTGAGTATGCCTGGTCGTTGAAAACGAGGCGTTTCTCAAGGGTGAGTGTGCGGGCGAGATCCATCCAGCGGAGGTATTCTCCGTACATTTCCCGTGACTTTTCATTGAGAAGGTAGCACATAGCCTTGTCGTAATCTGAAGAGTATCCGAGTTTGGCGATTATCGCTTCGTCTTCTTTCGGAAGATTGGCGAGGGTCACGACAGGGAGCGAAGAAGCGGCTGCATTCTTGGCCTCGCGGACAGTTTCATCATCCCATCCTCCTACGGAGTAATAATAAGAGTTCATCGGGTAGTAAGAGCAGTTTGCGGTGAAACCCTTGAGCCCGCTCTTGTAGGTGTTGTAGTGGTAAGCGTTTCCTCCGTCCACATAGGCGTCCCGGGCCTCTCCGGCCTTGAACTGGGCCCTGTCGCGTAGCGGCTTGAGCACTGCGATGCCCTCATCGTACTTGCCCTGCTTGATAAGTGCTTCGGCCTTGAAGAAATAATCTTCAGCAGAGCGTGCAAGGATGCCGTCGCGGTATCCTCCGCCAAGGTTGTTCTTGTCTACGGCTCCGTCAAGATACTTGCACAGAGGCGCAAGCAGGGTGTTGTAGTCCGGTGTCATGGAAGTCCCCAGGATCTCCGATCCGTCTTCGCTGTAGATGTTGAGAGCCATGATTGCCGGAATCTTTTTGCCGGTGCGGTAGTCTGTCCTCGAATAGGTGCCGGACGTCGCTTTTGAGACATTGACTTCGGACTTGTAGTACTTCTGCCCGTAATCGCTGCGGTTGATGATGTACATCGAACTCATGTACTCACCGTCGTTGCTCGGGAAATATGATGTTGACGGCATCTTCTGCCCGTCCACACTGATTTCTGTCTTTTCGCTCGCGTTGTTGACCGCGTAAGTGGTCTTGAAGGACTTCCAGAATCTTGAATCGTTTTCAAGATCATAGAGGAAATACGCATAGGATGGAGTAGTTTTGAGGCGCTGGTACTCGCGGCCGCTTGCAAGGTCACGCTTCATGAGCGGGAAGTTCTGGTACCAGGCGGTGAAGAGCGCCAGACCCCAATTGGATTTGCGGTTTGTCGTGGCGGAATCCGAACTGCCGGATGACAGGACGATCTCCGTGTTGGTCTCGGTGATCGAAGTGTCGTAGGCTGTGAAATTGTTGAACAGGTCGTTATAGTCCCCGGCAAGAGGGTGGGCGGCGATGACTTCGTCCGCGTATCTGATCACAGCCTCAAGGTCCTTTGACTTGTATGCGGAGTTCCATTTGTCGTTTATTTCGGAGGCCCTCCACAGGTGCGCTTTGGCGAGATAGTGGGCTGCAGTGTACTTGGTCGCATAGTTTTGAGTCGCCCTGCTTGCATCGGAACTCAGGAGTTCATGGGCGTTTTCAAGGTCGGAGATGATCTGTTCGTACACCTGTTCCTGCGGAGCCCTTGAGAATTCGCGCTCCGGGGTTGAAATCGGCTCTGTGACCAGAGGAATGTCCCCGAACTGCATGGTGAGGAAGAGGAAGTTGAATCCTCTGACAAAATAGGCGGTGCCCAATGTCTCATCCCTCAAGGACGACCCTTCAAGTATGTCGGCCTTGCCTATTATCTTGTTGGCGCGGGCGTTCCACTCATACAGGGTGTTCCAGAACGTGGTTATGGCCTGTGTGTTGGAGTTGACGGTAGGAGTGACGATCGAGCCGAGACGGGCATCATAGTCGTTCCACATGCCGTTGGACGCGTCACCCGCCACCATGAACTCGTCTGTGCCGTAGTTGGTGTAGGCGTAACCGGACTCGTTGCTGAAGAAATAGTTGAATTCCGTGTAGAGACTTCCGGCCATTGAAGCCAGGCCTTCCGGCTCGTTGAGCCAGCTGCTTGATATTTCATCCCTCTTGACCTCGTCAAGGAAGTCATTTGTGCAGGATGTTGACAACAGGGCGCCTCCGGCCAGCATCGTCAATAATAAAGTGTGTATGTTGATTTTCATGATAGTCTGATTATTAGAATCCTACATTTACTCCAAAAACAAATCCCCGGGTGTATGTCCCGCTTTCGAGGTCGCTGTCCATCCAGCTCGTCCCTTGATAGATGGAGAACGGGTTCTTAAGCTGCCCCGTGACTTTCACGGAGCCGAGACCGAGCTTTTTCACGAATGTGCGCGGCAGGTTGTACCCGAGGGCGATCTGCCTGACTTTCAGGAATGAGGCATCTTTCTGGAGAAGGATTCCGGAGAACGGGTCGCCTCCGGCCGTATTGAAGTATGGACGCTGGTATTCAGCTCCGGTCTTGTTGTTTTCATTGTAGTAGTTCATGTAGATGACAGGCTCGCGTCCACCTTGGTACTGCCCTGTCTGCGCCATGAACTTGAATGCTCCGTACAAGAAGATGGAGAGTTCGAAATTCTTGTAAGAGAATGTGTTGGTGAAGCCGAGATTCCAGAGCGGCCTCTTGTTCCCTATCACCTTGCGGTCATAGTTGGCGTCGATCTTATAGTCTCCGTTCTGGTCGACAGGGCGTACCATTCCCGGGGCGAACTGATGTCCGTTGGCGTTGAATTTTTCCATCAGAGCGAGGTCCTCTGCGGAGTCGGTCCAAAGTCCGGCGCTTTCATAGCCGTAAAGCACGGTGGACGGATACCCGATGAACAGTTCGTCAGAAACCATGTCCTCCTTGCCGTTCTGGAGTTCGAGTATCTTGTTCTTGGTGTACGAAAGGTTGAGGTTGCTCCTCCAGGAGAAGTCTCTGGTCGAGATGTTGGTGGAATTGAGTGAAAGGTCAAAACCATGGTTCATGGTCTTGCCGACATTATCCTTGGTCTTCCCGTAGCCGGTAACGTTAGGAAGGGTGACGTCGAAGATGAGACCGTTGGTGTAGTTCTGGTAAAGGTCGAGAACTCCCGAGAGCCTGCCCTTGAGCACGGAGAAGTCGAAGCCGACGTTATATTGTGAGGTCGTCTCCCAACCGATTGCGCTGTTTGCGAGTGTGGTCGGGGTGTAGTAGTAGGTCGAACCGTTGGCTCCATGGACGCCGGTGCTGCTCTCGAGAAGGTCTTTTGTCGAGTAAATTCCGACAGAATAGTTGCCTGTCAGACCCCAGCCGGCCCTGAGCTTGAGCTGGTCGAGCCAGTTGATGTCACGCATGAAACTTTCCTGGTCGAGTCGCCAGCCGAGTGCCACTGAAGGGAATCCGGCCCACTTGTGCCCTTCTCCGAGCTGGGAGGCCCCGTCATAGCGGTATGACAGGGTGACGATGTACTTGTCTTTGAAACTGTAGATGAGTCTGGCCATGTATGATGCCATCTGTGCCTCGGAGAGAGTGTTGTATTTAGGGTCATTGAGCACGCTGACAGATTTCGGGTTCAGTCCCCACCATTTCTGGGTCATGCCGAGGGCGACACCGCTTCCGCTCATGGAGTAGAGGTCACTGCTCATCTTTGACCATGCTTCCTGGAGGAGCGTGGCGTTGAAGTAGTGGTCTCCGACGGTCTTGTCGTATGTGAGCATGTTGTCGATAAGCCAGGAGAAATTTTTGGTGGCCTTCGAGCTGACATAATCCGTACCTTGTGAGATTCGGTTGACCGATTCGCTGGAGAGATACCTGTAATTCTGCCCGAAACTTATCTGAGGTCCGAAATTCGTCCTGAATTTCAAGCCTTTGAGAGGTTGCCAGATGCTGCCGAAGTCAACCTCTCCATAGAGGGAGGCTGAAAGCTGGTAGTAGAGGTTCGTCACTGCTGACTTGCCGACCTCATCGATCACGGTAGGTATGGTCGAGTCTCCGCCAGGGTAGTCGATGCGTTTTCCGTTGTCATCGTAAGGAACGGCGTAGCTGAAGATATTGCGTGCCTTGGCGTGGAGGGATTTCGGAATGTTGGAGGAAATGCTGTTTGATGCATCGATACCATATTCCTGATCCGAGAAGCGTGCGTTCATGGAGCCGCCCATCTTGAACCAGTTGACAGGATTGACATCCACGCTGGTACGGATGGTGTATCGGGTGTAGCCCTGTCCGATGTTCGTGCCCTTCTGGTTGAGGTAGCCGAACGATACATAGGCGTTCATCTTGTCGGTGCCTCCGCTGGCGCTCAGGGAGTGCTCCTGGGTGATGCCGACGCGGTCGGTATATTGTGTCCAGTCAGTTGACTGGACTTTGGAGCCGTCCCACTTTGTTGATGTCTGACCGGCGTTCCACTGGTCATAGGTCAGTCCCCATCCTCTGAGGATGTTAGCCCATGCATATTCGTCCGTTCCGTAGGAGGTGAAGAGTTTGCGGTCGTTTTCGACTGTAGGCTCGTCTGCGCGAGGGCCGAGTCCTGCGTAATAATATCCCCAGCGGCGCCAGTCGATGTACTGCTGGGCATCCATCATAGGGACTCTGTCATAGATCTTTTCGAAAGTGGCTGTGCCGCTGTAGTTCAGCGCAAGCCTGCCGCTCTTTCCTCGTTTTGTGGTGACAAGGATCACCCCGTTGCCTCCACGTGCGCCGTAGACGGCTGTCGCAGACGCGTCCTTGAGGATGTCGACGGATTCTATGTCCTGAGGGTTCAGCATGTCAAGACCTACACTCTGGCCGATTATTCCGTCGATTACGACAAGCGGGCCGGCTGATTCGTCCTTGTCCTTGATGGCATTGATTCCTCGGATGCGGATGGACCCCACAGAACCAGGACGGATGTCGGCGCTGCCTATGGCTACACCTGCGGCCTTGCCCTGAAGTGCCTCGATGGCATTGTTCGCCGGGGTGGAGACGAGGTCTTCGGATGTAACGGAGACCATTGCTCCGGTGACGTCTTTCTTGCGCATCGTACCGTATCCCACGACCACTGTCTCTTCAAGCATCTGGGAGTCTTCTTGAAGTGTGATGCTGAGCTTCGGGGCTGCGGCTACTTCAACTGTCACATAGCCGATGCAGGATACTTCGAGTTGTCTGCCTGTCTTTACTTTGATTGTGAAAGTTCCGTCGGTGTCGGTCATCACACCGTTTGTCGTGCCTTTTTCGACCACGGATGCACCAATTACAGGGATTCCGTTCTGATCGATGACCTTGCCTTCTGTAGTGGCGGTCTGCGCGAGTGCCGTCCCTCCCATGAGGGTCAGGCATGTCAAAAGCGCAGCCACGCGCCGTTGACAAGAATTGATTAAGGATACCATTTGGTTATTAGTTAGTGAATTGGTTATCGTTGGCAAATATGGTTAAAAAATACAGAAATTCATAGCCTTTTCAATTAAAAATTCTTAATATATTGCTTGTGTTTATATATTTTGGTGTCGTCGGGTCATGAAAAAAGCCGGCTTGATTAAGCCGGCCTTTGTGAGTTGGTAAAGGGAACTCAGTCCATGTGAAACCTCTCGTCGAGAGGGATGGAGACAGGGGAATTGTCAGGATTGACCTCCATGATGTCAGCCATGTAGTCCCACCATTTCTGGACTACCGGATTGCCTCCGAGGTCCTGTGAGCCTTCATCGCCCTCCACTTCCTGATATGCGAAAAGGATGTTTGTGTCCTTGTCCCAATAGATTGAGTAATTGCGGACGCCACTGTCTGAGAGCAACTTCTTGAGCTCAGGCCAGATGGCGGCGTGCCTGCGCTGGTATTCGTCTTCGAAACCAGGCTTCAGGAACATCTTGAATGCTTCTCTTCTTGCCATTGCGTTTTGTGTTATTTGAGTTATAGTCTGGTAAAGTTACGAACTTTTCCGTAAATTCGGCAGTTCAACATACAAAAACCACAATATGCGAAAACTGATTATTACCATCATGGCCTCGCTGGCCGCACTGGGTGCCGGAGCGGCGGACTTCCCGATCACGGAGAAGTATGACACCGCAAAGCAGACCCCTTTTGAAATCAATCTTCCCGTCCCTGACGGCAACTATCTGGTCACCATGAGAATAGGCAGCAAGAAAAGAGCTGCTGACACTTTCGTCAAAGCCGAGAGCCGCAGGCTTGCCGTCAACGGCCTTCATACCGCAAAGGGGGAGTTCAAGACCGTTACCTTCGTGGTCAACAAGCGTGATTCCAAGATACGCGAGAACGGGGAAGTAATCGGGGCGGTAACCCTGAAAACCAGGGAGAACGGAAAACTCAACTGGGACGGGTGCCTCAACCTTGAAATCGGCGGTGCAGCGCCGGCCGTGGAGTCGGTGACGGTCGAGCCGGCACCGGCCGCCACTACCATATTTCTCTGCGGAGATTCTACGGTAGTGGATCAGGACAACGAGCCGTGGGCGAGCTGGGGCCAGATGTTCCCGTGGTTCTTTGACACGGAGGTGGCAGTGGCCAACTATGCCGAGAGCGGGGAGCGCACTGACACGTTCATCGGTGCCGGCCGTCTCCGCAAGATCCTCTCTGTGATGCAGCCCGGTGACTATGTGTTCGTCGAGTTCGGGCACAATGACCAGAAAATAGACAAGCAGCCGGGCAAGGGGGCATATTATTTCTTTGCGACCCAGCTCAAGACATTCATCGACGAGGTCCGCTCCAAAGGCGGAATCCCTGTGCTGGTCTCTCCTACGCACAGGCGCAATTTCGACAAAGACGGCAAGATAGTGGAGACTCATCTGGATTACCCGGCCGCAATGGAGTGGGTGGCGAAGCGTGAAGGCGTGACTTTCATTGACTTGCATGCCATGTCAGCCAAATTCTATGAGGCCCTCGGGCCGGAAACCTCAAAAAAGGCCTTTGTGCATTATAAGGCAGGCTCTTACGGCATGACCAAAGACGTGGCCGACAACACCCATTTCAACCCTTACGGGGCATTTGAACTTGCCAAGTGCGTGGTCGGGGCTATGCAGGTGCAGGGCTTGGATGTGGCACGGCACATCATCAATTTCTCCGGATTCAATCCATCGGAACCGGATCCTGTCGAGAGTTTCAACTGGTACGACAGCCCGGCCAAGGACCTCGCGGCCCAGGTCCTTGAGAAGGACGACAAGGCCACCGAGGTGCCGGCAGGCCGTTAGAATATCTCAACGCAGCCTGAGATCCCTGACGGGACGAGGGCGGTGTCAGGAGTGACAATAGGGTAGGACGAGTGTGTGAAACGCTCGTCCTCTTTCAGTGAGGCGTCGCCGATCATCCTGTTGTACAGGGAGTTCGTGACCTCCAGCTCAAGAGTGTTGACCCCGTCGCGCAGCAGATGTCCGATTTCGAGCTTCCACGGCGAGCACCAGATGATGCCGGCCTGCTGCCCGTTGACCTTTACCGAGGCGATCCAGTTGAGTCCGTTGATATGCAGGCGGTGTTGTTCTTCGTCCGCTTTCCAGTCGAAAGATGTCCTGTATGTGGCTGTGCCGGAGTAATACTTCACGGAAGGATCGGCGCTTTCTGTCCAGTCTTTAAGGTCTGTCATGACTACCGGTTCAGACGGGCCGCCCTTTTTCGGGTCGAATGACACATACCAGACCCCATCAAGTTTCATGGCATTCCTGTCAGTTGTAGAGAAGTATGCTTCCGCCTGGAGCGGAGTGTCTGTGGCAACGAGAAACATTGACTGGTCCGGCTCAAGCTCCAGGGTGAAAGCCGTGCTGTCCGCAAGCTTGACCGCACTTCCGTCCAGAGGATCAAGAGCATACACACGGCCGTAGCCGCTGCGCAGCCTTATCTCCTGGCTGAATCTGGAAATGCTGTGGTTGTAGATAAAATAAACGTCAGCATCATCCAGTCTCCTGTGGCTGAAGCGTACACAGTCGTCAATCTTGCGGGCGCTCCGAAGGCGTAGATCCGGCTCGAAAGGCGGCCGGACTTCATCCATTACTGAGGTGGCGAAATGCACCGGCAGGCCTTCCGAAGCCCATTTGTCAATGGTAGAGCGTTGCCCCTCAGAAAGCTGGACATTCCTCGGTATCACGAGCATACTATATTTCATCCCGCTTGGCAGAACGAGCTCCTCGTTTTCTACACGAGCTTTCCGTAGCGCGTCCCAGCCGCTGACTTCGAAATTGTAGCCTTCCGGAATGACAGGCAGCAGATGCGCGAGCGTCTTGACCGGCGGGTCGTTACCTATATATACAAGTATGTCCACCACCGGTTCGCCTTTGCGCATCATCCCCGCGCACCGGGCCTGATAGTCCCAGAAAGGACGACTGTAGGGCCATATCGGATTGTTGCGGTTGAGGCAGTATTGCCTGCCGTTCGCCACATTGCCCGGGACGATGTCCGTCCGGGGCTGGTAGGCTGAGGCGCACACGACGAATTCGTTGATGTGTACTGAGTACGCGAAGTCTGCGAGCTGTTTGAGCCTGGCGGGGGAGTCGCTGAATTTGGCATCGGTGAAAGCTTCTCCGGAGGCGATGGCCTTGCCGTACAGGTGTGCTGCGGAGGCGCAGTCGAGGATGTCGTAGCTCCCGTGTATGTCCCGGGCCCAGAATTCGCCTTGCGGTTTGCCCGCAGCCCGCTTGGCCGATATGTTGTCGGCTCCGAGACTCAGACCGTTGCCTGTAGCCTGGGCGGTGAACTGCACTCCGGCATCCCGGCACAGGCTGTCGAATGTGCCGTAGTATTCATCCGTTATTGCATCGGCTATGGTGCGCCGAAGGTCGGAGAGAAACTGCTCCGTGGTGGCATTGTCTCCGACCACATATCCCCTCATCGCCGGGAGGAACGGGGTGATGTCGTAGCCGTTGTGCTTGAAGAAGATTTCCTTGAATCTCGGCGTCCAGTTTTGCGGGCCGGCCTCGTGGCTGTCCATCGTGACTCCGAGGGGCTTGAGCCCGTATCGGGAGAGCGTGTCGATGATGCGTCCCGGGTAGGAGTTCCAATGCAGGATGGCCGCCTCTGAGGACATCTTGTCGCACTCCAGGCCGGAGAGGTTCTTGCGTCCGTGCTTGATCTTGCCTCCGGCGGACTCGGCTGCCACTCGCATGATGACCCAGTTCCCTTTGGGGGCGTCCCATACGAGAGAACCGTCGTCACGCATTTTCCCCGTGAGGTTTATGATCGCAGACGGATCTATCATGCCTCCGGCGCATTCCGGGCTTGCTCCTGCATCGTGGAACTCGGAGAAATAGTTGGCCTTCTCCTGCCAGCGGTCGGTTCGTCCCCCGGATGAGAGGGCTGCCGCCTTGATCCCGGAAGCTCCTGAAATCCTGAAGTGCCGGGCTGTGACAGGGTCAAATGCTATTGTGCGCTCCGCAATGCCTGAGCCGCCGCCAGGGGTGGGCAGGGTGCATACGCTGCGGTAATTGACCCCGTCGTCGGAACATTCAAGCACGCCTGCAGGTTCCGGCTCCACATAGGCCATGCCATAGAATCGTTCTGCCGGTCCTGCCGGGTATTGCATGGCACCGTTGCGGGATTTCCTGGCTTTGGCGGCAGTGTAGGTGATGCACCTTGCTGTGAACGGCTTGCCGTCATATTTCAGGTTTCCGCTCAAGTCCCTGTTTTCCAGATATTCTGCCTCCATGGGGAATGCGAGCACGGCCACGTCCCTGAACCATCCTTTGGCATTGGGGCGGGGTAGCGTGAGCCTTACTGTCCTTCCGCCCCGGACGGTGGTCTCAGATGAGCAGAGCCTCTGCATTCCGCTTTCTTCAGTGATCCACGGGCCTCCTGCCACATAGCCGTTGGAGATGTTTATCTCGAAAGACAATCCGAGCCTGCGAGCTTCTGATGCTGAGAACTTCAGGGCCTCCCACCATTCGGGGCTGAACGCCTCGGCCGCGCCGGCTCCGCTGCCGTGAACTTGATCGTAGTAGACGACTCCGCCAACGCCGGCTGCCCGATATGCTTCAAGATCGGCGGTGATGCCTTCGCGTGTGGTGGGCGTTTCTCCATGAAACCACCAGACTTTAGTCCTTGTCGAGTCTTGCGGATTGCGGAACTCTTCCAGCGCCCGGATTATGCCGGTCTGGGCATGGGCCTGCCCCAGAGCTGCGGCGCACAGGATGGCGGCGGTCAGTATCTTATTCATCTGCCTGGCTTGGAATCCTCTCCGAAATTGTCCCAGATGATGCCGGAGGTCTTGAGGTTGCGTACATTGACGAGGTTGTTGATGAACTTGGACACGGTCCCTACGTGGATGTTCTCCAGTGTCACGCCCTCTACAGGGTCGCGGCTGTCACCCTTTATGTCATATATGGCATCGGCCTGTCGGCATTCCGCTCCGCG
Source organism: uncultured Bacteroidales bacterium (assembly GCA_934726455.1). Lineage (GTDB taxonomy): Bacteria > Bacteroidota > Bacteroidia > Bacteroidales > UBA932 > Cryptobacteroides. The sequence continues at coordinate 41,520 of CAKVDS010000010.1, forward strand.
CAGGGTGATGTTGCGTATGCGGGTGACGGCGGTCTCGAATGTCGGGACTATCGTCCGCCACTGGTACATCACGTCCGTGTCAATCTCAAAGACGCGCTGCATGCTTGTCGCGGACACGTTCTCCATTGTGATGTTTTCTACAAACCCTCCCCGGCGGTGGTTGGTCTTGATATAGAACATGCGGAACACGGAGTCTGAAGAGTGGCAGTCGTGCATGTACACGTCTCTGACGCCTCCTGACATCTCGCTTCCGATGCCGAGCAGGCAGTGGCCTTGGATGATGTCGCAGTTGCGTACGACAATCTTCTCGGTAGGGGTGGCGAGTCTCCAGGCATCCTGGTTACGCCCGGCTTTGAGCACCACGGCGTCGTCGCCCTGATCAAAACGGCAGTTCTCCACTATGGCACGGGATGTCATCTCGATGTCTATGCCGTCGTTGTTGTGCCCGTGGGCGTAGACATCAAGCCCGTGCATCCAGGCCTCGCGGCACATATAGAGGTGAATGGTCCAGAACGGGCTTTCCCGGATGCTGAAGTCTTCGAGCCTGACGTTTGTACAGCGGTTGAACTGGATGAGATGCGGGCGCATGTGCGCTTCGCCTTCCTCCATCCTGCGGTGCTCTACAGGGATTCCGGTTGAGCACATGGCATAGAGCTGCCTTGTGGCCTGGATATGCGCCTCCGGACGGGAGAACCAGGTCCTCCAGAAATCCATCTTCGGGGCTATGGTGCCGGAGCCGGCGATGCCTACGTTTTCGCACTCATAAGCGTATACGAGAGGGGAGTAGTTCATGCATTCCGTGCCTTCCCATGATGTCTTGACGGCCGGCAGGTACAGTTCCGGATCATCCTCAAACACGAGACGGGAGCCTTCGCTCAGATACAGGAGGCAGCCGCTGCGGAAATGGACAGGGCCGGTAAGCCATTCTCCTTCAGGTACTACCACTCTTCCGCCGCCTGCCTTGCTGCAAGCTTGCATGGCTTTGCGGAAGGCTTCTGAAGTCGCTTTCACATTGCCCTGTCTGGCGCCATAGCGGGTTATCGGGAAATCTCTGGCCGGGAATTCATGCATTTCCAGAGGTTCGAAATCAAATGGGGCTTCGGGTGCCGTCACGATGGTCTGGGCGCTGAGGTTCAGCGAAACTGCTGCGGCAAGCAGAGTTGCGGTGAAGCGGAGGATGGAGTGTGGTTTCATGTTATTTGTGTCTTTATGTAATTCTTGAATTCTGTCCATCCCATTGCCCCGTCAGGCTTCGGAACCGTGCCTTCGGGGATGAGGTGGATGAACTGCATTCCGCAGCCGAGGGCTCCGGCCCCGTCGGTGTCGCTGCGGTCTCCGACCATCAGGGCCTCTTCCGGCCGTACGCCGAGGCTGTCAATGACTTTCAGAAAGGACTTCCGGCACGGCTTGAGTCCGCCGAGAGAAGCCGCATCGTAGAGACCGTCGAAAAGTCCGGGGTCGATGCCGAGCGCGTCAAGTTTCTCTTTGACGAAGCCGTAGTCGGAGAATACGGCTGCCTTTACCCCGCGGGAGTTCAGGCTTCGCAGCAAATCCTGCAGCCCGTCGCGGGGGTGGAAATGCTTCCTTAAGATATCCGCCATGTCAGGGAGATATGCGCCGAGATACCAGCCTTTCGGTACTTTGGCGTAAAAGGCTGTGTCGAATGCGTCCTCGCTCCCGAAATCTTTGCCCGCCAAGGCTTTGCGTGTGCTGCGTTCTTTAAGCAGCCGGCACAATGCCAGACGGGACAACTCTCTGAACGCCACGCGGCGGTGAAGTCCGGCGGAGTCGTAGAGTGTTCCGTCCAAATCAAATATGACGGCTCTGATCATTCAGCTATGAGCTGCTTGAATTTGGCATGGCGCTTCTCGTCCTGAAGCAGGAGGTTGAGCTTGAACTGTCCGTCCCTCATGCCCTCCGCCAGACAGGCTGTCTTGAACTTCTCGAAAGCGTCCGGCACAAGTTTGTGGGCTGCAGGCGGTTCGAGTCTGAAAGATTCGCGCTTGCTCTCGTATTCGATGTTCTCTTTCTGAAGTATGGTGTCGACTTTGGCGTTGAGCATGTCCATCTGCTCTTTCCCGACGGAAGGATCGGCGAACTCATAGTAGAAGTGGTATCGCGACTCTTCCGGAACGGCGAAGCCTATGGCGAATTTTACGGCGATGCCGAGTTCCTTGGATGCGAGCGCCACCGCGTCGAAGAACTGCTTCTCGTGGAGTTTCTCCCCGGTGATGGATACGATTCCGTTTATCTTCTGGATCATGAATACCCTCGGCGTGTTGTGGAACTTGGTCCCCACCTGTATGAGATCGTTCATGTTGTAGCGGTAAAGGCCCGCGAACGTTGTGACATACGGGCAGTAGCGTTTGCCTTCCTGTATCTCGTCCACCTGCCAGTAACGCACCGGTTCACCTCTTTTGGCGGCGTCAAGGTCTTCTTCCGCGACGAACTCATAGTAGTGCATGTGCGGGAAGAGCACCGTGTAGATGGAGTCGTCCACCACCAGACCGAAGCGGCACTCGGATGAGAAGTAGCCCAGCTCCTGATGGAACATCTTCTCCGGGAATGTGCCCTTGAACTTGTCGAGGAATATCTTGGTGTTGCCGCATTTCCAGGTGTCCATCATCTGCATGTCGGGCCAGATGTGCTTTGGGAGAACGCGTCCGTATTTTTCCTTGAGGGCGCGGAGCTCGGCTGCCCTTTGCGGGTTGGGCTTCAGCACCTTGAGGATCTTCTCCCGGTACTCCGGCTCTATCTTGACCTTGTCAGTGAGGGTGCCGTTCTCGATGTCGTCCACCATCTGGTCGAACCACGCGTCGATGCTGTTCTGCATCTCGACGATGGTCGAAGGGTTGGCGGTCACTATCATGTGGAGATCCTTCTCCATGCTTATCCTGTTGATGGCGTAATACTTGGCTGTGTAGTCGCCGATGGCGTACACACAGTCCGGGCAGGCATAGAGGTATTTGATGAACGGAGGGGCGTCTGCCCTTGTCACGCCTGAGACTGAGCCGTAGACGGTCCCGTCCGGGGCATGGCCCTCGACATCGCGTCCCACTATGGTCAGCAGGTTGCCGTAGAATGCCCGTGGCCTGTTCTTGATGAAGTTATACAGCCATACGCGGGTCATCTTCTTGTAGATGTTCCACATGTAGATGCGCGTGATCGGTATCCACTTCGGCTCGCTGGTGGTGCCCGAGGTGGTGGCGTACATCACGGGCTTTCCCGGAAAGAGCACATTTTCCTCGCCGTGCTTGTGTCTCTCGACCAGGGGGCGGAAGTCCTCGTAGTCGTTGAGTTTCACATTTTTCTGCCAGCGTTCAAGAAGTTCCTTGTTGCTCTTGGCAAGCAGGATCTCGCTGAAGTTGTGCGCCCGTCCGTATTCGCTGTTGCGGGCATAGAAAAGTATCTTTCGGAGGGTCATCGCTGATGACCTTCCCGGCCTGCGGGATGCCGCAACGAGCCTGAGATATTCCAGTCCCCCGCCAATCCCGACGAGGGCAGTGGCAAGGACTCCGTTCCAGAAATGATGAACTTTGCCCATGGCTATTTTATGATCTTCCAATAATTTTCTTTTCTTGGCAGGGCCTGCGGGTTCGGTCTTGCCGGGTGTCCGAGTGATAGCGCACCTATTCCCATGTAATTCTCCGGGATGCCGAGCTCGGCCTGGATGGCCTTGCCTTCAGCGGTGTCCGACATCTCGCGTTCTCTGTTGATCCAGCATGAACCGAGCCCCAGCGCGTGTGCGGCAAGCATCATGTTGCCCAGCACGAGCGATCCGTCCTGGATGGAGTTGGGGTTTTGTTCGGGGCGCGGCACGAATACCAATATTATGGTCGGTGCTCCGTAATACGGGTCTCCATCTTTTCCCATTATTCTGGCGTTGAGGACCGAGAGCCTTTTTATGATGTCCGGATTCTGTACCGCCACTATCAGCGGATCCTGTGCGTTGTGCCCTGTCGGGGCGTATGTGCCGGCGTCGAGCACGGCTTTCAGATCGTCATCGCTGACCTGCACGGATGTGTATCTCCTTACGCTGCGTCTGGTCTTGATGGCATCGATAACTGCATTGTCCATAAAAAATCAATTTCAATACAACTCACAAAAATAGTGAGAAAAACCGAAGATTAATACCTATATTTGTGCCAATAATGTCAACCACATGATGAAAAGAATCTTTTCCTTTCTGATCCTCGCCTTGTCGGCGACTTCCCTTTGCCGCGCGGAGTCGTGGCCTGACGGGACTCCTGTTGAAAAATGGTTCAGCGACAAGCCCGCCGCGATTCCGGCCTCCCAGGCAAGGAGATTTGTCATAACTGATTATGGTGCAGTGCGTGACAGTACCCTGCTGCAGACGGCCGCGATACAGAAGGCCATAGATGCAGCGGCGGTCTCCGGAGGCACGGTCGTGGTGCCGAAAGGGGTATGGCTGACAAGTTCCCTTTTCTTCAAGTCCGGCACGCATCTTCTGCTCGAGAGGGGAGCGGTGCTCAAGGGAAGCGATGATATTTCCGACTATCCGGTCGCCAAAGTCCATATAGAAGGAGTGATCCAGCCGTATATCGCGGCTCTGGTCAATGCTTACGATGTGCAGGGTTTCTCCATCAGGGGAGAGGGTGTGATAGACGGCAACGGGTTGAGGTACTGGAGGGATTTCTGGACGCGCCGCCGTGTCAACCCCGCCTGCACCAATCTTGAAGCCCTCCGCCCGCGCATGATCTATGTCGCAGGGGGCAGGGATATCCTGATCGAGGGCGTTACGCTGCGCAATTCCGGTTTCTGGACCACACATCTGTACAAATGTGATCATGTGAGGATGAAGGATGTCACCATCTTCGCCCCGCATTCCCCGGTGGCTGCCCCGAGCTCTGACGCAATCGATGTCGATGCATGCGACAATGTTCATATTATAGGCTGCCGCATCTCGGTCAACGATGACATCATAGCCATCAAGGGCGGCAAGGGGCCGTGGGCGGACACCGACCCGGACAACGGGGTCAACACCAACATCCTCGTGGAGAAGTGCTGGTTCGGCAAGGGCCCGGGAGTCATCACTTTCGGGAGCGAGTGCGTCGGCGGGCGCAATGTCATCCTGCGTGACTCCGAGGTGCACGGAGCTACGCGCGTGCTTCAGATGAAGATGCGTCCCGACACTCCGCAGCGCTATGAATATGTGCTGGTTGAAAATGTCATCGGTGAGGTGCGCTGGGCTTTCTATGTGCATCCGTGGACTCAGTTCTTCGACCTCAAGGGGCGTGAGGACATCCCGATGTCCTATGGTGAGCATGTGACCATCCGCAACTGCCGTCTCACCTGCACGGAGCGGGCCATAGAGATTGCCGAGAAGCCTGATCAGTACAAGTTGTCCGACATCGTGATAGAAGACAACAACGTCTTCACCGAGCTTCATCAGGTGCCGCAGCGCGCACCGAAGAAGCAGGACTGGGAACTTGAGAAAGGCACCCCGGAGGCCGAGAAGAACAAATAATTGATTAATTTTGTAGGTTGAACTGAAATTTTTAAAAGAATATGGATATATCACTTAAGCAGGGCTGCAAATATGCCCTTCTTGTCCCTACCAGCATGGGACTTCGAATCACTCCGGAGAACGGGCAGCCTGTACAGAGCAGCGACGTGCTGCATCTTCAGGCCACCAGTGCAGAGACCAATGTCGCCAGCGTGTCATCTTACCTCGGACTTCCTGTCAAGGTGCTGACCGCATTCGTCAAGGACAGCCCTTTCGCAGCTTTCATCAAGTCAAATCTCCGTGCCCGCGGAATGGATTTCGAGGGACCGGAAGTGCCTCAGGGCGGCCCGTGGGGTTACAGGCATCAGATCAACATCGCCGACAGCGGATATGGCTCCCGCGGACCGCGCGTCTGGAACGACCGTGCGGGAGAGGTCGGCCGCACACTCAATGTCAAGGACTTCGATCTTGACCGCATCTTCGGTCAGGAGGGTGTGCAGATCGTTCACCTCTCGGGACTTATCGCGGCGCTCAGCCCGGATACGAGCAAGTTCTGTCTTGAGATCGCCCGTGCTGCCAAGAAGTACGGCACCCGCATAAGTTTCGACCTCAACTACCGCGCCTCCTTCTGGAAGGGCCGCGAGCAGGAGCTCCACGACATCTTCTCCGAGATCTGCAGCATCTCCGACATACTCATCGGCAACGAGGAGGACTTCCAGCTCTGCCTCGGCATCGAGGGGCCGGAGGCGGGCGGCAAGGACATAGCCTCCAAGATCGACGGATTCAAGGAGATGATACGCCGTGTGAAGAAGGAGTATCCGGGAGCCCAGGTGTTCGCCACCACTCTCCGTCAGGTCAACAATACCAACAGCCACAACTGGGGCGCCATCATGCTTGAGGGTGATACCTGGCATGTTGTCGAGCCGCGTGAGATCCATGTCCTCGACCGCATCGGCGGTGGCGACGGCTTCGTTGGAGGCCTGCTCTACGCCGTCCTGAAAGGATGGGAGAGCGAGAAATGGATCCAGTTCGGCTGGGCCAGCGGCGCACTTGCCACCACTTTCCTCACCGACTACGGCCAGCCGGCCGATGAGGAGCAGGTATGGAGCATCTGGCAGGGCAACGCCCGCGTCAAGAGATAGGGGAAGCCTATGCTGTACTACGCAAGAGGTTCGAAGACTGACAATATCACCCCGGATGAAGTAAGGGCGATACTCAAGGAAGTCTTCGACAAGATGGGGAAGAAAAAGCGTGTGCTTGCCCTTCCTCCTGATTTTACACGTCTCAACTCGTATGCCGGCCCGATCACGGAGATGGTCTATGACTATTTCGGTGACGCTCTCACAGATGTGATGCCGGCGCTCGGCACCCATTCTCCGATGACTGCCGAGCAGATAAAGACCATGTTCGGACACGTCCCGGCTGACCGTTTCCGGGTGCATGACTGGCGCAATGACGTCGTCACCGTGGGGCAGGTGCCAGCAGAATATGTCAACAAGGTTTCGGAGGGAAGGCTCAACTACAGCTGGCCGGCACAGGTCAACAAGCTCCTGCTCGACCCGTCGTTCGACCTCATACTCTCGATCGGTCAGGTCGTTCCTCATGAGGTGATCGGCATGGCCAACTACACCAAGAACATTTTCGTGGGTGTAGGCGGTTCGGAAGGAATCAACAAAAGCCATTATATCGGAGCGACTTACGGGATGGAGCGGATCATGGGCCGGGCCAAGTCCCCGGTGCGCGATGTGATGGAGTACGCCAGGACCAATTTCATCAAGGATCTTCCTATAGTATATGTGCTCACCGTCCGTGCCAAGAACGAGGCTACAGGGGAGATGGAGCTCAAGGGACTTTTCATCGGTGATGATTTCGAGTGCTTCCAGAAGGCTTCCGACCTGTCTCTCGAGACCAACTTCATCATGGTCGACCACGAGATCAAAAAGTGTCTGGTCTACCTCGACCCGGAGGAGTTCAAGAGCACATGGCTCGGCAACAAGAGTGTGTACCGTACAAGGATGGCACTTGCCGACGGGGCGGAGCTCGTGGTGTTGGCACCGGCCCTCAAGGAGTTCGGCGAGGACAAGACCATAGACGGGCTGATCCGCAAATACGGTTACAAGGGCACGCCTCACACCCTTGAGGCTACGGAGCGTAATTCCGATCTTCAGGAGAATCTTGGCGCGTCCGCCCACCTGATCCACGGCTCGTCCGAGGGACGGTTTACCATAACATATTGCCCGGGACCTGAGATGAGTCGCGAAGAGATCGAGAGTGTCGGATTCAAGTATGGCGATCTCAAACAGATAATGGAGCATTATCACCCTGAGAGCCTCAAGGACGGCTGGAATGTCATGCCGGACGGGGAGGAGATATACTACATATCCAATCCGGCGCTTGGACTCTGGGCTTACCCTGAGAGATTCAAGGACTGAGATGAAAATAGTTTGTGACAACAAGATACCATTTCTCCGCGGGGTTCTGGAACCTTACGCGGAGGTGGTGTATCTTCCTGGCAAGGAAACGACAGCGGAAGTTGTGAGGGATGCAGATGCACTCATCACCAGGACCCGCACCATCTGCAATGAGGCCCTGCTCAAAGGGTCTTCTGTCAAGGTCATTGCCACAGCGACAATAGGATTTGACCATATAGATACAGCGTGGTGCGAAGAGCATGGGATCATCTGGCGCAATGCCCCCGGCTGCAACTCCTGGTCTGTCAAGCAGTATATCAGTTCCGTGCTGGTGAGACTTGCCGGGATGCGTTCTCTCGACCTTGAGGGGATGACTCTCGGTGTTGTCGGTGTTGGGAATGTGGGCTCCAAAGTGGCTCAAGCCGCCTCGGCCTTGGGGATGAGGGTGCTTCTCAATGATCCCCCGCGCGAGCGCCGGGAGGGGAGCTCCGGCTTCGTCTCTCTGGATGAAATTCTTGAAAAGAGCGACATCATCACTCTGCATGTGCCCCTGTCCCGAGAGGGGGAGGATGCGACATGGCATCTTTTCGATGCGGAGCGTATCGGGCGGATGAAGGCTTCACAGATTCTCATCAACTCTTCCCGCGGTCCGGTAGTTGACAATGCCGCGCTGAAGCAGGCCCTGAAGGCCGGGGCAATCGCAGGCGGAGTCCTTGACGTATGGGAAGGTGAACCGGATCTTGATCCGGAACTCGTTTCCCTCCTTGATATCACTACCCCGCATATAGCAGGCTACAGCGCTGACGGCAAGGCTAACGGTACGGCTGCGAGCGTGCGTACGGTTTCTCAGGTCCTCGGACTCCCTCTGACTGAGTGGTTCCCTTCGGACATCCCGGCACCTTCGGTGCCGCTTGAGTTCAGGCTCGATGCAGGCGGGAAGAGCCGTCAGGAAGTGCTCGCGGAGGCCATTCTCCATACCTATGATGTTCTTGAGGACAGCGGCAGGCTGCGTGCGGATCTCGGCTCGTTCGAGAAACTGCGTGGCGATTACCCTGTGCGGAGGGAGCCTTCTGCCTTCAGGGTTGAGTTTTCTGGAGGTTCCGCTGAGGAGATAGCATCTCTTGAGGCGTTGGGATTCAAAGTAAAACAACTAACAGACAAATAATATGAAACCAGTTTCAGACATCGGACTTATCGGGCTCGCCGTAATGGGAGAGAACCTGGTCCTCAACATGGAGAGCAAAGGCTTCCATGTCAGTGTATACAACCGCACTGTAGAAAAGGTTGACAAATTCATGGATGGACGTGGAAAGGGCAAGAACATCTATGGCGCCCACTCGCTCGAGGATTTCGTGTCCTCGCTCAAGAGCCCGCGCAAGGTGTTCCTCATGGTGAAGGCCGGGCAGGCCGTGGATGATTTCATCGACAAGCTCATCCCGCTCCTCGACAAGGGGGATATTATCATCGACGGCGGCAACACGCACTTCCCTGACACCACGCGCCGTACCGCTTATGTTGAGAGCAAAGGGCTTCTCTATGTCGGCACAGGAGTGTCCGGCGGAGAGGAGGGTGCCCTCAAGGGCCCGTCCATGATGCCTGGCGGATCTCCTGCCGCATGGCCTTATGTAAAGCCTATATTCCAGAGCATCTGCGCCAAGGTCGCTGACGGTACACCTTGCTGCGACTGGGTAGGTGAAGGCGGTGCCGGCCACTTCGTCAAGATGGTACACAACGGCATCGAGTATGGTGACATCCAGCTCATCTGCGAGTGCTATCAGATCATGAAAGACATCCTCGGCATGACCAACGAGGAGATGCACGAGGTCTTCGCCGAGTGGAACAAGGGCGACCTCGACAGCTACCTCATCGAGATCACCCGCGACATCCTCGCCAAGAAAGATGAGGACGGCAAGTATGTGCTTGACTACATTCTTGATACCGCTGGACAGAAGGGTACCGGCAAGTGGACTGCAGTGGCTGCTCTCGATGCCGGCGTGCCTCTGACCCTTATCGGTGAGGCCGTGTTCGCCCGCTGCCTCTCTGCCCAGAAAGAGGAGAGGGTTGCCGCTTCCAAGATTCTTCAGGGACCGAAGCCGGTCAAGTTTACAGGTGACAGGAAAGCATTCCTTGAAGACCTGCGCAAGGCGCTCTTCGCCGCGAAGGTGGTATCTTACGCACAGGGCTATACCCTCATGCGCGCCGCTGCCAAGGAGTACGGCTGGAACCTCAACTACGGCGGAATCGCCCTGATGTGGAGGGGCGGCTGCATCATCCGCAGCGTGTTCCTCGGTAAGATCAAGGAGGCTTTCGACAAGAACCCGGACATCGCCAACATCCTTCTCGACCCTTACTTCTGCGACAAGCTCGCCGAGGCCCAGCAGGGCTGGAGGAACGTGCTCGCCCAGGCTATCGTCAACGGCGTGCCTGCACCTACGCTTAGCGCCGCTCTTGAGTACTACGACGGCTATCGTTGCGACAGGCTTCCTGCCAATCTTCTCCAGGCTCAGCGCGACTATTTCGGAGCCCATACCTACGAGCGTACCGACCGTCCGCGCGGGGAGTTCTTCCACACCAACTGGACAGGGCACGGCGGAGACACCGTTGCCGGTACTTATATTGCATAAACAACAAATAACCAATTAGTTATGATGAAAATAGGAAAATATTCTTTCGGAGTCGGTGACCGCTTCGCACACGAGGGCGTCTCACAGCTCAAGGCCCTCATCAAGGCCGAGAAGGAGTTCGGGGTACATTTCGTCCCCGTATGGAACAAGTCCAACCGTGAGCACCAGATCGTGCACACCGAACCTATGTCCACCCGTGTCGAGGCTGATGCTGCCGTCAAGGCGCTCGGCTACACAGGACAGTATTTCGTTGATGCCGACCATATCAACATGAACAATGTTGACCGTTTCATCGATGCATCGGATTTCTTCACTATCGATGTCGCTGACTATATCGGCAAGCCGGCTGATCCTAAGGATGTTGACGCATTCGTCAAGGATAACGCCCGCTTTATCGGCTCTCTGTCCATCCCGGGTATCGCTGAGCCGTTCGAGGTTTCCGAAGCTCAGGTCCGTGCCATCGCCGACCGCTATCTGTTCGCAGCTCAGGAGGCCGGCCGCATCTACCGCCATATTGCGGAGAAGAAGGGCGAGGGCAACTTCGTGACTGAGGTTTCAATGGATGAGGTCAACGATCCACAGACTCCGGTCGAGATTCTCTTCATCCTCAGCGCCCTCGCTTCCCAGAAGGTGCCTGCCCAGACCATCGCCCCTAAGTTCACCGGGCGTTTCAACAAGGGTGTTGACTACCGAGGGGACATCAAGCAGTTCGAGAAGGAGTTCGAGGAAGATCTGCTCGTTATTGATTTTGCAGTCAAGGAGTTCGGTCTGATGGACAACCTCAAGCTCAGCATCCACTCCGGGTCTGACAAGTTCTCCATCTACCCGATCATGGGCCGTCTCATCCAGAAATACGACAAGGGTATCCATATCAAGACAGCCGGCACGACATGGCTTGAGGAGAATATCGGCCTTGCAGTGGCTGATCCTGAGGCTCTCAAGCTCGCCAAGAAGATCTATGTCAACGCCCTCGGGCGCATGGCCGAACTTACCGTGCCGTATGCTGCCGTAATTGATGTCGATGTCAACGCCCTTCCTACCCCTGAGGAGGTCGAGAAGTGGGATGCCGACACCTATGCACGCACCATGCGCCACAATCAGGCAGACCCTCTCTACAATCCTTCTTTCCGCCAGTTGATCCACGTCAGCTACAAGATCGCCGCAGAACTCGGAGACGAGTACTACCCGGCACTTGAGAAGCACACCGATGTCATCGGAGAGCAGGTGATCGAGAACCTCTGCGAGAGACATATCAGAAGGCTGTTCAACAAATAGGAGGACGCGCCATGAAATGGTCATTCGATGATTTGAAAGGACGCAACTGCGTCATCACTGGAGGCTTCGGCATCCTCGGCATGGCTCTTACCAGGGGTCTTGCCGAGGCCGGTGTCAACCTTGCCGTAATCAGCCGCAGCGCTGACAACCCGGCCAAGGGCGAGGCCATCGCCAAGGAGTTCGGAGTCAAGTGCCTCGGCATCTCCGCCAGCACCCTCGACAAGGAGGCTCTGGTTGCTGCACGCGACCTCATCCACGAGAAACTCGGCAAGATAGACATCCTCATCAACTGCGCCGGAGGCAACTCTCCGAAGGCCACCTGCAAGGTGGAGCAGATGACAAAGGACGATGATCTCGCCGATACTTTCTATGGTTTGAGCATGGACGGTTTCCAGCAGGTTTATGACCTCAACTTCAAGGGGACTCTGCTCGCCACGATGGTCTTCACGACCGACATGATAGAGGCCGGCAAGGGCAATGTGCTCAATATCTCTTCGATGAACGCAATCCGCCCTCTCACCAAGATTCCTGCATACTCAGCGGCGAAAGGCTCCATCAACAACTTCACCCAGTGGTATGCAGTGCATGTGGCGCAGCTCGGCATCCGTTGCAACGCCATCGCTCCGGGCTTCTTCCTCACCGACCAGAACCGCTTCCTGCTCACCGACGAGCAGACCGGCGAACTCAAGCCGCGTGGAAAGAAGATCATAGCAAACACTCCGACCCACAAGTTCGGTGAGCCGGAGGATCTTGTCGGGACTATGCTCTATCTTCTCAGCGACATCTCTTCGTTCGTCACCGGTATCGTTGTCCCTGTGGACGGCGGTTACAGCGCCTTCGGAGGAGTCTAGCCGCTACTTTCAGTGAATTGATCTGGCCTTATGCCTTATCGGCATAAGGCCATTTTTTTGTGTGAGGTGCCATCGTCGGCTTTTGTTTCCGGCTGGCCGTGTTATGGGGTGCGCACCCGGCCTCTTTTTGCGATGCCGCCTCTGGGTACCTCCTCGGCGCGCCTGATTCCGGATCGGATGCAGATGAAAACTCTGTTTTGGTCCGGGAAAAAGGGTTCTGCCGTACAAAACCACCCCAAACGACAGAACGGTACGGCAAAACATGGGTTCCCCGTACCAAATGACTTCACAGGAGTCTCGCGTACAGTAAAAGGCCGTTTTCTGTACGTCTGGGCGGCAGACGTAACTCACGATAGGTTGCCGCAGTCAGTGAGTCAGGTACCTGAGTAGTTACGCGCTCTGAGGTGCGGATGTTTCTGGCTGTTTTCACCCTTATCTTCCGTATTTGTATAATGTAAGATTTATTCTTACATTTGAGGGTGTAAATAGATTGCTTATGCCAAGAACTGTAACTGTTACTTTGGGGCCTCATTTTGAGGAGTTTATCCGTACCAACATTGCCGGAGGGCGTTATAATAACGCCAGCGAAGTGATACGTGCCGGACTCAGGCGGCTCGAAGAAGAAGAGAACCGTCTTGCCGCTATCCGTGCTGCTCTGAAAGATGGAGAGGAAAGCGGAATCGTTGAGGACTTTGATCCTGAAGTTTTTATGAGGAAGCTGAATGAGGCGAGGGGAAATGAAGACCCGCTTCATGCCGGCCAGTCTTATGAACATGAGTGACACACTGGGACAGGGTTGCCGCCTGCGAGGCTTTTGTGTTGAGCAGGTGTCAAACCTGTCCCGGTGTCTATGCTCTGTCGAGCACTTCGTAGAAATGCTTTCTGATGTAAAGTGTCTGGTTTTTCAATACAAAATGTTCAAATCTCTGCAATGCTTCAAAGGTTGGGGTGGATTCTGGCATATATACCCCAACCTTTTCAAAGGGGATGTGTGCCGGGGAGCTTAGCCGATGCTGACTTCGGCTCCGGCTGAAGAGGCGATACGCTTGATAAGGCCCTGGAGTACTGTCCCTGGACCTAATTCTTTGAAGCATGTGGCTCCGTCCGCGAGCATGTTCTCCACTGTCTGCGTCCATTTCACCGGTGAGGTGAGCTGCTTAAGCAGATTGTCCTTGATCCGTGCCTGGTCGGTCTCGGGCATTGCGGTAACGTTCTGGTAGATAGGGCAGGAAGGAGTCTTGACTTCGGTCTTCTCTATGGCTTTGCCAAGTTCCACCCGGGCGGCCTCCATGAGAGGGGAGTGGAAAGCCCCGCTGACGCTCAGCGGAAGGGCTCTCTTGGCACCTGCGGCTTTCATCGCCTCGCAGGCAGCCTCCACTGCCTGCTTCTCTCCCGAGATGACGACCTGGCCGTTGCAGTTGTAGTTGGCCGGAATCACGATCCCCTCAATGCCTGCGCAGATTTCTTCAACTTTCTCATTCGGAAGACCTATTATGGCTGCCATTCCGCCCGGGTTGGCCTCGCAGCATTTCTGCATCTCGCTGGCGCGTACGGCCACGAGCCTGAGTGCTGACTCGAAGTCTACGGCGCCGCAGGCCACGAGGGCTGAGAATTCGCCGAGGGAGTGACCTCCGACCATGTCCGGAGAGGGAAGACCTTCGCTGCAGAGGGCGAGACAGACGGAGTGGAGGAAGATGGCCGGTTGGGTGACTTTCGTCGCGCGCAGATTTTCATCGCTGCCGCCAAACATTATATCGGTGATTCTGAAGCCGAGGATATCGTTGGCCCTCTCCATCATCTCGCGGGCCTTGGGGCTGTTGTCGTACAGGTCTTTGCCCATTCCTGAGAACTGGGCTCCCTGTCCTGGGAATACATAAGCAGTCTTCATTGTGTGCAATTTTATTTCGCTGCAAAATTACAGAAATTTTGCGGATTGCGCGAGATGGCCGGATTTCCTGCCATGGCCGACCTGGGCTATGGCTTCATGACAAAATTTTTTTTAGGATGTGAAGTTTTCATCAAGGATGCTGGTCATAACATGATGAATTCAGGACAATAGTAGGATAATCTTTGATAGTTGGCGGAAATACTGCAATGATTCTCATTGCAGGTGATCTTGTTTGATGAATTGTCAAAAATAAACAATTTTGACTACCTTTGCTATGATAAAAGGAACAGAACATTATGCGATTGTTTCCAGAG
>CAKVDS010000011.1 GCA_934726455.1 uncultured Bacteroidales bacterium
CAGGGATAACGACGAAAAGTCAACTAAAATCAGTTATAAAAGACAAAACCGAGTCAACCTAAATCAGGAAAACACATGCCGTGCGCACGAGAGGGTCTGGTGCGCACAGAATGGTCCGCGTGCGCACGAGGCTGGAGACGGGGACGAGGCCGGAGACGGGGACGAGACCGGAGACGGTGACGGGGCTGGAGACGAGGACGCGGCCGGGGACGGGACGGTGACGAGACCGGAGACGGGGACGAGGTTGGAAACGGAACTTATGACAGGACCGGCAGCGCGGTAGTGGCGACGCCCAGACAATCTGGGATCGTCAGCCCGGGGCGCAATCCGTCCTTACCGCGAAGCGAAGAGCAGCAGAGCCAGGCCGGCGAGCAAGATGGCGAGGTCCACGGCCTTGTCCTTGATATGGTTTTCCTTGAAGAGCAGCGCCCCGAAGATGAAAGTGATGACTACACTGCTGCGCCTTATCATCGAGATGACCGAGAGCAGTGCGCCCTCGTCTTTGACCGCGTAAAAGTAGAACGCATCGGAGATGGTGATCAGCACTGCTATGAGCACCAGACGCCAGTCCCAGCGGAACTTCTGGAACCCGCCTGTCCGCCCGGCCCCCGCCGCAGCAGAATCTGCCGGTGTCCCTGCCGCAGAACTCCCGGCCCCCACCGCAGAATCCGCCGGCGTCCCCGCGGTAGCTGAAACTGAAACCACCTCCGCAGCAGAATCCCCCGCCGGACCCACAGCAATTGAAGCCGAACCACCAGCCGAAGCCGAAACCGACCCCGAGCCAGCCGCAGTGCCCATAGCCGCAGCCGAAGCCGCCTGCCCCTTGCGGAACCTTAGATATTGGAGCAGGATCAGCAGCGCCAAGACAATTGTTATATAGACATTGGTCCAGCTCTGCACGAACATCGGCTGGAGATGCCCCAGGATGTACTTGTCGTACAGCGCGCTGGCCGCTCCGGTGAGCACCGACACGACCATCCATGCTATACCCTTGTCTGAGGTGAACGAGATACCCTCCTTCTTGCTGGAGCGCGCCAGAAGCAGGAGAGCTGCCATCACGAGCGCGACACCGGCCCACTGCAGCAGGCTCAGCCTTTCGCCGAACAGGATTATGGAGAATATCACGACGAACATCGGACGCGACGCCTTGATGGTGCTTGCCGTTGTGAGCGGCAGAAGCTTGAGCGCGACAAGACCTGAGATCCAGGAAGAAGACACCAGCACGGCCTTGAACACCAGACTCAGGTGATCCTCAATCGGACCGCTTGACAGAAAAGGGCAGAGAAACAGGGCGGAGAGAGCGGTGGCGCCCAGCAGTACCCACAGGACGCTGTTTTTTTTGAGAGCCTGCTTCTTCTCCACATCGTAGATGCCGAGCAGGACGGCGGAGCATACGGAT
This sequence comes from uncultured Bacteroidales bacterium, assembly GCA_934726455.1. Taxonomy (GTDB): domain Bacteria; phylum Bacteroidota; class Bacteroidia; order Bacteroidales; family UBA932; genus Cryptobacteroides. The sequence goes on from CAKVDS010000011.1 coordinate 1,400, forward strand.
AACCAAACCCACATAAGGATAGTAATCGTTAAAAAATAACTTGCATCACCTTTGGGCAATCTTTTTGGTCTATATTCCTTTTTTCATCAGTCATGTGCCACCGGCACACTCCTTCTTCAAAAAGTAATCTATCCTCAAAAATCTTTGCCAAATCTGCGGCAACTTATTTTTTGCCGCTTACATATGCACTAAAAACCGGGGTCAAAGATACAATAATTTCGTAACTTTGCCGCCGCTTATGGATAAGGACAGATTCATCGAAGTGCGCGGCGCACGGGCCAACAACCTGAAAAATGTCGATGTTGACATTCCGCGCGGCAAGTTGGTTGTAATCACTGGATTGAGCGGCAGCGGCAAGTCTTCTCTTGCCTTCGACACCATCTACGCCGAGGGCCAGCGCCGCTATATGAACACCCTTTCCCCCTACGCCAAACACTTTGTGGGGGTTCTCGAGAAACCGGCGGTGGAGAGCATAACGGGCCTGAGCCCGGTCATCGCGATAGAGCAGAAGACTACCGGCAACAATCCCCGCTCCACAGTGGGTACCATAACCGAAATATCCGATTTCCTCCGCCTTCTTTTCGCCAGAGCCTCGACCGCATATTCACCCGTGACAGGGAAGCCGATGGTGCGCTACACGGATGCCGCCATCGTTGACCTCATAATGAAAGAGTACCACGGCAGGAAATGCCTCCTTCTCTCTCCTCTTGTCCGCGGGCGCAAAGGAAGTTATAAGGAACTCTTCGAGCAGATGCGAAAGAAGGGCTATACAGAGATCCGAATCGACGGGGAACTCGCTTCTCTTCAGGAGACCGACAGTCTTGACCGCTACAAAGCCCATTTCATAGAGCTGGTAGTGGACAAGCTGAAGCCTGAAGACGGCGATGACAAGCGCATCCGCAATTCTGTCCAGACGGCCCTGTCTCTCGGCAAAGGCTCGCTTGCCGTACTGGACATGCAGAACGGAAACCTGCACCATTACTCCCGTCATCTGGTGGACCCTCAGACCGGCATTTCCCTGCAGGAGCCGGCACCCCATACTTTCTCGTTCAATTCACCCGAAGGATACTGCCCTTATTGCAAGGGCCTCGGTACTGTCGTGGACATCAATCCCGATGCTATCATCCCGGACCGCAGCCGGTCGATAGCCGACGGGGCAATAGTGCCATTGGGCCCGGTCCGCAACGGGCGCAAATATGATATTGTCAAGGCTATGGCACGCAAGCACTCATTCTCCCTGTATGACCCTGTCGGCACGCTGCCTGATGATGTGGTGTCGTTGCTGGTCTATGGCTCTGACGAGTTCTTCCGCATAGGTGAGGGGGCGATGGCCGAGATGGTCAACTGGCCCGGCGTGGTCGGAGACATCGAGGACAGGGTCGTCTGTCCTGTGTGCCATGGCACCCGCCTCAATGAGCAGACAAAGTGCTTCCGCATCGACGGAAAGGACATCTCCGAGGTCAGCGCCATGGAGATCTCGGCACTTTCGCAGTGGCTCAAGGCTCTTCCCGCCAGACTCGGCACCAGAGAGCAGGCCATAGCCCGGGACATCATCCGCGAACTCGGGGACAGGGTGCAGTTCCTGCTCGACGTGGGACTTGACTACCTCAGTCTGGACCGTCCCTCCGCGACCCTTTCCGGGGGCGAGGGGCAGCGCATCCGCCTTGCTACCCAGATCGGCTCTAAACTGGTCAATGTCATATACATACTCGACGAGCCGAGCATCGGCCTGCATCAGAGGGACAACCGCAAACTCATCGCTTCACTGAAGAAACTCCGCGACGAGGGCAACACCGTGATTGTGGTGGAGCACGATGAGGAGACGGTCAACTCCGCCGACTGGACGGTGGAGGTGGGGCCCGGGGCGGGGGAGAACGGTGGCAATATCTGCTACAGCGGCCCGGCCCGCCCCCTGCACAACCCCAACACGACACCTCAGACAAGACGCACCGGCAACGGCAAGTTCCTCACGATACGCGGGGCCAGTGGCAACAACCTCAAGGACATAGATGTCACCATCCCGCTCGGGATGATGGTGGGCGTGAGCGGCGTGAGCGGCAGCGGCAAGTCAACCCTTGTCAACGAGACCCTGATGCCTGCCCTGAAGGGGAAGTTCACCCGCCTCAAGCAGAAGCCGTTACCATACAAGTCACTGGAAGGGGACGAGAATATCGACAAGGTGATCGAGATAGACCAGAGCCCGATAGGGCGCACGCCCCGCTCCAACCCGGCCACATACACCGGAGTGTTCGATGACATCCGCAAACTCTTCGAGGACACGCCGGACGCCAAGGTGCGCGGGTTCAAGGCCGGCAGGTTCTCGTTCAATGTCGCCGGCGGCCGATGCGAGGAGTGCAAGGGGGCGGGCATCAAGGTGATAGAGATGAACTTCCTGCCTTCGGTCAACGTGGTCTGCGATGCCTGCGGCGGGCGCCGTTACAAAGAGGACACCCTCGCTGTCAAATACCGTGGCAAGGATATCAGCCAGGTGCTGGACATGTCCATAAGCGAGGCTTATGAATTCTTCAAGCCTTTCCCGAAGATCGCTCCGAAACTCAAGGCGCTCGTGGACGTGGGGCTCGGGTACATACGTCTCGGCCAGTCCGCCGTGACCCTTTCCGGAGGCGAGAGCCAGAGGATGAAACTGGCCTCGGAGCTTTTCCGCAAGGCCACTGGCAACACCCTTTATATGCTCGACGAGCCCACCACCGGGCTGCATCCGGAAGATATACGGGTGCTGATGGGAGTCCTTGAACGCCTCGTGGACCAGGGCAACACCGTGATGATCATCGAGCATAACCTCGATGTGCTCAAGAGCATGGACTACATCATCGACATGGGCCCCGACGGTGGTGCACGGGGCGGCAGGATTATTGCAGAAGGCACCCCGGAGCAGCTTGCCTGCAACCCGTCATCCGTGACAGGACAATATCTTAAAGAAGTGTTATGACAAAAATCGAAGCCGCAAGGCAGGAATACATGGACTGGTGCCACGCAGTGGGCATCGACACCATCGAAAAACTCAACGAAGCCCTCTTCCTCGGGAAGGGGATAGAACTCATCAATCTCTGCGAGGCACGTCAGGAGCGTAAATATGCCGATGCCGCCGACCAGATATTCTGGAACCGGCACAACTGCCGCATCGTGATGATGTCGGGGCCATCCTCCAGCGGGAAGACGAGCTCCTCCCTGCGCATAGCGCAGCAGGCCAGGGTTCTCGGGCTCAACCCGAAAGTCATAGAACTGGACAACTATTTCGTGGACAGGGACAAGACACCGAAGGACGAGAACGGGGAATACGATTTCGAGGCTCTGGAGGCGATGGATGTGAAATATCTCAACGAGCAGCTCACCGCACTCTTGCGCGGCGAGGAGATAGAAGTGCCGAAGTTCGACTTCGCCGCCGGCTGCCGCAAGCCGTCCGGCCACCGCCTCTCGCTCCAAGACAACGACATCCTCTTCATGGAGGGCATACATGCCCTCAACCCGGCGCTGACCCCGGCCATCCCGCAGGACAAGATTTTCCGTATCTACATCTCCGCCCTTTCAGCCTTGCCGGGAGGAACCAAAGACCACAATTCCACAACCGACAAGCGGCTTCTCCGCCGCATCGTACGGGACAACCGCACGCGCGGCATCTCCCCGGAGCAGAACATCCTGCGCTGGCCTTCAGTACGTCGCGGCGAGGTCAAGTATATCTTCCCTTTTGAGGAGAACGCCAATCTTGTCTTCAACTCCTCCACCCTCTATGACCTGCCGCTTCTGAAATACTACGCCGAGCCGCTTCTCTGCGGCATAAGCGAGTCCTCTCCGGCCTACGCCAAGGCGCAGGAACTTCTGGAGTTCGTCGCGATGGTGACTCCGCTCAAGCCTGCGGAGATAGCGGCCATACCTCCGACTTCGATCATGCGTGAATTTATAGGCGGACAAACCTTATAATACTATGGATAAAGGAAAGTTTTATGCTGGCCTTGCCATAATGGCTGGCCTCATCATCCTCGGGGCGATGTTCCCGAGGGCCGTCAGGGAGTTCCGCTCCTTCGACCGTACCGTCAACGTCAAAGGCCTCTGCGAGAAGGAGGTCAAGGCCGACAAGGTCATCTGGCCGCTCTCCTACAAGGTTGTGGCCAACGATGTCCAGTCCATCTACGACATGACGGACAGCGGCAATGCCAAGATAGTCGAGTTCCTCAAGTCGGGCGGCATCCCGGAGAGCGAGATAAGCGTGTCCGTGCCGCAGATTTCAGATAAGTATGCCAACGAATACGGAAGCAACGACCGGACATACCGCTACATAGCCACCAATGTGGTGACGGTATGTACCGACAAGGTGGACAGCGTCCTTGCCTTGATGAACAGGCAGTCCGAGCTTCTGCGCAAAGGAGTCGTCGTAGTCGGCAGCAATTGGGAGAACCCTGTAGAATTCCGTTATGAGGCCCTCAATGAGCTGAAGCCTTCCATGGTTGAGGAGGCCACCAAGAACGCCCGCGAGGTCGCGCAGAAGTTCGCGAGTGATTCCGGCAGCCGCCTCGGCAAGATCAAGACCGCCAGTCAGGGAGTGTTCTCCATCGAGAACCGCGACAGCAACACCCCTTACATCAAGAAAGTCCGCGTCGTGACCTCCGTCACCTACTATCTCAAGAACTAAAAATTATATGTCACACTGTCGGGAAAGAGCAATCCGGCAGCATTTTTCTTTATTTTGAAGCTGACGGCATCACCGCCTTTCTTTGGCTTGCCTGTTATGGCATCAACTTTCGGGCGTCCCAAAAGCAGGTCAACGGTAATCATGCTTTGCTCCAGAAGAACGTCAAACTGGGAGACTATCGGATTTCTGGTATGTTCGATTTTATTGAACATGAACTGTTCCTGACCATGGTCTCCCATACGGGTGTCAACCTCTATCCAGAATGTCTCGTGATGTTTTGTCAGAAGGCAATTGTGCAATGTCTGAAGTCTCCATACTGCTACATCCGCGACTTTCTTGAACCGGTCATTCTCCTGAATCTCATCTTCTTCAATTTCCAGAAGATTATGAGGATAGTTCATATTCAATCTCAAGTTCTGAGTGTTAGGGACACTGCATCTTAAGGTGTTCCTATATGACTTGGTCCCGCCTGACAAGTAACCATACTTGTCTACAATTTCCGCTCCGCTTTTCAGATGGCTGATATCCCAATCAGGAACCTTGCAAAACAGATTTTTGCGTATGCTTGGACGCTGGCTTCTAAAACTTTTCAGTTCTATTCCTTTGTAATCAGGAAGCGGCGAATCATTCATGCCAATACCCAACAGGGCTTCAACCTGACGTCCGATTGCAGTGTCAGCATTCAAGTCTGTGTCAATCCATTGATCCTGATAGTCCATCAGAAGAGCGAGCAACTCCTCCGATACGTGATTGGCATTGTCAGAAAGATCGCGAACCAAATCTCTTACAGGATTCTCCACTGAGGTCTCGCAACACCTGACTATATCGACTTTTGTAATGTTAATTACGTACAAATCATTCGGGCTCATTGCTATGATCACATGGATATCATCGGCTTCAGTTGTCTCTTTCAATCTGTAAATCCAAAGACGGGGGTCTCCGTCCTTGGTCTCCGGACGATACAAAGAGGTTTGAGTATCAATGCTTCCGGATGAGGTCAGAATATGTGTTGGTATAGTTACCTTATATTCTTGTCCTTTTGACTGAAGTTCATAGTCGTGCACATTATTTTCTTTGAGATATGTTCTCATCGGAGCCGTGGCATCAAGGATCGATTTCTTCAACCCCGTCGCCGTGATCTGCACCTGAGTGAACTTCACGTTATGGTTCACCAGATATTCCATATTCCGCTTTTCAAACGGAGTGAATGAGCGCATGTGTATCATAGGTCTATTTTATGACTTTAAGAATTGTGTTGCCGATTGCTCTTGCCATAAGCGGAGGAACGGCATTCCCAACAAGGGTATACTGAGGTATCTCGGATTTTCTCTTGTCGCCTCCGGTCTGCCGCTTCCCTTGGAATACAAAAGAATCATCAAAAGATTGAAGTCGTGCCATTTCCCGGACTGTCATCGCCCGGAAACGTGAGTAATGGATAAAATCATCCGGCATTGTCACAACGGTAGGACTTTGTCCCTTAGGATCAAGCACGGTATAATTGCGCTTATTGGACTCAAGATTGTTCTTCTTCAACTCAATCTTGCACGCATCATCATAACTGCCATGTTTTGCGATGATTTCCAGACGCTTTTTGACATCCGCATTCTGTGCGCTTGTCTGGTGATTGAACAATTCCTGCTCAACATGAGACATCGGATTGCCAAGTTCTTCCGATGTCTTGACGTAAAATGGTTTGCAGTCAAAAACAAACCTATGTTGCAGACGGCCAATACGTGACCACTCGGCAAAGGTATGGCTTTCTGATTTCGTATCAGTCGGGCCGTCGATGGCTCTGCTGCAAATCAATGAGTCGAGTTCTTTATTCTTTTTTACTTTGCCATATTCTGTTTTCATCTCACCGTTACCGATGAAATCCAGATCTGAAATGGCTTCGTAGACAGTCACTTTCTCATCAGGGGCAACAGTTGCCGGTATCTCCGTGATCAGTTTCTGGTCATTACGGCACCCGATAAACAGGACGCGCTCGCGATTTTGCGGGACACCATAGTCTGATGATAATACAACTATAGGTTTTTCAATCCTGTATAAGCGGATATTTTCAAGCACCTTTTCAAATTCGCTCTCAGTACCATCATTTTTAGCATAATTCCTCAGCGCATCGAAGCACTCATCAAGGGTCATCGCATATAAGCCGATCATTGATTTGAAAGATTCAACCTTGTCTTGAAAAGCTCCGAACTCCTTTACGTTATCTATGGAGAGCATAATTTTCCCTATGATGGTGTCATCTTCCAGAGACTCAATGAAATCGTTCATGGGATGGACAAAAGCATCGTTGTCAATATTACAGAAAGCCTTTTCTTGTATGATGGCGTTTTGGATTCTTCGGCGTTCGTCATTGCGCTTGAGCAAGCTGAGCCCATGACGTATTGTGCTGATCTGTGAGTCAGATTTGCTTATACGGTAGTCAATATTTCTGGTAAGCTCTTTGAACCGCTCTTCGAGAAGCAGAAAATACTCTTCAATCAGTGAATCCGTCTTCGAATCTTCTTCTATTTCCAAACGAGCTTTGAGCATAAAGCAGTTTTTCTCAAATGATGTGGCGGTTCGTGCCAACATCTCATTGAGGTAGCAATATAATCGGGAAACTTGCTTTGGGTCTATGATTGAGCGGATTCTTCTCATAATCTCGTCCTTGAATCTGCCTTTGTCCTTTGTCAATATTCCTTTTACATTCTCCATGACAAAGTATTTCGGACGGAGTTCAGCAATCACTTTCAGGTAATGTTCAAACAAGTTGTCCCTTTTATCATATTTGCGACGGCGTCCGGAAAGGGAGAATGATTGGCAACTCGGACCTCCTGTCACGACATCAATGGAGGTCACGCCTATCTTCTTTTTCAGGTCGGTAAGAAATGCCTCCGACATAATGTCCGCTGTAAGAAATTTGGTTTTAAGGCCAAGTTCCTCGTTATATCGAACCCTGTGCGTCAACTCACAGTTCTCGTTTATGTCGCTCGCCAATATGAAGTCATAATACTTATCATCCGTGTAAGCCTGCATAAACCCTTCGCTTATGCCGCCTGCACCGGCAAACAAATCTAAAAAAGTAACGGCTTTCCGCCCTTTCAGAAATTCTTTCTTCTCCGCCATAGAATAATCCTTCTGACAGAGACATGATTACTCTGCCCGAGTACAAAGATAATAAGAAGTTGTTTTGAATTTTCAACATGAATCAAAACAACTTCTAAATATCAAAATACAAATAGATGTACGGCGAACCGTGGCTGATGACACCCGTGCGAGGCTTTTGTGTTGAGCACGGGTGCCATCAGTCACGGTGGTCTGAAGCACTGATTGATACCGGTTCGGCTTCGGGGTCTGCCTCCTCCGGTTCGTTGAAGGGTTCGAGGAAAGGGTTGCCCGTCCTCTCCTTGCCTATGGTCGTGTCCGGGCCGTGCCCGGGCAGGACTCTGATGCCCGGGTCCAGGAAAATGAGTTTTTCCATGATGGAGCGGATCTCGTCATCGTACTCCCCGTACTTGAAGTCCGTGCGGCCTATCGCTCCTGCGAACAGGGTGTCACCGGTGAACATGGCTCCGTCTTCCCTGTCCAGATAGCACACGCCTCCAGGCGTATGTCCGGGCGTGGTGATGACTTCGAACTCAAGGCCTGCCGCGCTGATTTTCTCTCCGTCTGAGATGTCTGTCGTGGTGAAACTGCAATCGGGAGCGGGCAGACCGAATCTGGCTGTCATCTCCTGGTCATATTCGAGGATCACCTTGTCTGCCGGGTTCATATAGACGGGCATGCCGTATATGTCCTGAAGGGCCTTCACCCCGTAGATGTGGTCGAAGTGCGCGTGCGTGAGCAGTATGGCCTCCGGCACAAGGGACTTGTCCGCAAGCGCTCCGAGCATGGCTTTCTTCTCTTCGTCACAGCAGAATCCAGGATCTACGATGACACAGCGCCCGTCTTCTTTCCAGACTATGTAGGCTTTTTCCTCGAAGAGGTTGTATGCAAATTGCAGTATGTTCAGCATTTCTTTGAAGTTCAGCCTCCAAAAATACGAAATTATGGCTAATTTTGCTCCATGCATATAGGAATAGCAGGAAACATAGGCAGCGGCAAGACGACTCTCACAGGTATGCTTGCCGAGCATTATGGCTGGACTCCGAAATACGAGTCCGTCACATTCAATCCATATCTCGAAGATTACTACAAAGATATACCGCGCTGGTCATACAATCTGGAGACCTACTTCCTTGCGCAGCGTTTCAAGGATGTCCTGGATATAGCGCGTTCCAAGGAGGTGATAGTGCAGGACCGCACCATACTGGAGGGTGTGCATATCTTCGTGGCCAACAATCTCGAGATGGGAAATCTTTCGGCCCGCGATTACGACACCTATATGCAGCTTTTCCGCCTGATGATGTCCATGGTGCGTCCGCCCGACCTGCTGATATACCTCAGATGTTCGGTGCCGCACCTCGTGTCACAGATCCAGAAGCGGGGCCGCGACTACGAGCAGACCATGAGTCTGGAGTATCTCAGCCGGCTCAATGACAAGTACGAGCAGTGGATAGCCGGCTACAGCGGCAACCTTCTGGTGATTGATGCCGACAACCTCGATTTCGCGGGGCGGCCGGAGGATTTTGAGGCTGTCACCGACAAGATTGACTCCCGCCTCTATGGACTCTTCAAATAATTGCTAAATTTGTAGGCTGTTAGTCAGAATAATATGCATATCGCGATAGCAGGAAACATAGGCAGCGGCAAGACAACGCTTACCAAGATGCTTGCCGCCCATTACGGCTGGACTCCGAAATACGAGTCGGTTGATTTCAATCCGTATCTTGCGGATTTCTACGAAGACATGGCCAGATGGTCATTCAATCTCCAGATCTACTTCCTCAACAAGCGTTTCAAGGACGTGGTGGAGATTGCCAAGGGCGATGCGGTCATAGTGCAGGACCGCACCATCTATGAGGACGCGCGCATATTCGCGCCCAATCTTCACGACATGGGACTGATGAGCACCCGTGACTTCGAAAATTACTCCGACCTCTTCGATCTGATGATGTCGCTTGTGGGCACGCCGGATCTCCTGATATATCTCAAGTCTTCAGTCCCGGCGCTGATTTCCAAGATCCAGAAGCGGGGCCGCGACTACGAGAAGAGCATTCGCATAGACTATCTCACGGGCCTGAACGACAAGTATGAAAACTGGATCAAGGACTATAAGGGCAATCTTCTGGTCATTGATGCCGACAATCTCGACTTTGCCGGCCGTCCGGAAGATTTCGACAAGGTCACCGACATGATTGATGCGCAGCTCTATGGCCTTTTCTCACCATCCAACGAATAATCACGATCAACATGACAGCAGACAACAAAAGACCGACAATCATTGATTTTGTCAACACCTACGCATCCAAGTATGCGGATTCTACTTTCCTTCGCGAGAAGGTGGACGGAGTGTGGACAGAGACGTCATTCTCCGCTACCCGTGAGCGTGGACGCAGGCTCGCGGCCGGCTTTATGGCCATGGGCCTCGGCAAGGGAGACAAGGTGGCTCTTATATCGGAAGGCCGGAATGAGTGGATCTTCTGCGAATTGGGAATACTTCACGCGGGAGCTGTCAATGTGCCCCTCTCGTTCAAGCTGGAATCCGATCAGGATCTGCTTTTCCGCATCAATCACTCGGATTCCCGCTTTGTCATTGCCTCCGAAAGCCAGATCGCCAAGGTGCGCCGTGTCATTGACAGGTGTCCCGCTGTGGAGAAGGTCATCGTCATCGATGATATGGAATTGCAAGGCAATGAGATGCACCTCAAGGACATATATGCGATGGGGGACGAGTTCCTCAAGGACCGTTCCGCAGAACTCGAAGAGCGTATAGCCTCGGTAGGTCCGGACGACTATGCCAATATAAGTTATACTTCCGGCACGACGGCCGATCCTAAGGGCATCCTGCTCACGCACCGCAACTACACGGCCAATGTGGAGCAGTGCCGCTCCGTAGTCAAGATCGGTGAGGGCTGGACGATGCTCATCATCCTCCCGCTTGACCATTGCTTCGCCCATGTGGCCGGTTTCTATGTCATGATGAGCTATGGCGGAAGCATAGCCACAGTACCTGGTGGCAAGAATGCCGTCACCATGCTCAAGAACATCCCGATAGCCATCAATGAGGTTCGTCCGGAGGTCATGCTTTCCGTGCCGGCTCTTTCGAGAAGCTTCCGCAAGAGTTTTGAGGCTGCAATCAAGAAAAAGGGCCCGACCGTGGAGAAACTCTACGAATTCGGCCTCAAGAACGCGATAGCCTATAACCGCGAGTACTATAATGCCGGCAAGCCTTGCTGGAAACTCTGGTGGCGCAAGCCGATAAAGTCCGTCCTGGACAAGCTTGTCTTCTCCAAGATACGCGAGGGCTTCGGCGGCAGGCTCAAGTTCTTCGTGGGCGGAGGCGCCCTGCTTGACATTGAGCTTCAGAGATATTTCTGCGCCATCGGCATGCCGATTTTCCAAGGTTACGGCCTCTCAGAGGCCACTCCTGTCATCTGTGCCAACTCCATGGGACACGCCCGTTTCGGCTCTTCCGGCCGTATAGTCGAGCCTCTGGACCTCAAGATCTGCGATGAGGAGGGCAATGCACTTCCTGTGGGCGAGACCGGCGAGATTGTCATCCGCGGTGAGAACGTGATGGCCGGGTACTGGAAGAATCCGGAGTCCACAGCCAAGACCATAGTGGACGGGTGGCTTCACACCGGAGACCGCGGCTACCTCTGCAAGGAGGATCCGAGGTATCTCTATGTGACCGGACGGTTCAAGAGTCTCCTCATCTCCTCAGACGGCGAGAAATATTCCCCGGAAGGGTTTGAGGACAGTCTGGCTGACGGCTCAAAGTATATCGAATCTTCGGTGCTTTACAACAACCAGAGTCCTTATACTGTAGTGATTGTAGTCCCTAACAAGACAGCTCTCGCTGATGCTGTGCACAAGCAGGGGATTGACCCTCAGAGTGTTGAGGGGAGGAAAGCCCAACTCCAGATCCTTCAGGGAGAGGTTGATTCATACCGCGCGGGCGGCCGTCACGCCGGGCTTTTCCCGGAGAAGTGGCTTCCTGCCGCAATCATTGTGGCCGACACCCCGTTCACAGAGCAGAACGGAATGCTCAACACCACTGCCAAGATGGTGCGCGGCAAGGTGGAGAAGTTTTACGCCGACCGTATCGAGTATGCCATGACCCCGGAGGGCAAACAGCTCTTCAATGACAGGAATCTCAAATCACTTGAATAACACAAAGAGTAAACTATAACCTTTTTATCATTCATCTTCTATCATGGAAAAAAAACGTAATATGGTAGCCATTGTGACGATGTGCTTCATATTTGCAATGATTTCTTTCGTCACGAACATGGCCGCACCGTTCGGCAACATCTGGAAGCACAACTACAGCTGGGCCGGGATGATGGGCAATATGATGAACTTTGCCGCATACCTCTTCATGGGTATCCCTGCCGGCAAGATGCTGGTCAAGATCGGCTACAAGAAAACCACGCTTGTTGCGCTGGCTGTCGGCTTCTTCGGCATCGTCGTCCAGTGGCTTTCCAGCCGTTCATTCCTCGGAGGCTCGGCAATTTATGTCTACCTGCTTGGAGCATTCATCTGCGGTTTCTGCGTCTGCATGCTCAACACAGTGGTCAACCCGATGCTCAACATCCTCGGCGGAGGCGGCAACAGGGGCAACCAGTTCATCCAGATCGGCGGCACATTGAACTCCTTGACCGCGACTCTCACCCCGCTCCTTGTCGGCGTGCTGATCGGCACCGTGACAGAGGACACCAAGATGGTCGATGTGGAGCCGCTTCTCTATATCGCCATGGCAGTGTTTGCAGTGGCTTTTGTCATCATATCTTTTGTGAAGATTCCTGAGCCTGCCGCTTCCCGCAAGAATACAAAACTTGAGTCCAGTGCATGGGCTTTCCGTCACTGCGCACTTGGAGTCGTGGCCATATTTTTCTATGTCGGTGTGGAGATCGGCATTCCGGCCCAGCTCAATTTCTATCTCTCCGATGCTTCTGCCAAGGGAGCCGGCATCGCCATCGGCGGAGCTGCCATCGGCGGAGCCATCGCCGCAGTATACTGGCTGCTCATGATGGTTGGACGCGCCTTGAGCTCAGCCATCTCCGGCAAGGTCAGCACCCGTACCCAGATCATCGTCGTGAGCACAGCTGCAATCGTGTTCCTGCTCATCGCGATATTCCTGCCGAAGTCCATCACCGTCTCCATGCCGGGCTACAGCGCGGCCAACGGTTTCGAGATGTTCCAGGTTCCGGCAAGCGCCCTCTTCATAGTTCTCTGCGGTCTCTGCACATCAGTGATGTGGGGCGGCATATTCAACCTCTCCACCGAGGGCCTCGGCAAGTACACCGAGCAGGCTTCCGGCATCTTCATGATGATGGTTGTCGGCGGCGGCGTGATGCCTCTCATCCAGGATGTGATTGCAAAGAACATCGGTTACATGGCCAGCTACTGGCTCGTGATCGCGATGCTCTGCTACATCCTTTATTATGCTCTTGTCGGCTGCAAGAATGTCAACCCTGAAATATCTGTAGACTAGTCATGGAGAAGCAGTTTGTGGTCGGTGTCGATGTAGGCGGCCAGACATCAAAGATAGGAGTGGTCAACGCCCGCGGTGATGTCCTCTCCCAGTCCGTGATCCGGACAGACACGTTCGGTGAGGATTATGCGGCGTATATCTATGCTCTCGCTCAGGCCATCCGCGCCTGCGTCGAGGAGAGTGGCAAGAGCGGGGAGATCCGCGGCATCGGCGTCGGTGCGCCTAACGGCAACTACTATACAGGCCAGATCGCGTATGCGCCCAATATCATGTGGGCTGCGAAGCGTGAGGTCGATTTCGCCAAGCTCCTGAGCGAGTGTCTCGGCGGGATTCCGGTCTCCCTGACCAACGATGCCAACGCGGCGGCCGTGGGTGAGATGACTTACGGGGCGGCCCGGGGGATGAAAGATTTCATCATGATCACTCTGGGCACCGGAGTGGGCAGCGGAATAGTCATTGACGGCAAGGTGGTATACGGGCATGACGGCAATGCCGGCGAGCTCGGGCATACATGCGCCATCCGTTACAACGGGCGTCCTTGCGGTTGCGGCAAGACGGGCTGTCTGGAGACATATTGCTCCGCTACAGGTGTGGCCCGGACGGCGCGTGAGTGGCTTGAGGCAAGTTCCGAGCCGTCGTCGCTGCGTCTTATCGATGACATAAGTTCCAAGGCTGTCTATGAGGCTGCCAAAGAGGGGGATGCACTTGCCCGCAGGGTGCTTGAATATACTGGCCGGATGCTCGGACACAGTCTGGCTGATTTTGCGGCGTTCAGCTCTCCGGAGGCGATAGTGCTTTTTGGCGGTCTGGCCCGGGCGAAGGAGTTCCTTTACACCCCGATGCAGGAGGCGATGGAATCGAACCTGATGCCGCATTGGCGCGGCAAGATAAAGATAGTTTTCTCCCAGCTCAAGGAGTCTGACGCGGCTATACTCGGCGCATCGGCACTGGCCTGGGAATTGTAGTGAATTTTTAAGTTTTTTAGTGTAATATGAAAATGTACAAACTTTTTGCCGCCCTCGTTCTGGGCGGTGTGGTTGTGGCCTGCAACGGTTCAGCGCCTGCAGCCAAGACAGAGGACGGGGTTCCGGCTGTCAAGACAGCCAAGGATTACCTTCCGTCCAAGGCCCAGAAGGATTCTGTAAGTTACCTTCTCGGAATCAATTTCGGAAGTTTCATGAAGAACTACAACTTCGGCGATGATCTCGATTACAACGCCATCGTCAAGGGTATGAAGGATTTCATGAAGTCCGAGGGCGACATGCGCTCAGAAGATTTTGTCAAGCAGTTCAAGTATGATCCGAATACCATGAACTCAGTGTTCAACACATATCTTGAGAACAGAAACCAGTACACGACTCTCGTGAACAAGGAGAAAGAGGAGAAGTTCCTTGCTGCCAACGCCAAGAAAGCCGGTGTGCAGCAGACGGAGTCAGGTCTCCAATATGAAATCATCGAGGCCGGCAACGATGTGAAGCCGGGCGAGGCTGATACCGTGTGGGTGCACTACAAGGGCACATTCACCGACGGCAAGGTCTTCGATGAGGTGGCTGAAGAAGTGGAGCCGATCAGTTTCCCTCTCTCAGGTGTGGTTTCAGGATGGCGTGAGGGCCTTCAGCTCGTCGGCGAGGGCGGACACATCAAACTCTATGTCCCTTCTGCTCTCGGATACGGTGAGCATGGCAACAACGGCATTCCTCCGTATTCTACACTTGTCTTCGACGTCAAGCTCGACAAGGTCGGCAAGGCTGCCGCTGCCGAGACTCCGGCGGAGAAATAGACAGAAATGAATAAAAGAAAAGAGGAGGCCCTTAAGCCTCCTCTTCTTCGTATATTATCTCTTCTTCCTCTTTGTCATCGTTTTCTTCATCATCCTCCTCGTCGTCATCGTCATCATCATCTTCTTCTTCATCGTCCGGGAGTGATTCGCCAGAAAGCCTTCGGCGCTCTGCCGGGAGATCTTCGAAAGCTACATAGCCGTTCTCGAATTCTTGCGGTACAGGGCCTTTTGTGTCAATAAGTTTCGGAAGTTGCGCCTGCGCGTCCTTTTCCTCGCCTTCAAGAGTGATTATGACGCTCTTTTTGGCCTGTATGTCGTAGAAATACACAAAACTTGTGGCGCCTGCCTTTATCGTGTCGGCAATGGTGACAGCGTCCACGGCGCCGTATCCGATGTCAACCAGGGCATATCTGGCCACCACCTGCCCCTCGTTGTCCAGTGCCTTGAAGAGGATGGGCTGATCTACCGGAAACTCCAGATCGGAGCGTATCTGTTTGTGGAAGGTGTAGAGAGAATTCTCACCGTTGACCAGATAAACCCGATAAAAGCCCTTGATCCCCTGCAGGGTGATTCTATATTTGTAAACCATGTTGCGAAGATACTAAATAATCGCTAAATTTGGTTTGTCGTGCCGGCAAATGATACATACAAAAGCATCTCTGAGCCGTCCCGGGGGTCATTCCGGGACAACGGCAGCCGCTTTCTGGCTTTCGCGTTCCCTGTGGAAAGCGAGGACGATGTCAAACAGATAGTCTCTTCCCTGAAAAAAGAGTATCACGATGCTCGGCATCACTGCTATGCCTACCGTATCGGCATGGACGGGCGGCTGTGGCGCTCCAACGATGACGGGGAACCGTCCGGCTCTGCGGGCCGGCCTATTCTCGGGCAGATTGATTCGGCCGGGCTGAGCGATGTGCTGGTCGTGGTGGTCAGGTATTTCGGCGGCATCAAGCTCGGCATCCCCGGGCTTATCCGTGCCTATAAGACATCCACGGCCGAGGCCCTTGCCTCCGCGCAGGTCAAGGAGAAGATCTCCGGCGAATGGCGGAGGCTGGATTTCCCATATTCCAGCCTGCCGTCAGTGATGAAGATGGTCAAGGACTTTGACCTGCCCCAGCGAAAGCAGTCATTTATGGAGCGGTGTTCTATGGAAGTATTCGTCCGCCTGTCCCTTTTGCCCGACTATTGCGAAAGAATCAAAAAAATGGATATATTTGACGAACATTAATAACTAATATCAGCTATGAGCAAATTGCATATCTTCAACGCCGGTCCTTGCCTGCTTCCGCAGGTGGCCATCGACAACGCTATCGAGGCTCTCAAGGATTTCAAGGGTACAGGTGTCTCCCTTATCTCCATCTCCCACCGCACCAAGGGTTGGGAAGAGACCATGGACGAGTGCCGCGCCCTGTGGAAGGAGCTTCTCGGAATACCGGACACGCACGAGGTCGTCTTTCTCGGTGGCGGAGCCAGCATGGAGTTCCTCTATGTGGCGATGAACTATCTCGAACATAAGGCCGGCTATCTTGACACCGGTGTCTGGGCCCACAAGGCGCTCAAGGAGGCGCAGGGCCTGGGAAACGCTGTGGCGGTGGCCTGCTCCGCAGACAAGAACTATTCCTATATCCCCAAGGGATATGAGATTCCGTCCGATCTGGACTATTTCCACATCACGACCAACAATACCATCTACGGCACCGAAATCAAGGAGGATATCGACTGCCCTGTGCCGCTGATCGCGGACATGTCTTCCGACATCCTCACCCGCAAGGTGGACGTCAGCAAGTATGCCCTAATCTATGGCGGAGCCCAGAAGAACGCCGGCCCTGCCGGGGTCGCCTTTGCCATCATCCGCAAGGATTCTCTCGGCAAGGTGAGCCGCTACATCCCTACGATGCTTGACTATCGTGTACACATTGACAAGAAGTCCATGTTCAATACCCCGCCGGTGTTCCCGATCTTCGTGATGAACGAGACGCTCAAGTGGCTCAAGAGCGTGGGCGGCATAGATGCCATCCATGAACTTGATGTCAAGAAGGCCGAGACCCTCTATGCCGAGATTGACCGCAATCCGCTCTTTGTCGGTACGGCGGCCAAGGAGGACAGGTCGATAATGAATGTATGCTTCGTGATGGCTCCGGGATACGAGGCCCTGCAGGACGAGTTCCTTGAGTTCTCCAAAGCCCATGATATTGTCGGCATCAAGGGACACCGCTCCGTGGGAGGCTTCCGCGCATCCATCTACAATGCCTGCACCCAGGAGGATGTCGAAGCTCTTGTGGCTTGCATGAAAGAGTTTGAAACCCTGCACAAATAGCCATGAAAGTCCTTCTTGCAACCCAGAAACCTTTCGCCGCAGCAGCTGTGGCGGGTATCAGAGAGATAGTCGAATCTGCAGGCTATGAACTTGCTGTGCTTGAGAAATATGCCGGTCAGCCGGAGCTCGTTGCCGCCGTGGCGGATGCTGACGCCCTTATCGTCCGCTCCGACAAGGTGACTGCGGAGGTGGTTGAGGCGGCGGAGAGACTCAAGATCGTGGTGCGTGCCGGTGCCGGCTATGATAACCTTGACCTTGAGGCCTGCTCAGCCAGAGGTGTTGTGGCCATGAATACTCCGGGCCAGAACTCCAACGCTGTGGCCGAACTCGCGATAGCGATGATGATCTACATGGCACGCTGCCAGTTCACCCCTGCGACAGGCTCGGAGATAATGGGCAAGACTCTCGGCATCCAGGCTTTCGGCAATGTCGGAAGGCTTGTCGGTGCCAAGGGCGCGGCTCTCGGGATGAAGGTCAAGGCCTTGGACCCTTTCATGACCCTGGAGCAGATTGCTGCCGGCGGTGCCGAGCCGGTGTCAAGTCTCGAAGAACTCTATGGGAGCTGCGACTATGTCAGTGTCCACATCCCGGCCACTCCGC
The DNA here is from genome assembly GCA_934726455.1 of uncultured Bacteroidales bacterium. Classification (GTDB taxonomy): domain Bacteria; phylum Bacteroidota; class Bacteroidia; order Bacteroidales; family UBA932; genus Cryptobacteroides. The sequence continues at coordinate 19,332 of CAKVDS010000011.1, forward strand.
AGACTGTCGGTTCTATCGGCTATGACCTGATCAGCCGCATGCCGAAAGGGGCGACACTCGTCAACACCGCCCGCAAGGAGGTCATCGATGAGGCCGGTCTGGAGAAGGCCCTCGAAGAGCGGCAGGACCTGAAGTATGTCACCGATGTGGCGCCGGACAACATCGCGGTTCTCAAGGAGAAGTTCGGTCTGAGAGTCTTTGCAACCCCTAAGAAGATGGGGGCGCAGACCGCTGAAGCCAACATCAATGCCGGTCTCGCCGCCGCACGGCAGATCGTCTCATTCTTCAAGGACGGAGTCCGCAAGTTCCAGCTCAACAAATAAAAAATTCTTTGTATCTTTATGAGGCCGTCCGGACTGTCCTGGCGGCCTCATTTTGAAGTTGGTATGTGTATTAAAAATCTTTTCGGGGCGGCTGCGGTGCTGCTTGTCGTCCTGTGCTCATGTGATTCCCGTAAGGATGAACCGGTGACTCCTCCGGAGCCGCAGATTCCGGCAGTCGACTTGACTGCGGAGGGTAAGTATGCAAATTGTTTTATCGTCTCTGAGGCCGGGACTTATGATTTCGCGACGTTCCGGGCTGACGGGACGGAAGTTTCCGGCATAGTCTCTGCGGACTGGCTCTGGTCTGAAGGCGGCTCAGCCGCTGCGGCGCTTGTGCAGGATGTCTCTTATTCAGATGGACGTATCAGGTTTACGGCTTCTTCGGGACGCGGCAACGCCCTTGTCGCCGCTCTTGATGCTCAGGGTGAGATAGTCTGGAGCTGGCATATCTGGATGACGGAGCAGCCGTCTCTGCAGACAATGGACAACGGTACAGTCTTTATGGACCGCAATCTCGGGGCGACGGCCTCCAAGCCTTCTGACGGTGCCGCCACTTACGGGCTGAAGTACCAGTGGGGGCGCAAGGATCCCTTCTATGGCGGTGCTGCCAACGAGACGGACAAGGATGACAGCGGAAATTACATCTATCAGGCATTCGACAGGGCTAAGGGATACACTGTATTCAATCCCTCTCTTGGCCGAGAGTGGTCCACGGTGCTTTGCAGTGCACAGACCGGTAATGTGGATTATGCGGTGAAGCACCCTTCCACATTCATATATACCACGCCCGAAATCTATGGTGACGAGGCAGATGTGCGCGACTGGATGTGGGTGAGAAACAGTTACTTGTGGTCAGCCAAGAGCACCGGTGCCAAGACGGCCTACGACCCGTGCCCGGCCGGGTATCGTGTGCCTGATGATGATGCCTGGGAGGGTACCGGCTACTACAATATCTTCGATAAGGGAGACGGAGGCAAGACCCACACCACCTCTGCCGGTGAAGTGTGCTGGTGGCCTCTGTGCGGAACCCGCTGGGGAGACAAGGACGCGGGCCGGCTCGGATATGTTTATCAGGCTGAGAGTGGCGGCCAGTTGATCAGCTGGATGCGGACCACCAACATGTGCGGCACCAATGCGGCCTGTTTCTACACCCTCGGCGGCACATACGCCGATGCAAGTTACGGGATGTACCGTGCTCACGGCGGGGCTGTCCGATGCGTCCGCGAGCCGTAGAGTGGAGGATAGTTTTGTCCGGTGAAAAGCCGTTTTACCGGAGCGAGTGATTAATGCAAAAATGTCCGGCAGAACAGCATTCTGCCGGACATTTTTTGTATCCAGTCGAGTAGCGGTTTACTTCACTTCCAACCCGTCGATTTTTCCGGTGAAGGCTCCGTGGAAATCTGTCCCGTCATCGATTTTGAGGCGGACATCGATGGTGTAGGTCTTGTCATCGTTGACGGCTACAGTCATCTTGCCTGAGACGAGCTTGTTGGTTTTGTTGTTGTAGTAGAAGTAACTGTACATCGTTCCGACGGTCTGGCCTGCCTGCTCATCGGTAACGGTGTATGTGCCCGGCTGAAGATAGGTCGCTGTCGTGTTGACAAAGTCATAGATGTCCAGAGAGAGTTCGTAGTCCTGACCGTTCTCTTCGGTACGCAAGGTCACGCTGAAGTTAGGGGTCGCCCCGCCATACTGACGGCCTGATGCACGGTCGGCATCGAACTGCACTGCCGGGATGTCGGCTGTGGTGGCCTTATCCACGAAGAGAGACACTCCGTTGTTGCCCTGGGCCGCTACGGCGAACTGGTACTCGGTGTTCGGCTCAAGTCCGCTTACCGTTACGGTCGAGGCTTCGTTGGCGTGTGCCGGGGTGCCGTTGAGGAGAATCTCTTCTGCCGTGGCGACTTCCGCGTCAGAAGCATAGAGGACGTAGGAGCACTTGTAGGCGTTTGACGGGTTGATTGTGAATGTGAGAGATTTGCTCTCCGCGCTCTCGAGGGCGGCGCTTACCTCTGTGGCGGCCTCTTCTTTGCTGCAACCGGTGAATATTGCGGCTACAGCCAGTGCGGCCAGTGCTGAATAAACTGTTTTCTTCATAATAATTGTGTGTTTGAAGTTGCTAGAATGAGAATACGGCTCTGGTGTCTGAAAGACCGAAGGTGCTGTAGCTGATTACGGAGAAACTTCCGTATGTCAGCACCTGCCTTGCGGCGTAGGAGATGGAACCGTCGGTAAAATAACCCCAGCTGAAAGATGAGGACCAGAGGGCGTTGTTGGTCGGAGCATGCAGATCCCTGTCAGACTCCGGCAGTTTGGAGAGCAGCGCATCAAGGTTGGCGACCATGGTGCCGCAGTGGTCGATGCTGACCTCGAAGTCTCCACCGCCCTGGAAGTCAACGGCGTTCTCCACAGTGATGTCGGCCTTGCCGAGGTTGCGGAACACGTCCATCAGCTGCCCCGCGGAAGGAAGATACCATCCTGAGTTCGGGAAAGAAGGAAGTGCGGATGTCTTTGCGAAATCCGCGGCAGCGGCGAATGCCGGATACCATCCTTTCTTGATGTCCTCGGCCCTGCGAGTGCGGATTACCACGTTGTTCTGGTATCCGTTGATGTCGGCATCGTTGAGTTTGAATGAGTTGGCGTAACTCTCCTTGTCCACCACGAACGGCAGTGTCATCCCCGGGTAATTCGGGTCTTCCTCGTTCTCGTTGCGGTTGCCGTTGTCCTTGCCCTCAGGGTAGTCGTCGAACCACTTCATGTCTGTGGCGTTCTTGTATCGCGGCATCTTGGCGGAGAGCACGAGTGCGTGCACATTGCCAAGAAGCGCTTTCTCGGCATCGGAGATGCGTGACTTGTCTGTCTGGAATATGATGCCGGCGGCTCCTGCCGGGGCTGTGCCGTCTTCAAGCGCTGAAGCGGTCTCGGCCGGGAGGATGCTGCCGTCGCTGTATACGATGTCGCCGATGCTAAGCTCGCGTGTGCCGCCGTCCGCAGCGCCCTTGCCGGCCTTGACAAGGCTTGCCGTGCCGCTCTTGCCGTCGAGGGCCACTTCAAATGATTTGCTCTCGCCGGCATCGGTGTAACTTACTGTTATTTTTGCACCGTCACTCTTCGGTACATAGTAGAATGCCTTGTATGAAGAGACTCCGCCCGGGGTCACTTCCTGTCCGTCCAGAGTGGCCTTGATGCCGGTATAACTTGACGGGGTATTGTAGCTGAAGCCGTCGGCGGTGGTGTAGCGCGTCCCGTCGGTCAATTCCCACATCGCAAGGGCAAGCAGGTGATCAAGGGACGCATTGATCTTGAGGGCTGCGTCTGTCTTGACAGGAGCCGCTTCTGCGAAACTGATGTCGTTATTACGGATGGACGCATAGTCGCTCTGGTCGAAGACATATTTGCCGGAGCCGAGCAGAGGACGGAAGAAGTCGGCTGCATTGTCGGCGGTATAGTCCACGACAGCGGAAGCGTTCTGCCTGTATGGGGTGTAGACGAAGCATGTTTCTTCTCCGGTCACCATGACCGTCTTTTCGCTGGTCCAACTCTGGCCGTCGTAGGTCAGAGGGATGTTCTCGGCCACAGCCTGACCGTCCCGGAGCAGGAATACTCCGGCCTGATCGCCCGCGGTGAAGCTTCTTGTACCGACCTTTTCCCCGTTCTCGACCAGAAAGCCGTTGTCGGAAAGTACTGTCTCAAGAGGGAGCTCCGTCTCTGGATTGTTTTCTTTTTTGTCGCATCCGGCAAGTATGGAGGATGCAAGAAGAAATGCCAGCATGCCCGGCAATACCGGACAGCGGCGCGAATTAAGCGCTGAAATTTTCATTGTACACTACTTTATTAGCGGTTCTCGCAAATATATAAAAAAAACTTCCAAAACGGATGTCTGGAAACAAAAAATCCGCAGGCGGAAGAAACCGTCTGCGGATAAAGTGATTAAGCGGTGACTACTTTCCTGCGGTGAAATTGAGGGTTGCGCTGAACTCCGTGGTGACGTTCCAGAGCGTTCCGAGGTCGGACGGCTTGCTGAGGCCGAAGTACTTGAGGGCAGTGTAGATCAGCTCTGCCGTGTCCTTCTGCTCCGGATCCTGCAGCATGCCTTCCACTACCTTGTCAAGGGTCGGGAGGGCAGGGATGAACGCCTGCACCAGAGGATCGAGGATGGTCTTGTCGGCAGTGACAGACAGGCCTCCTTCCGCTGCCGTGTATTTGAGGACAATACCATTGTTCATGATGTCAATCAGCACGGCGGCAAGTTTCTGGATGTCGATTCCGTATTCCTTTAGGTCACTGAGATCCTGCATAAGTTCTTCAAGACTTATGACTTCCGAGTCATCGCCTGCGACTGCGGCGATAGTGGCCGGGTCCGGGACGAGGTGCAGGTATCCGTCGTAGGCATACCAGAGGGCGCAGCCTATGGCCGGCAGTTCTGCCCAGCTGTTGTGGCTGGCGTTGAACTCGTAACCGTCCTTGCCGCCTTCAGGACCGTTGATTTCCGGTGCTTCATCTCCGGCGTAGTATCTCGCGGTGAAGTTTCCGTCTTCGAGCAGGGATATCCGGTCAAGCAGGTTGGCTATTGCCGAGCCGCCGTAGATTTTAGCGAGGCTTTCAATAGGGGCGATTTTCTCTTCCTGACCCGGAACGGTCCATTTCAGCACGAGAGGTGAGGTGGCCGGGGTCTTGTCTTTGCCGATGGCCGCCTTGCGCAGGATATCCCACTTGCCGGCTATGCCTCCTTGGTATTCTTCGGCTACGGACGTGGCCACGTTGACGGTGATCTTGCCGTCGAGGGTGACATTGCCTTCCGCTTTAAGGAAGTACACTGCCGGGACTTGATTGTTCTTGGTGAGATTGATTTTCGGTGCAGTGAGGGCGGAGGTTCCGTAGAAATCATAGGATTCCCCGTCATCGGCCTTGGCCATCTCCACAGGAAGGGTGACTTCTCCGTATCCCGGGATGAAATTGTCAAGTTTCAGACTGGCCTTGTCGGAGGCGCTGGCGGTCAGCTGAACCGTACCTCTGGAGCTCGTGACTCCGTTGACGCTCAGCGCGGCGTTGCCGCTTTCCTGACTGATTTCTCCGGTCGGAAGTTCTTTCCAACTGTTGTCTGCATTGTTCTCCTTGTTGCAGGAGACTGCCATAAGCAGAGAGGCTGCCGCAGCTATGGCGGCAAAAACTTTCAGTTTCATAGCATTTCAAAATTTGCGGCAAATATAGTGTTTTTAGGAAATCATGAAATGCTCCCGTTTTGGTTTTGTGACAAAATGTTATTATCTTCGGTAATATATTCAATAAATCGCTTATGGTACGCGTTAAACCTTTTGCGGCATTGCGCCCGCCCAAAAATATCGTCACCCAGGTGGCGGCCCCTCCGTATGATGTCCTTGATTCTCGGGAGGCTGCCAAGATGGCCGGGGAGAAGTCCCTGCTGCATATCACGAAGCCTGAAATTGATTTCGACCCGATTCTTCCGGACCATGACCCCCGCGTCTACGACGAGGCTGTCAAGAATTTCCGGGAGTGGCAGAAGCGGGGCTGGCTGGTCCGTGACCCGAAGCCTTGCTATTATGTGTACGCGCAGACAATGGACGGCCGTACACAGTACGGACTTGTGCTCTGTGCCCATACCGATGACTATGCCTCCGGGCGGATCAAAAAACACGAGCTCACCCGCAAGGACAAGGAGGACGACAGGATGGTGCACGTGCGCATCCAGAATGCCAACATCGAGCCCGTCTTCTTCTCCTATAAAGACAATCCCGAGCTGGCGGCCATCGTGGCTGAAGCAGTGAAAGCTCCGTCAGAATACAGGTTCACGGATGAGAACGGCTTCGGACACGAGTTCTGGGTCATCAGCGATGATGCGGTGATCGCCCGTATCTCGGAGATATTCTCCAAAGATATAGATGCCTTCTATGTAGCTGACGGTCATCACCGTACGGCTGCTGCCGCCCGTGTGGGGGCTGAGAAGAAGGCTCAGAATCCTGATCATACGGGAGATGAGGAATACAATTTCTTCATGGCCGTATGTTTCCCGGAGAGCCAGCTCAAGATCATCGACTACAACCGCGTGGTCAAGGATCTCAACGGGATGAGCCCGGAGGAGTTTCTGGACAGGCTGTCGGAGGATTTTGACGTGGAGTTCAAGGGGGCGGAAGAGTATCACCCGTCAGGGCTTCACAATTTCTCCATGTATCTCGGTGGCGGGTGGTATTCCCTCACGGCCAAGCCTGGACGTTATGATGATACAGACCCTATAGGCGTGCTGGATGTGACGGTGCTCTCTGATCTCGTGCTCGACAAACTTCTGGGCATCAAGGATCTGCGTACTGACAAGAGGATTGATTTCGTCGGCGGCATCAGGGGTCTGGGCGAGCTGAAGAGGAGAGTGGACAGCGGAGAGATGAAGGTGGCGTTCGCCCTCTATCCTGTGTCGATGGGACAGCTCATCAACATCGCCGACAGCGGCAAGATAATGCCTCCTAAAACCACCTGGTTCGAGCCTAAACTCAGATCAGGGCTTGCCATACATACCTTAGACTGACAATTATGAGACCTGACTCGGCGAAGATCCACAAGACTCTCAAGGAGTTCTTCGGCTACGACACTTTCAAGGGCGACCAGGAAGCTGTCATCCGCCATCTTATCGATGGGGGCGACTCCTTTGTGCTCATGCCTACAGGTGGCGGAAAATCTCTCTGCTATCAGCTCCCGGCCATCCTTATGGACGGGACGGCCATTGTGATATCTCCGCTGATCGCGCTGATGAAGAACCAGGTCGATCTGCTGCGCGGGTTTGAGGCCGGGTCGGGCAGTATTGCACATTTTCTTAATTCGTCCCTTTCCCGTCAGCAGATGGATGTGGTCCGGGAAGACCTGCTCGCGGGAAGGACAAAACTTCTCTATGTGGCTCCGGAGTCTCTCACCAAGGAAGAGAATGTGGCGCTGCTGCGTGAGGTGAAGATTTCTTTCTATGCCGTGGACGAGGCGCACTGCATATCCGAGTGGGGCCATGATTTCCGTCCGGAGTACAGGCGTATACGCACTCTGGTGGACCAGATCGGCAGGGCACCGATAATCGCCCTCACCGCCACCGCCACTCCGAAGGTGCAGAGCGACATCCTCAAAAATCTCGGGATTCCGGACGCCACGGTGTTCAAGTCCTCGTTCAACCGTCCCAACCTTTACTATGAGGTGAGGGACAAGGTCGAGCCGGAGAAGGACATGATCAAGTACATACGCCAGAACCCGGGCAAGTCGGGAATAATATATTGCCTCAGCCGCAAGAAAGTCGAGGAACTTTCCCAGCTGCTCAACATCAACGGGGTCAAGTCCTTGCCTTATCATGCCGGGCTTGACGCCAAGACGCGGGCCGAGAACCAGGACCGTTTCCTTATGGAGGATGTGGACGTGATCGTGGCCACTATAGCGTTCGGGATGGGGATTGACAAGCCGGATGTGCGTTTCGTGATACATTACGACATTCCGAAGAGCATAGAGAGCTACTATCAGGAGACGGGCCGGGCGGGCCGTGACGGGCAGGAGGGCAACTGCATAGCATACTATAGTTATAAGGATGTGCAGAAGCTGGAGAAATTCATGCAGGGCAAGCCTGTGTCCGAGCAGGAGATAAGCCGCCAGCTGCTTTCCGAGGTGGTCGCCTACGCGGAGTCCGGCCAGTGCCGCAGGAAACTGCTGCTCAATTATTTCGGCGAGGACTATGGGGCTGACAACTGCGGATGCTGCGACAACTGCCTGCATCCGAAGCCTACTTTTGACGGCAGGGCGGAGATGAAACTTGTCATAGACCTGATAGAGTCTTTGCCGGAACATTTCAAGCTTGATCATCTTGCGAATATACTCGCCGGAGTGTCCAACTCCATCATCAAGTCCTACCGCCATGATGAACTGAAGTTTTTCGGGGCCGGGTCGGGGCATTCCGAGAAATTCTGGTGCGCCGTAATCCACCAGGGGCTGATTGCCAGGCTTCTGGGCAAGGAGATAGAGACTTACGGGCTTATTTTCGTCACGGATTCAGGCCGTGAATTTGCCCGTGCCCCATGGAAGATCGAGCTGGTCGAGGACAGGGTTTTCTCGGGCGGGGGTGACTCCGATGATGACGAATGCGAAGACTCGGCCGCAGCATCTGCCGCCATGCGTTCAGGCGGGGGCGGAGACCCCGTGCTGCTGTCGATGCTCAAGGATCTCCGCAAGGACCTTTCCCGCCGGCTCAAGCTTCAGCCGTGGATCATCTTCGGCGACCCTTCGCTTGAGGATATGTCGATCCTTTACCCGGAGACGTTCGAGGAACTCAAGAATTGTCAAGGTGTAGGGGAGGGCAAGGCCCGTAAGTTCGGGGAAGAGTTCATCAGCCTTATCAAAAGATATGTCGAGCAGAACGACATAGTGCGTCCGGACGACTTCGTGGTCAAGACCACGCCGAGCAAATCGGCCGACAAGCCTTTCATCATCCAGAGCATAGACCGCAGAATGTCGCTTGAGGACATAGCCGAGGCCCGTGACATGGACATGGAGGAACTCATGGGCGAGATAGAGGCCATAGTCGCCAGCGGCATGAAACTGAATCTTGACTATTATATAGAGGAGACGCTTGACCCTGAAATCGTCGAGGACATATACCGGTATTTCAAGGAGGATGCCACTTCTGACGATGTGCAGGCGGCCATGGACGCGCTCGGCCCGGACTACTACGAAAACGAGATACGCCTTGTGCGCATAAAGTTCCTTTGTGAGATAGCATCGTGATACCTCAGGAGACCGTAAGCCTCATATTGGACACCGCCAAGATAGAGGATGTGGTGGGAGATTATGTGACGCTGAAGCGCCGCGGGGCTAACTATGTGGCATGCTGCCCTTTTCACAACGAGAAGACCCCGTCTTTCTATGTGTCCCCCTCAAAGGGCATCTACAAATGTTTCGGATGCGGAAAGTCCGGCACAGCCGTGGGCTTCGTCATGGAGGAGGAGCATTGCTCGTATGTGGAGGCTCTGCGTTACCTTGCGAAAAAATACCATATAGAGATACAGGAGGAAGAGGAGAGCGCGGAGGAGATTGCCAAGCGCCAGCGCAGCGAGAGCTTGCTTCTGGCCTCGGAGTTTGCGGAGAAGTTCTTCGTCTCCCAGCTCGACACGGACGAGGGCCGCTCAGTCGGGCGGGCGTATTTCCGTAAGAGAGGGCTTGAGGACGAGACGGTCCGCAAGTTCGGTCTCGGATGGGCTCCTTCGGGGAGGACGGCGCTTGTGGATGCCGCCCTCGCGGCCGGCTACAAGATGGAATACCTGCTTGCTGCCGGTGTCGCTGTCCAACATGAGGACGGGGGAGTCACGGACAAGTTCCGCGAGAGGGTGATGTTTCCGATACACTCCGTGAGCGGGCGCGTCATCGCTTTCAGCGGCCGTACCCTGCGCTCGGACAACCCTGCCAAATATGTCAATTCCCCGGAGACCGAGATCTACATAAAGAGCCGCAACCTTCTCGGAATCTTCTTTGCCAAGGCCGAGATCTCGCGTCTTGACGAATGCATATTGGTCGAGGGCAACATCGACATGGTGATGATGCACCAGCTGGGCATCCGTAATGTGGTGGCGTCTTGCGGTACTTCCCTCACTGTGGAGCAGATCCGTCTGATCCACAAGTTCACCGAGAATGTGACCATAATGTATGACGGGGATTCCGCCGGCATACACGCGGCCTTGAGGGGCATCACGATGGTGCTGTCCGAGGGGATGAATGTCAAGGTGGTGCTTCTGCCTGACGGCGATGACCCCGATTCGTTCTGCCGCAAGCATACATTGGAGGAAGTCCGTTCTTTCATGGCATCTTACGGGCAGGATTTCATATCATTCAAGTCGGAACTTCTGCTCAAGGAAGCAGGCGGAGACCCGCTCAAGAGGGCCAATCTCATCAATGACATCGCCGATACCATAGCTGCCATCCCTGATCCTGTGAAGCGTTCCACTTATGTGGCCGCCACCGCAGACAGGTTCAAGGTGGAGTCTTCCATCCTCTTCGACCGCATCGTGTCCACACGGCGCAAGATGCTTGAGGAAAAGAGCCGGGAGGAGTTCCGGGAGAGCCGCCGGAGCGGGCAGGGCAATCCCTCTGCGGCCTTGCCCGCCAGGCCTGTGCAGGAGAGGCGGGACGCGAAGGAATGGGAAGAGGAGAACAGCACGCTCGCCCCTGCGGAGCGGGATCTCCTGTACTTCCTTTTGACACACGGCTGCGATGAGCTTGACTTTGAAAGTGACTCAGAGTATTACAGCGGTGATGAATCCTGCAAACCGACTGTCTGCGATTTCATCCGAGATGCCCTTGAGAGTGACGGCACGAAAATGGTAAACAGTGCCTATGCGGCTGCTTACGATGCCTACACGGCTCTCTATGACCGCGGACTCCCGCAGGATGTGATTGTGAAGACCATGCTGGATTCGCAAGACCGTCGTGTGGCCGCCGTCGCAGCTGCCCTCTCCTCAGAGAAGTACAAGATATCAGTCAGTGCTCTCAAGGATGCGATGACGACGGTCCCCTCGTGGCTTGTCTCGCAGCTGCCAAAGGCGATAATGCTCTACGCGGAGCGCCGCATCCAGGACAGGATCAACGTCATACGGAAATCTCTGGCCGATGCTGACGAGCAGACTCAGACATCATTGCTGATGGAGATGAAGCGGCTGAGGGAGGCGCAGTTGCGCATAAAGAAAAAGACTGGAAGAGAAAAATGATTATATAGAATGGAAAAGAATTTCAAGAGGACGCTTGTCACATGCGCGTTGCCATACGCCAATGGCCCGGTGCATATAGGACATCTTGCCGGAGTCTATGTGCCGGCTGACATTTATGTGAGATACCTCAGGATGAGGGGCAGGGACGTGCTGTACGTCTGCGGTTCCGACGAGCACGGTGTGCCTATCACCATCAAGGCGCGTCAGCTCGGATGCTCCCCTCAAGACATAGTGGACAAGTATAATGCGATAATAAAGGATTCGTTCTCCGGACTGGGAATCAACTTCGACATCTACGGCCGCACCACCTCAAAGGTGCATGAGAAGAATGCATCGGATTTTTTCCTCAAGCTGTACAATGACGGCAAGTTCATCACCCGTGAGAGCGAGCAGTACTACGATCCCGAAGCCAAGACATTCCTTGCGGACCGGTATATAGTGGGGACATGCCCGAAGTGCGGGGCTGAGGGAGCTTATGGCGACCAGTGTGAGAAATGCGGCAGCACCCTCAGTCCGGAGGAGCTGATCAACCCGAAGAGCAAGCTCAGCGGGGCGGTCCCGATCAAGAAGAAGACGACCCACTGGTACCTGCCTCTCCAGGATTATGAGCAGTGGCTCAGGGAATGGATTCTTGACGGTCACAAAGAGTGGCGTGTCAATGTCTACGGACAGGTCAAGAGCTGGCTCGACGGGGGGCTCCAGCCGCGTGCAGTCACTCGCGACCTCGACTGGGGCGTGCCGGTGCCGCTGAAAGGAGCCGAGGGCAAGGTGCTCTATGTCTGGTTTGATGCTCCAATCGGCTACATCTCCAATACTCAGGAGCTTCTCCCTGACAGTTGGGAGACATGGTGGAAGTCCCCCGACACGAAACTGGTGCACTTCATCGGCAAGGACAACATAGTCTTCCATTGCATAGTCTTCCCGTCCATGCTCAAGGCCTACGGAGACGGGTACATCCTCCCGGAGAACGTGCCGGCCAACGAGTTCCTCAACCTTGAGGGAGACAAGATCTCCACATCCCGCAACTGGGCTGTGTGGGCTCACGAGTATCTGAAAGACTTCCCCGGCAAGGAGGATGTGCTCCGCTATGTGCTGACCGCCAATGCCCCTGAGACCAAGGACAACGATTTCAGCTGGAAAGATTTCCAGCAGCGCAACAACAGTGAGCTCGTGGCCGTCTTCGGTAATTTCGTCAACCGCGCAGTTGTCTTGACCCACAAGTATTTCGACGGCAAGGTGCCGGTGTGCGGCTCTCTGCAGGATGTGGACAAGGAAGTGCTCGCCCAGATACCTGCGCTCAAGGCTTCCATCGAGAAGAACATCGAAGAATATCATTTCCGCGAGGCTCTCAAGGATGCCATGTCGATAGCCCGTCTGGGCAACAAGTATATTTCCGACACCGAGCCGTGGAAGGTGGCCAAGACGGATCTTGACCGTACTGCGACGATTCTCAACATCTCTCTGCAGATCTGTGCGGATCTCGCGATAGCATTCGAGCCGTTCACCCCGTTTGCGGCGGAGCGTCTGCGCCGTATGCTCGGCGTCAGTCTTGACGCGGGGACCGACCATCGTCCGCAGAGGGACGGGGCTGCCCTGCATACTGTCCTTTCCGGTTCGTCCGCAGCTGATGCCGGGACTCTGAAGCTTGGATGGGATGTCCTCGGCCGCCCGCAGATACTCCCGGCCGGACATGTGATCGGAGAACCGGAACTGCTTTTTGCGAAAGTTGAGGACGAGGCTGTCAATGAACAGATTGCAAGACTTGACAAGATCCGCTCCGAGAGGGAGGCCGCTGCCAAGGCGGAGGCCGCGAAGCAGGTCGCCCCTCAGAAAGCCGAATGCAGTTTCGAGGATTTTGACAAGATGGATATCCGTACCGCCACTGTCCTTGAGGCCGAGAGAGTCCCGAAGACAGACAAACTCCTCAAACTCACCATAGACACGGGCATCGACCGCCGTGTGATAGTCTCCGGGATAGCGGAGTATTACAGCCCGGAGCAGATGCTGGGCAGGCAGATATGCATTCTTGCAAATCTCAAGCCCCGCACCATCAAGGGAATAGAAAGCAAGGGCATGATACTGATGGCCCGGCAGGGCGACGGGAAGATGCGTTTCATCACTCCGCAGGAGGCTCTGTCCAACGGAGCCGAGATAGGTTAAAATGATATAGAAATGAGAGTACTTATAGTTGATGACGAGAGAGCTATCCGCAACTCTCTCAAAGAGATCCTCACCGATGAGGGATATGATGCCGACACCGCTGAGGACGGGGCGGATGCGATACGCAAAGTCGAGAAAGAAAAATTCGATGTGATATTCTGCGACATCAAGATGCCGGGAATGGACGGCATCGAAGTGCTCGACAAATTCATGGAGATGGGAGTCGATGCCGCCGTGGTGATGATCTCCGGCCATGGCGACATAGACACGGCAGTGGAGTGCATCAAGAAGGGGGCGTTCGACTTCGTCCAGAAACCGCTTGATCTCAACCGCATCCTGATAACAGTCAAGAACGCTTCCGAGCGCCAGACTCTCGCCAGCCAGAACAAGGTGCTGAAAAAGAAAGTCTATGGTGCCGACATGATAGGGAAGTCCGCCCCGATGCAGCGCATCAGGGAGATGATAGACAAGGTGGCGCCGACTGATGCACGGGTGCTGATCACCGGCCCTAACGGTTCGGGCAAGGAGCTTGTGGCGCGCAACCTGCACCAGCAGAGCAACCGTAGCGCCATGCCTTTTGTCGAGGTCAACTGCGCCGCCATCCCTGGTGAACTCATTGAGAGTGAATTGTTCGGACACGAGAAAGGGTCGTTCACTTCCGCCATCAAGCAGCACAAGGGCAAGTTCGAGCAGGCCGACGGAGGCACACTCTTCCTTGATGAGATCGGTGACATGAGTCTGGCGGCCCAGGCCAAGGTCCTCCGTGTCCTTCAGGAGAGGAAACTCTCCCGTGTGGGGTCGGACAAGGACATAGAGGTCAATGTGCGTGTGATTGCGGCCACCAACAAAGATCTCCAGAAAGAGATTGCCGCGGGCAATTTCCGCGAGGACCTCTACCACAGGCTCAGCGTCATCCTCATCAGGGTGCCGTCGCTTGACGAGAGGAAGGACGACATCCCGATGCTGATAGAGCATTTCCTTGAGAAATATACGGACGGCGGCAAGGCCAGGAGCTTCTCGCCCGAGGCTGTGGACCTGCTGGTCAACAAGAGCTGGCCGGGCAACATCCGTGAACTTGACAATGTGGTGGACAGGCTTCTGATACTTGGAGATGATGTCATCTCCGCCCGGAATGTCCGTGATTACGTGAATCTGTAGTATGAGAAGATTGTTGAAAGTCTCACTGCTGTCCCTCATGCTTGCCGCAGCGTTCTGCCTTTCCTCGCAGGCCCAGGGCAAGCTGTACACCCGTAAGGCCAAACTTGAGGATTTCCCGACGAGGACCGTCAAGGTCGTCGTCGGCGGAAACTCCTTTCTTGACCTGTCTTTCCGCGAAGAGATCACGACCCGGTGGAGGATTTCCCCTTATGAATTCTGCACTCCTGCCGAATATGAATCTCTCAAGTCCGACAATTCCCTGTATTTTCTCAACATCGTCTCGGATGAGGGGGTGGCGTTTCTGCTCCTGACCAAGGGGGGACGGGAGGATGAAACCGACAATCTCAAGAAGCCGTTTGAGGTGATCCGCATCCCTATTGCGAGCATTGATGACCCGAGTGGGAAAGAACTGATGTTCATGGGGGCTTTTGTCGATGTCCTTCAAGCTTTTGTGGAGGATGCAATGGTGTCCGACAAGGCCGCTTATTCCGGGCTTAAATGGTACAATTCCAGAAAATTTTCCGGCAAACAGATTTATCTGAATGATCCGGATCTTGTGGATGAGAAGTATTTCTCAGGTGAGACGGGTGCTCTTGTGGGCATCTGCATCGCTCCGACGCTGGTCTCTTTCGGGAGCAAGTGCTACAAGATGGTGATATCGGCGGACACCCACGAACTTTACTATTTCAGCGCTTCGAAGTACATCGGCCCACGTGACAGGGAATTTACGGAGAGGGAGATAAAAAAGATCAACAAGAGAAATGGAGTCAGCGCTCAACCGCTATATCAGGAGACATAGTTCTCTTCCGTCAGAGGCTCTGCTCTGGATAGAGAAACAGACTAATATCAGGACCAACTACCCGAGGATGCTTTCCGGCCCGGTGCAGGGCGAACTCCTGAAGATGCTGGTTGAGATTTCAGGAGCCCGCAGGGTATTGGAGATAGGTTCTTTTACGGGTTACTCCAGCACATGCATGGCTCTCGGACTGCCGGATGGAGGCCATCTCGATGCCCTTGAACTCAATGATGAACTTGAGGACCTGATGCGGGAAGGCTGGGAGCGTGCCGGAGTGCAGGGACTGATCACCTTGCATATCGGGGATGCTGTCCGGACGCTGAAGACGCTGCGCGGAGAGTATGACTTCGTATTTATCGATGCCAACAAGCGGCAATACCTTGATTATTATGAGCTTGTCCTTCCTCTTACAAGGGCCGGCGGGCTGATTGTGGCCGATGACGTGCTGTGGGACGGTAAGGTCTATGCCGATGTTCCCTCGGGGGATGCCCAGACGCGGGCTCTGCTGGAGTTCAATGACCGGGTTGCCGCTGACCCCCGCGTGGAGGCCGTGATGCTGCCGATTCGCGACGGTCTTTCGCTCATCCGCAAAAGATGAGAGACTTGTGAATTTTTACTATTTTTGTCTTCTATGTCAGATTATATCGTATCAGCCCGCAAATACAGGCCGGACAGTTTCGAATCGCTTATAGGGCAGGACAATATAGCGCGCACCCTCAAGAATTCCATCCGCAGGGGTCAGCTTGCGCACGCATACTTGTTCTGCGGGCCGAGGGGAGTAGGAAAGACGACTGCCGCCAGGATTTTTGCCAAGACCATAAACTGCGCCAATCCAGGCCCGGACATGGATCCATGCGGTGTCTGTGACTCATGCCGGTCCTTTCAGGAAGGGAGGTCCTACTGCATACACGAGCTTGATGCGGCGTCCAACAACGGCGTGGATGACATCAAGGCGCTGATGGACCAGGTCCAGATTCCTCCTCAGGTCGGGAAATACTCCGTGTACATCATAGATGAGGTCCACATGCTGACGCAGTCGGCGTTCAACGCCTTCCTCAAGACTCTCGAGGAACCGCCTGCACATGCGATTTTCATCCTTGCCACCACGGAGAAGCACAAGATAATACCTACCATCTTGAGCCGTTGCCAGACTTATGACTTCAACCGTATAAGCATTCCGGACATAGTGCGCAACCTCAAGGACATTGCCGGCAAGGAGGGGATAACCATAGATGACGAGTCCCTGCATATCATAGCGCACAAGGCTGACGGAGCGATGCGCGATGCGCTTACCATATTCGACCAGACGGTGGCTTTCTGCGGTACGGATGTCAAGTGCGAGGATGTGATGCGCAACCTCAACGTCCTTGATCATGAGTACAGTTTCCGTCTTGTGGACGCATTTCTCGCCGGAGACTATGCCACGGCGCTGCTTATATTCGACGAGGTGCTTTCCAAGGGGTTCAACGCCCAGCATTTTGTGGCGGCTTTGAGCTCCCACCTCAGGGATCTTCTCGTCAGCCGTACCGGCGGGCTGGACAGCCTGCTCGACCTTCCGGATTCTCTCAAACGGCGCTATGCTGAGCAGGCGGGACGATGCTCCGTGAAATTCATATATGATGCTCTTGGCATAACCACCCAGTGTGATGCCGGATACAGAGCGTCCACCAATCAGCGCCTGCATATAGAGTTTGCCCTGATGCGCCTCGCGTTCCTGAATGCCGCTCCTTCCGTAGCGGTATCATCTCCGGCCCGGGTCTCAAAGGAGGCAGCCGCCCAGCCTGTTGCTCAGCCTGTCGCAAAGCCTGCTACACCGCCTGCCGCCCGGCCTGTTGTTCAACCTGCCACGCAGCCTGTTACGCAGCCTGCCGCTCAGCCGAAAATGGCAGAGACACCTGCTGTGGCCGCAGCAGCCGAGCCGATTGCTCCGGCTCCGGCGGAAGTGCCTGCTGCCGCTCCGGCCCAGACCCGCCGCCGTCCGGCGAAGTCGGGTTCGAGCCTTTCTTTTTCTTCCCTCGTGAGCGAGGAGGAGCAGAAGCCCGGACCGGAAAAAGAGGATGACGGGAGTGCCGCTCTGCCGGAAGACGAACTCCTGCGGAGCAAGTGGTCGGAACTGTCCAACCTCTATGCGGACAAGCCGCGTCTGACGAGTCTGCTCTCCAAGTCGGTGCCGAAGATTTCGGAGGAAGAGGGCCGTAAACTTGTGGAGTTTACAGTGACCAATGAGGCGCAGAAAAGATGGATAGAGGAGAAGGTGCTTCGCGAACTTGAGAGGCGGTATTGCGAGCTGGTAGGAAGTTCGGCCATCAGGCTCGCGCCGTCGGTGCTTCCGGACGAGCAGAAAGAAGATGTGAAGTATATGCCTGCGGAGAAAGCTGAAGATCTGATGGGCAAGAACGAGGAGGTCAGGAATCTTGTGATGGACCTTTCTCTTGATGTAAAGTGATATGCCATGAAGTTGCGCTGCGAGAATCTTGTAAAGAAATATGGCCTCCGGACAGTCGTCAAAGGCGTGTCCATGGAGGTGAACCAGGGAGAGATTGTGGGATTTCTCGGCCCTAACGGGGCAGGCAAGACCACGAGCTTCTATATGATCACGGGACAGATTGTCCCTAACGGAGGCAAGGTTTTCCTTGATGATGAGGATATTACTGGGCTTCCTATGTATAAGCGGGCTCAGAAAGGAGTCGGATACCTTCCGCAGGATGCATCCGTGTTCCGGAAGATGTCCGTTGAGGACAACATAGTCTCAGTGATGGAAATGAAGGGCATCCCGAAGGCCGAGAGGCGGGAGCGGACCGAAGCTCTTATCGATGAGTTCAACCTTTCCAAGGTGCGCAAGTCATTGGGCATACAGCTCTCCGGAGGCGAGCGCCGCCGCTGCGAGATTGCCCGCGCCCTCGCCATAGATCCGAAGTTCATCCTTCTGGATGAGCCGTTTGCCGGTGTTGACCCCATCGCTGTCGAAGACATACAGTATATAATAGCCAAACTCAAGTACCGAAATATCGGAGTCATCATCACCGACCACAATGTCGGCGAGACCCTTGCCATCACCGACCGGGCATACCTCCTCTATGAGGGCACCATCCTTCAGGAGGGCACGCCTCAGCAACTTGCAGCAGATGAGGATGTACGCACGAAGTACCTCGGTTCGGGATTTGTGCTCAAGCGTTCAGTCTCTGTGCAGCGCGCCCTTGATGAGCATGAGGCGATGATCCGTACGAGAATCGTTGAAGAGGAGGATGTGAAAATATGAGAATCCCGGACATAATCATAGCTGTGGACGGATATTCGTCCACAGGCAAGAGCACTTTCGCCAAACTGGTCGCAAAGAAGTTTTCTTTCCAGTATCTGGATTCCGGTGCGATGTACAGGGGTGTTACCCTGTTCGCACAGGAGACTGGTCTGATTTCTCCTGAAAGCGTCATCTCCGGCTCACTGCGCGATGCGCTGGAGAGCCTTGACCTTCATTTCGGGGTCGACGGGACATACATAGGCGACAGATGCATAGAAAAGGAGATCAGGACGATGAAAGTCTCCTCACAGGTGAGCCCGATCGCGACCGTTCCTTATGTGCGTGAATATGTTGACGGGCGCCTGCATTCTTTTGCCTCTGAAGGCAGGGTGGTGATGGACGGCCGGGACATCGGGACGACCGTGTTCCCTCAGGCTCAACTGAAGATTTTCATGACCGCCAGCCCGCAGGTGCGTGCGCAGCGCCGTTTTGACGAACTCAAGGCCAAAGGACAGGAGCCTGTTTTTGAGGACGTGCTGCGCAATCTGCAGGAGAGGGACTATATAGATTCGCACCGTGAGGCTTCGCCTCTGCGCCGCGCGGAGGATTCATTTGAACTGGACAATTCTCTCATGAGCCTTGAGGACGAGCTTGTCTGGGTAGAGGGCCTGATGAGGGGAAGATTCACCATATATGACCAAGGTTGAGATCGATCCGCACTCGGGTTTCTGCGGCGGTGTGATCCGCGCCATAGGCACTGCGGAGGCTTACCTCAAGGAACACGGTGCTCCGCTTGTCTCTCTCGGGGCCATAGTCCACAATGAGGAGGAACTCTCGAGGCTTCGTCTCATGGGCCTTGAGACCGTCAGCAGCATTGCGGAGATGAAATCCTGCCCGGGCGGCACTCCTCTGTTGATTCGTGCTCATGGAGAGCCCCCGTCGGTGTATGCTGATGCCGAACGTCTCGGGCTGCGCCTGATTGACTGCACCTGCCCGGTGGTGCTCAGACTCCAGAAGATGATACGCGACGCCTATTCGGCCGTACGTTCCAAAGGCGGGCAGCTGCTTCTGTTCGGCAAGTCCGGTCATCCGGAAGTCCTCGGACTTGTGGGGCAGGTAGGAGGAGATGTGGTTGTGTTCCAGGATCCTGACAGCATCGATGCCTTGATGTCCTGCGGCGCAATCCGCACGGGGCACGACATAGAACTGTTCTCCCAGACCACGATGAGTCCGTCCGATTACCGGCGTGCATCGGAGATCCTCTCTTCTCGCATGACCGGAGGGGCGCGGCTGAATGTCCACGACACGATATGTTCGCAGGTTGCGTCACGCCACAGGGAACTTTCCCGCTTCGCCGGGAGCCATGATGTGATACTGTTTGTTTCGGGCACCTCGAGTTCTAACGGCAAAGTCCTGTTTGAACTTTGCCGGAGTGTGAATCCCCGTTCTTATCATATCGGATGCGCCGCGGACCTCAGGCCGGAGTGGCTGGAGGGTGCTGCAAGCGCCGGTGTGTGCGGAGCTACCTCCACCCCCAAATGGTTGCTGGAGGATGTTGCGCGTGCAGTGGAAAATTTGCAATAGTTGCGGCATTTGACTAAATTTGCCGCACAATTCGCGAAATCAATACAATACTACAATAATTTATGGCAACAACAGCTGATTTTAAAAACGGCCTTTATCTCAAGTTCAATGACAAGCCTTGCCAGATCGTGTGGTTTCAGCACGTGAAGCCGGGCAAGGGTCCCGCTTTCGTGAAGACCAAGCTTCGCAACCTTGAGAACGGACGTATTCTCGAGAACACTTTTACCGCCGGCGCCAAGATCGAGACCATCGATGTGGAACGTCGCCCATATCAGTTCCTCTATGCGGAGGAGGACGGATTCAACTTCATGCATGAGGAGACTTACGAGCAGATTCTTCTCCCTAAGGATGTCGTTGAGAATGCCGACCTGATGAAAGAAGGACAGCATGTGGAGATGATGTTCGTGGTAGGAGAGGAGAAATGCCTCACCTGCGAGCTCCCTACCTATGTGACCCTCGAAGTGACTTATTCTGAGCCTGCTGTCAAGGGCAACACCGCTTCCACTTCAGCTCTCAAGGAGGTGACTCTTGAGACCGGTGCCAAGATCATGGTTCCGCTTTTCATCGAGACCGGTGAGAAGATCACCGTCAACACCACCGACCGCTCATACGGCCAGAGAGTATAAGGTTTGGAACTTCGTCCCAAAAGAAAAGAGCGTCTGTTGTTACAGGCGCTCTATTTTTAGTTGTTGTATTCTGTATCCGTCGTCCTTTGCACTGACGAATATCGTGACTGAGAAAGTCTCCCCTCCGGCGTTCAGACTGCCGAGGGCGTATTTCATGTTCGCCCTTTCGGCCGTATGGGTGATGTCGAACGAGCGGGGAGTATAGGTCTCGAAGAAAGTCTTGAGAATCTGTCTGGCCTGAGCCCTGCTGGCATTGCTCTCCTGCGAAGATACACATACCTCAAGGTTGTCATCGAACCATGCCGACAGGCAGTCCGCATCTCCTTTGACCATGTACTTGCCTATCGGGGTGAAAACATCATTCCGCTCCGTCTGGGCTTGAGCCTGAGCCTGGATCTGCGTGCAGAGCAGGACAGGCAGGACCATCGCCGCTATTTTTGTGATTACTCGCACGGAGCGTCTGTGTTGCAAATATCAAGCCACATAAGTATATTTGCATGATACTGAAAAACAATGACATTTACATACAGGATGAAAAATTTGATTCTGGCGCTTTCCGGCGCTTTTCTTCTGATCCAGAGTGTGTCCGCGCAGCAGATCGAGCTGTGCAATCTCGCCGGCCGTGAAGCGGCTGTCCGTCAGGGAAGTTCATGGGGCGTTCCTTTTGAGAAAGGTTCGACACGCCCGGATGCCGTGTTCGAACTTTCGTCCGGCGGTGCTGCTGTCCCTGTGTCGACCTGGCCGTTGGCATATTGGCCTGACGGCTCGCTGAAATGGCTCGGGCTCGCCACTGTATCGGAGCCGGGGATGGATTCGCTCATGCTGAGCGTGAAGCCGTCTCCGAAGAAACGCCGCGGGACGGTGCCTGCCGGTGTGGTTCCCGGAATCGCGGAACAGACACCTGACGGCATCAGGGTCAACACCGGCGCGATGTCTTGCATTTTCCCGGCATCAGGCGTCAACTTCATAAGAGATATGAGACTTGGAGACGGCACCATAGTGTCCGGGGCAAGTCTGGTGGCCATACTTGAGACACGCGAAGGCAGGACAGTGGAGTATGAAGATTTCGAGGGGGCTGTCTCTTCGGTGAGCCTTGTCCAGAACAGTCCGCTGCGTGCAGTGGTCAAGATAGAAGGTAAACATAAGTCTTTGACCGGGAGCCGTGAGTGGCTGCCGTTCAAACTCTTCTGCGTGATGTATAAGGGCGTGCCTGCCATCAGCCTTACGCATTCTTTCTTGTTTGACAGCGATGGTAAACAGGACTATATCAAGGGAATAGGGGTCAGGTTTGACGTGCCTTTCCGTGATGAGGCACACAACAGGCATGTCAGGTTTGCCGGGGACGGCAAGGATGGCGCAGGATTCTGGTGTGAGCCTGTGCGTCTGGCTCCAGGATACCGTCCGTCTGCCGGCAGGGTGTTCTCGGACAATTATGCCGATTATCTGCGCGGCAAAAAGCTTCCGTCTCTTGAGGAGCTTGGAGAGAGGGAGCGGAGTACTCTTCTCACCTGTCCGGTGTGGGGAGATATGCGTCTGGTGCAGTCCGGGCCTAACGCTTTCTCAATAGACAAACGTACTACTGACAAGAGCTCTTGGGTGCATGTCACAGACGGCGGACGTTCACTCGGCGGTGCGCTTCTTGGAGATACCGGCGGCAGCGTGTTTGTCGGGGTCAAGGATTTCTGGCAGAGCTGCCCTTCCGCCCTTTATGTGGACAAGGCCGGAGAAGACAGTGGCTGTCTTACGGCCTGGTTGTGGTCTCCGGACGGTGAAGCGATGGATATGCGCCATTACGACACTGTGGGCCATGACCTCAAGATCAATTATGAAGATTTCAAGGATGGCTGGGAATCACCTTATGGCGTCGGCCATCGCTCTACCTTGGAAATCAGGCTTTTCGACGATATTCCGTCCGGTGATGAGCTGCTTGCGGTGGCCAAGGCCGTGCAGAAACCGGTGCAGTACTGTTGTACTCCGGAGTATTTCAGCTCTGTCAACGCGTTCGGCACATATTGGGGTCTGCCTGACTATTCCAATCCTCTCACCGCCGGCATAGAGAAACAGCTCGATGATATGCTTGAGTTCTATAAGAGGCAGGTGGACGAGCGTTCATGGTACGGGTTCTGGAACTATGGCGATGTGATGCACAACTATGATTTCACGCGTCACGACTGGCGTTATGATATCGGAGGCTGGGCATGGAACAATATCGAGCTCGCCCCCAACGTCTTGTTGTGGACTTGTTTCCTGCGCACTGGACGGGAGGACATCTGGACTATGGCCGAGGCTATGGAGAAGCATGCGAGCGAAGTGGACGTGCACCATATCGGGCGTTTTGCCCCGCTCGGCTCGCGACACAATGTCAAGCATTGGGGCGATGGATGCAAACAGCCGCGTATCGAGTATGCAGCGATGAAGCGCTATCTCTATTATCTCACAGGCGGCGATGCCCTGACGGGAGAGCGTATGACCGAGCAGATCGGCTCGGAGAAAGCCTACGAATATGCCCGCCGCATAAGCACATGGGGCGCCGTCTCCGGCACATACCTCAAGGGCAGCCTCAATGACTGGGCTTATTACGCCAGCAACTGGATGCTCGAGTGGGAGCGTACAGGCAACACATATTATCGTGACAAACTCCTGAACTCGATGAAGGACATCGTTGCGCTCGGAAGCTTGAGCGGACGGCTTGTGTTTGATTATTTCGACACTGACACCGGACGTTTCATGGTCTATCTCAAGGAGGATCCTTCATACAAGGGTTTCGTAGAGGCTCCGAAGAGCGATTTCGTGCCGGCTTCCAGCCTGAGCCGGAGAAAACTTGAGAAAATAGTCGGCTACAGGCTCTCAAATGTAAGGGGCGACACTTTCGGCCTGCTCTTCGGCTCTCCTGAACTGCTTTCGGATATGCGGATGACTGTGGACATGCCGGAATTCTGGAGGCTTGCGGACAACTTCCTCGCTGATGTCTCCACCTCAAAGGGCGGAAACATGACCGGCCCGAGGGCTGCGGCGTGGGTTTCTGATTCCCGCAAGGATGCCGCGATGGGGGCGCTTGCGTGGAAGAATCTGCTTGACAACGGGTTCACGGACACAGAAAGTGACGGCACAAAGGTCGTTGCGCACCCGCTCGACAGTAAAGTTGCCACTCCATATATCGTCAAGCCTGTAGGAGAGCCTGATTTCCGGGGGCAGACGGCCGGTTGGCAGCGCCATACCCCTTCGACTACGCAATGGCTTCTCAATGCGATAGAGGTCATGCATTGGGCGAAACCTTATATGCCTGCGGATCAGCAATGAAGATAACTCTTCTCACCGTGGGGAGGACCGACATCCCTTGGGTCCGGGAGGGTCTTCAGACCTATGTCTCCAGACTTGAGCATTATGTGCGTTTCTCTCTTGTGGAGATTCCGGAACTCAAGAATGTGTCGGCCCTGTCGAAAGACAACATCAAAATCAAGGAAGGGGAGCTCCTGCTCGCCAACGTGAGGCCTTCCGACACTCTGGTGCTGCTGGACGAACACGGGCGTGAGTTGCGCTCGGTGGAATTCGCTTCTGAGCTGTCCGCCATGATGTCGAGGGGCGGCAAGGACATTGTTTTTGCGATAGGAGGGGCATACGGGTTCAGCCCGGCTGTCTATGACAGGGCTGACAGGAAGCTCTCGCTTTCACGGATGACTTTCTCCCATCAGATGGTGAGAACGATTTTTGCGGAACAGTTGTACAGGGCTTTCACCATAATGCGTGGGGAGCCTTACCATCACGAATGAAGATAGGGAGGAAGATACGGATATTCATAAGTGCCGCCTTGTTTTTGGCCGGTGCTGTCGTCTTTGCACTTTCTGTCAGGGAGTCAAGGGCCGGAGCGAGTGCGGATGCGGTGGCCAGAAGGCTGTCGAGCGTGCTTGAGCATCGCATGGACCGTCTTGAAGACTTCATGTCGGATGCCTTGGACACTGCTCCGGACCGGTGGCTGGATCTTGGAAAACTGCCCCAGGACATGGTGGTGTACCGTTATTGCCGGGACACTCTCCAGTCATGGTGCAATCAGTTCCCGGTTTCGAATGACGACATACGCAACCGTTACTACGTCCCGTTCATCTCGAACCCGAGGCGGATGATGACTTCTCCACTGCAGCAGGTGGAGGATTCGCTGCGCTATGTGAATCTGGGCACGAAGTGGTATCTGGCCAAGTCGGTGACAAGAGGGGATGTCAAGGTCATTGCGGGTCTGGAGATTCAGGACATGCAGAACTCCGTGTCCCGCAACGGGATTAACCCTGCTCTTCATCTCCAGCCGGAATTCAGCATACTGCCCCTCTCATCGGGCGGCGGCGCGGTGGTGTCGCTTGACGGATGTCCTCAGTTTGAGCTGTTGCGTGAGTCTTTCCGTTCTCCGTCCGTGGCTGACACGGTCCTGCTCTGGCTTTCCTTGCTGCTGTTGATATCTTCCGGCATCGTTTTCCTCTCGGCGGAGCGGTCTTTACCGCGTTTCGTGCTTGTGCTTTCCTGCCTGTCCGTCTCTTTGCTCGCTTTTTATTGTTGGGGGTGGTCGATACGGGGGCGTCTCACCATGTTCTCCCCTGTGCTGTATGCCGGAGGCTCTGTCCTGTACTCCCTCGGGGCGGTCATCATCATCAATCTCTGGATTATGGTGTCCGCGCTGTGCATATATATGTGCAGGGAGGCATTGTCCAGCCGTGTCAAGGGCAAGGCTGCCGCCGGCTTCTCCCTTGCCGGTGCGCTTGTGTCCGTGGCGCTCATACTTTTTTATACACAGGCGACGCTGCGCAGCATCACGCTCAATTCCGGCATATCTCTGGAACTTTACAAATTTTCTGAACTCTCGTTCTTCGGTGTGCTCATCTATGCGTCTTTCATCACGATGCTGGTGAGTGTCCCTCTCCTTCTTCAGTCGGCCCAGCCTGCGGCGCGGAGATTCCTCGGTATTGAATATGATGCGTTTTCCCTTAATAACAGGGTCGTATTCTCATTGGTGATCGCGGCCTTTCTTGTGGGGGCATCATCTGTGATCGGTTTCCGCAAGGAGCGTGACAGGATGGAGGTTCTCGCCAACCGTATCTCGTTTGACAGGGACATCGCCCTTGAGCTGAGGTTGAGGAGCATAGAGCCTCAGATCGCCGATGACATGGTCATCTCGGCGCTTTCGGTGTTCAACAATACCGAGACCACAATCCAGAGCCGTATCACTGATTACTATTTCTCCCGCAACGATCAGGACTACACGGTCACAGCCTATGTCTTCAATGACAGCAACAGCAGTCAGGCGGCGGCCTCGCAGTACAGCGCCCTTATCAAGGATGGGGTCCCGATTGCGGATAATTCCCGTTTCCTGTATGTCAAGCGGGACAGCGGACATTCCTATTATGTCGGGGTATTCCTCTATCTGATAGAGGGGAGCGGCGTGTCAAGGGTCCTGGTGAGGCTTGAGTCCAAGGACACGAGGGGGAACAAGGGTTACGCCGGCATTTTCGGCATCACGCCTCCGGGCAAAGTGACCCTGCCTGCCGGTTACTCTTATGCTCGTTACGAGGGGGATGTCCTGAAGTCCTACCGGGGCAACTATGCATATCCTACAAAGATAGACCCGGACCGCTGCGAGAAGATTTACTCCAGGAAGTTGCGGACCATGAACGGGGAGGGCTACACGCATTTCTTTACGGTGATCGGGGACAAGGAGGCCATCGTGCTCTCCCGGCCGCGTGTGACACCGCTTACTTACGGGGTTTCCGCTGTCTTTGTGTGTCTGCTCGCTTTTCTTGTCCTGTCTCTTGTCACGGCAGGCAGGCGCAAGGAAGCCATATTTGCACATACTTATTTCCGTTCCCGCATCTCCGGAGTGCTGCTGATATCTCTGGTGCTCACGCTGGTAGCCATGGCTTCGGTGAGCGTGTTCTTCGTGTACTCGCGCAACGACAGCAACATGCACACTGTGATGTCGGACAAGATTGGTTCAGTCACCTCCATGATTGAGGCGGGGACGCGCGATGTGCGGAGCGCTTCGGGAATCAGCCGCAGGGCCGTCCGTAAACTCGTGGAGCAGGTGGGGAATGACACGTATTCCGACATTACCCTCTATTCTCCGTCCGGCAAGATGCTGGTCTCCACGGTCCCGATGATCTTCGAGCGGCAGTTGCTCGGCGAACGTATCGACGGGCGTGCCTACGGGCAGATAGTGTATGAGCACCGCCGCTACTGCATCCAGAAAGAAAGTGTGGGCAAGGTGAAATTCTACAGCATGTACGCCCCGATAATGAATGATGAAGGAGAGATGATCGCCATAATATGTTCTCCGTACAATGAGGATAATTATGATTTCGAGGAGGATGCCGTCACCCACTCGATGACCATAGTCTCCCTGTTCATTGTCCTTTTGCTGGTGGCGCTGCTGACGGTGTCCAGAATGGTGGACAAGATGTTCAAGCCTCTCAGCGAGATGAGCCGGAAGATGAACAGCGCCGGGCTTGAGTCCTTGGAGTACATCAATTATGACCGTGATGACGAGATAAGTTCCATCGTGCAGGCATACAACCGGATGGTCACCGAACTTTCGGAGAGTTCCAAGAAGCTGGCGCAGGCGGAACGCGACAAGGCGTGGAGCGAGATGGCCAGGCAGGTCGCCCATGAGATCAAGAATCCTCTGACTCCGATGAAACTCCAGATACAGAGGATTATCAGGCTTAAGCAGAAGGGAGATCCTTCTTGGCAGGCGAGGTTTGAGGAGGCCAGCAAAGTGCTTCTGGATCACATCGATATACTGACCGATACGGCCAACGAGTTCTCGACGTTCGCCAAACTCTATACCGAGGAACCTACATCGATCGCGCTTGACCTCGTGCTTCAGGAGGAGATTGCGATGTTCGACAGCAAGGACAACGTGCGGTTTGACTATCTTGGTTTGAGCGATGTGACCGTGACGGGGCCTAAACCGCAGTTGACGCGTGTGTTCGTCAATCTGATCAACAATGCCGTGCAGGCTGTTGGAGACCGCCCGGACGGAATGATCATAGTGTCTCTGCGCAACTCGATGCGCGACGGGTATTATGATATTGTATTCGAGGACAATGGGCCTGGCGTGTCGGAAGAGAATGTCGGGAGGCTGTTTACGCCGAATTTCACCACCAAGAACGGCGGTTCCGGTTTGGGGCTGGCCATCAGCCGAAGCATCCTTGAGCGGTGCGGGGCGAGCATCGTCTACAGCCGCTCCTTCTCGCTTGGCGGCGCGTGCTTCACGATAACATATCCTAAGAGCTTGCCGTAGAGGGGCCGGGAGCATTTTCTCTGTCCCGTGCTCCGTGTTTCATGCTCCGTGCTCCGTGCTCCGTGTTTCGTGTCCCGTGCTCCGTGTTCCGTGTTTCGTGTCCCGTGCGCACGGGGGCCAGCTGCTCTTCCACGGTGCCATCAGTGCTGCCAGCTGCTCTTCCACGGTGACTCACTGTTGCACGTCGGGGTGCTTTGGGCTGTTTTCTCCCCGACCTTCCATAAACACACACTCTCTCCCATACACCCCCACCCGTCCCCCACCCGTCCCGTGCGCACGTGGCCGTTTCTGTATTGGCCTGAAAAGGGTTGACTCAAAACAGAGTCAGTCAATATGACACCACACACAGAACTACAAAAGAAGTA
>CAKVDS010000012.1 GCA_934726455.1 uncultured Bacteroidales bacterium
ACCGGCTTCAAGTCATCTTTGTATGTCTTTCCGCGTACAAGTCCTGTATGGTAGACTCCGGCGCCGTAGTAGACGCACCTCTCGAAGAAGGCGTTCTCGGGCTCGCGCTGCATCTCCACTATGAAAGTCCTTTTGTCCTCTCCCCGGCAGACGAGGTCCATTCTTGTGGTCTTGCCGTTGAGGAATTCAGGTACACTCTCGCGGTCGATATATTCGAGTATGTCTTCCACTTTTGCCTCCGGCGGCAGGAGGACGTTGAGCAGGCCGATGAGCTGGGCCTTGTTGCTCCTGTCGGCGAACACAGCCTTGAATCCCGCGTCAAGCGTCAGATCCACGTATCGTCCCGTGCTCGCGCTGCCGCCAATGTCTCCGCTTCCGGCCTCGGTTCTGCTGCCGCTTCCTTTTCCCTCGCACTTCTGTCCCGCGGCCTCGCCGCCGGCAGAATCTTTCTTCTTGAAGTTCTTCATCATATTGAGTTTTTTCGCCTGCAATGATAGCGCTTTACCGACTTCCGCGCAATAAAGAAACTTCAAAAGACGAAAGAAACAGAAAAATCTGCGCCGACGCGAGGGGTAGAGGCTCATTTCGTACAGAAAGGTGGCTGTCCTGTACGCGGACCGCTTGCGGATACGTGCGGTACAGAAAACGGAGCCGTGGTGTACGGCAGGTACTTGACGCCCGGCGGGTGCGCTGTTGAAGGCGCAAAGAGAGCGGCGCCGGGACGGAGGTGGCAGGGGCGAGGCTTGTGTTGAGCCCCTGCCACCTCCAGTCCCACGCGCTGTATCTGGTCCGTGCGCACGACTATCTCCCACTCCACCCCATTGTTCCACGAACGGGAGAATTTGATGACCTATGCTGTGCCCGGAGAGGGCCGCATGGAGGCTTGGTGTTGTCCAGAAGTTGGGGAGGTGGAGAGAAATCGTGAAAAGTGCCGCGGCCTGTGAAGGTAGCGGCACTTGACATTTTCGCCTATGGATGAGGACGGATCAGTCAGTTAGTTATAGTGTTTTTACCGTCCAACCATCCGGAATCTCACTATTTTCCAACTTTAATCCAGCACTTTTATAGATGACACCTCCAGATCTAGATGTACGATCAAGCCAACCATCCAACGGATTAGAAGCGCCTTCTCTTGATTTTGCCTTCATAGTGACTTTCACAAGACTCGAACAGCCCTCAAACATGCTCCGATAACATCCATCCACAAGGGTCTCCGCCTTCAGAACCGGCGACTCCGTGAGTGCTGTATCCTCAAACATCCACAGACAGCAGTTCTTGGCCAAAGTGGTGGCATCGATCCTCGGCGCTGTTTGGAGGTTCAAGCAACCATTGAACATTTGTGCATAGCAAAACTCTGCCAGTGTTTTGGCAGGGAGCACTTCCGGAGCCGTGACAAGATTCGTGCACATGGAAAACATGCTTGCATAACAGTCCTTTGCCAAAGCAGTGGCCTGAAGTGCCGGGGTGGATGTCAGCCCCTTGCAATACGAAAACATTGATTTATAGCATCTCTCTGTCAATGTCTTGACAGGAAGAAGATCCTCTGGCACGGAGGTCAAGCCGGTACAATTGTAGAACATCCCCTCATAGCAGTTCGCTTCCAAGGAAGTCGCTGGAAGTTCCGGAACCGAAGCCAGGTTCTCGCAACTTGCAAACATGTAGTAATAGCAATATGACGTCAATACTTTTGCCGGAAGTTTCGGAGCGGAGGTCAAGCTGGTACCGCTGAACATCGACGTATAACAGCTTGGTGCCAGGTTCTCGGCAGGAAGGAGATTCTCCGGCACGAATGTCAAGCCTTTACAACCGCTGAACATACTTGAATAGCAGCCCTTGGCCAATGACGTGGATTTCAACTCCGGAACTGACGACAGCTTGCTGCATTTGTAGAACATGGACGCATAGCAGTATTCAGCGAGATTTTCAGCATTCAATTCAGGTGCACTTTCAAGGCTTGTACAGCCATAGAACATTTTATGATAGCAATGGTCAGCCAGAACAGCCGCCGGGAGCGAAGGCGCGGAAACCAATTGCGTACAATCCATGAACAGGCCGCAGAATCTTGCAGCATCTGTGCTGACCGTGCTGTAATTCTCATAATCGACAAGAGTGCGGATATCGCCGGTGCAGGTCACTTTCGCCTCCGTCGTGAAAGTAACTTGGCTTCGGTCGGCATCACTTGTCGCTGTGCCAACGTTACTTTTACCGCGAAGCCTTAGGCTTCCGGATGATCCTCCGAAACCAATGGCCGTGCCTGATGACAAATCCGTCCAACTCCCGGTTCCCACAGAATACTGGAAAGTTCCGACACCGTCATTCAGAGTCATCCCGAACTCCTGCTCGGTATCAGCGGAGAAAGTCACATAAGGGGTGGTGTCGTCTTCCTGCAGGTCGCTCTCGGAAATCGCACCGAGGTTGACCACCTTGCTCTTGTTTATATCAGGGTCTTTGCTCGACTCTCTGTACTTCTCTTTGCCCGCAGCATCAGTAAAGACAAGCCTGAATCCAGAAGACAAAGTCACAGGAAGGACTGCAATATAATAAGCCGAACCTGCTTTGATATCTCCGGAGATGGAGACAGAAGAACTTCCATCCATAATTCCCGCGATCGACGGAGTATCCCCGTTCATCTTCAGACTCAGTTTACCGGCAAAGATCCCAGACTCACCGTTTCTGACAAACGTTATCTTCTTGCAGTCGAACATCGGCGTCACCTTCACGTAGCCCACGACATTCTTGAAATTCAGACTCAGGCTTCCGGACTCCGTCTGTGCCAGCATAAGTGCAGCCTCCGGATCGAAAGACCCTGCCACCGCTGTCTGTTCGCTTTTCAGGGTCACGTTGGACAGAGTGCCGTCACTCATAGAGACCCCGCTCTGATAAGGATAAAGAGCGATATAGTTGTCGGCTTTCTGAATTTCAGCATCGCTGTCAAACATCGCTGAAGTTTCGCCTGCACCGGACGTTAGAGTATACTTTGTATTTCTCGTGCCGTCAAAGACCGAAATGGCATCCGGCTCTGACCAATTCACAGCCTTGCCATCGGCTCCCACAGAAGTACGGGTCTGAGCACCCTCTTGGGTCGCACTGAATGTCACTTTGACCATTTCCCCATCTGACGGGCCGTCCGGAGAGATATTCTCTTTCGCGCAGCCTGCAAGTCCCGCCAGGACTCCGAGGCCAACTATTGTTCTGAAGAGAGTTTTCATAGGCCTACCAAGTGAAAAGTTCTTCCTCAAGGTTCTGCGTGCTGCCGCTTCCCGTAAGTACAGCCTGTTCCAGTTCTACATCAAGTACTTGAACACAAGGAGGCAGGTATGTCAGGCGCGCATCACCCCCCCCGATTGTTTGTAATTTACTCATATAAAATAATTTAATAGTGTTTCCCATTCCGGTATCTGAACTGTCTCCATAAACAAGGCAAATATACAACAAATCTCGACATCACAGTCCCAAATTCATCCTTTTTTGCGCCCATCCAGGTGGGAGCAGTTTCGCGGAAAATGGCTCCTACCTGAACATAGGAACGGCCTCTGGAAGACGCACAAGCCATATCGCCCCTCCAGGTGGGAGCGGAGTCGCGGAAAATAGCTCCTACCTGAACACTGAGGCAACACTAGAGCGACATCAGGACAACACCGAGGTAGCGTCGGGCACCTCTAGACGTGGCGGAGGTGGCAGGGGCTCAACACAAGCCTCGCCCCTGCCACCTCCGGCCCGCGCGCAACAATCTTCCGTCCGCGAAAGAACCCCGTTCCGTACGCAGGCTCAGATTCTGCCCCAGGACTTCTGGCCCGCCCCCGTGCGCACGAAGTCGATCCCGTGCGTAAAAAGGCCTGCGGTGCGCACGGGACAGGAGGAAATTCAACGCGGTGCGCACGAGAGGGCCTGGTGCGCACCGGATCAGCCGCGTGCGCACGGCAGAGAGCGCGGCGACACGGGACGAGAGCGCGGCGACACGGGACGAGAACGGGGCGACACGGGATTTTAAGCTCCAACGCAAGTAATTCTTGAGAATTTTTACTAACTTGCAACATTAAACCCCATACCTGTCTGCCCTGAAGCAATAAGACGGGAAAAAGCAGGAAATACGAGAGTATATGAACCAGATGGAATCACTTCAGGCCCGCGGCCTGTACTCACAGGACTGGGAACACGACGCATGCGGCGTGGGGCTGGTCGTCAACATCAACGGAGCCAAGTACCACGACATCATTGAGAAAAGCCTCTCCGTTCTGGAGAACATGGCCCACCGCGGAGCCGAAGGAGGAGACCCGAACACGGGAGACGGAGCCGGGATAATGGTCCAGATCCCGCATGAGTTCATCTTGCTCCACGGCATCCCCGTGCCGGAAAAAGGCCGTTACGGGGTCGGAATGGTCTTCTTCCCTAAAGACAAGAGCGACGCGGAAGCATTTCTGGAGATAATCAAGGAGTGCACCGAGGCCAACTCCCTCAGCATAATGCACATAAGAGAAGTGCCGGTCAATTCCGATGTCCTCGGCAGCAAGGCCAGGGAGACGGAACCGGACATCAGACAGCTGTTCATCGAGGGCTGCGACAATCAGGAAGAACTCGAGAACAGACTCTACCTGATACGCAAAGAAGCGGAACGCCGGGTCGCAGTCTCCTCTATCAAGGACAAAAAATCCTGCTACTTCGCCAGCCTCTCCACAAGGACCCTCATATACAAGGGCATGCTCACCTCCGGGCAGCTGCGGCACTATTTCACCGACCTCACCGACAAATACTTCACCTCGGCGATCGCCCTCGTGCACTCGCGTTTCTCCACCAACACATTCCCGACATGGAGCCTGGCACAGCCGTTCCGCATGATAGGGCACAACGGGGAGATCAACACCATCCGTGGCAACAGGCTTTGGATCAAGGCTCGCGAAAGCCTGCTCAAGACGGACAAGCTCGGAAAAATCACCGAGAACATCAGCCCGATAGTCGAGCCCGGCATGAGCGACAGCGCCTCATTCGACAATGTTCTGGAGTTCTTCACCCGTGCAGGATATTCGATTCCGCACGCTTTGGCTATGCTTGTCCCTGAAAGCTACAAGGAAGGCAACCCGTTGAGCCACAAGCTCAAGAGTTTCTACGAATACCACTCGATATTCATGGAACCATGGGACGGCCCGGCCACAATCATATTCTCCGACGGAAGATATGCCGGAGGCATGCTGGACCGCAACGGGCTGCGTCCGTGCCGGTATTTCGTCACCAAGGGAGGGATGCTGGTAATGGCTTCGGAGACGGGAGTCTGCGATGTTCCCCCGGAGGAGATAGCCTCCAAGGGAAGGCTGCGCCCCGGCAAAATAATGATGGTTGACACCCTCAAGGGCAAGATTCTCCGCGATGAAGAAATCAAGGCAGCCCTGAGCGACGCCCACCCGTATGCCGACTGGCTGCACAGCGGGCGCATAGTGCTCAAGGACATCCGCAGCGGACGCAAGGTGGAGCACTCAGTCCCCGATTACCAAAGGCTTCTCAAGGCTTTCAACTACAGCAAGGAGGACATTGACCGCATCATCATCCCGATGACGGTGGACAGCGCGGAGCCGCTGTATGCGATGGGGGATGACACCCCTCTGTCCGTGCTCTCCGAGAAGCCCCAGAGATTCTTCAATTACTTCAAACAGAAATTCGCCCAGGTCACCAACCCGCCGATAGACTCCATAAGGGAAAGCACCGTGATGTCCCTGACAAGCTACATCGGAGCCGTCAAGGGGGACATTCTCACCCCATCGCCGGATCTGTGCAAGGTGGTACGCCTAAGTTCCCCGATCCTCTCAAACGCCGAGTTGGAAACGCTCAAAAACCTCAGATACAAAGGGTTCAAAACCATCACACTGCCTATGCTCTTCGAGACTGAAGGTGGGGCGGGAGCGATGGAAGCCGCACTTTCCAGACTCTGCAAGGATGCCATCAAGGCTGTTGACGCAGGATACAACTATATCATAATCAGCGACCGCAATGTAGACGAGAAGCATGCCGCCATCCCGTCCCTGCTTGCCACGGCCGCCGTGCATCACCACCTCATCCACAACATGAAGCGTTCGCAGACCGCCATAATCGTCGAATCCGCAGAAGTATGCGAGGTGATGCATGTGGCGCTGCTCGCCGGATACGGGGCCAGCGCGGTCAATCCCTATATGACATTTGCCATCCTCGATGAGCTGGTCAAATCCAAAGCCGTCCAGCTTGACTACCCGGCAGCGGAAGAACACTACATCAAGGCTGTGAACAAGGGCATGCTCAAAATCCTCTCCAAGATGGGAATCTCCACCATACGCAGTTACAGGGGTGCTTCCCTCTTCGAAAACCTGGGAGTCAGCCAGGAAGTGCTGGACAGTTATATGGGAGGAGGCGTTTCCCAGATAGGAGGAGTCACCCTCGAAGATATAGCATCCGATGTGCTCGCAGCCCACAAGGCGGCATTCGCACCGGAGCAGCCGGGCGCACCGGAAGACTACGGATTCTACTCATACCGCAAAGGAGGGGAATTCCACGCCTGGGAACCGTCCCGCGTCAGACTCCTGCACAAAGCCGTGAGGGAGCAGGACTACGAGGCGTTCCGCCAGTTCAGCGACATCGCCGCCAACAGGACGGCTCCGATGTACCTGCGCGACCTGATGGAAATCGAAAGCGACCGCAAACCTATAGACATCAACGAAGTTGAAAGCGAAGAGGCACTGATGAAGCACTTCGTGACGGAAGCCATCTCATTCGGGGCCATCAGCAAGGAGGCCCACGAGACGATAGCCCTGGCGATGAACGCCATCGGCGGGCAGAGCAACACCGGCGAGGGCGGCGAGGACCCGTCACGCAGCAATCCCCTCCCCGACGGGAGCTCGATGCGCAGCGCGGTGAAGCAGGTGGCCTCGGGAAGATTCGGGGTGGACGCGCAGTACCTTGTCAACGCGGACGAGATACAGATCAAGGTCGCCCAGGGCGCGAAACCGGGAGAAGGCGGCCAGCTGCCAGGATTCAAGGTAGATGAACTCATAGCCCGTACCCGGCATTCCGTGCCGGGAATCACCCTCATCTCTCCCCCACCCCACCATGACATCTACTCCATCGAGGACCTCGCTCAACTGATATACGACCTCAAGAACATCAACGCCTCGGCACGCATCAGCGTCAAACTTGTCTCTGAGGCCGGGGTCGGCACGATTGCAGCCGGGGTGGCAAAAGCCAAGGCCGATGTCATATTGATAAGCGGCGGCGACGGCGGCACGGGCGCAAGCCCCGCAAGCTCGGTCAAACACACCGGCAGCCCGGCAGAGACAGGCCTTGCACAGGTGCAACAGACCCTCGTGGTCAACAATCTCCGGGGACGTGTCCGCCTCCAGGTGGACGGAGGTCTGAAGACTGCGCGTGACGTGCTGTTCATGGCCATGCTCGGTGCTGAGGAATTCGGCTTCGGCACCGCTTCGCTGGTTTCACTCGGCTGCCTTGTATGCCGCCGGTGCAACACCAACACCTGCCCCGTCGGGATTGCCACACAGGATCCGGCCCTGCGGGCGAAATTCACCGGTCGCAAGGAGCACTTGGAAACATATTTCCGCTTTATCGCCAAGCAGTTGCGCGAATACCTCGCCCAGATGGGATACCGCTCTCTCCAGGAGATCATCGGCAGGGCGGACCTCCTGCACAAAAGGAATTTCCCGGAAGGCTCGAAAGCCGGAAAAGTCTCCCTCGACAGAGTCCTGTACATCCCTGACGAGGCCAAGGACAATGCACGTGTCTGCACATCCGGCCAGACAGATGCCCAGCTCTGCGCCAAGGACAGGGAGGTGCTCGAGATGGTATGGCCGGCCGTGGAATCGCGCAGAAAGGTGAGCCTCGGGGTACAGATACGCAATACGGACCGCAGTGTCGGGGCCATGCTGAGCGGCAAAGTGACGTCCCTCCATGGTGGGGCCGGCCTGCCGGAAGACTGCATCACGGTGACATTCACAGGGGCTGCCGGGCAAAGTTTCGGCGCTTTCCTCTGCCCGGGTCTCACCTTCAGGCTCGAAGGGGACGCCAACGACTATCTCGGCAAAGGCCTCTCCGGCGGCAAAATCATAGTGACCCCTTCTCCGGAATCCCTCTTCAGTGCCGAGGACAACATCATCGCCGGCAACACCATAGGCTACGGAGCCACGGCAGGGCAGATGTACATCAACGGTCAGGTCGGGGAGCGTTTCTGCGTCCGCAACAGCGGTGCGACAGCCGTTGTGGAAGGGGTCGGAGACCACTGCTGCGAATACATGACCGGAGGCCGGGTCGTCGTGCTCGGAAAGACCGGCCGCAATTTCGCTGCCGGCATGAGCGGCGGCATCGCCTACGTCCTCAACACAGATGGAGACTTCGACTATTACTGCAACATGGACATGGTCGAGCTCTCCCTGCTGGAAACGGACGAAGACCGCCGCGAGGTCAAGTCCCTCATCAAGGCTCACCACGCCCACACCGGCAGCCCTCTCGCCGCACGCATCCTCTCCGAATGGGACTCCTACGCCGCCCGCTTCATCAAGGTGATGCCGGTGGAGTACAAGAAGCTGCTGTAATCCCTTAGTCAACCTCAATTGGAAGTCCTGTTGGTGCAACTGCGGACAATGGGATGTATAGGGTAGGCTCAAAAAGTTTTAGTAATGTGTTGGCGAAATGCTAAAGTATCGGTAATTTTGCAAAAATTACCGAGTGAATCTTGGTTTCATAGATAGGATTGTATGGTGGTAAACATTATAAGAGAGCGCATTAGCGCCGCCCAAAACGGAACACTGTTCTTCAACAACAGTTTTCCGGAATATGATGATGAATATGTCGGAAAAATTCTTTCTGGTCTCGTGAAATCAGGAGAACTATATCACCTTTCCAGAGGCGTGTATCTGAAAACGGAAGCGACCAGATTCGGACTCGTCTACCCTCCGTTGTCCAGTATTGCGGAAGCCATTGCCGAAAGAGATAAGGCTAAGATTCTTCCTACAGGAGCAACTGCACTGAATCTTTTAGGTTTATCTACACAAATGCCTATGAATCCAGTATTTCTTACATCAGGCTCAGCGAGATCGATCACCATCGACGGGCGGACGATAACATTTAAGAGAGCAGTACCAAAAAACTTTGCTGTCAAAGGGAAGAAACGAAGCTTGATTGTCCAGGCATTGAAATATATTGGAGAAAACAATGTAACGGATGAAGATAAATTGATAATCGGTGATTTTATTCGCAAAGACACAGATATTGACACCCTTTCTGAAGATTTACAGATGATGCCAAGTTGGATAAGAAAGTTTTTTCTCAATGCACTTAAAACACAGACAAGATGAATAACTTATGGCAAAACTTGCCTGTAGCCGAACGACTGGCTTCGGCACAAGCTGCAGCAAAGGAGAAAAAGATTGAAGAGCGTGCCATAGAAAAGGACTGGTGGGTAACAATCATTTTGAAGGCTTTGTTCAACATAGAATGCGGTCCCTTTCTTCTTTTCAAGGGAGGCACATCATTAAGCAAGGGATGGGGACTGATTCAGCGATTCAGTGAGGATATCGACATCGCGATAGATAGGAAATTCTATCGTGACATTCTTGGTTATAGCTTTGCGGCGGGAGAGACCAACTCGCAGCTGATGAGACTAAGGAAGGCTTCAAGAGATTATATTCACGGAGTGTTGTCAGATGGGCTTGAAAAGAAACTGAAAGAATATGGTGTCCACGATTTCAGTGTGAAGAATATTACGGAGATTCTGACAGAAACAGGAACAAAGCCGATAGACCACGATAGTGATCCTACTGTCATAAATGTATTTTACTCCAGCTTGTTTCCAGAATATTCCGGCGACATAGACGCATGTGTAAAAATCGAAATAAGTTGCTTATCTATGGATGAGCCTTATGAAGACAAGTTAATTACTTCTCTCGTCAATCAGATGTTTGAGGATACTGACACGGATTCCGGAGCAGTGATTCGTACCGTAAAGCCTTCAAGAACATTTCTGGAAAAGTGTTTTCTTCTGAATGAGGAATTTCAGAGACAGAATCCGCGTTCCCGCAGGATGAGCCGCCATCTGTATGACATTGAAAAGATTATGGACACAGACTATGGAAAGGAGGCATTGAACGACATCTCTCTATACAAATCCATAGTGGAACATCGCCGAAAATTCTATCATCTCGGCTATGTAAACTATGATTGGGATTATCCGGCTCGCATTGATTTTGTACCTGCCGGAGAAATTCTCGACGCATTCCGGAAAGACTACAACGACAATATGATTAATGGTTACATTTATGGAGATGCTCTTGGTTTTGATAGTATCATACAGAGAATGAACGATCTGAGATTGCGTTTCCGAGAAATGAAGATATAGAGTAACATCCAATACAATGAAACCGCTATCGGAATCCACCCGAGGGGCCCGCTTCATCAAGGTGATGCCGGTGGAGTACAAGAAGCTGCTGTAGCCAAAAGTGCCCAGGTCGCTCTCTATTCCCCGATCCCGCTTCTCGAAGCCAGGACGGGGAATCCGTTTTTTTTGTAAATTTGCGCTGCGGATTTGTAAGCGTCTGTCACAGCGTCTGAAGAATCCGGGCCTGGTAGAGCCCGAACTCCAGTAAGTGTATTCAAATCAGATATTTATGCAGACGCAAAAACACCTCGGGATGCTTGCCCCGACAATCCTCTCTATCAGTCTCCTGACCGTAATGGCCGGTGCGGCCATGGCTCCGGCACTTTGGGCCGTGAAAGCTCACTTCGCCGACAAGCCAGACCTGCTCGTACAGTTCATCGTCAGCCTGCCGGCCCTGTTCATCATCATCACAAACCTCTGCTTCACAAGACTTTGCAGACTCTTCAAAACAAGGACCATCGCAGTCAGCGGGCTTGTGATGTATGTGTTCTGCGGCTCCGGAGCTTTCTTCCTTGACGATATCGCAGCAATTCTTGTGCTGAGGGCCCTGCTCGGAGTCTCGGTCGGTATGATCATGCCGCTGTCCACAGGGCTCCT
Source organism: uncultured Bacteroidales bacterium (assembly GCA_934726455.1). Taxonomy (GTDB): domain Bacteria; phylum Bacteroidota; class Bacteroidia; order Bacteroidales; family UBA932; genus Cryptobacteroides. The sequence continues at coordinate 11,000 of CAKVDS010000012.1, forward strand.
CTCCTATTATTTCCCTCCAGAGAAACAGTCAAGGCTTATGGGGCTGTGCGCTGCAATGAACCAGGCCGGCGGCGTGATCGCCACGCTGATAGCGGGTGTCCTCGCCAAAGTGGGTTGGAACTATGCTTTTCTCGTTTACCTGATGGGGCTCGCAGTCCTTGTGCTCGTGCTGGCGTTCCTCCCGAATGAGCATCTGGAAGCACCTGCGGGCTCACAAAACCTCACGTCCAACATCAGGCGATTCTATCCGTCAGTTCTCGGGATGCTGCTGCTCATGGTTTGTTTCTTCGTTTTCCCGTCCAACTTCTCGGCTGTCTGCGTGCGCACCACAAGCCTCGATCCTGTGGCTATAACCATCATAATGGTGGCGCTCGATGTGGTGGCTGCGCTTGTCGGGCTTGTATTCGGGGGCATGATGAAAATGTTCCGGATGAGCATCAAATATTTCGCTCCAGTCTTCTTTCTGCTCGGATACCTGTGTTTTGCCTTGTCACAGTCGCTCACGGCTCTGCTTGCAGGGTGCCTGTTCATCGGGATCGCCAACGGCGTGGGCGTACCTTACCTCAACACCATAGCCTCGATCAAGGCCGGACGCGAAGCAGCCACGACAGTGATGCCGCTGCTCTCGGCCGCCTTATATGCCGGACAGTTCCTGTCGCCGCTTCTTGTCACACCGCTTGCAAGCATCCTTTTCCCAGGAAATATCTGCGGAGTCTATCTGGTGGCCTGCATCTTCTGCGTACTTTTCCTTGCGGAAGTCTTCTTGACCCGGCATTTCCAAGCCCTCCCGCCTGAGGCGTAACCACCAACACCGGACAAATAGAGAGCAGGAAGAAAACGGAATGGTTTTCTTCCTGCTCTATTTTTAAGGGAAAAGATCAACTGCGCGCTGCGCAGGTGCGCAAAGATGCGGTCACATCAGAAACGGAACGACAGGCCGGCCGAAAGGCAGCCGACATCGTGTCCGCCCTCGACCCACAGACCCGCTTTCTCGCAGAAGTACCAACGCACTCCGGCGGTAGCCACAAAAGACATGCGGGTGTCCATCTTGTTGAAAGTGCTGCTCGCTTCCTCTCCGCTCTCATGTTCGGTGGTGTGTTCCCCGATGATACCGGCATCAACCATCGCCCTGGCATAGAGCTCCAGCCTGCGGCAAAGAGTAAGGTGGTAGCTCAAACCGGCAGCCAAGTCAATCCGGTTGCAGAAGGTGTCCTGCTGTTTGTCGCCATAGCCGTTGTCCAGCATCCAGTTGTATCCGTAACGGGAGAACGTTCCGCCCACTGTCCAACCGACACTTCCAAGACGGCCGAAATCCAGAAAACAGATGTCGGAATATATCATCACCGGCGGCACAACCATCTTGAAAGTAGACTCTGCGGCATCGTCAAGCGCATGTTTCATCACCTTGGACCATGAGCCCATCATCGGAGAGGCGCCGACCTGAAGGGTGCGGGAATATTTCGGGAAGACGATTTCGGATTTTGTCCGCTTCCAGTCCACATTCTTGGCTGCATCAGAGGCGGCGATTCCACCCTGCATCCCTATCTGGTCCGCTTTCAATTTGCCTTCCACCCGATGCGCGGTGTTGCCGTAAGATACCTCCCAAGCATGGATCACGTCCATGAGTGTCTTGAACTCCCCGGCCTTGATCTTCCCTGCAAAATCGGGATAATCATAGATTTTCCCGAAATACATTGAGAGCATATCCTCCGCCATCGGCGGTTCTGTCCTGTCGAAAATGCTGTCACGCGTGTCCGAACTGACCATGACAGCCATATCGCCCGCTATGCTCAGATACCATGCGCGCACAGGCTTCACGACAGTTATGTTGCGGCCCGTCCGCTCTGATTCTACGGTAAATAGAGAGTAAAGGTCAATCCCCCTGCCCTTGTACTCCTCGCGTACCCATTCGACACTAGCAGGCCCGCCGAGCAAGCCATATACTTTGACAAGACGCTTGACATATTTGTCAGTGCCCTCAAGCACAAGAGAATCCACATCTTCGTTTATGTAACGGACTCTCTCACCATCAGGCGTGAGACTGAACTCGATATGGTCCGGACGGTTGACCATCGCTGAGCGGAGATAACCGTCAACGACCCGGCTGTCCCCCTTGTTGAGATAGAGCCGGGCCCTGACATCATCGTCCGCCGCCGCGGAAGAAACAGCGTGCGCGTCCACACAAATGCCCGCAAGAAGCAGCAGAGCTGCAGCAGCGGGCATGATTCTGGAGAATACCATGGTTTACTTCGAATCAGCAGAGAAATTCAGGCCGAAACTGCCGCCACCATAAGACCCGGAAAAAGCGTATTCCTTGTTTCCTACGGTCTTGCGATATATGTGTGACCCATCTGATTTTGTAAACCCGGCAGGGATGAATTTGGCGTAATAGGTCGTGGCCACAGACTCATCGCACTTGTAGTCAAAGAAAGTTACGGTCTCAGCCCCGCCGAGATTGCGTGAATCGCAATTTTCGATCTCTCCGTCAAATGGAGGGAACTCTCCCAAGAAAGGGTGCTCCGCCACAAGTGAAGCCCATGTAAGTTTGTCAGGATCCGGCTCATTACCATTACCGTTGTTATCCTTGTTGCAGCCGCACATCATCAGCGCCGCAGCGCAAAACAGAACATAAATAAACTTTTTCATCTCGCAATGTTTTTTGTTGCAAATATAATCACCCCCCCGTTTTTTACCAAAAAAAATCGGGACAAGTTCTGTCCCGATTTTGTCCCGTTTCGAGCCTAACCTTGCGTCTAATTTATTAAAAGTCAGAGCATTAGCCCGATTTCGCGGAGAGTGAGGGATTCGAACCCCCGAACCCGTTAAGGTCAACAGTTTTCAAGACTGCCGCCATCAACCACTCGGCCAACTCTCCTTCCCGTATGGGACTGCAAATTTAGATATTTTCCGATTATTTGCAAAAAATATCTTTAAAAATCACTTCGCCTCCTTTTTCTTGTCCTCACCGGAGAAGAACTTCCACTGGAAGAGCAGGAGATAGAAAGCACCTACCGTCACGCAGGAATCAGCAAAATTGAAAACAGGACTGAAGAAGATCACCTTCTCCCCGCTGCGGATGAGCGGGAAATAGAACATGTCCACCACCTTTCCGAACATGAACGGGGCATAGCCCCAGATCAGCCCGTAGAAAAGGCAGTCGATGATATTTCCTATCGCCCCGGCCGTGATCAGTGTCAATCCTACGAGCACTCCGGTCGGCGCAGTCCCTTTCTTGAGCAGCGAATGTATCCACCATATCAGAGCCCCGCTCAGGCAGATACGGAAAAGCGAAAGCAGAAACTTCCCCACTGCCCCTCCGAATGCCATACCGAAAGCCATTCCCTCGTTCTCGACAAAGCATATCCGGAACCACTGGCCGATCACATATATCTGCTCCCCCAGATCCATGTTGGTCTTGACGACCACCTTGATGATCTGGTCAACCACGACAAGCCCGATGCCCAGAAGAAGGAGCCACAACCCCTTCTTCGGACTTCCTGCAGCCAAACCCTTGGACGACACTAATTTTTGCCCTCCTTGGCAAGTTGTTCCTTGGCCTCCACTGTGAGTGTAGCATGAGGCACACGGATAAGTCTCTCTTTAGGAATGAGTTTCCCGGTGGCACGGCAGATGCCATAAGTCTTGTTCTCGATGCGCGCGAGGGCAGCCTCCAGATTCTTTATGAACTTGTACTGCCTCTGGGCAAGCTGGCTTGCCTCTTCTTTTGAGCGCTGGTTGGCCCCGTCATCCTCGACAGTCTTGAACGAAGGTGATGTGTCCTCTATATCATTTGTGCCGTTGTGGAGCACAACCTCACGAAGAGTATTGTACTCGGCTTTGGCCTGGGCAAGTTTTTCCTCGATAATAGCCTTGAACTCCGCCAGTTCCGCATCGGAATAACGTGTCTTCTCCGTCAAAGGAGCCTGTTTCTTTTCGTCTGTCATAATAGGCTTATTTTAAATGTTTCTCCACAAATATCTTGATTGAGGCATCGCCCCACTCAACTTCTGACGCCGCCAGAGGAGCCTCTCCGAGTTTCTTGAGAGAGAGGGACAATGACAGGGTCTGTGCAGCGACATACCCGGAATATTCCTTGAGAGCATCGCTTATCTCATCATAAGCGGCACCGTCTGCATAGATCACAGTATCTATCCTGTCTGTCACCTCGAATCCGCTCTCCTTGCGGAGATTCTGGACAGGATGGATGAGTTCGCGTGCGACTCCCTCCCTGCGGAGTTCCGGAGTCTGCACAATGTCCAGAGCGACAGTGAGAGTCCCCTCGGTGGCCACGAGCCAGCCCGGCATGTCCTCGGAGCTGATCTCATAGTCTCCCTTGCCAAGAGTCACATCCCCGCCCGGAAGATGCAGGACATACTCAGCATCAGCACGTTCGATGTCGGCGATCTGTTCCTGCGACAAGGTGCCGAACGCGGCGGCGATCTCCTTCATCCTCTTGCCGTAGACCTTCCCGAGCGTCTTGAAGTTCGGCTTGATCTTCTTGGTGATGATGCCGGTAGTGTCATGCAGGAACTCTATCTCCTTGACATTGACTTCAGCGAGGAAAATGTCGCTGACCCTCTGGATGTGCTCTTTGACAGTGTCGTCAAGCACCGGCACAAGCACCTTGGCGAGAGGCTTGCGGACATTGATGCCCACTTTCTTGCGAAGGGCCAGCACCATAGAGGATGCCTTCTGCGCGAAACTCATGCTCTCCTCGAGATCCTTGTCCACCAAAGACTCGTCAGCCGCAGGCATCGTCTCAAAATGCACTGATTCAGAGCCCGGTACAAGATCCGTCCAGAGCCTGTCCATAAAGAACGGCGCTATAGGAGCCGAGATGAGGGCTACGGTGCGGAGCACCTCATAAAGAGTCTGATACGCGGAAAGCTTGTCCGCTGTCATTCCGGAACCCCAGAGGCGCTTCTTGTTGAGACGGATATACCAGTTGCTCAGGTCGTCGCAGACAAAGTCCTGCACAAGACGGCCGGCAGCAGTGAGGTCATAATCTTCATAAGCCGCCTCAACCGACTTCACAAGCGTGTTCATGCGGCTGATTATCCACCGGTCGAACATCGGCCTCTCCCCGTAAGGGACCTTCTCCGCAGACGGGTCGAATTTGTCTATATTGGCGTACAGCGCGAATACGGAATAGGAATTGTACAGCGTGCCGAAGAACTTGCGACGCACCTCCTCCACTCCGGATTCGTCAAACTTCAGATTGTCCCACGGCTGGGCGTTGGTGAGCATATACCAGCGCAGCGCGTCAGGGCCGAACTTGTCGAGCGCCTTGAAAGGGTCGACAGCATTGCCGAGACGTTTGCTCATCTTGTCCCCGTTCTTGTCGAGCACAAGCCCGTTGGAGATCACTCGGCGGAAAGCAGGGGTTCCGCTTACCATGGTATGGATGGCATGCAGGGTGTAGAACCACCCGCGCGTCTGATCCACGCCCTCTGCTATGAAATCAGCCGTACAGCCGAAATCCGGAGTGCCGATGCCGCGCAGCCCTGTCTGGGCATAAGGCATGGAACCGGAATCGAACCACACGTCGATAAGGTCTGTTTCACGGATCATCTTCTTGCCGGACGGGCTCACAAGGAAGATGTTGTCCACATACGGGCGGTGGAGATCTATCTTGTCATAGTTCTCCTTGCTCATGTCTTCCGGGTTGAAGCCCAGGTCGCGGAGAGGATTGGTCTCCATGATCCCGGCGGAGACGGCCTTGTCTATTTCCGCGTAAAGTTCCTTGACAGAGCCGATGCAGAGTTCCTCCCGACCGTCCTCAGTGCGCCATATCGGGAGCGGCGTACCCCAGTAGCGGCTGCGGCTGAGGTTCCAGTCCTGGATGTTCTCCAGCCACTTGCCGAAACGCCCGGTCCCGGTGGAAGCCGGCTTCCAGCTGATCCCGTTGTTGAGTTCTATCATCTTGTCCCTCACCGCAGTGGTCTTGATGAACCAGCTGTTGAGCGGATAATACAGCACAGGCTTGTCAGTGCGCCAGCAGTGTGGATACGAGTGGACTTTCTTCTCGATGCGGAAAGCCTTTCCCTCCATCTTCAACATGACGCAGAGATCCACGTCAAGGGTCGGAGCATCCGCAGGCAGGGAGTCATCGTAGGCATTCTTGACATAGCGCCCCGCCCACTCCTTATAATCAGGGGAAACCCTCTCGGCCACGTACTTCGGATCCATGTCCTCGATACGGAAGAAACGTCCCTTGAGGTCAACCTGGGCCTGAGGCGCACCGTCAGCATCGATCACCATGAGCGCCGGCACCCCGGCGGCCTTTGCCACCTTGGCATCATCCGCACCGAATGTCGGAGCTATATGGACGATGCCGGTACCCTCCTCAGTGGAGACATAGTCTCCGGAGATGACACGGAAAGCCCCGTCATCAGGACGGAACCACGGAATCAGCTGCTCGTAGCGCATACCGACGAGCGTGGATCCCTTGAAACTGCCGGGCAGCACCTCATACGGAATCTTGTCGTTGAAAAGGGATCCCACCAGAGCTTCGGCCACGATGTATGTGGCAGGCTTGCCGGTGTACGGGTTGGAAGACTTGACCTTGACGTAATCGATGTTCGGGCCCACGCAAAGAGCTGTATTGGACGGCAGGGTCCACGGGGTGGTGGTCCAGGCGAGGAAATAGAGATCATCCTCCCCAACAACCTTGAACTGCACGGTGCAGGTGGTATCCTTCACATCACGGTAACACCCGGGCTGGTTGAGCTCGTGGCTGCTCAGCCCCGTGCCGGCCGCAGGCGAATAAGGCTGGATGCTCTTGCCCTTATACAGCAGACCCTTGCCGTAAATGTCCTTGAGAAGCCACCAGAGGGTCTCGATGTACCGGTTGTCATAAGTCACATAAGGGTCGTCCATATCGACCCAGTAGCCGATGCGCTCAGTGAGAGTGCGCCACTCGGCCGTATATTTCATCACCTCCGCGCGGCAGGTACGGTTGTACTCCTCCACGCTTATCTTCTTGCCGATGTCATCCTTGGTGATGCCGAGTTTCTTCTCGACACCGAGTTCGACAGGCAACCCGTGCGTGTCCCATCCGGCACGGCGGCGCACCTTATAACCGGCCTGCGTCTTGTAGCGGCACACGGCATCCTTGATGGAACGGGCCATGACATGGTGAATGCCGGGCATGCCGTTGGCTGAAGGCGGGCCTTCAAAAAATATGAATTCCGGAGCCCCGTCACGGAGCCGGAGAGATTTGCCGAAGGCATCAATGCCCTTCCATTTCTTCAGGACCTCGTCGGCGGCGGCCACGAGATCAAGTCCGCCATACTCTTTGAATATCATATTTTTTACTAATTTTGCGTTTACGCTCGTCCGCTCCAGAGGCTTCTGGACGCAGACTGAACAATTTGCAAAGTTAAGAAATTGTTTTGAATTCATGGCTATCATAGATATCGTCCTGCTTATATGCTTCGTCCCCGCTGTCGTATACGGGATCCGCAAGGGTTTCGTCAAGCAGGTGGTCGAACTCGTCTCCATAATCGTCGGGGTGTGGGCGGCATTCTATTTCTCATCTTCACTGAGCGTCTGGCTCGCACAGTACATCAGCATCGACAAGGTGATCCTGCACATAGTCAGTTTCATATTGATCGTCGTGCTGGTGATATTCCTCATGGGACTGCTGGGCTCGCTCCTGACAAGGCTTCTGAAGATAGTGTTTCTCGGGTGGATCAACGGCCTGCTCGGTCTGGTGATAGGGGTTTTCAAGGTGGCGGTCGTGCTGGGCCTGCTGATAATGCTCTTCGAGAGCGTCAACGCATCGGCCCACATCGTGGATCCGTCCAGCCTTGACAACGCCACAGTCTACCACGCCCTGAGGGATCTGGCAGGAAAGATTTTCCCGTACATCAAGAATTATGTGACCGGACTCGGCCAGACAGCATATATAATATGAGCAGAATCATACTTATAGAGACCTCTACTTCCCTGTGCTCCGTGGCCCTGGAGCAGGACGGGAAGATCATCGCTTCAAGGGAGAGCGACGCACCCAGGGCGCATGCCGCCATGACTGCCCCGTTCATAGGACAGGTGCTGGAAGAAAAGGGGCTGACGGTCAAAGACTGCGATGCGGTGTGCGTCAGCGCCGGTCCAGGCTCCTACACCGGACTCAGAGTCGGGGTATCCACCGCAAAGGGACTGTGCTTTGCAGCCGGGCTTCCGCTTCTGGCCGTCGGGACTCTCGACATCCTCGCCAGACAGGCCATGGAAGAAGGCATCCCCGAGAACATCAAGCATATAATCCCCATGGTGGATGCCCGCAGGATGGAAGTCTACACAGCTGTATTCTCCACTGACGGCAGCCGCCTCACGGAGGTGGAACCCAAGATCGTGGACGGATCCACTTTTGCGGAAACCCTCTCCGAGGGCCCGGCGATCTTCATAGGAGACGGGGCGGAGAAGTGCAGAGAGGTCATAGGCTCCACCGGATCCGTATTCATCCGGACCTGCCCAAAGGCATCCGCAATGGCCTCCCTCGCGGAAGAAGCATTCAAGGCGGGCGAGTTCAAGGACTGCGCATACTTCGAGCCGTTCTATCTCAAGCAGTTCATAGCCACGACAAGCAAGAAGAAATTATTCTGATATGGAAGGTTTTCTCATAACTATCCTGATGTTCTCCGTCCCGGTGCTGGCGGCGATCATCGACAAGAGACTCAAGGCCGCAAGAAAAGCCAAGCCTCAGGTATATGCCGAGCCTGTGATATTTGAGGACGAAGAGGAGGAAGAAGAGCCTCAACGCGCGATAACGCGCACAGCGGCTGAAGATCCGTGGAAAACAGAAGAACAGCCTGCTCCGGAAGCCGCACCCGTACAGATGCCTGTGCAGGCCATGCCGGCTGTCCAGCCGGCCGCAGTGCCGCATCCGGAGCACGTGGACAAACCAACCCGCAAGCGCATAACAAAAACACACACAGAGCATTATCCCACAGTGGAAGAAATCCGCCGGGACAAGCGCAAGCTGATCCTATACAAAGAGATAATGACCCCTAAATTCGACAGCGAATAAGGGTTGAGAATTTGTTTTTAGTTCAGCTTTGACTATCTTTGCAAAAGACAAGAGTTCTGCCTGCACGGCGGGACTTCTTGTTATTTTTTTTGACACTTGCTTAATTAACAAACTATTACTATGGCAGAAGTACACTATATGAGCCAGGAAGGGCTCGACAAGATCAAGAAAGAGCTGGCGGAAGCGCTTGCCCAGAGGCCTGTCATCTCGGCGGCCATCGGCGAGGCCAGGGAAAAGGGAGATCTTTCTGAAAACGCGGAATACGAATCAGCACGGGAGGCCCAGGGCCTGCTCGAACTCAAGATAGCCAACCTCCAGAACATGATTGTCAACGCAAAAGTTCTGGACAGCTCCCAGCTCAGCACAGATAAAGTGCAGATGCTCAACAAGGTCAAGGTCAAGAACCTCAACAACGGCAGGGAGATGGAGTTCACCATCGTGGGCGAGAGCGAGGCCGACTTCTCAAAAGGCAAGCTCGCCGCCACCACTCCCATCGCAAAAGCCCTGCTCGGACACGGCAAAGGCGAGACGGTGGAGGCCAAGGCCCCGTCAGGCATCATAAAGTTTGAAATTCTCGACATTTCCCTCTGATGGCTACTCTCTTCACAAAAATCGCGATGGGGCTCATCCCGTCCTACAAGGTGGCGGAGAACGAGGATTTCTACGCATTCCTTGACATAAGCCCGCTGACTCTCGGGCACACCCTTGTGATCCCGAAAAAAGTAGAGGACGACTACATCTTCAATCTTGACCCCGTGACTTACCAGGGACTCTGGGACTTCGCCCGCGAGGTGGCCACCGCCCTCAAGGCGGCGGTGCCGTGCAAACGTGTGGGGGTGGCCGTGCTCGGAATGGAAGTGCCTCACACGCACATACACCTCATCCCTCTTCAGACCGAAGGGGACATGGATTTCCGTAAGACCCGCCCTGTCTTCTCAAAAGAAGAGATGCAGAAGACTGCCGATGCGATACTCGCCGAATATGAGAAATTATAAGATATTCGCCGCAGCCGCTGCGGCATTTGCGCTCGCCTCCTGCGCACAGAAGGCGGACATCAGCGGCAAGATTGAAGGAGCCGCCGACAGCCGGATAGTCGTAAAACAGTTGGACGTCAATGTCTACACAGTCCTCGACACCATCAGGACCAAGGCGGACGGAACATTCAGATACACCGTGCCGGTGAAGAAAGGCCAGCCGGAATTCATCTATCTCTTCAAAGGGGACACACGCATAGCGGCCCTGCTTCTCGAGAGCGGAGAGAACGCATCGGTGAGTGCCGACACGCTCGGCAACTACAGTGTAAAAGGCTCGGAAGGCTCCGTAAAGCTCGCTGAAGTGGACAAGGCCTATGCCGACTTCATCAAGTCCCTGATTTCTGCTGGCGACAACGGTCCGGAGATGGCCAAGGCCTACCTTGACCACTATAGGGCCAGTGTAAAGTATGTGATGAGCAACCCGTTCTCCATGACCACTATACCTGTGCTGTACGAGACCATCGGAGAGGGCACGCCAGTCTTCAACCAGCCTACGGATGCGCTGTTCTTCCAAGCGGCTGCAGACTCGCTGAAAACCGTCTATCCAGAGTCCCGGTATGTCAAGGCTCTCGACAAGGAAGCCTCACGCAGGATGAAGATTCTTGAAATCAACGGGATGATCCGCACCGCCGAGCAGCGCGGATACCCGGACATCACACTTCCTGACATCAACGGCGAAAAGCGCGCCCTCAGTTCTGTAGACGCGAAAGTGGTGATGCTGCATTTCTGGAACGCTGATGATGCCGCCCAGAAGATGCTCAACATCGACACCCTCCTCCCCGTATGGAAAGAATACCACAACAGGGGATTCGAAATCTACGCCGTATGCGTATCTCCGGACAAAGCCGCCTGGGGCTCAATCGTGAATTCCCAGAAACTCCCTTGGATAAACCTCAACGACGGACTTGGAGCCGCATCTCCGGCAGTGGTCACCTATGGCGTGACCTCCCTGCCGAATTCGCTGCTGATCATCAACGGAGAGCTCAGCACCGAACCGGTCAAAGGCGCGGCAGGTCTGCGCAAAGTTCTTGACAGAGAGCTCGGTCGCAAGTAAGTTGAGCCTTCAGCTCGGCCACAGAATTCAAGCGCTTCCCGTCACGGAGGCGCTTTTTGAATTTGACGGTGATGTCAAGCCCGTATATATCCTCCGAAAAGCCGAAGATATTGGTCTCGATGATGTCCCCGACATTCGTCATACCGTAGAAATGACGCCCGAGAGTATCCACCTCCGATAGATAGACGCCGCGCATCGGGACAAGTTTGAGCGGCTCATAAAGCTGCATGTTGGCCGTCGGGAATCCTATGGTACGCCCGAGCTGCTTGCCTCCGACCACAACTCCGCTCACAGGATACTCGTAACCAAGCATCGCCGCCGCATCCTCCACCCGGCCTTCTGACAAAGCCGCGCGTATCTTGGTCGAACTGACTATCAGCCCGCCGCCGTCAAGACTGGCAGGCGGCACCACAATGACGTCCATTCCGAGCCGGCCGGCCAGTTGCCGGACCTGCTGAGGATCAAGCTGATCTGAGCCGAGCCTGTTGTCATAGCCGAGAAGCGCGGCTGTGCCGCCGAAACGGTCACGCACGATGCCCCCCAGATATTCCTCAGCCGTCATGGCAGCAAATTCCCTCGTAAAGTCCAGCACCTCAACCCTGTCCACCCCGAGGGCCTCAAGCATGGCAACCTTTTCGGCAGGTGACGACAGAAGTCTCAGCGTACGTGCATCCTGCTGAAGCACAGCCCGCGGATGCGTGGCAAACGTAACGACAATCGCCTCCTCACCCCTTTCACGGGCAGAGGAGACGAGTGCACTTATTACCTGACGGTGCCCAAGATGGACACCGTCAAAAAATCCTGTGGCTACTACAGCCATTTCACAAGAGGGAAATCCTGCCTGTGCGGAAGACGCGGGTTCTTAGGATAGATACGGGTACCTACCTGATACATCCCCGTCCTTTCCGGCAGTACTTCCGCCTGATAGGTGACCTTCCCGTCAGCGACAGAAACGACTCCGAGTTCGCAGACATTCTGGATGTGCAGTTCACCCTTGGCATCTGAAGACGTGAAGATCATCTCCACTCCGATGTCCTCCGGCTTGAGACGGCCGAGATCAAGGACAACCTCACACTTGAGCTTGTTCTCAGGAGAGAGCACATACGAAGCATCCGGCTGGGTATATGAGACGATGCGGATATTGTTCCACTCGTCGCTCACCAGCTGCTTCCATGCAGCGATCTCCTTTGCCACCTTGGCCCCGTCAGCGGCCAGTTCCCCGAACCTTACGCTCTGCGGGTCATAATACTGACGGCAGTAGTCGCTCAACATGCGGTTGGTCGTGAAGTTGCAGGCAACCTCGGCGATGGTGTTCTTGATATATGTGATCCACTTCGGAGAAAGTCCGGTGGCAGGATCGGTCTCATAGTAAGACGGAGCTATGTCATTCTCGATAGTCGAGTAGATGGTGGCTGCATCAAGTTCGTTCTGGTAGTTCTGGTCATCGTATGTCCTCTCCAGAGGAAGAGCCCAACCAGCTCCCGGCTTGTAGCCCTCAACCCACCAGCCGTCAAGCACGGAGAAGTGCATGACGCCATTCATTGCAGCCTTCTCTCCGGACGTACCGGAAGCCTCAAGTGGGCGGGTCGGATTGTTGAGCCATACGTCCACTCCCTGGACAAGCCTCTTGGCAAGAGTGATGTCATAGCCCGGGACAAAGACAATCTTGCCGAGGAATCGCTCCTGCTTGGAGATTTCGATGATGTCCTTGATAAGATCCTGGCCGGCACCGTCTGCAGGATGCGCCTTGCCGGCAAATATGAACTGGACAGGGCGCTTAGGGTTGTTGACAATAGCGTCAAGCCTGTCAAGGTCGCTGAACAGAAGCGTCGCACGCTTGTAGGTAGCGAAGCGGCGGGCGAAACCTATGGTGAGAACATCGTCCCTGAGCTGCTCCTTGATCGTCACGATCTGGCTCGGAGTGTAGTGTGCGCTCTGCTGCGGATCAGAAAGTCTCTCGCGGATGGCCCCGATGAGCTCCTTTTTGAGAGACTTGCGGGTATCCCACACCTGCTTGTCCGGAACATTATATATGCCCTCGAAGCAGCTCATGTCATAGTGGTGGGTCTTGAACTCCTCCCCGAACACATCGGCGTGGACAGTCTTCCAGTCACGCGCCGCCCATGTAGGATAATGCACACCGTTGGTCACATAACTGATATAAAGTTCTTCCGGAAGGTATCCCGGATACATTCTCGAGAATATGTCGCGGCTCACCTTGCCGTGGAGCATTGAGACGCCGTTGACATTCTGGGACATGTTTGCGGCGAGGAAACTCATGGAGAACTCCTCGTTGTGGTCGTCAGGATTGACCTTGCCGAGGCTCATCATCGTCCTCCAGTCGATGCCGATAGCCTGAGGATAATAGCCGATGTAGCGGCCAAGGAGTTCTTCGGTGAATGCATCATGGCCGGCAGGCACAGGGGTATGGGTCGTGAACAGGCCGGAAGCCCTGATGAGTTCCATTGACTCGGAGAACGACAGCTGCTGCTCACGCATGCATTCGCGGAGCCTTTCAAGTCCGGCAAATGCGGCATGTCCCTCATTGTAATGGTAAATGGTAGGGTGAAGCCCGAGAGCCCTCAGAGCCCTCACGCCGCCGATACCGAGCAGAATCTCCTGCTTGAGACGGTTCTCCCAATCTCCACCATAAAGCTGGTGGGTAACCTGCCTGTCTTCTGGAATATTGTCCTCGTAGTCGGTGTCGAGAAGATAAAGATCGGTGCGTCCGACAGCAACTTTCCATATTCTGGCATGCAGGTCGCGCCCGGCGATGGAAACCTTGATCGTCTTCCACACACCGTTCTCGTCAAGCACCGGCTCGGCCGGAATCTTCATGAAATCCTGAGCCTGATACTCGGCCACCTGATTGCCCTGAGGGGTAAGCCTCTGGGTGAAATAGCCATAACGGTAAAGCAGGCCGACGGCCACGAGGTTGACATTCATGTCGCTGGTCTCCTTGAGGTAGTCTCCGGCAAGGATGCCCAGACCTCCTGAATATATCTTGAGAGACGTGTCCAGACCATATTCCATACAGAAATAACCGATGGACGGCTCCTGGCGCTCGGACTTCTTGGCCATATAGGCATTGAACTCGGCCATCACCTCCCCGAGGCGCGCGATGAAGACATCGTCCTGCGCGAGTTCCATATATCTCTTTAGGCTCACTTTGTCAAGGATCTCCATCGGATTATGCCCTGACTTGTGCCAGATGTCATAATCCACGCTCTTGAAAAGCGCCTTGGCGTTGTCGTTCCAGCACCACCAGAGATTCTTGCACAAGGTCTCCAGCCCGGAAAGTTTCTCCGGCAGATGACGGGTCACCATCACACTCTTCCATGACGGTGTCCCCATTTCATTGATATTCATATACTACTAACTATTTTTCTGCTATCGCATTGTTTACTCTTATCGTGAAATCGCTGAGGACATTCATATAATTGATGAATGCCTCGTAAGGTGTCGCATACGGATTGAAGCGGCTGTGCACCTCTCCGTCAGAGAAGAACTTGGTGCACATATAATAGAAGTGGTCGCTCTCCTGAAGATGTCCGAAATCGGCCCAAAGCGCAGCATCATCCGCAAGGGACAATTTCTCCTGGAGAGCATAGAGCTTGCGGTACGCATCCTGCTGAAGCTCATTGCCGAGCCATGCCGAGAGATCACGCTCCTCATCCGCCCATGAAATCGGCTCCGGGACTGAAAGGGCCCCCACGGACTTGTATTTGGCTGCCGCACGCGCAGGGGTGACAAACTCAAGTTCCGGATCCTTGACGGCCTGCTTTATGAATGATTCCATGAAATCAAAGATGCCGCTGTCCGCCCCCTGATGCTCCCCGAAAGTCTCATAGTCCATGAAAAGGTTGACAATGTCACCCTCTGAAGACTTCAGCCAGCCGAGATACTTCTCCGCCGTCAGAGGCCATTCAGACCAGTTGCGGTTGGAGAAACGGAAAGCGATGTCGTCACTGAGCGCATAATTGCGCAGAAGCAGTTTGAGGCTGCTCTTGAACTCATTGTTATATACATAATCAGGGCTCATCCAACCCATTATGTGACGGGCTCCTTCGGTGAGCATGGTCCTGAAACCGAGGTCATAGACATCCTTGCCGATACTGTCTGAATAAATCAGCTCTGTGTTGCGGAAAGTCTTTGGCGTGACACCGAAATACTTCTCTACGGCAGCCTTGTGCTTGAGAACCTGATGTTCAAACTCCTGACGTGAAGCAAGCGAGGCAAGCGAATGGTTATATGTCTCACAGAGGAACTCCACATTGCCCGTGTCGGCAAGAGCCTTGAAACTCTCTGTAACTTCCGGAGCATAGCGGTCAAACTGTTCGAGCGCCGAGCCGGATATGGAGAAGGCCAGCTTGAATTTGCCCTTGCTCCCCTGGACGAGGTCAAGGAGCATCTTGTTCATAGGGAGGTAGCACTTGGTGGCGATCCGCTTGAGGATGGTCCTGTTGGTGAAATCGTCATAGTAATGTGAGTCCTTGCCGATGTCGAAGAAACGGTAAAGACGGAGCCTTGTCGGCTGATGTACCTGGAAATACAGGCAGATAGACTTCTTCATATTATTCTTTTACCAGAGATTCGTAAATATTCTTCAGCTTAGCTGTGGCGTTGTTCCACTTGAGAGCATTGACTTCCTCGTGTCCCTGCTTTGCGGCGAAATCGGAGAGAGCCGGATACTTGAGGAGGGCATAGATGTCGTCAGCCATGGCGTCCACATCCCAGAAATCCACTTTAAGGGCGTATTTCAGCACCTCGGCGGCCCCTGACTGATAAGAGATCACGGCAGGCACGTCCGACTGCATGGCCTCAAGCGGAGAGATTCCGAACGGCTCGGAGACGGAAGGCATTATGTACACATCCGACAGAGCGAACATCTTCTGCACTTCCCCTCCACGCAGGAACCCGGTGAAGTGGAAACGGTCGGAGATGCCGAGACGGGCCACCTGACGGATGGCGCGGTTCATCATGTCGCCGCTTCCGGCCATCACGAAACGCACATTGTCCATGCGCTTGAGGACTTTCGCGGCAGCCTCGATGAAATACTCAGGCCCTTTCTGATATGTGATGCGCCCGAGGAAAGTCACGACCTTGTCCTTGACTCCCCTGTCGACCTCGACCTTGTCTCTGCTGCTGAAATCCACAGCATTGTGGACAGTGATGACCTTGGACGGGTCTATCCCGTATTTGTTGATGACAATGTTCCTCGTAAGGTCACTCACCGTCACAACCCGGTCCGCCGCCTCCATGCCCCTCTTCTCGATCGCATAGACCCTGGAGTCAACCATGTCGTCAGTACCGCGGTCAAACGAAGTGGCATGCACATGCACGACCAGCGGTTTGCCGCTGACTTCCTTGGCAGCGATTCCCGCGAGATATGTGAGCCAGTCATGGGCGTGGATGACATCAAACTGCCCTTCGTTCTGCATGGCTATGGTCGCGGCCACCTGAGCATAGCGTGAGACCTCCTCAAGCAGGTTGGCCCCGTATTTCCCGGAGAACTTGAACTTCTGCCCGAAGCCTACGGTCGTCTCTGAGAGCTTCTTGCGCTTCATCTCCTCGATGGCATCGAAATACTCTTCAGGATCCACATAAGGCACTATGCTGGAATCAACATTGATGAACTTCACCTTGTCAAGGAACTCATCAACGCTGTCGCAGACATTGCTGACAGCCACATCGCTGGCGTTGATGATCTTAGCGCAGCTCTGGTCTTCATCTCCCGAGGCCGAAGGCATCACGAAAAGCACCTTGACACCGTTGTGGGCCAAACCCTTGACTATTCCTTCACAGGCTGTCCCGAGACCGCCCGCGATATGGGGAGGAAACTCCCAACCGAACATAAGTACTGTCATTTGCTTTTCTCCCTGTATTTGTCCAACATATTTTCAACTGAAAGCAGGGCCGCCGTGCTGAGCGCGGAAGAGATGGCCCCGTGCGGCTCGTGAGGAGGGTCTCCGTCATAGAGTTCGGAGAACGCACCTACCCCGTGTTTGCCCAGATCCTCATAGAATCCCTCGACAAGCCACTCGGCCTTCTTGACGAAAGCCGCGCCCTTGACCCTCAAGCAGACCTTGACATAATATTGGAGCAGGAACGGTCTGGTACTGCCCTGATGGTAGGCCAGATCACGTTCGATCTGCGTACCCTCGTAAACTCCCTTGTACCTGCTGTCGCGAGGTGACAGGGTACGGATGCCGCGTGAGGTCACAAGTTCGTTGTCGACCACCCTGAGGATGGACGGGATAAGATCCTCGTCAATCGGGGAATAATCACACCAGATGGAGGCAAGCTGGTTGGGCCTTATATCCATTTTCTGGCCGGAATTGTCCACATGGTCGGCCAGGCAGCCGTAATCCTGATTCCAGAATACCTTCTGATAGTTCTCTCTCACCAATCCGCGTATGTCCGACCACTTCGAGACGAAAGTGCTCTTCTTGGCACCATATTTCGACTCCATGTCCACGGCGAAACATATCGCATTGTACCAGAACGCATTGGTTTCCACCTGATAACCGGCCCGTTCTGTGACAGGATGTCCATCGGCATAGGCGTTCATCCACGAGAGGGCCGTGCCGTCCTTCTGCTCCCAGAGCAGGCCGTTGGGCTGCATGGCCACCTCCGCACGCTCTCCCGGGAGATAACTCTCAAGCACGCCCCGGACGATGATGCCGTACTTTTTCCAGACCGCCTTCGGATCCGCGCCATAGGCTATGTAATCCTGCAGGCAGGAGGCCACGAGCAAAGGAGCCTCAACCTGAGTGGTCCTGCGGAAAAGCCGCTCCTGCTGGTCGGCTATGAGATTGTCCAGTATCTCCTCAAACGTCCTGGCGCTGTCAAGTCCATAGAGCGCGAGTCCCGGCAGTGCAATCAAGGTCTCCCGGAGAAGTCCGGTATACATCCATGAATATCCGGCTTCTATTCTCTTGCGCCCGTTGTGCTCCGTGACAAGAGAGTCCGCACAGCGGCGCAGCTGATCGCGGTAGCCGGTAATCTCCCCGGCCGCGCGGACCCCGGAAGCGAACTTGCGCTTGAACTCCGAAGGGTCCTCCTGCATCACCGATGCGGAGAACACGACAGAACCGCCCGGCTTTAGAGTCGTCTCGAAAAAGCCCGGGACCAGAAGATCCTCACGGCAGTCGAAGCCGCGCCTGTATTCGTCAGAATAAGTGACATTCAGATTCCACACCGGAGCTGCGGTATACTTGGCACGTGCATCGCTGAGCTGAAGGTTGAGATCAGGAAAATTAGGATACATCCTGAATGACATTCCGCCCTGGATGGCCGAACCTTCGGTGCAGGCCTCAGGATTCTGATGCGTGAGGGCGTGTATGTTGCGGAACGCAAGATAAGGTTTGATCTGCAGTTTCACAGGCGTCGGAGAGGACAGCAGCTCATACTTGACCATCACCTGATCCCTCTCATGAGAGAGCAGAATCGTCTTTTTGAAAAGCATGTCGCCCACCTGATATGTGATCTGCGGCACAGAATCCGCGCAAAAGTCCACAATATATTTGTGTCCGCGCGGCTCATAGATGTCTCCATAGCAATGGATTCCGAGATTGAACTGCTTTCCGTCCACAATCAGGCTCTCGTCCAGAGCGGAAAGAAGCAGGTAACGGTCACCCCCGAAACGGTCCAGGGTAACGGCCAGAAGCCCGTGATAGCGCCGGGTATTGCAGGTGATGATGGTCGTATTGCAATATGCCCCGGTCTTGTTCGCACAGATGATTTCCCTCTTGAGCGAATAGGCTAGATTGACCAGTTCAGACTTGTTGAATTTTAAGAATGCCATCTTCGTTTATAATTTTTTCAGTACGACCGCCACTCTGCTCGGAAGGTACAGAGAGAGCTGCCCGTCAACGGTGGAGTGCCTTTCCGCCCTCCCAAGGCGCGAGAACCCGTCAAACTCGGTCTCGTCGGAATCAAGCGCCATGACATACTCGCCGTCAGGTGCTCCGAACCTGAAATCCCCATACGAGGCGGCCGGATTGAAATTGAATGCAAATATACTATTTCCGCGCTTGAATATCAAGACTTTCCTATCTTCATCGACATATAGTTGGACAGGAACGTCATCGAGAATCTTTTCTTTCTTGACATAATGGATCATCGCGGCGTCAAAAGACTGCAACGCACCATAGCGCAGCGCAGGATTGTCGGCAAGAGACCACTGGCGGCGGGCGTACTTGTACGACCAGCCGTTGCCCTCGCGCGGAAAGTCTATCCACTCCGGATGCCCGAACTCGTTGCCCATGAAGTTGAGATAGCCGCCGCCGCAAGTCGCGAGTGTCACGAGCCTTATCATCTTGTGCAGAGCAATGCCGCGGTCCACCGTCATGTTCTGCGAACCGCGTTCCATCCCGTAGTACATCTCCTTGTCCATCAGGCGGAAAATGATGGTCTTGTCGCCCACAAGAGCCTGGTCATGGCATTCGGCATAAGAGATGGTCTTCTCGTCGGAACGCTTGTTGGTGAGTTCCCACCAGATGCCGCCCATGCTCCACTGCTCGTCACGGAGTTCCTTGATCCACTTGATCCAATGGTCCGCTATGCCCATCGCCATGCGGAAGTCGAAGCCGACTCCGCCGGTCTTGAAAGGGGCGGCCAGCCCGGCCATGCCGCTCACATCCTCGGCTATGGTGATGGCCTCAGGATCAATCTCATGGATCAGCATGTTGGCAAGAGCCAGATAGCTGACAGCATTCTCATCCACCCCCTGATCGAAATAGAGAGAATAATCTCCGAACGCCTTGCCGAGACCATGATCCCAGTAAATCATGCTCGTCACCCCGTCGAAACGGAAACCGTCGATATGGTATTCTTCCATCCAGTATTTGCAGTTGGAGAGGAGGAAATACTTGACTTCATCCTTGCCGTAATCAAAGCATCTCGAACCCCACGCCGGGTGATGTCCCTGAGGGCCGGAGTAGAAATAGAGGTCGTCCCGCCCGTCAATACGCCCGAGCCCTTCCGCCTCGTTGTCCACAGCATGCGAGTGTACTATGTCCATCACCACCGCTATGCCGAGCCGGTGGGCCTCATCAACCAGATGCTTGAACTCCTCCGGCGTGCCGAAACGGGAGCTGAGCGCAAAGAAATTGGAGACCTGATAGCCGAACGACCCATAGTACGGGTGCTCCTGAAGCGCCATTATCTGCAGGACATTGTAGCCGAGAGACTTGACCCGGGGAAGTACAGTGAGTCTGAATTCATCGAAGGTCGAGACTTTCTCCTGCTCGGAACTCATTCCGATATGGCATTCATATATAAGCGGATGCGGTCTGCGTCCCGGCTTGCGGCTCTTCCATTCGTAACGCTGCGCCGGGGCCCACACCTGGGCGGAGAATATCTTCGTCTCAGGATCCTGGATCACTCTGGTCACATAGGCCGGCAGCCGCTCCCCGCCTCCTCCGGGCCACTCCACCCACAATTTATACAGGTCGCCGTGGCGCAGGAACATTTCAGGAAGGCGCAACTCCCAATTCCCTTCCCCCACCGGAGAGAAAGCATAGGCTTCGGTCCGCTTCCAGTTATTGCACTCCCCTATAAGATAGATCCTTGTGGCATTGGGAGCCCATTCCCGTATGACCCATGAATCCCCTTCGCGGTGAAGAGGATAATAGAGGTGGTTGTTGACGGCATCGGTGAGTCTGCCGCCGCGCGAGAGCTTCTCCAGATCGGAGAGAATATGCTTGTGTCTGGCATCTATCGCCCCCTTGTAAGGCTCAAGCCACGGATCCGTCTCGTAGATTTGTTTACATGCTGTCATAGATCTTCAGTTATGGTTTTCATCGTTCTGAGATATTCCCGGCACTGCGCGATGAGTTCATCGGAGCGCCGGATGTATTTTTCAATATCACCCAAGGCCGTGGAAGGGTCTTCCACCTTCCCGGCTATAAGTTCAAGTTCGGCCATGGCCTTGGAGTAGTCAAAGTTTTCTTCCATACACTGTTGCGTTGATTGTCCCGTCCTCAAACAGGACACTTATCATATCCCCCTCACGCAGGGAAGCGGCGGATTTCAGCACAACCCCGCGCCCGTCGGTGACAAGGGTGTAACCCCTGGACAGCACAGCCCGGGGGTCGGCGGAGCGTATTCTTGCCGCCATCATCTCCAGCGCCGCCCCCATCGTGGAGATTCTTGACGAAAAGGCGAGACGGAGCCGAGTACTGTAGGCGCTGATACGCTCGTCCTCGGCCGCCATGGCGTCTATGAACCTGTCCGCAAGAGCCGTCGGAGTCTTGACGAAATCATGCGCGACCATGTCGGCGACATGATAGTCCCGCTCATGCCCGATGGCCGTAAACACAGGCACCGGACAATTCGCTATGGTGAAAGCCAGGCCGTAGTCATCGAAACATGAGAGGTCAAACGAAGAGCCGCCGCCCCGCAGGATCAGTATGGCATCGTACGGCACGGATGCCGTCTCAGCCAATGAAAGCGCATCGCAGATGGACGCCGGAGCCCCATCTCCCTGCATGGTGGCCTCCAGCAGATGGACATCGAAAGCGAAGCCGAACTCATTGTCCTCCAAGTGCCTGAGAAAATCTCCATAACCTGCGGCATCCCTGGCGGAAATCACGGCAAGACGTCTCGGCATCTCCGGAAGGGCCAGTCCCTTCTGCCGGTCGAGCAGGCCTTCGGCGGCAAGACGGTCTATGGTCTGCCGCCTCTGAAGTTCGGCGGCCCCGAGGGTGAAGCACGGCTCGATGTCATCCACGGTCAGCGTGAGCCCATAGAGTTCGCTGTAGCTGACAAGCACCTGCACCAGCACCTCAATGCCCGGCCTGATGTCTTCTCCGGTAGCTTCCCGGAACTTGGCGGAGAGCGGCAGGAAGCGGCTTCGCCAGATCACAGCCTTGGCACGCGCCACAACCCGACCATCTTCGCTGCCGGCAAGATCCATGTAGCAGTGCCCGTTGGCCTTGGCCTGCACCGAAGAGAGTTCGGCACGCACCCAGATCTTACCGGGGAAGAGTTCCCCGATTCCCTCACGCATAAGGCGCTGAAGTTCGAACAAATCGATATAGTCCCTGTCCATCTCAGGCAAAAATAAGAAAAATGGCAAAGATTTGCTATATTTGCAGCCGTTAAAGAGGCAGTATTCCTTTATATGAAAATCTCCGAGGCCAAGTTCGTTGGCAGCAGCACAAGAGTCTCAGGCAAGCCGGAGAGGAGCTTGCCCGAATTCGCGTTCATAGGGCGGTCCAATGTCGGGAAGTCGTCCCTCATCAACATGCTGTGCAACAACCGCAAACTCGCCATGACATCCGCGACCCCCGGGAAAACCAGGCTCATCAACCACTTCCTCATCAACGACAGGTGGTATCTTGTCGATCTTCCGGGCTACGGCTACGCCAAGACAGACAGGGCGGGACGTGAGGCCATCGCAGAGGTGATAAGGGACTACATCATGAACTCCAAGGAACTCGTGACACTGTTTGTACTCATCGACTCAAGGCACGACATTCCCCGGATAGACACGGACTTCATCGCTGAACTCGGTGAGCACGGGATACCTTTTTCCCTGATAATGACCAAGTGCGACAAGAAAGGCCCGGTCGCCCTCGCAGCACAAGTGGAGAGAGACAAAGAAATCCTCTTGCAGGACTGGGAGGAGTTGCCGGAGATATTCTGCTGCTCATCGCAGACGGGCATGGGACGGGAAGAAATCCTCAACCACATCGGAGACATACTGGACACACTTTAATTTATATCCAAATATAAAATTATGCTACATTCACACAGACTGGAACTGTTTGCCTGCCGGGCATCCGAGGATTTCGCCCGCAAAGTCCTCGACAACTTCAACCAGCTCAGGAATCCGGACGAGCCGGAGCTGCACCTTGGCAAGATTGAAGTGACACCTTTCAGTGACGGAGAGTTCCAGCCGCAGTTCACCGAGAGCGTCCGCGGCGCCGCGGTCTATATCCTGCAGTCCACTATCCCGCCTGCAGACAACCTCATGGAACTCCTGCTCACCATCGATGCCGCCAAGAGAGCTTCCGCCGACAAGGTGATCGCGGTGATGCCATACTTCGGCTGGGCACGCCAGGACCGCAAGGACCGTCCGCGTGTGGCCATCGGGGCCAAGCTCGTGGCCAACCTCCTGCGCGCCGCCGGCGCCGACAGGGTGATGGCCTGCGACCTGCACGCCGAGCAGATCCAGGGCTTCTTCGACTTCCCTCTCGACCACATCTACGCCAGCAGGGTGTTCATCCCGTACATCCAGAGCCTCGGGATCGAGAACCTCGCGATAGCCGCGCCTGACATGGGCGGAGCCAAGAGGGCCAACACCTACGCAAAGGAGCTCGACGCCTCGGTGATCATCTGCCACAAGACACGTGAGAAAGCAAACGTGGTGGGATCCATCACGGCCATCGGCGAGGTGGAGGGCAAGAACATAATCATAGTCGATGACATGATCGACACCGCCGGCACTCTCTGCAAGGCCGCCGAGGTACTGATGGGCAAGGGCGCCGCCAGCGTATGCGCCTGCGCCACCCATGGAATCTTCTCGGGCAATGCCGTCGAGCGCATCCACAACTCCGCTCTCAAAGAAGTCTTTGTCACCGACACGATTCCGCATCCGGAACTCGTGGACGACCCGAAAATCAGGATCGTGACGATGACCAAGGTCTTCGCTGACATGATCCACAAGGTATACAACTACGAGTCAATCAGCAAAGATTTCGTATTTTAGGTAATTATGGCGGTGTTTCTCCTGACGGCAGTGATACTGCTCCTTTGCGTGGTGGGGCTGTGCTTCAACATCCTCTTCCGCAAGAAGGACTTCCCGCACTACGATGTGGGCTCCAACGAGGAGATGCGCAGGAGAGGCATCCGCTGCTATAAAGATGAAGATGCCGCTCTGCAGCGCAGGTCCTGCGGCGGCACCACGACCGAAGCCTGCAAAGAATGTAAATTATATGAGCATAGTAGCGATAGTAGGAAGGCCTAACGTAGGCAAATCGACACTCTTCAACCGCCTTGTCGGAATGCGCAAGGCCATCGTGGACGACACTGCCGGTGTGACACGTGACCGTCACTACGGTCGCTGCGACTGGTGCGGCCGTGAGTTCTCCGTAGTGGACACCGGCGGCTACACCACCAACTCGGACGATGTCTTCGAGAGCGCGATCCGCTCCCAGGTCCAGATAGCCATAGACGAGGCCGACCTCATCATATTCATGGTCGAGGCCGCCACCGGCATCACCGACTACGACGCCGAGATCGCCGACATCCTGCGCCGGACCCGCAAACCCGTGATCCTCTGCGTCAACAAGGTGGACACCGGGGACAAGATGTTCGACGCCTACCAGTTCTATTCTCTCGGACTCGGGGAGATCTACAGCATCTCCGCAGCCAACGGAAGCGGCACAGGCGATCTGCTGGACGCCGTGTGCGCCGCCCTCCCGGAAGAAAAAGAGACTGCGGACCCGTACGCCGGGCTGCCGCGCATCACCATAGTGGGCAAGCCTAACGTGGGCAAGTCATCCCTGACCAACGCCCTCCTTGGGCAGGAAAGGAACATCGTCACCCCGGTGGCCGGCACCACACGCGACTCCATAGAGACACATTACAACAAATTCGGTTTCGAGTTCATGCTCGTGGACACGGCCGGCATCCGCCGCAAGGCCAAAGTACACGAAGATCTGGAGTTCTACTCCGTGATGAGATCCATCCGCGCCATCGAGAACTCCGACGTCTGCATCCTGATGATCGATGCCACAAGCGGGATGGAGGCCCAGGACATGAACATCTTCAACCTCATCGTCCGCAACCGCAAGGGCTGCGTGGTCGTGGTCAACAAATGGGATCTTTTCACCAAGGATTCCAACACGATGAAAGAGTACCGTCAGGCCCTCCAAGAACGTCTGGCACCGTTCAACGATGTACCGGTGATCTTCACATCAGTGCTGAACATGCAGCGCATTCAGGACGTGCTCAGCGCCGCTACCGAAGTCTACGCCAACTACAGCCGCAAAATCCCTACAGCACGCCTCAACGAGGCCCTGCTGCCTGTAGTGGAAGAGACACCGCCGCCGGCATGGAAGGGCAAATACGTGAAAATCAAATACATCACCCAGCTCCCTACCCGTTTCCCGGCATTCGCGTTCTTCTGCAACCTCCCGCAATATGTAAAGGAGCCGTACAGGCGATTCGTCGAGAACCAGCTCCGCAAGAACTTCAGCCTCACCGGCTGCCCGGTTCAGATCTACTTCAGACAGAAATAATCCCGTCTCAGCGGACGACTTTCCAACCCTCTATGCGGCGGTCGGACAAAGAGAAGTTGACCCCTATCTTGAATACTTTTCTCGGATCGTCGGCATACGGTCTGGCATAGCCTTTTTCTTCAATTTGGGCAAGAGCCTCGTCCGGAGTTGAATCTGTCTTGATTTCAATGATATAGACATACTCCCCGGTCATGATGAGTATGTCTGTCCGTCCGTTGGACGTCGTCCGCTCCGTTTCCACGTACTCACCCATCAATTCTATGATGATGTACATAGCATATTGGAAGTCCTTCTCGCTGTCGCCCTGAATCTGATAATTCGTTCTGGCGAAGAGGGCGTCGAGACGCTCCATGAAACTCTCAGGCTTGCCGCTGCGTATGTCTCTGGTCATACGGGCGATGAGCATCATCGGAGTCTCTGCACCGACAGGCGTGTAGTACAGCATCAGGAAGTTCAGGAATCCGTGCTTCACCTCCATGTTCGGAAAGCCTAAATGATACATCTGGAAATCCTCGTCATATCCCTTTATGGTCAGGTAACCGCTCTGGTACAGCAGTGGCACAGGATTGAGAAAGGCGGAATTGATGTCCGTCAGCAGAGAGGAATCGGCTTCCTGATCGGACAAACTCGTGATGTCATAAGAGGTTTCTTTCATCACCTTGACAAGAAAGGACGGCGTACCGGTCTCGAACCAATACTCGCGGAACTCTCCTACTTTGAAAGTATTAAGAAGACTGAAAGGATTGTAGATTCCGACAGACTTAGGGTGAAAACGATATCCATCGTACATCGATGCAAGCCTTTGACGGCAGTTCTCCTCGGAAACACCTTGAGATTCAGCCAGTTCCTTCGTACTCTCGGCGAAATGATCGCTGAGATCCGTCTCGGAAATTCCGCAGATGTCAGAATACTCCATATCCATAGAGATGTCCCGCAAATTGTTCAGCCCACTGAAAACGCTCATTTTCCCGATCTTAGTGACCCCGGTGAGGAAACCGAAGCGGATGAAGCCGTCCTTGGACTTCATCACACCATAAAAGCCCTGAAGAGCCTCACGGAATTTGTTCTGCAACTCCAGGCGGTCAAGGTTGTCTATGATCGGCTTGTCGTATTCGTCGATCAAGATTACCACCGGACGGCCCGTCTTGTGGTAAGCGGCCTCGATTACATTCCCGAAACGGATCTCCGGTATTCCCGAACGGTCCTTGCTTCCATACTCCTTCTCCCATTTATACAATACATCATCAAGTGTCTTGGCAAGCACGTCACCTTCATTGTAGGCACGTCCGCTCAGATCCAGATGCAGCACCGGATACTCCGTCCAGTCCTTCTCCAGCGAGGCGAGCTTCAGGCCGTCGAAAAGTTCACGCCTCCCCTTGAAATACGCCTCCATGGTCGAGACCAGAAGACTCTTGCCAAAACGCCTCGGACGGCTCAGGAAATAGTATTTCCCCGTAGTCGCCAACTTGTATATGAGGGCTGTCTTGTCAACATATACATATCCGCCATTGCGAATATTCTCAAAATTCTGTATTCCAATAGGGTACAACATATTCTCAATTCGTTTGCCATCCGTGCGGGCCGAAACTTTTGCCCAAGGCTGGCATCAGGCAAAGATAATGATTCGGGTGTAAAAAAGAAAATGTGGGACAAAGGCTCAGAAAGGGCGTATGTACTCCCGTCCGTCAAGATAGTCTATCATATTGAGGACAAGATAG
The DNA here is from genome assembly GCA_934726455.1 of uncultured Bacteroidales bacterium. Lineage (GTDB taxonomy): Bacteria > Bacteroidota > Bacteroidia > Bacteroidales > UBA932 > Cryptobacteroides. Next base: position 38,086 of record CAKVDS010000012.1, read on the forward strand.
TTCCAGTTCTGGAAACCTTTGTTGATGATAGGTTCTCCGCTGTCGGGATCGTAATACTCGTGCAGCGCCCCGCAACTCTCAAGATCCCGGCCGAACAGCCGCACCGTGGCTTCCGCAAGATCCTTTGCCTCACGGTTGAATCCGTAGTTGAGCAGACCGCAGAAAGTCAGGTAGTTGGATATGCCCCAGACCGGCCCGCACCAGTTGGACGGGTTGTGGGTGGCGGCCATGCTGTACATTTTCTCCATCTTGGAAAGGGTGCGCACCCCGTACTCCCCCTTGAATGTCTCCGGGTCGAGCAGGTTCTCCCTCACCATCCGCTCCGCCTGCTCCGGCGTGGCAATGCCGGACCACATCGCCATGAATCCCGACCAGACTCCAAATCTCTGTATCAGACACGGATACGCGCGCGGAGCACCCTTGTGCAAGATCATGGAGTGCCCGAATATGATCTCCGGCTTGAGATCCACCGGACGGAGATTGAGATCCACCGAATAATAGAACCCGTCCTTCTCGTCCCAGCACCACGTCCTCACGGCATCCCGGAGGGATTCGGCCATATCGTCATATTTCCCCTTGTCAAGTCCAAGACGTTCAGACAGATAGGACATCGCCAACAGTTCTCTGTACATCAGGCAGTTGAGGAATATCGAACCGGAACTTTTGTCCGGCCTGTAGAAAGTGGAAGGGTCGGTGTCGACTCCGATGGCAAGGTCGTTCTGCCAATAGAGAAGGCCTGTGGCGGAGTCGCGGTGCAGAGTCATGTAATTGTTGATGAACGCCTCCAGTTTGGGGAAGTACTCCCTTAGCCACCCGGCATCTCCACCGGACTGACGTGCCAGAAAAGCCGCATGCTGGGCAATGACAGGCTTGTGCATGTTGGTCGATGAGATGTCCTCAGGCTTTATGAGGCGTGGATCGGTATTGGAGTCTATGACTATAGGCATGTAGCCGTCGGAAGAGTCGGTGTACTCAAGATAGTTGAGCACGCAGCCTCTCTCATATACCAGAGCCTCCTGATTGTCTTCCCCGCTGCCCGTGTCCGCAAGAATCTGCCGAAGGGCAACATCACAGAAATAAGAGTCCCAATCCCAGAGGACATTGGAGTAGCTCTTGCTGCCGGGCGTAAGGAAAGGATGGATGAAAGCACCGCGACCCCCTTCCCGGTACATCTGCTTGTAATCGGAATATATGTGGTCACGGCAGAGCGACTTGTAGTTATCGAGGCCGGTATTGCGGGAGCAGCCGGCCAGCGCTGCGGCGGACACGGCGATGAGCGTCAGTTTATTTATGGCTTTCATTTTATGAGGTTTCGGGAGGCTGTGGTTTTCCTCCCGGGCAATCTCTACAAAAATAATAAAATTATCGGAAAGGATGCCGTGAACCGAAATGAACCATAAATTATTTGCTTTTCATGGAAAAAGTATTAAAATTTGCACCCGGAATTGGAAAAACAAGCAATCAGGTCTTATGACTGACAGCTCCTCACATAGGCTGACAGGGATAAGCAGGGGGATTTTGACCATATTGGTATTGATGACCACAGCCCTCTGCGCCCGTGCACAGCAGAATCTTGAGAAATCCGACGTGGTGTATTTCCGCCTCGGTTCGTCCGTATACGAACCGGAGTACAGGGAGAACGGCGCACGTCTGGAGGCTTTTCTGCGTGACATAGAGGAAGACAGGCAGTCAGGACTTTGGGAAATAGTCGCCGTGGATTTCAGTGCCGGGGCCTCGCCCGAAGGCCCTTCGCGGCTCAACACCCGTCTCGCCGAGGCACGCCTCGCCACGATGACGGAATTCCTCCGGGGCAGACTCTCCCCCACCTCTTCTTCCGCCACGGCATACGGCTGGACGGACATCTCTGATTCCGTCGCGGCAGGCGGCGATTTCACAGGACGGGATGAGGCTCTCGCCATCATGGACTCCAGCTCTCTCGGAGCGCGCGGCAAGGAAGCCGCTCTCAAGCGCATAGGGGGGGGAGAACATGGAAATATTTAGAACTTAAGTATTTACCCGATCAGCGGGCTTTCCGTGTCAGCGTCAAAAGAAGGGCTTCGGATCTTCCGTGGCCTTCGGCTTCCCGGACTTTGGAAACAGGTGCGGCCGTGCTCCGGTGCGCGCCGGATCTCTCACAGCCGGAGGGGAAAGCCGAGCCCCTTTCCTCCCCACGCGGAGGGAGGGTTCTCCGTGTCAAGACCAACATCCCCGAGCTCTTCCTGCTCAGCGGCAATGTGGCTGCGGAAATTGACCTTTTCGGGCCTCTGTCACTGCATTTTCCTGTACATTACTCGGCGCTTGACTGGTTCAGCAGCAACGTCAAGTTCCGCAACTTCGCCATACAGCCGGAGCTGCGATACAATTTCACCCGTGCCAGGGGGCTTTTCGCCGGGGTCCATTTCGGGCTCGCATGGTTCAACGTGGCAACGGGCGGCGACTGGCGTTATCAGGACAAGGACGGGCGTTCCCCGCTTTATGGCGGTGGGCTCGGCATAGGCTACAGGCTTCCTCTCGGGAGCGGTTCGCGCTGGGAACTCGAATTCTCGCTCGGTGCGGGCGTCTACTCCATTGATTATGACCGTTTCTACAACGAGCCGGGCGGCGCCTGGGCAGGAAGCGGCAGCACCACATGGCTCGGCTTGGACAACGCCTGCATTTCAATCACTTACAAATTCCCGCTGAGATGAGAAAGTTTCTGAAATACGCACTCATCCTCGTCCCGGCGCTGTTCGTGTTGTCGGCTTGCAGCATACACGAGTGGCCGGAGAGCGAGCCGGCGGATGTCACCGTAGTCCTTGATCTGGACCTCTCGGGGTTCGGTGAATACAAGACCATAGAATATGACACCAGGGCCGGTTCGCGGGAGGGCTGGCTTGCACGCTATACCATCAAGGCATACAGGCTCATGCCGGACGGCTCGCCGGAGCAGACGCCGCGCTACAGCCAGACTTTCCTGCGCGGGCGGCAGTTCGAGAAACAGGTGGAGTTCAAGCTGAGCATCCCCGAGGGCCGGTATCTTTTCGCCGTATGGGCTGACTTTTCCGGAGCCGACGGGACGGGGGCTTTCTATGACATCGATGACTTTTCCGACATACGCCTGGACTGCAGCGAACGCGGATGCACCGACTACAAGGACGCTTTCCGGGGCACGGCGGAGGCATCTGTCGCCCGGGGGAAATCCGGAGAGAGGACGGTTGTGCCGGTCGGGCTCGAGAGGCCTCTTGCCAAGGTGCGGTTCATCTCCACCGACCTCGAGGACTTCATCACCAAGGTGATGGAGGCTCGCAAAACAGAAGTCGGAAGTCCCGAGGCGGCGGACATCGACTTCTCCGCCTACCGGGTCTACCTCCGCTACACCGGATACCTTCCGTCGGCGTACAACATCTTCACGGCCAAGCCGTTCGACGCCTCGACCGGAGTCAGCCTGACCTCAGAAATCACCCCTTCCGGGGACAACGAAGCCCTGCTGGGATTCGATTATGTGCTCACCAACGGGGCGGAAGCCTCAGTGATGATGGCCGTGGAACTCCAGGGCATCGACGGGGAAACCCTCTCGCGCAGCGGTTCGATCGAAGTGCCGCTCAAGAGGGCGCACCTCACCACCGTGCGCGGGCGCTTCCTGACTCAGGAAGTCGGAGGCGGCATCGGGGTGGACCCGGGCTTCGAAGGGAATTTCGACATAAGGATAGACTAATTATCAACAACTTTAATAACAACAATTTATGAAGAACATTTTCAAACTTCTTGCAGTGACGGCCCTCGCGGGACTCGCAGCCGCCTCCTGCACAAAAGAGTCTGCCGGTGTCTTAAAAGATGGAGAGCAGATGGAAGCCACTTTCACGGCTGAGCTTCCTGGCAACTTTGGAACTAAAGCCATAGGCGATGGGACCACAGTCGATGAACTCATTTTTGCAGTCTACGACAAAGACCAGAATGAAATCACAAGCCTCAGACAGTCTGTGCCGATTAACAGCAAAAAAGCAACGGTCAAAACAACATTGATCAAAGGTTACAAGTACTCATTCATATTCTGGGCGCAGAAGAAAGGTAACAAGTACTATAATACTGACGACCTAAAATCAATAAAGATTAACTATAGTGAGGCTGTCTGCAACGCTGAAGATATGGATGCGTTCTTTAACACTAAAGAGATAGTATTCAATGATAAAAACACCAACATTTCCTTTACTCTGAACCGTCCTCTTGCTCAAATCAATTTCGGGACTCAAGATTATGACAAGTTGACCGCTCAAGGGAAGAGTGTGACAAATTCGGAGATCACAATCTCAGAGGTAAGTTCAACTTTTAAACCTTTTGAGAAATCAACAAAAAAATTCGCAGATCCTGTAACCGCAACTTATAAGTCCGCAGCGATTCCAGCTGGAAATATCGAAATCAACAATGAGTCTTATAAGCATATTGCGATGGCATACGTTCTGTCCGGGAGTTGGGAGGACGCATCCATCCATGATATTTCCGCTAAATTCCATTATCAGGACGGCAAAACTTATACAGCTAAAGTGAGCAACATTCCTCTCAAGAAAAACTATAAGACAAACATTTACGGAAATCTTCTCACAACCACCAATTCGTTCAATGTCACTATCAACGAAAGTTGGCTCGGGAACAATGATTTGGATGGAGAGGTCGGCCTCCTCATAGCTAAGATTGAGGCCGGAGCTGAAGTGACACTCACTGAAGACCTCAAGCTCCCTGCAAACCGGAAGCAAATAACTATCGTCAAGGGTAAGACCTCTACGATTAACCTCAATGGTTATAAGATCATCACTTCAAACACGGCCGATGATGCATCAGTATTCAGTGTCAGAGGAAAACTCACCATTAATGGTGAGGGAGAAATAACTAACAATGGTGGCGGCAAGACCGCAAATGTCATTCAGGTTGAAGATGGTGGCCAGCTCATTGTCAATGGTGGTACATACTCTGTAACGGGGAAGGGTAACGCCTGCATCTACGTGCTCAATGATGGCAATGTGACAATCAATGGTGGAAAGTTCGAATCAAAGGAGCCTGATAACAATGGTACTTATTTCGTTCTTAACCAGCATGATGATATCAGTACGGCCGGCAAAATGTGCTTCGATGTCAAGGGCGGAACTTTCATCAATTTCGATCCTGCCAAGACCAGTACCGAACCAAGTGGGACTAGTGACAACTTCGTAGCCGCCGGCTACCAGTCAACCAAAGTCTCAGACAACCCTGCTACCTATGTCGTCACCAAACAAGGTGTAACCCCAGTCACCTCACAGGAGGGGCTGAATGCAGCCATAACAGGAGCGACAAAGGGCTCTCCTGTCACGATCCAGCTCCCTGCAAATGCCACCTACACCCTTGACAACGGCATCGCAAATGAAGGGGACAAGAGCCGCAACATCACATTCGTCGGTGATGGTACCCAAACGCTTGATATCATAACAAAGGCCGTCAGCGCAGAAGGCGGAATGCTGAACTACCAGCGCGGTTCTTCATTCACTTTCAAGAACTTGAAAATCAAAGCAGGAGAGAACAATTTTGACGGTATCGTCTGCGATGAATTGACCTACGAGGACTGCACCATCAGCGGCAAACTCACTCTTTACGGCAAAGCCACATTCAAAAATTGTACTTTCGATAACACCATGGCTGACCAGTATTCCATCTGGACTTGGGGCGGCACTGATGTCAACTTCGATGGCTGCACATTCAATACCAACGGCAAAGCCATTCTCCTCTATGGACAGCAGGCGACAGCGGAGAATCCGACAAATCTTAAAGTGGAAAACAGCACTTTCAATGATGCCAAAAACGGTGCTGCAGGAAAGGCTGCCATTGAAATCGGCAATGATTATAATGCCACTTACAGTCTTGTCGTCAACAAGTGCACTGTAAATGGTTTTGCTGAGGGCAAGAATACTAATAGCAAAGTATGGGCAAACAAGAACAGCATGGATGCCGCACATCTGTCAGTCACCATTGACGGAACTAAAGTTCTGTAGCATATAGCGCTATTTCATGGAGAGGGCTGTCCGTTTGCGCGGGCAGCCCTCTTTCGTCGTGTATCGCAGCACACGGCAGTTTCTCGGTTTTCGGGCTGATGTCAGGTAGGAGCATGTTTGCTAAAAACTGCTCCTACCTGACAAGGGTAGGTACGGCACAGGGCCTTGCAGGGCAGGTGGTCCGTTCAGGTAGGAGCGGAAATGCCGGAAATGGCTTCTACCTATACTGGTGGGGAGTGGTATATGGTCTGAAGCAGCACAGATGTCAATAGCAAAGTATGGGCAAACAAGAACAGCATGGATGCCGCGCACCTTTCGCCCGCAGCGCAGGTTATAGCCTATTCGCGTCATTTGTATATAACCAGCACCGCAAAACACCACATGGCAACGTTTTTCGAGTCGGGTTATAGCATTTTCCCGCTATTCCGCTCTAACCTGGACTCGGATCTCCCGCCGTACAGAAAACGCCTTTCTTCTGTACGGAATGCCTTTGCAGGGTCGCGCGGTACAGAAAAAGGCCTGCTCCTGCACGGGAGGCACGCGCAAGATCGTCCTGCACCAAAAAGCGCCTATCCTGTACGAGGAGCGGCTGCAAGACTGCGCGGTGCAAAACCGGCGCTGTGGTGTACGGCAGACCTGCTTGATGGTCGGCGGGTGAGCTTTTGAAGGCGGAACGGAGAGTGGCGCAGGGACAGGGGTGACAGGGGCTCAACACAAAAGCCTCGCCCCTGCCACCTCCGGCCCCTTGCGCAAATCCCTTGCGAATGGCGGAAAGCCCCGTGCGCACGAAATCTATCCCGTGCGTGAAACGGTCTCTGGTACGCACTCTCCAGCGCCGCATCTGGATTGGGGAGATTGTCGGTCCTTTTCAACTTTCAGTCCTCAGAGATCAAGACTGAGTACTCTGTGCCAGTTCTCGCACCTCGTTCTCCCCTAGGCCGGAGCACTCGGCGATGACATCCAGCGGAAGTCCGGCTTTCAGCATCCGCCGGGCAATGGCGGATTTTTCTTCCGCCTTGCCTCTTGCCTCCCCGATGGCCTCGCCTTCCGCGAGCCCCTCAGCTTTTCCTTCCGCCCGGCCCTTGTCCAGCGCGTAGTCGTAGCGCAGTGCCAAATCAAGTTCTGTTATCATGTCTTCTTCGTATAAAATCCTCTTGTCGGCGGAGAAGCCAGCTATCTCGCAGGCATCGGTGACACCCTCGGCCAAACTGCTGTGCCTCAGCTCCTCCGGCAGCTCTTCCATCACTCCGCTGTGGCGGAACAGCCAGAACAGCGCATCCCGGTCGTCCACGCACTCGGCGGCGCTCTTGGTGAACCTCTCCAACTCCGCAAATATACACAAAATAGTGTCAGGCGCAACTTCTCCCGTGCGGCTCTCGATGAAGCGGTAGCAGGAGACTATGTTGTCGGAGTCCCAGAGGGTCTCGTCCTCGTGCGGCAGAGAGTAGTTGAGAATGCCCACGATGTAGACCGGCTTCAAGTCATCTTTGTATGTCTTTCCTCGCACAAGTCCTGTGTGGTAGACTCCAGCGCCGTAGTAGACGCATCTCTCGAAGAAGGCATTCTCCGGCTCACGCTGCATCTCCACTATGAAAGTCCTTTTGTC
>CAKVDS010000013.1 GCA_934726455.1 uncultured Bacteroidales bacterium
CATAAGTTTCAATCCACGCACCCGCGAGGGGTGCGACCTCCGCCCGTAGTACTTCGCAGCCTACGCCGGAGTTTCAATCCACGCACCCGCGAGGGGTGCGACATGCTGTTAATCGTACTTCGCAGAATATCTATGTTTCAATCCACGCACCCGCGAGGGGTGCGACAAGTGAGGACGGTGACGTTTACCACCATACTCAGTTTCAATCCACGCACCCGCGAGGGGTGCGACCTTCCAGTTGTCAATAATGTCCATATATGTTCTTTCTGTTTCAATCCACGCACCCGCGAGGGGTGCGACGTCAAGGTGAAGCCGGTCATCCCACATCCGGACAAGTTTCAATCCACGCACCCGCGAGGGGTGCGACCGCATATACAGCAAGTGTCTGTATATCATGTTGCAAATATAGTGATTTCGCGAATATCCTTAAAAGACACGATGTGGACATTCGCAATCAGACAAAGGCGCAATCAAACTATTGATTATCAAACTACGCGGAAAGCCTTCACCTCAATGCAACACTTCACCTCCGCGGAAGGAATTTCATATGATCAATTCCCCAGAAAAGTTTATTCCTTTATTTTTGCCCAAGGTGACAACCTTATGTTCCCAATTGGAACCCAACAAATAAAAGCGGATACTATCATTTTCCTGATCAATTATTTCCGCAAGCGCCTCCCGCAGTTTGATGAATTGTGACTCATTCAACACGCATTCAAAAACAGAATTCTGCACTCTTTTTCCGTAATTCATGCATGAGCGGGCAACATTTCTCAAACGTTTTATCCCGCTTACAGATGACATATTTACATCATATGTTACTATGACGAACATAGCTCATTTTATCAAAAAAACCGGAGAATCATCAATATCTCCCCGTAGATACCTGGCCATCAGCATGGATTGCACATATGGCAACAATCCAATACTTACTTTCTCATTCAAATAAGGATGCATTATCTGTTCCTTTTTTCGACTTTGCCACGCCGTCAGAATCACCTTTCGTCCAGCATCAGTCATAATCACCCCCTCTTCTCCTTGCTTAACAAAGTCCCTAACCGTTACCTGCTTGCGATTAATCATAGACAAAACCAGCCTATCGCCAAGATAAGCCCGCAACTCTTCCATCATATCCAAAGAAAGTGACACACGTCCAGGCCTTAAAGAATGCATAAAGCCTACGTACGGGTCCAAACCGACAGTTTCCAGTGCCGCTGTCATATCATTACAAATCAATGAATATACAAATGACAACATCGCGTTGACAGCATCTTTCGGGGGCCGGCGACTCCGGCCCTCAAACAAAAAGTCGTTTTTCTGATGCAGCAACATGTGAGAAAAAACAGAAAAATAACATGATGCCGCCTCCCCCTCTATGCCCCTAATGCGGTCAACAGAGCCGGAGTCCAATACTCTTTTTTTACATCTCAACAAATATTCAGCCGCATCCTCAACAGCTTGGCTTGCCCCGCTTTCGCGCAAAAACCGTTTAAGAATATTCCGATAATTCAATATCTTTCCACCAACGAACAATTTAGACAGGTGGACAGCACAATCGGAGTCATCAGAAAATTTGTACTGCGCCTTCCTCAACATTACATTTCCTCTGGTTGGCCCCATCGAGCGACATATAAAACGCCCTTGAGGAGACAAAAAAGTCAACGAAACATTATTATCAGCACATAGTTTCATAAGCCCCGGACTCGCTCCTACATAACTGAACGAAACAATTTGTTCAATATTATGTATCGGTATACGGAACAATTCTTCCCGCTCCACAGAAATAACAACATTAAGTCCATCTTTACTCAGATACGCCTCAGGAGTTGTAACGTACAATGTGTTAAGCAGGATTCTCATATAGATTTCGTTTCAAGTAATTAGAAGCCGTCTGGCAATCACCCATTTCCGGCATACAAATATTATTCAACGAACAGTTTTTGCAGCGAGACGTCTTATTTGCTTTGGGGACAATTCCGCTTTTGAATAATTCATGCATCTTGGATGCATACAATGACGTCATCTCCCTAAGTGAATCGGTGATAATAACTGTCTCTCTATGCTTCACCTCATTATAGTACAGAGCTCCACTCCGAATTCTTACTCCATACATTTCTTCCAAGCACATAGATTGAGCAGCCAATTGCACTTCGTCTCTTTCATCTGGCTTACTATGGCCTCTTTTGTATTCCACTGGATAGGGTTTCCAATATCCAGCATATTTCGGATGAAGAATGGAATCCTCCGGAGTCTCCGAGTGCAATAATTCAACTGCATCTGTAACACCATACAGCCCCAGTTCTTTTGAAGCAATAGGCAAGGAGCGCAACGTTATCGTATCCCCATTCTTTTGCCGATAAAAAGGGTTGTCCACATTCTTGTGAAGAATATTACCTTCTGTCGTGAGGCGATTTTCTTCCCATTGCTGTTCAATATGAATCAATGCCCACTGTCGGGGACAGAACACAAAGTGCTGAATTCCCGACAGCATGAGCATTTCATCTTCAGTGTACATAGCTGCGCTATATCACTTCTTCTACTGTAACCCCATACGGGACTGCCGCTTTGTCTATTGTGACACTATAGTCCTTGAATGAGCGCGGCACAGAACCCGAAACTCTCTCAACCTTAACCAGATCAAAAAGCATATTGGCTGGCGCATTGCCAAGTTCCGAATCATGTCGAAAAACTACGAGTTTCTGTGCGCTCATCAGACCGCGGGCCGCAGAACGGTCTTGGTCAAACATGTTTTTCAGCGCCTCAAAGAAAAGCCGAAGATCCTCTTCAGAAAATCCTGTTTGTTTAGCAAGGTTTGCCGAAATAAAACCATGGCAGACATAAAGACCATACGGAACAGTAGCCTTACGGCCCATCGTCCGATTTCCGCCATTTTGTTTCTCAGACTCTTTATCTGTGGCAACCGCCATTCTTGTAATAGAATGTTCTTCTGTGGATATAGGATCAACCGAACGGGCAAAGGTCAATTGAACAGGCCCTCTAACCTGACCGGCGTTCTTACCCGTTGACATTACAGCGCCAAATGTGCGAATATCATAATAGGTTTTGCACATATACATACGGGCAGCGGATATCTTGTCCTTCGAGTTCTTAACCTCCGAATCATCATGCGCTTTATCAATCTCATTGTTCAGCACAGCTTTTTCCTTAATGAAAATGTCATAACCATCTGACAGTTTTTTTACCATCTGCACATAATTACGCACTTTACGTTTAAGACATACATCGGTCACAAGACCATTGCCAGTTTCCGCATCTACACGAGGAAGATTACCAGCATCAGGATCCCCATTAGGATTTCCGTCTTGTACATCAAAGATGTAGACGAAGTCAATTCTGCTATTTAATTCAGCCATATTAATTTATATTTAAGATAAAATCAAATATTCGCATCATCTTTCTTCAAGAAAAAGTCCTGCCTCTGATGGTAGTAGCCGATAAAAAAACGGCCTTGGTCTTGGAGGTCAAGATGCGCAGGAAACCCATCTGCTGGCATCTTGTCCATGATTTCCTGCTCCAACTTCTCATAAAAAACCTTCTTGCCTTCATTAGGCAGTTTCTCCAGATGATGCAGCGAAATATTGAGAATTGTCGAAAACACTGCCGACGGGGTTGAACTGGCAGCATTCATGTATCGTTCCCGAATAGTGTTGATCCCATTTGCGTATTCCTGAATTCTGTCAAGTACGGCAAAAAGACGCCCGCAAAGATACCCTTGATTAGTGTTGCTTTTGTCTAACATAATTTCTATTCTTTTGTCTGTAGTATTTGTTCTGTTGAGATAAGCCTTGATGATGGCTGCACGCCCTATCCGTACAGCATTTCCTCCTGTGGACTCAGCTCTTATGCGGCGTATACAAGCAGAGAGCAATGCATTAGGATAAGGTAAACCCTGGAATGTACTTCGCACAACAGCATCAGGAAGATTAGGTTCAACCTCTGATTGTTTTCCATTCAATGCCACAGCAGACAACATATCTTTTACCCCCGCATAAGGCTTTTTATCTTTTCTGGTATCAATGATTTCCATGTCATACAGATGACGCAGTATCTTCCCGGCAAAATCCTTTAAAGAACTCTCAGACCAATATATCACTGCTATTCTTGCAGAATTTGGAGCGAGGCCAAGTATGTAGAAGCGATCATCCAATGATGTCTTCAAGCCACCGCTGTAGATAGAAGTGAAGACCTTTTTTACTTGTTCAACCTTTGCGTTTGGATCGTCCCGGGCATCCTCAGAGCATCCCAGCAAATCCAGGAGGCTATTCTCCGCCTGTTCTGCGACTTCCGTTTTTGATGACGCCCAAAACACAAAAGTGCGATTTCCAAGCGTAAATTTGTTGTGGGAGTCTCTTTGCAACATCGCATTAAGAGCCGTTGTATACGCAAACTCTGCTATTTCACTTATAGGAGCATTGTCACACTGCTTTTTACCGTAAGAATCATACCCAGAGTCTACTTGGAAGGCCACTATTTTGGCTGTCGCTTGGCTACCAGCAATCATTGTGGCTGTCGTTGTCTTCACTGGAATGCCACGGTCACCTGTAACCAGACATACACATCCCTTATTTTCCTTCACATCTCCACTTTCCAATTGTAAAAGTTCCTTTTTCTCCGCCAATATCTTGTCTTCACCTTCTATTCTGAAAGAGAAAAAAGAGAATTTTTTAGAAAGATTATTCTTGATCTCATCCCACAGCGGATCCCCTTCAATTTGAGAAACTATTGAGTTCCTATCTTGCCGGTAAAAAGACCTTACTGCACGCATATCTACATTACCTGGAAAACTGTCAGCAATGGACTCCACCTTTGCCTTGAAAGCATCAAGACATTTCTGTTCTTTTTCAAGATTTCGATCCGAAGAATAGCCCAATACATACGTACAGTTGTCATAGAGATAATTCGCAACAACGCCACTTGACCGACCTATCTGTTTCTTCACAAGATAGCGTCTAGCACGCTCCTTATCTATTCGACAATCCTCAAATCGAATAAACTCCCCATCTTTAGATATGACAACAAGAAAACCTATTTCCTTCTCTTCCATGCCAAATTCAGGAAGATCGCCACACCTATTATAATAGTCATATAATGCTTTTAGAATCATCTCAGAATCTCCTCGCTGTTTAGTGGTGGAACTATGATTACTCCCGCAACCATTTGTGGACGATAAAACATTGCCACGATGTTCTTAGGATCGGTAAAGTCCATATCATATAGCATAATGCCCAAGTCCTTTGTGCCTCCCTGTTCTGTTGATATGGCGGGAAACAACTTTTCCGATTCTGGATCAACCAGTCTGAACGAAGCCGAGAATTCACGCGTCCCAAGGTAAGGCTGGTTAAAGCACTGTCCTTTGCTTGCCCGCCGTTCAAACATCCGATAGTACTTCATAGGATTTTCATCTGCCCCAGGTTCGTGTACAAACAGATCTCCTTCAGCCTTGCGCTTCGCGACAGACCGGAATTCCATTTTCGCCCATATCCGATAACGGACATCTTTAAGAAGCAGAGTGTTCTTCTGTTGACGATTTACAAGTTTACCCTCTTTATTAACCTCATCAATACATATAGGTTTCGCAGATTTAGCCACTGCCCCAACTTCATTCCTTTTCACAGATGCCCACCTGACAGGATTAAGTATCTCTATCTTTGTTATCTGCCAATGGATAGCCGGTTTCCAAAAAATCGCCTCATAAATGGCTCGGGCAGCAGATGGTGTTATCACGTCATAGCTGACACGTTCCACCTTCAGTTCCGGACGCGTAAAACAAGCCATATCTCCCCACACTTCCAAACAGTACTCTTTATCCGTATAATGCATTTTCTCAAATTATAAATGATTCATGTGTCCAGTTATTATCCACGCATAGACCTAAATAGCTATCATACTGTTGCTTATATTCCACCACAAACACGCCCTCAAGTTTTTCCTCCACTACACCAAGTTTCTTCAAAGTCTCAAAATCTTCTTTATTCACACTTACTGTATATCTGGAAAGTTTCTTCATCAAATTATACGAAGGTCCTGTCTTCATCAAGTCTTGTACCACTTCCATACTATCCTTCCAGCAAACAATCACGGAAACTCCATCATCCTTTACAAGACGGAATTCTTTGGCAGCAGAGGCAAAGTACATATTTGTCTTGTTATACAAATAATATTTCATATCTTTTACATCAAAACTCTCCGTTCGGCAATAACGCTGTCTGAAATACTTTTCCATTGTATCCGGAGAGAACCAATCGCTGTCATTGCTCAAACTTAAACGTGCCTCATTGGAAATCCGCATCTCTCCACAAGGCAGATTGTGTTCTTTAGCGAGACTGAACACATATGTAATACAAACCCCAAATTTACCCTCACGATTACACCTTCCTGCCGCCTGCAAGATAGAGTCCAATCCCGCCTCTTGGCGAAACACTACCGGGAAATCAATATCGACCCCGGCCTCGATCAATTGCGTAGAAACGACACGAACCGCATCATTATTACCACCAGACAACGCACTTTTAATTTGATCTATCGTATCTTTAATATGGTCGGAACACATCATCTTTGACAAATGCAATGTGATCCCCTCTTTAGGCATTCGCTCATATAATTCTCTCGCATCCTTACGGGTGTTCACTATGCAAAGAACCCTCTTATGTTTCATAAGCATAGCAGCCACTTCATCATAGGATTTTCCATTATTGTCTATGCTTAACTTCACTCGCCGCAATCTGTCGTGCAAGCCATAGCTTCTTGGAATTATTTCAGTTACGCTATCAATACCACGAAAAGCAACTTTAGGATTACAGCCTTCTATCGGACCGCTCAAAACCGGTTGACTGGCAGTAGTAAAAAGTACAGAGACTTTAAACAGCCTATTGTATGTCTTCAATGAATCAATAACAGGTTGTAAAAAGGATGCAGGCAGCGTCTGCGCCTCATCCAATATAATGACACTATTCACGATGTTGTGCAATTTCCTGCAGACAGATGGTTTATTGCTAAACATTGACTCAAACAACTGGACATTTGTTGTCACCACGATAGGATAGTCCCAATTCTCTGTTGCCAACCTAATTCGTTCACGCAAACATTCATCCTTGATCTGTTCCGGATCAACATTGCTGTGATGTTCAAGAACATTCTCTTCTCCAAATATACTCCGCAAAACAGAAGCGGTCTGCATGATTATGCTAGTATAAGGGATCGCGATAATAATCCTTTTCTGGCCATTACGGACAGCATGTCTGACGGCCCAAACCAAAGAAGACAGGGTTTTGCCGCCACCAGTAGGTACCGTCAGGCTGTAGAACCCCTCCGGCGTATCAGACATTTCTCTACATCGACTCTGAATACAGTCTCTCAAACGATTCACCTCTGAGTCCACGGACGAAGTTTTTAATCTGTTCAAGAAAACTTCAAGCACAGGCAATAAAGATTTCAATTCGGCCTTACCCTTACGCAATGCAGAGGATCTTTCATCCATAAAATTTTCCGTGTCAAGATAATCCGCATCAACAAGACAGGAATAGAGCATTCTCGCCAAATGATGAAAATCACTTGATTCCACCGAGAACGGCGGTTTGTTCAAACTAACCCTCTCGACATTCACATTTACTTCTTCCGGTATCTTCTTCTCCAAACAACTTCTTTCACCATCCAATTCATCAGTGTCATGCAATCCAGCATGGTGCGATATTATCTGATTAACAAAGAGATTATCACTCGACTTGCCATAGATCCCACGAGCCAGGATGCCACCGACATACGCATGGTTGTAATCCCCTGATACAACAATATCAGGGGCATAACCACTTTCTTTTCTTATGTGCATTTGAAAAGCATAAGATTCTTTACCTTTATCATGAAGCATTCCAAGTACTTCTCCCCACGTGGACATGCCAAATTCTCCGGCAAAGTGAGAAGCAAGAGATGCAACCCCCGCTAAATGGTCATCATTAAGTTGAAACACCCAATGACCATTTTGTTGATACAGATGAGAAATTATCTTATCCATTTCTATTCATTCCCTATTGCGATTGCAATACCTTCGCCCACAAAGATAAAGTTTTTCACAAATCAAACAAATTTTACAACATACAAGCACCAATATTAGACGCAATTCACAATAAGGATTATTCCGTTGTGCAAACATTTAGAGCGGATCGCATGATTCGCTCTTTTTTTTACCCGCAACTCACACCACATGTTCTTCAGTCTCGTGCGCACGAAGTCGATTCTGTGCGCGCCAGAGGGCCTCGTGCGCACGGCAAAGATTTTCCATCGTCCTCGTGCGCACCAGACGGCTTTTCACGCACGGGATCGGTCTCGTGCGCACGGAGCGGCAGGGCACTGAGCTCGGGGTGACGGGGCACTGAGCAACGGGGCGACGGAAACTGAGCACGGGACGGTGGCATGAACGGGGCAGAGACGGGGGCAAGGACAAAGGAAATCAGGAGCAGGGATAGGAACGAACAGCGGCCGCATTGCAATCCACCCGGGAAAGGTGTATCTTTGCAAGCCGGCCAGGGGTCTTGTTCCAGAAAGTAACACCGGGGCAGATATTTCTTAAGGCAGGAGCACACAAAGATGAAGACAGACAACAAAGCAGCTACCGCCGCAAGCAAAACAGACCGCCACACCGCCACCACCAGCGCAGCCACCTCAGGCAGCGCCAGCCGCACCGCTTTCGGAATCCTGCTGATAATCAGCATTTCACACCTACTCAACGACATGATCCAGTCGGTCATCCCGGCTGTCTATCCGATACTCAAGGAGAAGTTCGGCTTCACGTTCACGCAGATAGGTCTGATAACCCTGGTCTTCCAGATGACATCCTCCATATTGCAGCCTTTCACGGGACTGTATGCCGACCGCAACCCGAAACCCTACTCCCTCTCCATCGGAATGTGCTTCACCCTCTGTGGACTTCTGCTGCTCTCCACGAGCAACACACTCGCGCTGATCCTCCTCTCTGTGGGTCTGGTCGGTCTCGGCTCATCGGTCTTCCACCCGGAGGCCTCACGCGCAGCCCAGCTGGCATCCGGCGGGCGCAAGAGCCTGGCCCAGTCCATCTTCCAGGTCGGGGGCAACGGCGGCAATGCCATCGGACCTCTTCTGGCCGCAGCGATAGTGCTCCCGCACGGACAAGGTGCAATCAGCTGGTTCGCCTTGGCGGCCATAGCCGCAGCAATCCTGCTTCTTGTAGTCGGAAAATGGTACAGCCGCAGCCTCACCGCCACGCGCAGTTCCGAAAAAACTGCCCGCCAGGAACGGCCGCTTCCCGCCAGCCTCATCCGCAGGGCCCTTGTGATACTTGTCATCCTGCTGTTCTCCAAGTACTTCTTCACAGCCTCGATGACCAGTTACTTCACTTTTTTCCTGATTGACAAGTTCGCTCTCGGAGTCAAGCACGCGCAGCTCTGCCTATTCGCCTATCTGGCCGCCTTCGCCGCAGGGACAGTCATAGGAGGGGCGCTCGGCGACAAGTTCGGACGCAAGCGCATCATACTCATCTCCATACTCGGGGCCGCTCCTTTCGCCCTGGCAATGCCGCATCTCAGCCTCGGATGGACCGTCATCATGGCGGCCATAACGGGGTTCATCATCGCCTCGGCATTCCCGTCAATAATCGTCTACGCCACCGAACTCCTTCCGGACAGGGTGGGCATGATCTCCGGGGTGTTCTTCGGGCTGATGTTCGGCATCGGCGGGCTCGGCTCGGCGTTTTTCGGCTGGCTCGCGGACCGGACCAGCATCGAGTTCATCTTCCGCATCAGCAGCCTGCTCCCCCTCATCGGCATCATCGCCTTGTGGCTGCCGGATCTTGGCAAAAGTCAAAAATGACTCTCACTGAGACGAAAAACTGCCTGAAGCCGCGGGGCCTCAGGCAGAAAAAGCGAGTGCCGGACAAAACTATTTGGTCACGACCTCGATGACAGTGACATCGTCCTCGCCGGAAAGTTTCTTGGCTTCCTTGCTGCCCGGCTTGTAGACCGTCATTGAAGCGATGGAGTCCGGCTTGATCTTGGTCAAGGCCTCCTTGTCACACTTCTTGCCGTCGATGATGTAGACCGCTGATGTGAGGAGCACCGTAGAATTGGAACTGTTGTACGTTTTTCCGTTGACATTGACCTCAATATCCTCAGGGTGCACGCCCTCGACCACGGTAGCGGACTTGACCGTCTTGGATTTATTTCCGTCAGTGCGGATAATATGGATCCGTACGGCTCCGGCATTGCCATTGGCAACGGTCACCTTGTAGTCGCTCACCGTCTTGCCGACAAGCTGGCTGCCGTCGAACTTGGCAACCTGCTCCCCGTTGATGATGTACTTGTCAAGCGTGTCCGCCGGAGCAGCGGAAGCGTTGATTGTCAATGCGCATATCGCGCTCAAAAACATTGTTAGCATATTCGTTTGATTTTTAAGTTGTTCCCGCCCCGGCACCTGTTCATGCGCGCCACTGACAATGCCGCCGGGCAGGCCTTCCTATTTCATCGCTGTGATAGACACCGCCCCACCTTCCCGGTTCATCACATAGGAGCACCGGCTCCCGTCATTCATCTCGGCCGTCAGGATGATGCGCCCTCCGTCGGGAGTCGCCGTGACGGACTTGACGTTGTCCGTGTCGAGGCTCATGATCTGCTGGATTCCCTCGGCGATTTCAAGTCCGTTGAAGTCACATTGACGGGGCCGGAGTGTCACGATCAGTGCCAGCGATGCCGCTGCGGCGAGCATCAGCCCCCAGACCACCGGTCTGCGCCTGCGGAATTCCGACCTGCGCACAATCCTGTCAAACTCATCTGCGGCCTCATCAGAAAGATAAGCCTTTTCGAGTTCCGCCAATGTCCTGTTATCCTGTATCATATCATTGTTCCTTTAAAACCTCTTTCATCTTGCGCCTTGCCTTTGAGAGCAGGGACTTTATCACGGACTTGTCCTTGCCGGTATTTGCCGACATTTCATCCAGCGACCAGCCGGTCTCCTCACGCATCCTCGTATACTCAAGTTCCGAGGGGGTCAGACTCCCGTACATTTCTTTGCGGAGCGCGGCTGCATCTTGAATATCAAGCCTTTCCGTCGCAGGTACGCCTCCCGGGAAGACGTCATTGTCAATTGGTCCGGTCACGATATGCCGCCTGCGGAGATGCGAGATGCAGATGTTTTTCGTGATCTTGACAAGCAGCGCCTCGGCATTGCGCACCGGGTAGCCTTTTTCGGAGAGGTTCCAGAAAGCAAGCAGCGCCTCCTGGACCAGATCATCCTCATCGATGGCCAGATCCGCCGCCCGACAAAAACGCTTTGCCAGCGCCTTAAGCCGGCCGCTGCAATCCTGCGCGATATGTCTGAACTCCTGTTCTGTCATATTCCCGTAAAACCCGTTTCATCTGTAAGTCGCTGAAACGCCGCGAAAGTTAATGAAGTTTGTCGCAATTGTCAAAAGCCGTCGCGTCAATCGCCGGCAAGGACAAAAAGTCAACCTTCTCCAAAGAGAAGCAGTTCGCAAACGACCGGTAGCCAATCTTTTCCACTGAGGCGGGAAGGTGGAGTTCTGTGAGTTTTGTGCAGCGCGCGAACGCGAAGTCCTCAATCTCCTCCAGACCATCTGGAAACTCTATCATTTCGAGATTCTTGCATCCGGAAAATGTCCTGTCATGTATGACTGCCATGCTGTTACGGAATATCAATGTCTTTATGCCCTCACAGCAGGTGAAAGCCAGCCTTCCTATGACACGCACCGACTTCGGAATCACCGAAACCGATACTTTCGTGCAGTCCCAGAAAGCCCACTCTCCTATCGTGACGAGGCTGTCCGGCAATGCTTTCAACTCAAGTTTTCTGTCCATATTGAAAGCACTGTTGCCGATTTCCCTTACAGACGATGGCATATCGACAGAAACAAGATTCTCACATGTATTGAACGCTCTTTTGCGGATGACGGTCAGACCGTCCGGCAATATGACCTTCCGGATATGGCTGTTCATTTCGAAAGCCATCTCCCCGATGACCTTTATGGAACGAAGCTCCGGAGAGCGGTTGAAATCCACAACGGACTCGTTTCCGAGCCATTTTACGAGGCATGGGCCATCAGGACTGTCTTGGATGACATACCGCTCTTGAGCCGTCATCAGCGACGGGGCCATCAATGCAAATAAGAATATAATTGCCCGTAACATACTTATATGGTCAAAACCACAGTCAAGACAGCTTCCCTTCCTCTCAACGCGTAATTATAGGTGAACGTGTTGACAGAATCATAGATCGTATAACTATACTCCCTCTCATCAAGGGCATTCCGCAAATCCAATGACAACTTCCAGGCCTTATGTTTCCATGAGACGCCGAAATCGAGCAGAGTCATCGTCTTGTAGACGTCATCGGTTAGCTGTTTCCTGTTTATCTCAGATGATGCACTGAAAATCAATGACTGCACGGGGGACAGCCGGATGGAGATGTCATGACTTCTTGAAATGTAACTTTTTGCTGTCCCCTTATACTCGGACACTGTCCGGCTGAGATCCCCCGAGTAGTTGAATTCCAGCCAGTCCAGAGGGCGGGAAGATATTGACGGAGAGATCACAATACTGTTTCCGGCATAATCCATCATTATCCCGTTTTGCATCGTGCTGCCTTCATTATGCATATACGAGCCGCCCAGCGACACTTTTGTCCTTATCGGCACAATCTGCTTGGTCACGTCGGCTTGAGTCATGATGCTGCTTGACATGTTCGGGAAAAGCATCTGGCTGTTCATGATGCCGCCGCTGTCCACCGTGTCCGATGAAAGCAGGTTCCTCCAATTGCGGATATATATGAGGTCGGCATTCACGAACCACTGGCTCATCGGTATTTTGAAATCATAATGCGCGCTTGCCGTAAGATACTTGCTGTCCGATGCAGTGCCGTGCGCAGCCAGCAAAGTAGTCCTGTCGAGCTGGACCGGCTGTGTCAGGAAATCCAGGACATCGCCGATATTTCTGGAATATGACAGCTCCGTCCGTACCGTTGAGCGTGCGCTGATCTTCCAATTGAGGTACAGGTCCGGACAAACGGAAACATATCCGTTGATTTCCGGGCCGTTCCAGAGCACGTCACCCCTGACCGGGATTTCAGCCCGCAGCACAAAATCCTGAAGGCTGTACTCATATTGTGGGGAAAATGAGAACACGGCCTTCGTCAGATGTATGTCGTTGCCCCCTCGGGCCGCGCCACCGTCCCGCCTCTCTGTTTTCAGCCAGTCAGACTGCACATTGAACAGCAGGGGCACATATATCCTGCTATGGCGCTTTTTCCACGTGGCGGAAAGCGTGTTCTTCGAACTGAACGTCTTTCCGGAAACCGACTGCAGGATATCGGCGTCGTCTGAGGATATCTTCAATGAATATGACGGAGAAGCGGAGTATTCCATATCGGAGGACACGCTCCAGAGCAGCCCGCCGCGTCTCCACCTGGAGCTGAAGTCGCTCCCGAAATCCATGCTGTTGATTGACTGCGACTGGGTTGACATGTCTCCGTTGAGCACCACCGGAACTTCAGAGCGGGTAAAGTCCATGTTTCCGTACAGCCTCTCTCTGATAAAACAATTGTCGGAGTTTTTCTGATATTCCAAGCTCATCCATGGGTTCTGCACTTTTGTACTCGGAGAGGTCGTCTGAGACATTGTAATCTCGCTGCCGTCGTCATAGTACAGGCCCATGAATGAGTATGAACAGTCACTTCGGGCCGAGCCGTAACCGACATTGCCTTTTATTGTTGAAGTCTTGCTGACTTTATGGATGGCATTGACTGTCACGGCCATGTCTGACGGGCTTATGTACCTGCCGGCTTTCAGCGGCGGTTGCGAGGAAGAGAAGTCTCCCGCCAATTTCCGGACGGCATCCCCGTCATTGTCCGATTTCAGAAAATCCTTGCCTTCGTCCAAAGCGAAGCCGTCTATGTTTCCGACATTTACCGACGCTATCACCTGCGTCCTCGGACGGAACAGCATTGCTGAACCCTTTGCCGAATACAACAGGCCGTCTCCATACCCGGCGGAAGCCTCATAGGAACCGACGGGTTTTATCTTGGCCTTGTCATTGAGACTTATATTGATCGCCACATCATCGGAAAAAGTGTCTTTGTCAATCGCCGCCTCCTTATGATTGTCCAGGACCTGGACAGAATTCACATACGATGCCGGTATTCCTGAAGTCGCGATGTTGTACTTGCCGCCAAGCAGATTCATCCCCTCTATGTAAAAACCGGATATGTCTTTCCCGAGATACTTTATGCGCCCGGACTCCTCGATATCGATTCCCGGAAGTCTTTTCAGAGCATCCTTGAGAGTGTAGTCCGACCGTGTGGTGTATGCGGAGACGGCAAAAGAAAGCGTATCACCCCTCTGATGTATCGCCGGAGCGCGGACAACTGCCTCTTTCAGACCGATCTTCTTCTCTTTCAAGGAGAAGTTGCATGCCGCAGCGGAAACGGAGGACAATGTCGCGGAAGACGTCTCATAGCCAAGACAAGACACCGAGACGACGACGTCACCCTTCCAGTCAACAGAAAGCGAGTACCGGCCCTTGTCGTCCGATGTCGTATAGCCGAGAATCGTTGATGACGACTCGGCTTTCACGATGGCTCCCGGAACCGGTTTCCCGGCAGTGTCGAGGACTTTGCCGCTTATCACTTTTTGAGCAAACACTGCCGTTGAGACGGCGGCAAACAAGGCGCAGAGGAATATGCGCCGGATCATGCGTGTCATATCATTTCTGGCCCAGCGCTACTTCAGCTCAAGAGGTACATATCCGCTGGAACGCAGGCGCAACCGGACTCCGTTGATACTTATTGACTTGCTGCCGTCATCGTATTTGTGGATGGACATCTCGCTGATCGCCTCCGGCGGCAGATTCCCCATCGGGTCGGACTCGAACAGATTCTTCGCCTTCACGAATTTATCCCTTGTCGTGGTAATCATGTTCTTGTCGGAAACCGGAGCAACGGGAGATGTTCCGTTGCGCAGAATGATGGCTTCAAACTTGTTGGCTCCATCTGAATCTTCCGCTTCCAGAATCAGTCCCGGCAACCCGGACAATTTCCAGGGCCCATAGGATACGGGAATGTCCTGACTGTACCACGCCGTCCATTTTCTTCCGCCATAGTCACATTCCGCTTTGCGGCATTGATATCCGCAGATGGTCTTTTCCCCCTCCGCCAAAGTCCACTTCTTTGCATTCAGATCTTCCGTGTACGAATAGCGGTCCGGAGTTATCACCCCGTAAACAGTCATTTTCCCGGCGGGTTCGTTCTGCAATATTGTCTGATCAAAGTATTGCTCTTTCTTCTCTTCACGCAGTCTGAAAGCCTCAATCTCTTCTTCCGAAGCCCCGGCACACTTTGCGGAGTCAAGCTGGAATGTGGAATAGTCAGTAAATTTGGCCGACCCGCTCCCTATCTGGAGGATTGCCGAATATATATCCCTCCGTCCCTTGTCATCAGTAGTGCAATATTCATACACGCACTCAATGTCCGCCGTCTGCACTGACGGCCCGCCGATGCCCGGCATCGCTGCAACGGCTGCAGAAACAATCATTGAAATCATTTTCTTCGTTTTCTGTAATAGTCGCAGAAACCGATGAAAAGTAAACGGGATTTAGAAGTTGTTTTTCGGTACAGAAAACACCCCCTTTTCTGTACGGCAGCCAAAATGCAACCAAAATCCACACAAAACAAAAAAGGCCGCCCCAGAAGGGACGGCCTCAAGCAATTCATAGTCAGAAGCTCGCTTAGAACCTGTAGGTGAATCCTACCTTCACCTGTCCGATGGCGCCGATCACATCATTGGCGCTTGCTCCGAAGGTGAATGAAGAAGCATTCTCCTCATAGGTCTTGTCGTCGTTTTTAGTGTATGAGCCCTCATAGCCGAGGGTCAGGAAATTCAGTGAAGTCTCAAGGCTGAGGTGCTCGTTGACAGAATATGTCAGCACTGGCAGGACATGCAGGCCCCATGAGAGCACAGGGTTGTTGTCCGTGGAGATGTTGCCGACTTCAGTCTTGCCGGTAGTGCGTCCGAGCCCGAGATTCACCTCGCTCCAGAGGCCGAAGCTGTTCCACTCGGCGAAGCGGTAGCGGGCATAAGGCTGGAGAGCCCATGTGAAGCTTGACTTCTTGGTGTCGGCGAGAGCCCCAGGAGTGGTGTCCTTGTCATAGCCGAGCCCGAGCCTTGCACCCGCAAGGAAGTTGTCGGCGAAATACCAGCCGACATTAGGAGCGACGGTGAATCCGAACTTTGACTCCTTGTCAGTCTTGGTGCCGTTGGTGGTCGTATTGCCGCCGTTGAAGTTGAGTCCGGCGCTGCCTCCGACGAAAATCTGGGCATTAGCGGTGAATGTCATTGCTGCAATGGCAGCGAGGGTGATGATTGTCTTTTTCATGATTGATTGTGTATTGATTAAATTGATTCGAGTTTTGATTCTATTCTTGATTCTATCTTGTCGATGAGCAGCCTGTAGTGGTTGCGCTCGCTGATGTCCATTATGAACGCGGTGATGCTGTAGAAAGCGAACTGTGCAACGAGCCCCATTATCTGCGGACGTATCATCGAGAGCGTGCAGGCGGCGTTGTTGATGTTGTTGAATCCCTGGATCATGAAGGTTGACGGGAATATGTAAGAGACCGCCTTCCAGAATGGAGGGAAAGAGCTTACAGGCCATGAGCATCCGCTGAGGAACAGACAGAGCGAAGACATGAACAGCAGCACAACGAACACAGTCTCCCTGTGATGGACGAAGCGGCTGAATGTGAAGCTGAAAGACACGCAGGTGATCACGAAGAGCACTATCAGCACAAGCAAATCCCCGAGCATGCCCCTCTGCGGCATACCGAACATCATCGGCACCAGCATGAGTCCGTAGACTGCTATTCCTATATATATCATAGCGTACGCACCGGCTCTTCCGATAAGCGAGCCGTCATGGGTGGCACCGCCTTCCCTCATGGAGCCGTTCATCACGCTGACACCGTAGAACATGGTCTGTTGCACAACGAGAATGAGGGCCGCCGAAAGGAAGAATACCAGGAATGACATGTTGGTGTTGAACGGGATCTCCTCCTCGACAGGGATGGCGTTGATCATCTGCTTGATGCTCTCGTCGGTCATTCCGGTCGCAGCATAACGCGCAGCCTCTATCTGCCCCATCTCATCGATCATCACATGGTTCACGGCCATGGTCAAGTCCTTGTAATAGAGGAAACTTGACATGTCGGCATAGGTGGAGACGGTCGCCTGTTCCATACCCGCCAGACGGTCGCCGTAATCCTCCGGGAAGAGGACCACCCCATGCACCTTCCGCTCCTGCATCAGCTGCTCCGCTTCCTGCATCGTGGCGCAGCGGTATGCGACTTCCACTTCGCGGGTCGCATCCATCTTGCGGATGAAGCGCCTGCTGTCCTGACTCTGGCTGAGGTCAACCACAGCCACCGGCATGTCATCCACCGTGCCCTTGCTGTATACGAAGCCGTACACCAGAGGATATATCAACCCGCCGAGCAGGAAGATGATTGCCACATAAGAGTCGGCGAATATTCTTTTAAGTTCCTTGATCATATCGCGTAATTCTGATTAAGCCATGCTCCTTTCAGCCTTCCGCTCACGCAGAACGGACCTATAAGGAAGATGAGCATATATACCAGGTACTGCCACCCGCCGGCCAGACCGGCACCGAAAATAGCCTCCTGCACATAGAAGAGATAGTAGAACCTGAGCGGGAAAAGCACGGACACACCCTGGAGAGCCACAGGCATAGCCTCGACCGGGAAAGTGAATCCCGAGAACGAGAAGCCGAGTATCGTGAACAGGGCCGCGATGCTGAGCGCATACCGCAAAGTAGGAAGAAGCCCTACAAGTGTCACAGCCACAGCCTCATTGGCAAGGATGAACACCACCATCCCGAGCATCATGTTGAGAATGCTGCCGTTGAGAGGATACCTGCAGACCCCGAAGAGAAGCAGATCCAGTCCGAGCCCGAGGAACAGGTAGATGAGCGTGTAAGGCAACAACTTACCTATCAGGGCCGCTCCCATGGAGCCGTCAGCCGCCTCCATCAGTTCCTTGGAAGTGCCGTAGCGCAACTCTGAACCGAGGGCGTAGATCAACACGAATATTATGCTCATCGCCAGAAGTCCAGGGAGGATGATGTTGTTGAGGTAGACCCCGTAGTTGGTGGTCGCGTTGCCTATCTTGTGCTCATCGACCACTATAGGCTGGATCATCCCCATTATCGCACCCTCGGAATAGCCCTTGGCCCTGAGCACCTCGCGCTGCACAGCGCCTCCGGTGAGAGTGACCATGGTCAATATGTCCTTGTAACTCAACGCACCTCCGATAAGATAGAGGGAATTCACATAGTAAGTGAACACCGGTCTGCGGTTGGCATTGACATCTTCGTTCATCCCCTGAGGTATCACGCACAGAGAGGTGATCTCTCCGGTCTGCATGGCATCTCTGGCGGTTGTGAAGTCCTCGTACTTGATGACTTTGCCCAATTGGGTGGCATCAAGCTGACGGCAGAAGTTACGGGATAGTGAGGAGTTGTCCAGATCCAGCACCCCGATAGGGAGGTTCTCCGGAAGTCCCGCCTTGAAGAATGTCAGGTAGAACAGGCAGCACACTGCCATCACCCCGACTGATCCCAGGAGGAAGACTGGTTTGCGGCGTATTATCCCGAATTCCCGCCGCATCACTTTCAAGATGCTGTTCATCGTTTACTTGTTTACTACTATGGCTGTCATTCCAGGACGGAGTCCGTCCACGGCTGCTGAAGGCACTGCCCTCACCTCGAATGTCTTGGCATCGTATTGTCCTGTCTCGTTTGTGGCCCTCCAGGTGGCGTATGACTCACGTGCGGCGATGTAGTTGACGGTGGCCTGCACGGTTGCATCGTTCAGAGCCGGTATCTTGAGTGTAAGCACTGTCCCGTTCTTGATGCTGTTGAGCTTGTCTTCACGGATGTTGAAAGTGAACCACATGTCGCTCAGGTCGGTCACTGTCATGATAGGCGAACCTGTCCCCACGAGTTCCCCGACATGAGGGTAACGCGCGCTGATGATTCCGTCCACAGGGGAGGTGAGCTTGAGCTCGGAGAGGTAGGATTCCACTTCCATCACAGCTCCGTTCGCCTGGTTGACAAGGGCTATGGCTGCGGCCTTGTCTTCTTCTCTGGCACCTTTCACGGCCATGTCATACTGTGACTTGGCTGCCTGTGCCGTAGCCTGCGCGGCGTTGTACTGGGCTGTGGCTTCATCGAACTTCTGGTCACTGATCACCTTCTGCTCGTGCAGACGGGTGGCGCGATCCAGAGTCTTCTTGGCAATATCTTGACCCACAAGGGCTTTCTGCCAGATTTCGTATGCTCCGGCTATCTCCTCCTGACGCGCTCCCTTGTTGGCCTTGTTGCGCTGGGCTGAAGCAGCTGCGTAGACGGCCTGGGCCTGCGCGAGTTTGGCCCTGACTTCAGGAGAGTCTATGTCCACGAGGGTGTCACCCTTCCTGACCATGTCGCCTTCCTTGGCATAGAAGGCCTCGATGCGTCCCGGCACCTTGCCTGACACGCGGTACTCCGTAGCCTCGGCTTCGCCCTGGATGAGGGCCGGCTTCGGCTGTGAGAAGATGATTCCAAGCACAGCGACTGCTGCGATGAGAGCAACCAGAACTATTATTCCCAAAAGGAGGTTGCCTTTTTTCTGAGTCTTTTCCATTGTATTGTGTTTTTTGATTATCTGTTGATTGTCTGCCGGTTATAGTCTGCCCTCGGCTTTTGCGAGGTTGACACTGCACATCTGGAGTTCTACTCCGGACTCGATCACTTCGGAATGAGCCTGAAGCCAGGCCGTCTGCGCCTGAAGAACGACATTCGACGCTATCATGCCCTCGTTCCATCCGGCGGTTGCCACACGGAGATTCTCCTCTGCATTGGCAAGGTTGCTCTCGGCTGTGGTGAGTTTCTCAAGGGCCTCCTCCTCCTGCTGGCGGAGCTGGGCCACCTGAAGAGAAATCATCTGCTTGGCGTCATCAAGCTTGAGAGCCGTCATGGCTGCCTCGGCCTTGGCCTTGCGGGTCTTGTTGAGGGCCTCGCCTCCGTGGAAGATAGGGATTGAGACCACTACTCCGGCTGTCAGAAAGTCACCGTATTTCTTCTGGAAACCGTTGAAGAGGTTAGGGTTGGTGACTATATAATTGGCTGTGACGGCGACCGTAGGAAGCATGTCAGAGCGGGCGATGTCGACCTTGCTCTTATAGATACCCTGCGCGAGCTCAAGGCTGCGGATCTCCGGACGTGCCTCATAGATCTGTTCATCAGAGAGTTCCTCTGTCATCTGCGGCATAGGTATCATGTCAAGAGACTCGTCAGCAAGTGTGATCTCGCTGTCAAGAGGCAGGCCGCACTCCTTGCAGAGAAGCATCTTGGCCAGCGCCAGACCGTTGTTGGCCTTGGTGAGCATCATGTCAGCCTCGTTGGCCTTGACCTTGACGGTAAGTGCATCAGAGGGGGTCGCAAAGCCTTCAGCGATAAGTGCATCGGTATCTTTCTCCATCTGATGGAGAAGACCTGCATAGCCCTCGGCCAGACGCTTCTTGCCGGCGATGGAGACTATCTGCCAATAGGCCTGCTCTATATCCACGAGGACCTGGGCATGTTCCTGGCTGTACTGCTCCTTCGCGAGCTGCTCGGCGTATCCGGCCATCTTGTTGGCCGCCGCAATCTTTCCTCCCATATATACAGGCTGCTGCAGGGAAATCACCGCCGCTGTGGTGTTGCGGGTGTCAAGGGTGAGAGCCTGGCTGATCTGTCCGCCGATGGCGTTGATCGGAGTGGCGATGTCGGCGCTCTTGACATATCCGAGCAATTTCTGCAGGGCCGGGTCAGTCATCACTTTCTGGAGGATGACAGGATCGGAGAGGATCGCACTGAGCTTGTCGGAGAGGTCCTTCTGGAGGATGGTGCCGGCGTTGGTCAGTTCATTCGTAGCTTCGTCGCTGATCAGCTGGAGATCCTTGTTCGCATACATATAAGTACCTGAAGCTGTGATCTTCGGGAAATAGTTGGCCGCTGCGATCTTGCGGTCATAACCTGCAATCTCGACTTTCTGCTGCGCTGTCTTGAGGGCGTTGCTGTTGTCCAGCGCCAGCTGTCTGCAGTCGTCAAGTGTCAGCACCTGCGGTACCTGTTTTTCCGGCTGCTGTTCCGGTTGAGGCTGCTGCGCCTGTCCGCTCAGCGGAAGCATCGCAAGCGCGCCTGCAAGGATGATGATTCGTTTCATTGTATATCTTTTTGTTTTATCTGTTTTCTTTTTGCGTCCCGATTCCGGCCATCCACAAAGCGATACCTTCAAACGGGACGCGATGTCAAGATTCAAAATGTTTACCGATTGTGAGAGAAAATGTATAACAAAACGGGGATTAGATTATACGAAAAGTCGAAATAAGCGACTTTTTAATAATTTTTGCGTACTTTTGTAAAAAACAGGACATGCAGAAATATCGCGAACTTACCATCCGGGAGCTCAGACACAAGTTCCCTGTCAGCCCGGTCACTGACGAATTGTCAGACGACATCTTCATAGCCGAACTCCGCTATGCGTCCGAGATGGAAATCATAAAGCATCCCTGCCGCTTCGATGGCTATCTCGCCTTTTTCTGCTACGAGGGGCACTTCGACATAGAGGTCAACCTGCGGAAATTCCAGGTTCAGGAGGGTTCGCTGTTCCTCTATACACCGGGCAACATCGTGCGGGTGTCCGACATTTCACCCAAGGAGAAAAAAAACGTGAAATTCCTCATCATAGCCGTCTCCAACGAGCTCATGAGGATGACGCACTTCGACTTCAACAAACTGTACGACGAAAGCCTCAGGCTGCTCGAGAACCCGTGCGTTGTCATCGGTGACGAAGCCCGGAGCATCTGCAAGAAATACCTCGGCCTGATAATGGAAATCTGCGCCATGAACCTCCCGAACAAGAGAGATGCCGTCTCCTCGCTGATTTCATCAATCTTCTACCTCATGGGGGCGCTTTGGGCTGACAAATTGTCAGAAGCCAAGCAGAAATCAGAAGAAAACCGTTCCGTCAGGTCAAAGGCGATACTGGAAGACTTTCTCACGCTCGTCCGCGACAACCACAACCGCGAAAGAGGCCTCTCCTTCTACGCCGACAAACTGTACCTCACCCCGAAATATCTCTCCAAACTCGTGAAGTCCACAAGCGGCAAGTCCGCACACGAGTGGATCGACTCCTTCGTGATCCTCGAAGCCAAGAACATGCTGAAGTATTCCGGGATGAGCATCAAGTCGATAGTATGGGAACTCAACTTCCCGAACCAGACAACATTCTACCGCTTCTTCAAGGCCCAGACAGGGATGACCCCGTCGGAATATCGGAAGAGCTGACATCCCCTCACACTTCATGCGCAGGCAGTTCGTGCTGCGAACGGCCCGCGCCCCCGTGCTGCGAACGGCAGGCGGTCAGGATAGAGCTAGTGGCGAAGCTCGCCGTCGTGACTTTGTCCACGCTGCGAACTGCAGGTGCTCCTCTGCCCCCTCACTTCAGCTACCCGTGCCCCGTAACGCGAACAGCCTCCGCTCCTCTGCCCCTCACTCCTGGTACCCGCAGCCCACGCTGCGAACTGCCCCCGTGCGCACGGGGGCAGTTCGGTGCGCACCAGGGGTTCTCGTGCGCACGCGGTCTCGCAAAACTTTGTCTCGTGCGCACCAGACGGCTTTTCACGTACGGAATCAGCCCCGTGCGCACGGGACAAAGACGGTCTGGGCGAAGGCAGCCGGGGCGATGGCAGCTCGGGCAAAAGCGGTCCAGGCAGGTATTATGGGATAGCACAGAGCAATGTCCTTCAGGTGAATGCGTCAGGGAGAGGCTCGGGCCGATGGCGGCAGACAAAACCGGTGGCGGACAACCAACTATAAATCAGCATATTAAGCACTTTGCCTCCCCGAATATGGGCATAGGACATTTCGCTTTACACCTCAGTATCAGACACTTGGCCGCCACCGGACGATTTTGCCGCCGGGCTATGTTGTGTGTGTGAGGGGGTGCCGCAACGTAATCGTGGAGACGCTTACGAAACGTCCGGCCAAAGGCGCGTTTCTCCGGACAAAATGGTTACGCCACTTCCCGGAGGGCTGCGGCAGCGGCGCGGCGGAGCGTCAGCGAATTTGCGAAGCGAATGAGCAGCGGAGACGCCCGGCGATGGCCTGCAAGGAAAATGGAATGGCTCGAAGTCCGCATCAGCGGACCGCCCGGGGCCGGGATTTTGCGTCAGCAAAATTGGAAAGGCCCTTGAGGGCGCAGGGGTTTCGGGGATATGCCCCGTAAAAGAAAAAGGCTGTCAGCGAAGCTGACTGGGGTTGAGAAATTTGCGCTTGCTGCGCAAGCGCAGGGGTCCGGGGATATGCCCCTGTGCTCATCAGAGCACCGGCGCGGTCGCGGGACTTTGCCCGGCAAAGTCGGAAAGCGACTTGAGCGCCGCAGGGGTTTCGGGGATATGCCCCGTAAAAAAAAGGAGTCAGGCCCGAAGACCTGACTCCTTGTCGGGATGATCCGACTCGAACGGACGACCCCCACGTCCCGAACGTGGTGCGCTAGCCAACTGCGCTACATCCCGCAATAAAAGAAACCGCCTCGGAGAATCGACCGGCGGAAAACCGCCTGACCGGTCCAAGACAGATCTCGGGAAACCTCTTACGCAAGCTTGTTGATATAGACTGCGATACCGCTCTTGAGATTGGAAGCCTTGTTCTTGTGGATAAGTCCGATCTTGGCGAGCTTGTCAATCATAGAATAGACCTTCGGAGCGTTCTTCTCAGCTGTAGCCTTGTCCGTGGTGTTGCGGATGTCACGGATAGCGTTCCTCGTGGTCCTTGCATAATACCTGTTGTGCATTCTGTGCCTCTCGTTCTGACGATCGGCCTTCTTTGCTGAAGCTGTGTTTGCCATTATTTTATTTTTTAATATTTTGTAGTGGGTAGGAGAATCGAACTCCTATTGCAAGAATGAAAATCTTGAGTACTAGCCGTTATACGAACCCACCATCCGGCTCCCTTTCCGGCAAAACGCGGATAGGGAGTGCAAATATAGAAATTATTTTAGACTTGACAAACTATTTTTCTTCCTTTTGATCCTTTTGGCTCCATTCCCAAGAATAGAGCAACGATTCCACCTGCCGCAGATACTGCCGCTTGTCGTAGCGCGGAGCATAGACGAAAGCCTCGGCGACTATGATGTCTTTGCCGTCCGGGCTGTAGAATGAATGCGAAACGAACGGGCCTCCCATATAGTCCCCCTCCACTTCCCACATCCCGCGGGTCTGCACGATGTCGCGGCCGCGGAACTTCAGATACTCGATCATCGGCGTGAAGAAGACGCTCGTAGTCATATAGGTATTGTCAAACATCCCCGGGACATTCTCCTTGAGGATCTCGTTGCGGTGCCGGATAATATTCGCAGAGGAGAAAGGATGGTCTTTATCGGCAGGATAGCGATACACGAAAACATCCTGATACACATACTGCTTGTCGTCAGCTATCCAATAGAAGTCAGGACTCGCCTTCTTGATCTTGTAGCCCATCGGGAAATGCGGAGAACCGCCGAACTCCGATGCGACGCTCTCGTATATGCCCTTCTCCTCATAAAGCATGGTGTTGCGGATCACCCTGTCACGCTCAGCCTGCTCAATGGCGCGCACAATCAGATTCCCTTTCTTCTGGAGCAGCTCCACAGCCCCGTCTGCATCATAAGCCGCCACCTGTATCACGCACTGCGGCTGCGACCAGACATCCTTGCGGAAGAACACCCCGGCTGAATCTATCTGAGGGTCTATCTTGAACAGGAGCACATTGCGGTGAATCTTGAACATGTCGGAGTCAAAACCGGCCGGCGTCACATTGACAAGAGTGTAAAGCGGCTCGCGCTGAGCCAGATACGGACACTCGTCAGCAAGGAGTTCACGCGCGGCGTTGCCCACGGCACCTTCCCAGTCCGCCCTGTCAATCACGACAAGCACTTCCCCGGCCTTGCCGCTGACGCTCGGAAGCAGAGCCTTTGATCCACCCTTGCAGCCGCCCAGGCAAGAGACCAGAAGCGCAGCAAGAAGAAAAAAGTTCGAAAATCGTCTCATGATATTCAATAGTTAAAGTATTCTAGCCAAATCATTTCCAAATGCCAGGAACATAAGCGCAAAGAGCAGGACCATACCCACAAGCTGCGCAGCCACGAGAAATTTCTCTCCCGGCTTCCGGCCTGTGATCATCTCATATAAAGTAAAGAGCATGTGCCCGCCGTCAAGGGCCGGAATCGGGATGAGGTTCATCACCGCAAGCATTATCGACAGCAAGGCAAGGATATTTATGAACTGATACCAGTCCCAGCTCGACGGGAAAACCTGCCCTATCGCGATAAAACTCCCGACGGACTTATATGCCCCTGTCGAAGGGCGCACGAGCAGTCCGAGATCCTTAACGTAACCGCCGATCGTGCTGCCGGTCAATCTGATGCCGGCCGGTATCGCACTCAGCAGGCTGTAGTGCTTCACCTTCACCGAAGGCATCTCCATATATACACCTATACGCCCCGAGGTATCCACACGCACCGGCAGCGAGAGCGTATCCCCTCCCCTGACAACGGTGGCCGAGATGAGACTGTCCCTCATCGAGGCGAGCACGGGACGGGAATCCTGCAGGTACTCGACGGGAGTGCCCCCGAAAGCTATGACCCTGTCACCATGCCTGAGCCCCGAAGCCCTGTTCGGCCCGGCAGCCACAGAATCCACCACAAACGGGACGGCAAGGTCAAACATCATCGGAGAATTGAGGACCTGCCCCGTCTTGGACTGGTCCATATATATATCAAGGGTATCAGTTCCCCGCAGAACCGTCACCTTGCCGACATCACGGCGCACCAGGTCAGCCTGCAGCATGGCGAAATTCTCCGGGGTGTAGTCATCGTATTTCAGAATCCTGTCCCCTGTACGGAAGCCCATCTCGTATGCCAAGTCATTCACATAGATGCGGCTGTCGCTGTTGGACACATAAGACTGCCCCCAAGCCGCCATTATGAATATATAGGCCAGTACAGCGAATATGAAATTGTTGAGCACTCCCCCGGCCATGACAATAAGCCTCTGCCAAGCCGGATGGGTACGGAACTCCCACGGCTGCGGGTCCCGGCGCATCTGCTCAAGATCCATCGACTCGTCAACCATTCCGGAAATCTTGCAATAGCCTCCGAACGGCAGCCAGCCTATCCCGAACTCCGTATCCCCCCATTTCCAGCGGGCAATGGCCTTGCCGCCGACATCAAAGAAGAGGTAGAACTTCTCAACCCTGATGCCGAACAGTTTAGCCCACGTAAAATGCCCCAGCTCATGGATGAGTATGAGCAGGGACAGGGCCAGTATGACCTGAAGCGTTTTAATTAATATAACCATCAGCTATGGATGCTATCTCCTTGTTCGTCTGAAAAATATCATCAAGCGCCGGACTTTGGACAAAATCCAGGCCAGCCAGACAGCGCTCATTGATTTTGGCTATGTCGTAGAATCCGATCATCCCCTTGAGATAGGCCGCAACCGCGACTTCATTGGCGGCATTGAGGGCGCATGGCGCATTGCCCCCGCGGCGGATGGCCTCATAAGCAAGCCCCAGGCACGGAAACCTCTTGATGTCCGGAGACTCGAATGTCAGACTGCCGAGAGAGGCAAAATCAAGTTTACGGTTACCCACAGTCAACCTTAACGGGAATCCGAGCGCGAAACCTATAGGCTCCCGCATGTCAGGACATCCGAGCTGGGCGATCACAGCCCCGTCCACAAATTCCACCATGGAGTGCACGAACGATTCCGGATGCACCACAACATTGATGCGCTGCGGAGAAACACCAAACAACCACTTGGCCTCGATCACCTCGAAGCCCTTGTTCATCATCGTGGCAGAGTCAATCGTAACCTTGGAACCCATGTTCCAGTTGGGATGCTTGAGGGCATCCGCAGCCGTAGCCGCAGCTATCCTTGCCCTGTCCCAAGTGCGGAACGGTCCGCCTGAAGCGGTCAGGTGTATCTTCTCCACCTCATTGCCCTGTGCGGCAAGCAGGCACTGGAATATCGCCGAATGCTCCGAATCCACCGGCAGGATCGCTCCGCCATGCCGCCGCATCGTGGCTGTAACCAGTTCCCCTGCGGCCACAAGTGTCTCCTTGTTGGCCAGAGCCACGATCTTCCCGGCCTCAAGTGCCGCCAGTGTCGGCCTCAACCCGCTGAATCCGACCATAGCCCCGACCACAATGTCAACAGACGGCATGCGCACGAGATCGCACAGGCTGTCGATTCCCGACCAGACCTTTATATCCTTGGGCTGCAAGGCATCCGCGACCTCGCGATACCTTGAATCATCGCAGATCACGACATTCGCTGCATTGAATTCAAGAGCCTGGCTGATAAGCAGGCCGGTGCTGCGCCGGGCCGAGATGAGCTCCACCTCGAAAAGGTCCGGATGCTGCCTTATGACATCAAGTGTCTGGGTACCGATGGAGCCGGTAGAGCCGAGAATCGCTATCTTTCTTTTCAAAACAATGTCTTTTAGAAACTTATGAATTGTGTAGGATTGAGAGGGTGGCCATTGTGCCACAACTCGAAATGCAGGTGTCCCTTGCCTGTGCCGGCATCCTCCCCGCCGGAAAGGGCGATAGGAGTACCGGATTTCACATCATCCCCGGGACGGCGGAGAGCCTTGAGATTGTTGCCGTACATGCTGATGAGATTGTCTTTGTGCTGCACCATCACAACATACCCGAGTTCATCGTTCCAGCCGCTGTATATCACTACCCCGTCAAGCACTGCTCCGACAATAGTTCCCGAAGGGGTGACGATATCCACCCCGGGATGGGTCACGCTGTCAAATCCCTCGGAGACGACGCCCTTCACCGGCGTGAAGAAATGCAACCCCTCTACAGGCAAGCTCTTGGCGGACGGCCCGCCTGCACTCACCCCGAACTTTTCCTCCTTCTGGACTGTCTCACGCAACACGGAATCCCGCTTCGCAAGTTCCTCCGCCGACTTGTCGGAGAGGTACCTCAAGGAATTCCCGCCGATGAGGCTGTCAAGGCTGAGCGTGCTCTCGCCGGACAGCACGCGGGAGAGGTTCTCCGAATACAGATGCCAGCGCGTCACCGCACTCTGGAGAGAGTCTATCTTGATGGCGTTGGCAAGAGCCGTGCGCTTGAAGTTGGCGTCAGGATACCCCGGGATGGTCAGTCTGAGCGGAGTAAAGGCTATAATGCAGTATATCAGCAAGATGATCACCACCACCGCAGTCACCGCAAAATACACGAAGCGCAGCTTGGTAAACAGCACGGTGCGTATGCTCCTATGAGTGTCGTTATCCACAAGCTGAAGCCTGTAGATCTTATGTCTGCCGTCCGGATTTTGTCGTCCCATACTTTTTAACTAATTTCGCGGTGATGAAAAGGTCAATCGGGATAGACTACGGCAAAGCCAGAGTGGGAGTCGCTGTCAGCGATCCGCTCGGAATCTTCGCATCTCCTTCTGAGACCGTTCCTTCTGCAAAGATAATAGAATATCTCCAAAATTACTCCCGTTCCGAGAGCATCGGAGTCTTCGTGGTCGGATATCCGCTCAACCTCAACGGTGCGCCCGCCCAGTGCGCTCCGGATGTGGACAAGTTCCTCGGACAGCTCCAGAAAGCATTTCCGGACATCCCGATAGCCCTGGAGGACGAGAGATTCACCACGGTGCTCGCTCACAGGGCGATGATCGACGGGGGCATGAAGAAAAGCGACAGGAGGGACAAGAGCTCGGTGGACAAGATCAGCGCGGCAATAATTTTGCAGAGCTACCTCGACAAGCAAAAAAATCAACAATGATAAAGCCAATATATCTCTACGGTTCCGGGGTGCTTCGTGAAGTGGCCGCCCCCGCAGACCTCAACGACAAAGAAGGCATCTCCACCCTCGTTACAGACCTTTGGGAGACCCTCGCGGCCTCGGAAGGCTGCGGACTGGCCGCTCCCCAGATCGGGGACAGCAGGAGAGTCGCAGTCGTGGACGGCGACATCATGTCGGATGTCTACCCATACCTCAAAGGATTCAAGCGCACGTTCATCAACCCGGTGATACTCTCCGAAAGCGGGTCCGAGTGCGAATACAACGAAGGGTGTCTGAGCGTGCCGGGAATCTACGCCGACGTACGCCGTCCGGAAACCATTGAAGTCGAATACTATGACGAAAATCTCGAGAAGAAAGTAGAGAGTTTCGACAAGTTCGCCGCAAGGATGATCCAGCACGAGTTCTCGCACCTCGACGGGGTGCTGTTCACGGATCTGGTGGCGCCTGTGCGCAGGAAAATGATATCACGCAAACTGCAGAACATCGCCCACGGCAAAGTGGGCACCTCATACAAATCAAAAATCAAATAATATGGGAGCATTTCACGCATACGACATAAGAGGAATCTATGGCAAGGACTTCGACAGGACCACAGCCTACAAGGTGGGGTACTTCCTGCCGGAACTGCTCAAGGCAGACAAGGTGCTGGTGGGACGCGACTGCCGCGTCTCATCCCCGGAGATCCACGACGCGCTCACAGAGGGAATCCTCGACGCCGGGGCCGACGTGTACGACATCGGACTGAGCAGCACGCCGATGGTGTATTTCGGCACGGCCAACTATGGTTTCAAGGCTTCAGTCCAGATAACTGCAAGCCACAACCCGGCCGAATACAACGGAATGAAAGTAAGCCGGGAGAACGCCCTCCCGGTGGGCCTTGACAGCGGTCTTGGACAGATCAAGGAATGGATAGACTCCTCAAGGCCGACTCCTGCGGCGGCAAAGCGCGGCACCGTGCACGAAATGGACATCCATGATGACTATATCAACTTCATGAAGAAGTTCAAGGGTGACTACAGCAATCTCAAACTCGCCTTCGACCTGTCCAACGGGATGGCCAACCTCTTTGCCAAAGAGATCTACGGCGACGGCCCTGAATACATATTCGACACCATAGACGGCCGCTTCCCGAACCATGAGCCGAATCCGCTCGTGGCGAAGAACGTGGAGCCGCTCAAGCAGCTTGTACGCCGCAGCGGTGCAGATGTGGGCATCATATATGACGGTGACGCGGACAGGGTCATGTTCGTGGACGACAAGGCCAGATTCGTGGCCCCGGACCTGATAATAGCCCTCATGGCCCTGTATTTCTGCGACGAGCGCGGCTTCAAGAACCCGCGTGTCCTGCAGGAGATACGCAGTTCCAAGGCTGTCGGCGAATTTCTGGAGAAATACGGCGCCGACCTGCACACATGGAAGGTGGGACGTGCATTCGCCGCACCGAAACTGCGCGAGATTGACGGTCTCTGGGGCGGAGAACTCGCCGGACACTACTACTTCAAGGATTTCTTCTACTCCGACAGCGGCCTGCTCTCTTCGATGATCGTACTGCGCATAGTGTCTGCCCTCAAAAAGAAGGGCATCAGACTCAGCGAGCAGATGGACTCCATGACCAAGTATTTCAACTCCGGGGAGATCAACTTCAAACTCGAAGACAAGGCCGGAGCCATGAAAGCCGTATGTGAGCATTTCACCGCACAGGAGAAGCCCCTCAAAGTGATGGATTTCGATGGCTATCGGCTTGAATATGAGGACTGGTGGTTCAACATACGCCCTTCCAACACGGAGCCGTACCTGCGTTTCATCTGCGAAGCCCGCACGGAGGAGATGCTCCGGAGCAGGATCGATGAGACGGTCAGCCTGCTTGAAAAAGAATTCGGAGCTGTAAGGTCGTAATGAAAATACAGCTCTCTCTAATCGCCCTCATACTGCCCTCTTTACTATATGCCCAGCAGACAGGCTCTGCCGGGCGGGCAGCACTTTCAAGCCCGCAAACGGGCATAAAGCATCAGGTGGAACCGCCGGCCGTGTCGATGATTCCGGAGGACTACATCACAGAACCGGGTTCGTTCAAAAAGGGCAACGGAGCCCCGGTAGACACCCTCGACATCGGTGACGGATACCTGCAAATCATCCTCAACGATGACTACACATGGAGGTATGTCAAGAACCACAAGAAGATAGCCCAGTCGGACATCTTCCTTGACTCCTGGACGGAAAACACCATCAACCCGTATGTAGGTGTCAATCTTTCCGATCTCCCCTACCGCAGCACCATCTGTCTCGTGGACTCGGTGAGCAACTTCGTATGCCCCCGGACAGGTCAGGTATATTCCA
Source organism: uncultured Bacteroidales bacterium (assembly GCA_934726455.1). Classification (GTDB taxonomy): domain Bacteria; phylum Bacteroidota; class Bacteroidia; order Bacteroidales; family UBA932; genus Cryptobacteroides. The sequence continues at coordinate 31,291 of CAKVDS010000013.1, forward strand.
AGTTCGGCTACAGGCGCAGACGCCGCCATCAAGGGGTGGACTTGCCTCTGCCTACAGGCACTCCCGTAAGCGTCGCATTCGACGGCAGGGTGCGCTACTCAAGTTATGTCAGAGGCTATGGCAACCTCGTGATAGTGAGACACGAAAACGGGCTTGAGACATTCTACGGGCACTTGTCCAAGCGCCTTGCAGAGCCAGGACAGTGGGTCCGGGCCGGCGAGGTCATAGGGCTCGGAGGCTCCACAGGGCGCTCTTCAGGGCCGCACCTCCATTTCGAGACCCGCTACAAGGGCTATGCTTTCGACCCGCAATGGATAGTGGATTTCGAAAAAGGTGAACTGCGCAAGAACGTGTTCGTACTGCGCAGGAGCTATCTCGACCCGTCATCCCGCTATGTACCTGAATCCATCGATGAGGAAGAAGAAATCTACTCTGCCGATGAGAAGATCATAGAGGAGGAGAAGCGCATCGCTGCGGAAAAGGCCGCCGAGAAATGGCACACCGTCCGCTCCGGAGAGACGATCTCGGGCATCGCCCACAAATATGGCAAAAGCCAGTCCGCCATCAAGAAGCTCAACCCGGGACTGAACATCGACAAGATCCGCCCGGGACAGAAGATCAGGGTAAACTGACAAACAGATACAGGGCAACTGTACGCGGATTCCGTACAAAAAAGGGGCCTCTCCTGTACGGAAGCCGCTTGTAGGCACGTCCGGTACAGAAAACTACCCCTTTTCTGTACGCGGCGCTAATTACGGCGCCGGGACGGAGGTGGCAGGGGCTCAACACCGAGAAAACGCCCCTGCCACCTCTGTCCCGTGCGCACGAAGTCAATCCCGTGCGCGGGAAGGGCTTTTCTGCGCACGGGAATGGCGGAAAAACTTTTGCGGTGCGCACGAAGGGGCCTGGTGCGCACCGAACCGGTCTCGTGCGCACGGCGATGTTCCACGCCGGGCACATTGTTCCACGGAGAGGACTGCAGGGCAGGCGGCGGTGCCAGGTGGGAGCGGAAACGCAGGAAACGGCTCACACCTGGACGGGGCGCAGGCCGCAGAGGGGACTGCAGGGCAGGCGGCGGTGCCAGGTCGGAGCGGAAACGCAGGAAACGGCTCACACCTGGACGGAGCATGAGCCCTGGACAGGGACGCAGGGCAGGCGGCGGTGCCAGGTGGGAGCGGAAATGCCGGAAAAGGCTCACACCTGGACGGGGCATGAACCCTGGACAGGGGCGCAGGGCAGGCGGCGGCACCAGGTCGGAGCGGAAACGCAGGAAACGGCTCACACCTGGACGGAGCATGAGCCCTGGACAGGGACGCAGGGCTGGCGGCGGCGCCAGGTGGGAGCGGAAACGCAGGAAACGGCTCACACCTGGACGGGGCATGAGCCCTGGACAGGGACGCAGGGCAGGAGGCGGCGCCAGGTGGGAGCGGAAACGCAGGAAACGGCTCACACATAGAAAGGGCGGGGCTGTGAAGCCTCGCCCTTTCGGACAGAATGAATTATTGAGAGCCTACTTGAAAGCGGCGAAATCTGACCAAGAAGTGTTCGCCTCGGCCGTTGCCTGGAGAGACTCCGGCAGGTTGGCGAAGAAGTCAAATCCGGTCCACGCCTCGATCTGGTCTACGCTGACAGTGAAGTCCGTATACTCCTCGCTTTTCTCGTAGTCGCGATGCTCCATCCAGATTCCCGCCGTGCTGGCCGAAGTGATCTCTCCGGCGCTGTCCCGCTTTACCTTAAGTACAACCTTGTAGAAGTAGTTCGGCACGGGGCAACTTCTGGAGTCATCCCTTGGTGTCGCCTTTTTTACTTCTTTCTCGCTTTCTCCTATTTTTTGGAAAGCAACGCCTGTCACCACATAGACAGTGTCGGAAGACGCAAGGTTCTGAATGGCCTGCTCAAGCCGCTGCCAGATTGAGCCGTTGAACTTGTCCTGAAGCTGAGGAACTGCATTTGTCACATAGAAAGTCTGCAACTGCATCTCCTTTATTCCGTTCCTTGAGCTGTTTGGAATCATGTGCCCTTTGGAATATCCATTAGAGTAACTGTGTTCCGTTATATTTATTTGGTACTTAGTGTCTATGAGGGGACTGTAACTCCAATTATTTGGACGTGTCTCGGAGCCCATCGCCGACTTGTATACCGGATAAGCAGTCCACATGGATGTGTACATGCTCTTGTCGTAGAGGTGCGTGTAGTTGCGAGCTTTTTTGCCTAATACCGTTGCCGTGTAGGTGTTTGTGATCAGGTTCTCGCCCGTCGTGGCGGCCGGAAGCTCCAGCCAGCCGTACGCTTTGGTGTTCCCTCCGGCGGAGCCGCCTCCGCTTTCAGAACCGCCACCGCCTTCCGTGGTCCCGCCACCGCCGGAACCGCCGGAGCCACTTCACTCGTAGAATGTGATGGTCAGGCCATTTGTCCTCATATAGCTAGTTCCGCTATAGTATAGAACAACGGCATAATATGCCTTGTCTATCTTAGTAAAGGAGAACTCATTGCCGGATCTGGTATAGTCTTTTGTCTCAATTAGTTTGTAGGTATTCCCATCTACAGAGTAAACTAAGGAAATTTTTTCTGGAGTCCCAGCGTTGCTGTTGGTTTCTTTATCCCCAACAGATACCTTTGTTACTCCAGCTAACGCGGATTCAGAGATAACAGCTGAAACCTGTGCAGTAGTTGATGTATAGCCACACGGAGTACCTACTTTGGCATATTCATCACCAAGTACACATTTCTCCTTATTTCCTTTGTTGGTTCCAACATATGTGCTCTGTCCAAATGTTACAGTCCAAGTTGAGCCATCGCCAGAAACGCCAGTCTGAGTTTTATACCCTGTTGGCATTCCAGCGGTCGATGCATCGAATTTAGCAACATAGCCGGTAAGCGCTGTCTCTTTCTTATCATAGTTAAAATTGACGGTTGCTATTGTTCCGGCCTTGAACTCTACATTCGTGGCTGCGGTCGGGCTCTTTTCATAACCGTTGACTGCGATCTTGAGAGTGTTGGCAGCGGCCTTGAACGGCTTGATCGGAATATAGAACGCCGCGCTTCCGCCTTTGGCCAAAGCAGTTCCGTTGGAGACATTAAGAGTTGCGGTTTTGTTTACATATTGTTCGTCACTCGCAGTATACTTGACAGTTTCCCCTGTGAAGTCAATAAAATAGGAGCCGACGATGTCCTCTCCAGCAGTAAGAGTAACGGTGCTGACCGTAAGAGGTGCGTCATTATTGTTAGTGACGACAATCTTCACCACAGAGGTGAGATGATGCATATCAATCTTGACGGACTTGTCGGCAGCGACACCCTTTGCAACACCATAAAGCGGGCATAATGTGCTTGAAAGGTGGGCAGTGCTGCTGTTCCCTTGCTGGGTTGCTCCTTTTCTGTGGCCTATAAAAGTGTAACCATCTCCCTCAGTTGTAGCCGCAGGGGTTCCAATTTTCGCGTTATACGGATACAGCGCATACCAGTCATAGCTCTTGCCGGATTCGAGCGCCTTGGCGAGGGTGCCGGAGAAGTTCTCGCCGGAGACGAGGGTGAACTCGTCGTTGGTGCCATAGGCAGTAGTAGAACCGGCCTCGGCGTGGAAGAGATTGAGTGCGTCTCCCGTTACCCAAGTAGTCGCGAGTCCATTGTTTGCGGTCTTGGTCTCGGCTGTGGAAGCCACTATCTCGAAAGGCATCCCCTCTGAAGACGGGGTCTGAGGCTCAATCTTGCTGCAGTTGGTGAGTGAAAGCGCAGCGGCGCAGGCGATGCCTGCATAGGTAATCAGTTTTTTCATGATCGCTGCGGTTTAGAAGTCAAGTCCAAGGTCGTCTTCTTTCCAGGGATCAATCCCGAATTGGCTGGCCTGGCAGATTGCCGTGTCTGTGTCGAGGTTCAGAACCTCACATTCTGGAGCGGAGTAGTCAATTTTACCCCCCCCCCATTTTTTCTGAAAGAACAGTTTTGAGCATAATAATGTAATTATTTAATAATGATAAGCATTACTCGTTTAGCAGGACAAATGTAAGCAAGAATGCCAACCTTTCCAAGTCCGGCTGCGGAAAATTTCGCCCGCGTAACAAAATCTTAACCTTGTTCTAACAAATCCTTGTCGGTCAAAAAGTCCAAGAGCCCAACAGTCAACACTCCGAGTTCATCTTCCTTACGATGGATGTCGTCACCGACAATTACCATTTTACGAAAATGGTCGTTGATAGACAACAAAGGGCGGTGCTCTTGTGCTTCTTTTTCTGGTGTTGGCATGTGGAAAGCAGATTGAATGTAAACGCGATATGGTGGACGATTCACTACAAAATCCACTTCCAACTGTCTTCTGATGAACTTTCCGTTCTTATCTTTGCCTCCAAGTTCAACCAAACCGACATCAACATTATACCCACGGCTACGAAGTTCGTTGTAGATAATGTTTTCCATGATGTGCGTCTCTTCCTGTTGTCGATAGTTGAGTATGGCAGCACGGATACCAATATCTGTAAAATAATACTTGGTTTCAGTACCAATGTACTTTCTGCCTTTTACATCATAGCGCAGTGCCTCTTCTATGAGGAAAGAATATTCCAAATAATCAATATACTGCTTTATCGTGTCCCTTTTTATGGCTACTCCTCGTGTTGATTGGAAAGTATTGGCTATTCTGGTTGGGTTGGTGGAAGAACCTATGCCCGAAGCAAGTACACGCACCAATTCTTTCAGTCCTTCGGGGTTGCGCAGATGATTGCGCTCTATCACGTCACGCAAGTAAGTAGTTTCGTACAGCCCACGCAAGTAGTCCGTCTTCTTTTCTTCCGTTTCCAACAGAGCCACTTGTGGCAGTCCTCCGAAGGTGTAGTAATCTCGCCAAGCCTTGCGTATATCTCCCCCTACGCCTTTGAAATATTCATCGAAGGTGAGAGGCCAAATGCGTATCTCATCACCCCTTCCACGAAATTCCGTTACGACATCACTTGACAGAAAACGAGAGTTAGAGCCTGACACGTATACATCTACATAACTAATGTGCGTCAAACTAAGGATAACCTCAACAAATTTTTCAACAAGCTGTACTTCATCCAAGATAACATAATAAGGATTACCATCATCCACAACCATAGAATCTATGTGATCTAGCAGGACCTCAGGTTTTCTCAACCGTCTATTTCGGAAATCATCAAACTGTATTTCTATGATATGATTATCAGTTACCCCATGCCCCAAAAGCCAGTTATGCCAAATGTTAAACAGCAGGAAGGACTTTCCGCATCGTCTTACACCAGTTATAATCTTTACAAGTCCGTTCCCACGTCCTGCGATAAGTTCATTTAAGTATTTTTTACGTTCAAATATCATATTAGCGTACTATTTTTGATATTAGTATCATATTTTACACCTCAAAAATAATATTTTCCAAGCATGCCTCCAAAAAAATTGACCTTCCCCCGACCTTCCCTTGACCTTCCCTGTGACCTTCCCTGAGAATGGTTGACACTTTAGAGGTTGTTTAACTGATATACTTTACAGCATCTCTGAACTGGTTTACAGCTATCCTGCAAGCAAGGCAAATATTTGTATCTTTGCCGATGATAGTCTTACGACACTAAAACGAATACGATGAAAAGGATTTTGATTGCGCTGACCTCGGTTCTGCTCTGCCTGCCGGTCGGCCTCGATGCGCAGCCGGGCAGAGAACAATACGGGACGTACACCCTTGATCAACTCCATTGGCGGGACAACTGCGTTCTTGCGGACCCCGTTTCCCGGGAGTATATAATGGTAGGGCCTGCCGGACGCAGCGTCAAAAGCTACAAGAGCAAGGATCTCATCCATTGGGAAGGCCCGACAATCATCTACACGGCTCCTGACGATGTATGGGGCGAGATAAAGGTCAACAGCATCTGGGCCCCTGAACTCCATTATTATAAAGGCAAGTACTACCTTTTCCAGACATTCGACACCAGCGAGAAACTCTCCGAGCAGTGGCGCAACTGGTACCACACCGGCCGTGTCATGCGCGGAAGTCAGGTGCTCGTCTCCGACTCCCCTTATGGGCCGTTCCGCACATTCGCCCCTCACGCCACCCTGCCGTCCGACATGATGACAATTGACGGGACCCTGTGGGTCGAGGACGGCGTGCCGTATATGGTGTATTGCCATGAATGGGTGCAGGTTACGGACGGGGCTGTCGGCTATGTCCGTCTCAAGGACGATCTCTCCGACATGGACGGGGAGCCGAAGAACCTCTTCCGGGCCAGTTATGTCAACCATACCTGGGGCAAACCGATTCCGCCTGACGGCAGCGGATATGTCACTGACGGGCCTTATCTCTGCAAAGGGAAGACAGGCAAGCTCTATATGATCTGGACAACCAACAACAGTTGCGGAATCGCAATCTCCGACTCGGGCAAGATCGCCGGCCCGTGGCGCCAGCAGGACGAGGCCCTTCTGGTCAATGCCGGCCACGGGATGATCTTCCGGACTTTCGACGGACGTCTGATGCTGGCCCTCCATGCCCCGTATTGGGGAGAGACCCATCCGAAGATCTACGAACTCGAAGACACTGGCGAGACCCTGCGAATCCTCAAGGAAATAAAGTGACCTGAGCGCACCAGCCCGCAACCAAGCACCTGTACAGCCCCGTGCGCACGCGGATCATTCTGTGCGCACCAGACCCCCTCGTGCGCACGGCAGAGAATTTCCGTTTTCCCGTGCGCACCAGAGGCCTTTTCACGCACGGGATTGACTTCGTGCGCACGGGACGAGGGGAAAAGGGTCAGAAGTCTGGGGCTGAGGTCCGGATCTGAGCCTTCACATGGAATGGATGTTTGCGCACGGGACGGCCTCGCAAGTGTCTCCCGTGCAGCGGAAGGCCTTTTTCTGTACCTAAAGGACAGATGAATGCCTCGATGTCAACTTCCCCATTGATTTGTCCACCCAAACGCCCCTTTGCCAGGACAAACTGCCGAAAAGACTGGTTTTGTCCGGGAAAGACCGCCTGCGCCCGGACAAACGTCATCATTTGTCAAGAACAACGTTGAGATCAGACAGGCACAACTGTTACCGGCGCACCTGTCAACCATGAACTCAGTTTATGACCTCGCCGAACCGGAACCAATACCGAGTCAAGACTCGGACTCAGACCCGATACCAGACTCAGTGCCGGGCGCAACACCGGAACCGTGACCGGAGTCCGAGCCGGTCTCACCGGCGGGTTGGGCAGCAGTATCAGAAACACCAGCGGCAGCGCCGGCAGCCGCGGACTGCTCAGGATGGATCTTCTTCCATTTGTCGCGGGCGAACTGCTGCATATCGCGGACTGTGTCCTTCTCGTCCACAATCTCGCTGCCGAGCAAAGTCTCGATGACGTCCTCGAGAGTCAGAATCCCCTGGAAGCTGCCGTATTCATTGATTATCACGGCTATCTGCTCATCCTTGCTGAGCATCTCGTCCCAGATCTTGTCGAGAGGGGTATCCTCGGCAAAAGATGCTATGTCCCTCTTGATGCTGCCGAGAGTACGGTCGAACTTGTCATCGGCAAGCAGCTGCAGGGCATCCATTCTCAAAATATAACCCGTGATGTACTCGTCGTTGTCGGCATAGACAGGGATACGGCTATGGTGAAGGTAGCGCTTGTCCTTGTAGAACGCGCGCATGGTCATGGACTCAGGAGCTATGGCTGAGACGACACGCGGTGTCATGGCATCGGATGCGGTCACCTCGTCCATGCTGATGAGGTTCTGGATGATGGCGTTCTCGTCCTCTTCAAGATCGCCCTCTTCTTCGGCCACATTGGCCATCGCGCTCACCTCCTCCCGGGAGACGACCGCCTCACTGGACTTCGGAGTTATAAGCTTTGAGAGCCCCTCCACCATTATCACGAGCGGATACATTATGACGATGAGCACGGATATCACCTTGGTGGCAAAGCCCATCAGCGATTTCCAATATGAAGTACCGATGGTCTTCGGGATAATCTCGGAAAATACGAGAATGAGCACTGTCGTGATGACACTGACAAGCCCGAACCACTGCGAACCGAAAACGGCCGTCGCCTGCGCACCGACACCCGCGGCGCCGATAGTGTTGGCTATGGTGTTCAACGACAGGATGGCCGCGATAGGGCGGGAGCTCTCCTGCTTGAATTTCTTGAATTTGACGGCCGGCTTATACCCCTCCTCTTCCCTCATCGTGATGTATGAGATAGGTGTGGACATCAAGGTAGCCTCAAGCACCGAGCACATGAAAGAAATGCTCATGGCGCCGAGAAGATAAATTAACAATAGTGCCATAGATGCCGCAAATATAATGAAAATCAGACAAAAAAAGGCCGGCATACCAGCGCCGGCCCCTACTTTATAATCTGAAAACTAGAAACTGTACTTAACCATCGCCTGAAGACGGTTGTTGGTGACCCAATGCAGGTCCTGCGTGGCAAGGCCCGACTTGTCGGAGGCACCGAACTTTCCGTACTGCGCGCTTGTGAGCTCATACTCGAGGGCGAACTGCATCTTGCCGAGGTTGTAGACAACGGTCGGTGTGATTCGCCAGAGAGAGTTGAGGTTTGAGAAGCTGTTCTTGCTGAAATACAGCATGGAAGGATCGGCCAGCTCCTCGGCGGCGCCGAAGTTCTTGACATAACCGGCGAAGAACACACCCTGAAGTTTCTTTCCGTAACGCACACTCACCCAGGAAGAAGAGTTGCGGGTCGGGGTGTATTCCCAACTGCCGTCGGAGTTGATGGCGGAGACTCCGTAGCCTCCGTTGAAATTGAGGTGCTCACCGGCCTGCGCGAAAGTGCTCTTGGCACGGAGCATCAGCTTGTCCTCGGAATACTGGAGATACACATACGGAGTGAGGGTGGTGATGCGGTCGCTGACCTTCTTCGTACCGGCCTCATCATAGCGGCGCGGCTTGATGGAAAGCATGTCCACACCCGCACGGGCGAGGAACCCGCCCGCCTTGTAGCTCAGGCCGAGGTAAAGCTCCGGGGTGCAGCCGTACTTGATATAATTGGCCGACTGTCCGCCAGGGCCGGCTGAATTGTACTGCATCTGCCAGATGGCAGCGGCGCTGAGGGTGAGGCCTCCCCCGACCCCATAGTCCAACAGCACCATAGGGGAACGGTTGAACGCATTGAACGGAGAACCGGCATTGAGGGAGATCACATCAGGCATATCGGCGGCCAACGGATGCCAGGCCTGACCTATCTTGAGACCGACATTGCCTTTACCCATGGTCATATATGCCTGGCGCAGACGCAGAAAGGCTGTACCGGACACACCCGTGACACCGGCATAGAAATCGGCCTCGATCTTGGCGCCAGCCTTCCAGCCCTCCACCTCATATCCGCTCACATCCAGCCCGAGACGGGAAGTGAGGGCGGCGAAACGGAAAGAGCTCACCTCGTTGAGGTCAACCCCGTCAACAATCTTTTCATCCTTGGGCAGATAGGTGAACAGGTCCTCCGTACCGGCCACTGTCTCACGGCTGTCATACGCGAAATAATTGCGCACAAAGCCATACCACTTCAACTGAGCGCCGCCCTGCGCAAAGGCGGAGGCGGCACCCAAAGAGAGAAGTGATACAAAAAGTATCTTCTTTATGTCCATGTTATACTGTAAAAGGGAAAATCTTTGTAAGCAGGAAATATCCGAGGACAAATCCTATCACACCGATGATTATGCCCACCTTGGCCATGTCCTTTGTCTGCACCAGACCGGTGGAAGCCGCGATGGCGTTCGGCGGAGTGGAGATAGGGAAAAGCATCGCGATGGATGCGCACACGGCGATGAACGGTATCATCGCATACATTCCTCCGAGACTTACGAACTGCGCGTTGTTTGCAGCTGAAGGATCGGACATCGCAGTGCCCACAACCACAAGAATCGGCACGAGAAGGGCCGCAGTGGCGGAGTTGCTGATAAAGTTGGAAAGGAAGTAGCAGATAAATCCGGCAACGACCATGACGAGCACCACGTTCATGGTGCTGAACGGAATCGCATTGATGAGGGTGGCGGCAAGGCCGGTCTTGTTGAGTCCGGTGCCGAGGGCGAAACCTCCGGCAACGAGCCAGAGCACGCTCCAGTTGATCTCCTTGATCTCCTCCTTGGAGAAGACTCCCGTGCAAGTATACACTGCAAGAGGAATGAGGGCCACGATGTTGGAGTTGATGCCGGTGGCAGACTCGGTCACCCAAAGGAGAATGGTCACAAAGAAGGTGATCCAGGCCACATAAGTCCTCCAGTCCTTCTTGCCGGCCTTGGACTCGATCTTGAGCTCAATCCTGTCGGACTTGAAAGGGAAGAACAGCTGGAGAAGCACCCAGGCGATGGCTATCATGATGATGACATAAGGAACCATCCTGGTCATCCAGTCCACGAAACTGATGGTATAGCCGGCGTTCTCAAGCGCACCGAGCGCGATGGCGTTAGGAGGGGTGCCGATAGGGGTGCCGATACCGCCGAGGTTGGCGGCGACAGGGATGGAAAGGGCGAGGCCCACCTTGCCGGTCTCATCGTCAGGGAGGGACTTGAGCACAGGGGCGAGGAACGCGAGCATCATCGCGGCGGTGGCGGTGTTGCTCATGAACATCGAGAACACACTGATGACGATGAGGAAGCCGAGAAGCACGAACTTCGGACGCTTGCCGAAAAGGCCGAGAAGAGCCTTGGCGATGGCCGCGTCCATCCCGTACTTGGAAGCCACGATGGCAAGGACGAAGCCGCCCATGAACAGCATGACTACAGGATCCGCAAAAGACGCCATGATGCTCTTGTAGTCCACAAGAGTACCGGCCTCAGGGTCGCAGAAAATCTTGATACCCTTGTTGGATACAGTCAGGAGCATCACGACAATGACAATGAGGGAAGTGGTCCAGTTCGGGATGATCTCGAACATCCACATGAGGGCTGCGAAGATGAAAATCGCGATCATCCTCTGCTGCACTACAGTAAGTCCCTCGATACCGAAGGCGCTGACAGGCAGAGCCCAGAGAAGAATTGTGACGATCAGCACAAGGGGCAGAAGGACACAATACTTTACTGAAAATTTGCTGTTTGACATTAGTGTGTTATCTAAAAATTTGTTTTTTCAGTCTCAAGCGCCGCAAATTTAGGAATTAAATATGTAAAAAAGAAACGGGAGGGCACCCTTAGGGGGCGCTCTCCCGCAAGCTTACTGAAATCAGGACTATTTATCCTTGACGCAACGCACGGCGCAGCCGAAACGGTAGCCCGAATAGGCGACGTTCAGAGTGCCGTTGGCACGGTTTGTCATCAATGAATAGTACTGGAAATTGGTAATCTCGCCACTGTTTTTGTCCTTGACCGCCTGATAGGCGGAAGAGCCGAGGATATACTCCGTATTCATCTTCTTGTCCGGAGCCTTGCCGGTAGCACCGCCGATGGTGCCCTTCACCGCAGATGTATTGGCGACAGTGACCATACCGGTAACAGGTATGACAAGCCCGTCGGCGGCAGCCTTCTCGATGGAGCCATATTTAAGCGCCTCATCATAATATGGGGCCTCAGTGTTGTCAGGAATCTCCTTGCTGTTGGAGGTGTGCCCGATGAGAGCGAACCAGTCATCGAAATCAGGAATGTGCCAGCCTTCAGGGCAGATGCCGCGCACCTTGGCGAACTTGTCGAAATTATCTGCGGTCACAGCCTCTCCGAAAGCCACGTCGGCAGAGTAAAGATAACCGGCCTTGGCTACGGCTGACTTGTCGAAAGTCATGTCGGTGCCGTCGGTGGTGACAGGATACCATACTCCGGTGATGTTGTTGACATCGTCTGAGACGGTCAGTCCCTCAGGGACATAGCGGAGATTCTCCGCCATCCAGTATTTGCCATCGGCGAGTTGCACGACCTTGTAGGTCTCTCCCTGATAGGTGATTGAGGTCAGAGGACCATCCTCCTCCTTCTTGCAGGAAACGGCCGCCAGAACAAGGAGCAGTCCGAATCCGAAAAGTTTTGTTTTTTTCATATCAATCTGTTTTTAGAAGTTATAGCCTATCTTGAGTCCGGCGTCCCAACGGAACGGTCCGGAGAGATATTCCGCTTCGAAAGCGCGGGCATAGTCCCAGAAAGCCTGGGCGTACAAGGTACGGAAGAAATGCCAGCGCACTGAAAGAGATGCGCTGAGGCGCGGCACCGTTGCATATTCAGTCTCAGCGTCATACCAGTCCTGGAGACGGTAGGCCCCGGAAGCCCCCGACTGCGAATCAGCGGCAAGTCGCATACCGTCAGAGACGCAGCCCCACCCATAGGCAGCTCCGGCCCCTATTTCGAAAGTTCCGAGACGCACAAGAGCATCCGCGAACGCCGACCAGCGGCGCTGCTCACGGGTGTAGACATAAGGGTACACCGGAGTGGAGATCTCCTGAAGCAGGTCATAAGCGGCCCCGGAGCGCAGCTCGACCGCCTCTCCGATGTATTCATATTCAAGAGACGAACAGAGAAAGTTGCGGCGGTAGATGTTGTTGCTGCCATATTCGCGCGTGATGGAGATGCCGCCCTCGACGACCTTGTCGAGGACGCTCTCACGGTTGGAGAGGCGATACCACTCTCCGCGGGCGCGGATGACATGCCGGCCAGGGCGCAGTTCGACCCGCGCGGAAACCGAAGGTCCGGAGTAGCGATACCAGATGGTCTGCCTCTCGCCCACCCTGCCGCGGAGATAGCGGAAGTCCGCCTCGGCATACACCGTGCGGCACGGCTGCAGCGCAGCTGCAGAAGGTCTTGCAGGCTTTGCCGGGCTCTGTACGAAATGCGGCGGATTCTGCGGCGC
>CAKVDS010000014.1 GCA_934726455.1 uncultured Bacteroidales bacterium
CAAGGAAAAGAGGCCGGCCGGCCAAGGCCAAAGTCGAGAACCAGAAATTATAGGTACACAAAATTGAAAAACTCAGAGTGATGACTAAAGAAGAGCACAGGGCATTCACCAACAGGTGGCGCGAGGTCATTGGCTACAATACTAAAGAAAATTTGGAAAAAGGGGTACGCACAACATCTGGCGCAAATAAAGAATATATCCAGAAGGCGGCCCAAGAAATCTATAAGGATTATCCGGAACTTCTGGAAGCCGTCAATAATTATCTTAAATAGAAGAGAATGGATTTAACTTACCACATCTTTGCGACTCTAACGGTGCCTCAGGAGGAAAGGCTTCGCGAACTTCATTCCGATGACATCCAGCTTGACGGGTGGAGAGTGATCATCTTCAGCACCTCTGCTTACCAAAAAGCATTGCCTATTTTGAGCGAGAGCCCTGATCTTAGTGTGTCGAAGTTGCCTAATTACACAGAGAAAGACACCCTTGAATCTGAATATTGCAGGTTGGGCTACCCCCACACCGGTGGCTACCCCAAGCCCGACAAGGACTACGGATACGAGGAGATAACTTACGACAAAACAAAGATGTGCCCCCTGTGCTGCTCCCCGAGGATCCAGAAGGATGCGTTCCGGGTGACGAAGGCCCCGCACCACAAGCTTTGGACATTCACGTCCTGGGTGATAGATGCCTACTTTGCCAACGAGGAGACCTACGAGGAAGTGTTCCGCCCCCTCGGCATAGGCTGCCGGCCATTGCGCTACTACCGCAAGAAGGACATAATAGACGGAGTGGTTCAGATAGACATCCCGGTCTGCGATGAGCCTCTGGACATGCTCGGGTACAGGTACAAGATATGTCCTGTCTGCGGAAGTATCCGATATGACAACAGCGATATGCCGTCACCGTGTTTCCCGCTGCCGCCACATCCGTCCGGCCACATCTACATGACACGGGAGTATTTCGGTTTCGGCGGCCAGTCGGACCGCAGGGTCATAGTCTCTGCTGAGCTTCGGGACAGGCTGATAGCGGCGAAAGCCGCGAAGTGGTACCACTTCGCCCCGTGCGCCCACACTCCTCCAAGAAACCCGGAAATGCACATCCGCACGGAGTTCCTTGGGGAGGATAAATGGGGAAAGGAGTATGTTGATGTATGTGACTGATATTTGCTCAACAATCGTCTGGCTCTCGCAGGACCCGATGGCGGAGAAGCCATATATTGGAAGGGGGATGAGATATGCTCTTTTCCCTAAAAATCAGTCCAGCAGGGCAGCTCTTTTAAAGGAACAGATGTATTTGTTATCTTTGCAGCAAAACAGATAATCAGATGCCGAAATCTATAATTGAAGAGAAATGCAGCCGTTGCGGCAAGGTGCACAGGATGGAGTTTGAGGGTAGTGTGGACGCATTGGCAAGTCCGGAAGCGAAAGAGATGGTCAAAAACGGGGAGTATTTCGTGTGGCGCTGTCCGGAGTGCGGTTGTGTCAACCTTGTTCACAGGCCGTTCCTTTATCATGATCCGCAGGAGAGGCTTATGATACTGCTTACAGATGCTGATGTCAAAGCGGACGGTCTTCCTGAGGGTTATACGGGGAGGATAGTGCGGAGTCCGGGAGATCTCATCGAGAAGATCAAGATATTTGACGCCGGGCTGGACGATATTGCTGTCGAAATGTGCAAATTTGTGACTCTCAAGGAGATGAATAAAGATGTCCGCTTGAAATTTTTCAAGATGGACGGGGCTGACTCCGAGATGACTTTCACATACCCGCAGGATGGACAGATGGAGATGATTTCTGTAGGGTTCAATGTCTATGAAGACTGTGCCGGCATCCTCCAGCGCAACCCGTCCATAAAAGAAGCAGCCCGGGGACTTGTCAAAGTCGACCCGGACTGGCTCTCAAATTATATAGGATAGAGATACTGATTATTCCAGTTTCCTTGCTCCGTCGGAGATGATGACATGGTACACCTTAGGTTCATGTCCGAACTTCTCGGAGAACTTCTGTTTCGCTTCGTTTATGAAATCTTCGTAGAGTTCTTCTTTGACGAGGTTGATGGTGCAGCCTCCGAATCCGCCGCCCATTACGCGTGATCCGGTGACACCCATCTTGCGGGCGAGATCGTTGAGGCAGTCCAATTCCTCACAGCTGACCTCGTACAGATGGCTGAGTCCGAAGTGTGTCTGGTACATCATCTCACCTACTGTCACATAATCGCCTCTTTCGAGTGCATCACAGACATCAAGGACTCTCTGGACTTCTCCTATGACGTATTCTGCGCGGAGGAAATCCTCTTCCGGAATCTCGCCGCGAACCTCATCGAGCCACACTCTCTTGCAGTCGCTGAGGCACTCGATTTCAGGGTGGTTCTTCTTGATGGCTGCAGCTGCGTTTTCGCATGACGCGCGGCGTTTGTTGTAGGCCGAAGAGGCGAGTTCATGCTTTACGCAGGAGTCGAGGAGTACAAGTTTATATCCCTCTGGCTTGAATGGGAAATATTTGTATTCCAATGTCTTGCAGTTGAGCCTTATGAGCTGGCCCTTCTTGCCGAAGCAGGATGCGAACTGATCCATGATGCCGCAGTTGACTCCACAATAGTTGTGCTCTGTTGACTGGCCTATCTTCGCGAGTTCGAACTTGTCTATGCCATTGTCGAACAGGTCGTTGATGGCGTAGGCGAAGCAGCTTTCGAGTGCGGCTGAAGAAGACAGTCCGGCCCCGAGAGGCACGTCTCCTGCGAATACCGCATCGAATCCCTCGACTGTGCCGCCCCTCTTGAGAGTCTCACGGCACACGCCGAAAATATACCTTGCCCAGGCAGCCAGAGGCTTGTCCTCTTCGCTTAGGCCGAAAGAGCAGAACTCATCATAATCTATGGAATAGACATTGACTTTGGCTGTACCGTTTTTCTTGATTTCGGCCATTATCCCCTTGTCGATAGCTCCCGGAAACACATATCCTCCATTGTAGTCTGTATGTTCTCCGATAAGATTGACCCTGCCTGCGGCAGCATAGAAAGTTCCACTCTCCCCGAACTGTTCGGAGAATTTGGTGTGGATTTTATGTTTCATTTCCATTTTACGTGGTTTTTTGATTGTTGCTGACCACAAATTTATCAAAAAGTCACCATTAGAACAATAGGGAGATGGTCGCTCAGGCCGCCCTCGTATCGTGGCCCGACAAAAGTCCTGCGCGGTTTCTGCCCGCCGAAAGCCTTGTCGGCAGTCATCAGCGGAGGGTAATCGAATACGTCCTCCGAGACGGTGACGTTTCCGTATATGAAATGACCGTCGATTTTTTCCCATTCTCCGTTGTATTTGATTGTCCCATGACCGTTTGTGTGCCACAGATCATCGTTGAAATCGCCTATGGAGACAATCCGTGCGGTGCCCGCGTCCATAAGCGAATCGGCTGTGGCTTCCATTCTGGAAAATGCCGCCTGCCGTCTTTCGGCTTTTCCGCCGATTTTGGAAGGATGGTGGTTTACCATCACTGTGAGGCTGTCGAAGCGTGCGACCAGGATGTCTCTGGTTGCCATTGTGATGCCGCTGCTGTCCGTGATATGTACAGGGAAACTTTCGGCAAGGTGCAGCCGTGAGCGGCGGTAGAGGAGTGCGCAGTCGATGCCTCTGTGGTCCGGGGATTCGTAGTGCACGATGGTGTAGCCCAGTTTCCGGAGCAGGGTGGAGGAGATGAGGGATTTCAACACGAAAGAGTTTTCTATTTCAGCAAGGCCGACAATATCCGGCATGCCGCCGTATCTGTCTGCGGAACTCATGACGGTTTTGGCTATGCCGTCGCATTTGGCGTAGAACCTCCCTTTAGTCCAGTATTTCGGGGCGGACGCGGAGCGGTAGTCGAAAAAATTCTCCACATTCCAGAACATAATCCTGAGTGTGTCGCCTTGAGCCCGAGAGAACAATGGCAACAGGATGGCGAGAAGTGTAATCATAGTCCGTTTCATTCTGCTAATATGGCGTTTTTTGAGTAAATTTGCAGACTAAATTTTAGATTTATGTCACTGAAGTGCGGCATTGTAGGACTCCCGAACGTGGGAAAGTCCACTCTTTTCAACTGTGTGAGCTCAGGCAAGGCCCAGAGCGCCAATTTCCCTTTCTGTACAATCGAGCCTAATCTCGGCTCCACCAATGTTCCGGACAGACGCCTTGATGTCCTGTCGGAGATATGCAAGCCTCAGCGCACCATCCCGGCCACTGTGGATATAGTTGACATTGCCGGTCTGGTCAAGGGTGCCAGCAGGGGGGAGGGGCTGGGCAACCAGTTCCTTGCGAATATACGCGAGTGCGATGCCATCCTGCATGTGCTGCGCTGTTTTGATGACGGCAATGTGGTGCATGTGGACGGGAGCGTGGATCCTGTAAGAGACAAGGATGTAGTGGATCTGGAACTCCAGATAAAGGATCTTGAGACGGTCAATGCCAGACTTGCCAAGGCTGAAAAAGCCGGCAAGGCCGGAGACAAGGAGGCAAAGAAACTAGCCGACCTTCTCATCCGTTATAAGGCTGCCCTCGAGCAGGGCAAATCCTGCCGCAGCGTCGCGCTTGTCAACGAAGAGGAGGCTGTAATAGCGCATGACCTTTTCCTTCTCACCAACAAGCCGGTGATGTATGTCTGCAATGTGGATGATGCTTCGGCTGTGAGCGGCAACGCCTATGTGGATGCTGTCCGCGAAGCGGTAAAGGACGAGAATGCCCAGATACTTGTCATCTCCGCCAAGACGGAGTCCGAGATAGCCGAGATGGAAGACTATGAGGACAGGAAGATGTTCCTCGAGGAGATGGGGCTTGAAGAGTCCGGAGTGGTGCGTCTGATACAGAGCGCCTACAAGCTGCTCGGGCTTCAGACTTTCTTCACGGCAGGAGCGGACGAGTGCCGCGCGTGGACGGTGAAGGTCGGAGACAAGGCACCGAAGGCCGCGGGGGTGATACATTCAGACTTTGAGAAAGGATTCATCAGGGCGGAAGTCATAAAGTATGATGATTTCGTCAAGTATAAGACTGAAGCTGCCGTGCGTGCTGCCGGCAAGATGGGCATAGAAGGCAAGGATTATGTGGTGCAGGACGGGGACATAATGCACTTCCTGTTTAATGTATAAAGCTATGGAGAAAACTTGGAGATGGTTCGGGCGCAAGGACAGCATCACACTGGACATGCTGCGCCAGATAGGGGTCGAGGGCATAGTGACAGCTCTTCACGAGGTTCCCAACGGAGAGATCTGGACAGAAGAGGCCATATTGTCTCTCAAAAAATACATTGAAGACGCCGGACTTCGCTGGTCGGTGGTGGAGAGCTTACCTGTCTGCGAGGCGATCAAATATGCGGGACCGGAACGCGACAGGCTGATAGATAATTATATAGAGAGCCTGCGTAATCTCGGACATTGCGGCATCAAGACTGTATGCTACAACTTCATGCCGGTGATCGACTGGGTGCGGACAGACCTTGAACATCCTATGCCGGACGGTACGACCGCCCTTTATTTCGACTATTCACGCTTCGCATATTTTGATATCAAGATATTGTGCCGGGAAGGCGCGGAGAGGGATTACCCGGAGCACATCCTTTCCAAGGTGGAGGCTCTGGACAAGACCATGACAGATGCTGACAGACACCAGCTCATCGATACCATCATCGTAAAGACGCAGGGTTTTGTCAACGGCAACATCTCTGAAGGGGACCGCACCCCGGTGCAGCACTTCCGTGCCCTTATGAGCCATTATGAGGGAGTCAGCAAACAGGATCTGATGGATAACATCACATATTTCCTGAAAGCCGTCATGCCGGTGTGCCATGAGGTTGGAGTGAACATGTGCATACACCCGGACGACCCGCCTATGCCGGTGTTCGGCATGCCGAGGATTGCCGGCTGCGCTGAGGATATACGCAAAATACTCTCTTCCGTGGATGATTTCCACAACGGGCTTACCTTCTGTGCGGGCTCTCTCTCCGCAGGTGCCCACAACGATGTTGTCGCAATGGCCCGGGAGTTTGCTCCGCGTACGCACTTCGTGCATCTGCGAACATGTAAACTGCTCGGTGACGGCAACTTCATCGAGGCACCTCACACCGCAGGGAGGGTCAACCTTGTCGAACTGATCCGCATATTTGAGCGCGAAGGCAGAAACATCCCAATGCGCGTGGATCATGGCAAGGACATGCTCGGGGACATCATCAAAGGATATAATCCAGGCTATAGTTTCCATGGGCGCATGCTTGCACTCGGGCAGGTCGAGGGAATGATGGCCGCCGTCAAGGACGAATTTGACAAAAAATTGATATGAACGAACTCTATTCAGTTAAGGGCAAGGTGGCCGTAATAAGTGGTGCCGCCGGTGCTCTGGGCGGATCTCTCGCCCGTCATTTTGCTTCTCAGGGTGCGGATGTGGTGGCTCTTGTCCACAGGGAAGAGCAGATCGCACCGGTTGTGGAACAGCTTCGCTCTCTTGGCGGAAACCCTTGCGGTTATGCCTGCAATGTCATGGACACGGCGGCGGTCAAGGCCATCGCCGACGAGGTGGTGAAGAAGTATTCAAGGGTAGACATCCTCATCAACGTGGCCGGCGGCAACGTGGCCGGAGCCAATGTGATGCCAGACCAGAACTTCTGGGACATGAAACTTGAAGACTGGACCAAGGTGCTGGATCTCAATCTCAACGGTACAGTGTACCCATGCCATGTGTTCACTAAGGTGTTCGCGTCCCAAGGCTATGGATGCATACTCAACATCTCGTCCATGGCGGCGTATGACGCACTTACACGCGTGGCCGGATACGGTGCGGCCAAAGAGGGAGTGTCCAATTTCACGCGCTGGCTGGCAGCTGAGATGGCCATCAAATACGGGGAGAAGATACGTGTAAATGCACTCGCACCCGGATTCTTTATCGGCAAGCAGAACCGTGCCGCTCTTCTCAACGAGGACGGGTCTCTTACCGAGCGCTCCGTCAAGGTGATAGCCAAGACACCTATGCGCCGTTTCGGTGACTTGACAGAGCTCAACGGGGCAGCCCAGTTCCTCTGCAGTGATGCTGCCAGTTTCGTTACAGGAGTCGTGCTTCCTGTAGACGGCGGTTTCAGCTCTTTCAGCGGAGTTTAGCTCTCTACATATCCACACTCATTATGAGCTGCAGGCTGTGGCGTTCCACGTGGATTCCCGCTGCTTTTATGCTCTCCAGACAATTGCCTCCGTTATAGTCATAGCGGAGGCCTATTCTTGTGGTGTAAGGAAGCCACAGCAGGTTGCCGAGCCTGACTTTCAGATCTGCTCCGGCACTGTAGAGGTTGTAGAGATGCCGGCCGGAAGGCATAAGTGTCAGGTCGGCGTGGGGGATCAGTTCGAAGTTGCGGATATACGCCACCGGGGACAGGAATGACCAGTCCACCGCAGCGAACGGTATGGCATAGTCGGCACTGAGTTTTGTCCTCCACTGCATGTTGGAGATGTAGGTGTTGACAGCTGAGGAGAATCCTCGCGGGACAGTGTTGGCATAAACATCAGAAAACCGCCCGCCCTTGCGTCTTCTTTCGTGAAGTCCGCTGAGTTTCAGGCCATGGGTAGGGAAGATCCCCGGGACATATCCATACAGATATACGTAATAGGCAGGACTGAACAGGTACAGGAGCCTTGTGCGTTCGCTATAGCCGAATTCGGCTCCGAGACCTATCCTTGGCCAGATTCTGGAAGAAGGCGTACGTTCCATCATATAGGCACGGACGCTGACTGTGTTTCTCCTTATGTATCTCGGGTTATCGTAGGCGTCTGTCCAGTCGTTGGTTGAGCCGAGGCTTATCTTCGGGACTATGCCGCTGTTCCAGCCTCCGGACGAGAGGTTGAGCGGCAGATACATATCCAGCCTTGTGTAGAGCATCGGTTTGCCGGTGTCGCGGCCGAAGAAGCGGTCGAGGTCATCAAAACTGTATTTGACGGCATTTCTTTCGTTAAAATCCACTTTCAGTTCAATCACCGGTGCGAGTCCCCTGTATGTCAGGTCGAGGTGTCCCGAGTGTCTCCAGCCTCTATTGTAGTCCCATGCCTTATATCCTGCTGAACCATAGAAACTTCCGAGATCGTCTTGAAAGAAAAGAGTGGCTCCCGGTGCGGCTGTGCTGCTGATGTCGGACATGCTCAAGCTGCTTACGGCATCGTAGTCTATATAGAGAGGAGCCCATGAGTGTATGCGCAGGAGGTTCTTGAGTTTTGAATAATTTTCAGGTTCGCTCACTTCCACATCCGACTTGTAATCGGGCTGCTCCGCTTCTGTGGCGCTGAGCTTTTCTGCAAAAGGATACTCGGGCAACTGTGTGAAGTCAGACTCCCTGTGCATGAGTCCTGATGCCGGAGTGGCTGCCACAAGCCTCCCGTCTTTGGACAACGAGGTGTAATAGAGGGTCTTTCCGTCCCGGCTGAACTGGAAGTTGTCGGCACCGAAGCGTGTTGAGGTAAGTTGTACAAGGCTGCCGTCTGACGGTTTGAGAGCATACAGCTCGTTTACTCCCGTCCTGTCGCAGGTGAACATTATATTCCCGTCATGGCTCCAGAGTTTCTTGATTTTTACGGGCTGCGGCTCAAGGATGCAGGAGTAGTCGCTTACTTTCCAGATGCCGAATCCCTCATCTGTGATGGCACTGGCATAGAGATCTTTCCCTACCCAGACAGTTTCTACGACCTGCATCCCGTCCGGGGCAGGGTAGTGGAAGAATTCAATCCCCGTCACGATGTCCATCACGGTGACGCTGCTTCCGCCTTTCAGTGGGTATTCTGTCACGGACAGCAGGAGGTCATGGTCGGCAGGGGCGGGATGGAAGAATCTCTTGCCTCGGCTGATGCGCCCCGACTTGCCGTTTCTTCCGATATAGCAGATGTCCGAGGAGGATTTCTGTTCCCAGCGTATGTCCGGCCTGTATTCGCTCCAGTAGAGCCTGTCTGTGAGGCGGCTGTATTTCAGCCCTGTTGTACTTGAACTGAACAGCGTGATGACCTTTTCTTTCCCGTCCTTGTCGAGTCTGACCAGTTCTTCCGGGCTTGTGAGACTCCGCCGGATGGCGTAGAGGGAGTCTCCGGCCACAGCGAGGCCGTCGTATTCCGTGAAGTTGCGTGGGCTCCTTATGATGGTTTCCGTGCTGATGAAAGGTGCTCTTGACTTCTCATCCCTTGCCCAGAAGGCTGCAAGACTGTCGCTTACTTCGCGGAACGCCTTGTTGAAACTTTTTCCGGCCACATCCTTGACCGTGCCGTTGAGGTTGAAGGGGGCGAGGCCATGCTTGTCAGCGATGCGCCGGAAGTACTTTGCCGTGAAGTCCGGGGCGTCATATAGGGTGCGGATGCCTGCTATCGCCACATATCCGGCGCGGTAGTAGTCCGGGGTGTATGATTTTTGGGAGCCGTATCTCCATTTCCAGAAGTCTCTTTGATCACCGTCGGCGAAGGCTGCTCTGCAGTAATCCAGAAAATCGGCAGTCCGGCCTCTTCCTGCCTTGCTCAGTGCTGTCTCGGTGGCCACAGCATCTCCTTCGAGGAATGCGGGGCCCGGATATATGGCGGAGAGCGCCCCGGGTGCCAGCTGTCCCGTGAGTACGTTCCAGAACTTGAACGGCCCTCCCGCCCCGAACTGCATCTGCGAGGAGTGTCTGGATTCGTGGATTACGAGTTGTTTCTCCCATGGCGTCGGTTCCGGGCTGTACGGGTCGGGCTGGGTCTGGAGTTCCATCCTGCGGGGAGTCCAGGTCACCTGTCCGTTGGAATAGGCTGAATAGGGCCTGAGCACCACCGGCATCTTGCGTTTATAATTCTGGTTCGGCGAGAATCCGGAACTGTTCCCCTCCACCTGAGCGGCCTGTTCAAGAGTGCGGGCATATACTTTTGCGAGCGAGTCAAGCCCTTGCGGGTAGATCACTTTATAGTTGGCCGTATGGATCTGGCTCCATTTCACAGAGTAAGGTTCCGTCCCGTTGGTGTAGAACTGTCCGTTGGAACTGAACGCGGCAAAGCACAGGAAGGAGGCGATTAAAATCTCTTTGATTCTCATGTGGGCAAATCTAATATTTTTTGTATAACTTTAGAACTTGTTTCATTGGAGTTTGATGAAAAAGATACTGATATTAGCATCGTTGCTGATTGTGGCTCTGTCCTGCGGCCCTCAAGGGGGCTCCGGGCAAAAGACCGCCCGTACCCGCCATTTCCCTCGGGTGGAGGTTCCGGCCATGATTACCGACCAGGGCGAGCAGCTTGACTATATACTTGACCATTATTGGGATGCATTCTTTTCTGGAGAATGGCCTACTGACTCATCTGCGGTTCTTGGAGTCCCGGATACCGAACTGGACGAGAACATTTCCCTGTATGTGGCCCTTCTTGACAAGCTTCCTGTCCCGGCGGCGCAGCAGAGACTCAAGGACACGTTTTCAAAGATTGAGGCACGTCAGCAGAAGGACACAGCATCCCTGTTCTATATGCTGTTCACGGAGTCATTGGCCTCATGTCTGTATGACCCGAATTCACCCATGCGAAGCGAAGACCTTTATCTCCCTGTAGTCGAGGGCATGGTGAATTCCCCTTTCACCCGCTCCGACAGGCTTGCCGGATATCGATTCGAACTTGAGAAGTGCCGGCTCAATCCGTACGGCAGCGCTGTCCCGGATTTCAAGTTCAAGGACGCTTCAGGGCGCATGCACCACCTCTACGGCGAGAAGGCCGGATACACGATGCTGTTTTTCAGCAACCCGGGCTGTACCGCCTGCAAGGAGATCATAGACCAGATAGGCAGCCGGACCTATGTGCCGGGGATGATAAGCCGGGGAGAGCTTGCCATTGTCAACATCTATATCGATGACGAACTGGACAAATGGCGCGAATACGAACCCTCATACCCGCGCGACTGGGTCAACGGATACGATTTTTCCCAGATTATCAACAGCGGCTCCCTTTACTATGTCAGAGCGATTCCGTCTCTGTATCTGCTTGACTCACAGAAGCGCGTCATATATAAGGATGCGCCGGTGGAGAGAGTCCTTATGTTTCTGGACAACATTCAGACAAATCAATAAACTATCACTATATGGCCAACATTACACGTAAACTTTGGGGCAGGACCCCTGACGGGACTCCCGTCTACAGATACACCCTCAAGAACTCCAGCGGAGCCTCTGTGACCCTGTGCAGCATAGGCGCCGGCATCGTGTCGATAAACGTTCCCGACAAAGACGGGAAACTGGGCGACGTGGTGCTCAGCTATGCCAAGCCGGAGAGCTATTTCGGGGACGGTCCATGCATGGGCAAGTGTCCGGGACGCTATGCCAACCGCATCGCGGCAGGCAAGTTCACCCTTGACGGAAAAGAGTACAGCCTCCCGATAAACAACGGTCCCAACCACCTGCACGGCGGGCCTGACGGGTTCCAGAACAAGGTGTGGGAGTCCCGCAAGCACAAGGACGGAGTCGAGTTCAAGTGCAGCGCCGCTGACGGAGAGATGGGTTATCCGGGCAACATCACCGTTGTTGCAAGATATGAGTGGAGTGAAGAAAACGAACTCCGTCTTACCTTTTCCGCCAAGAGCGATGCCCCGACAGTGGTGAACCTCACCAACCATTGCTATTTCAACCTCAACTGCAAGGGGTCGGTGCTCAGGCAGTACCTCAAACTCAACGCTTCCGAGTACCTCCCGACAGACAGTACTCTGATTCCGCTTGGGGATTCAGAGCCGGTGGCGGGTACACCGATGGATTTCATCACACCGAAGACTCTGGGCCGTGACATCAAAAAAGACTTCCCGTCCCTCAATTATGGCAAGGGCTATGATGCCTGCTGGGTGATTGACGGCTATGTGCCAGGGCAGCTTCAAGAAGCAGCTGAACTCTATTCAAAGCAGAGCGGAAGGGAACTCAAGGTCTATACGACGCAGCCGGGCATACAGGTCTATACCGGCAACTGGCTTGAAGGATGCCCTGTTGGCAAGAGGGGGCGTATCTATCACGATTATTACGGTGTGGCCCTTGAATGCCAGCACTTCCCGGACAGCCCCAACAAGCCTGAATACCCGGGTACCGTGCTCAGACCGGGCGAAGTTTACCACGAGGCCATAATCTTCGCATTCGGGGTGAAGAAATGAGACAGTACCTCGATCTGCTCAAGACGATAATGGATACCGGTACGGTCCGTCATGACCGTACCGGTGTGGGGACAAAGAGCATATTCGGACACCAGATGCGTTTTGACCTTTCCGAAGGTTTTCCTCTCCTGACGACCAAGAAAGTGCACCTCAAGTCTATCATATATGAGCTTCTGTGGTTTATCAGCGGGGATACGAACATCAAGTATCTCAAGGATCACGGGGTTTCAATATGGGATGAGTGGGCTGATGAGAACGGGGATCTCGGCCCTGTCTATGGCCACCAGTGGCGCAGCTGGCCTGCTCCGGACGGCAGAAAGGTAGACCAGCTTTCCGAGGTGATAGACATGATACGCAACAATCCGGACTCCCGCCGTATGCTTGTCTGCGCCTGGAATCCGGGAGAAGTGGACAAGATGGCCCTTCCTCCGTGTCACTGCCTTTTCCAGTTTTATGTGGCGGACGGAAGGCTTTCCTGCCAGCTTTATCAGCGCAGTGCTGACACATTCCTCGGAGTGCCGTTCAACATAGCGTCCTATGCCCTGTTGACCATGATGATAGCGCAGAGTTGTGGATTGCAGCCCGGAGAGTTCATCCATACGACCGGAGACACGCATATCTATCTCAATCACTTCGATCAGGTGCGCGAACAGCTTTCGCGCGAGCCGCGCCCGCTGCCGAAGATGAGGCTCAACCCGGATGTGAAGAGTGTTTTCGATTTCCGCTACGAGGATTTCACTCTTGAGGGCTATGACCCGTGGCCTGCCATCAAGGCGCCCGTCGCAGTATGAGCATGGAGAAATGTCTTATAGTGGCCGTGTCCGATGACATGGCCATAGGCCGTGGAGGGGACATGCCATGGCATCTGAGTGAGGATCTGAAATATTTCAAGCGTGTGACCATGGGCTGCCCTGTCATAATGGGACGGACTACATTCGATTCCCTCGGACGTCCTCTGCCTGGCAGGAAAAACATCGTCCTGTCACGCAGGGAGATTTCCCTGCCGGACGGTGTGGTGAGAGTAAGTTCCATTCAGGAAGCCTACGCTGCTGCTGAGTCTGCGGAGCGCTGCTTCATCATGGGCGGCGCGTCCGTATATGCCCAAGCAATCGGGGATATGGACACGCTTTATATTACGCGTATACACACCACCGTTCCGGATGCGGACACTTTTTTTCCGCCTGTTGACCTGTCCGTCTGGGAAGAGCAGTCCCGTTCCGACACCCTTACGGATGAGCGTAGCGGGATACGTTTCGAGTTTGTGGTCTATAAGCGGAGAGCTTAGATCCCGAGTTCTTCTTTCATCCTCCTGAGCAGGTCAAATGCCTGCATCGGGGTCATGTTGTTGAGGTCCGCCTTTTCCAGTTTCTCTTTGAGAGAGGACAGGGTCGGGTCATCGAGCTGGAAGAACGACAACTGCATGCTTCCGTCGTCTTCAATGGCCATTTTGCCGGCATGCTTCTCCCGTGCTTCAAGTTGACGCAGGGTCTTTTCTGCGGATTCCACGACTTCCCGAGGCATTCCGGCCAGTCTCGCCACATGTATTCCGAAACTGTGTGCCACCCCGCCGGGTTCGAGTTTCCGGAGGAAGATTATGTTCTTCCCGTCTTCCTTGACGGCGACATGATAGTTCTTGACCCTCGGGTATTGTTCTTCCATGTCGTTGAGTTCGTGGTAGTGTGTGGCGAACAGAGTTTTGGCGCCTTTCCCTTCGTTGTGGATGTACTCCACGAGGGCTCTGGCTATGGACATGCCGTCGTATGTGGATGTGCCGCGGCCTATCTCGTCGAGCAGTACCAGTGAGCGGGCGGAGAGGTTGTGCATTATCATCGCCGTCTCGGTCATTTCCACCATGAAGGTGGATTCTCCACGGGAGATGTTGTCTGTGGCTCCTACGCGGGTGAAAATCTTGTCGAAATATCCGAATCGGGCCGCCTGCGCGGGGACGAAAGAGCCGATCTGGGCCATAAGCACTATGAGGGCGGTCTGGCGGAGCAGGGCTGATTTTCCGGCCATGTTGGGGCCCGTGAGGATGATGATCTGGTCGCCCTTGCTGTCCATAGAAATGTCGTTCGGGACATACTCTTCGCCCGGTTCCATCAGGGTTTCTATGACGGGATGCCTGCCCGACTTTATCTGGAGGACGGAAGACTTGTCCACTTCCGGACGGCAGTAATTCCTGTCCAGGGCCTGCTGGGCAAATCCCTGAAGAACATCTATTTTTGAGATGATGCGGCTGTTGTTCTGGATGTCCTTTATCGATTTCTGTACATCACACACAAGGGCCGAGTATAGCTTGCTTTCGAGTTCGTAGATGGTGGATTCCGCGTTGAGTATCTGCTCCTCGTATTCCTTGAGCTCTGATGTTATGTACCGCTCCGCATTGACGAGCGTCTGTTTTCGTATCCAGTCGGAGGGGACTTTGTCCTTTGCGGAATTGCGGACCTCGATGAAGTAGCCGAAAACGTTGTTATATCCGATTTTGAGTGTGCTGATGCCGGTGCGCTCCATCTCACGCTGCTGCATATTCTGAAGGTAATCCCTGCCTCCTCGCGATATTTCCCGGAGTTCATCCAGCCGGCTGTCCACTCCCGTGCTGATCACATCTCCCTTGCCGAGCTGGGCTGCGGAGTTTTCGGACAGGGTCTGGACTATTCTCTGCATGGCTTCATCAGTGTTCCGGAGTCCTCCGGCGAGTTTCACAAGAGCCTCACAACCGCTGCTGACGCATCTTTCCCTTATCGGATTCATCCTCTTCAGGGCTCTTGCAAGCTGCAGCATCTCACGTGGCAGAATCTTTCCTGTGGCGAGGCGTGACACGGCCCTCTCCAGATCTCCTGTCTCGCTTATGTCTGTCTGTATGTCTGACAGTGCCTGCCTGTCATCCATGAAATACTGGACGGTGTCGTATCGCGACCCCAGTTCCTTGAGGTCCATGACAGGCATCGACAGCCACTGCCTGAGCAGGCGGGAGCCCATGCTTGAGCAGCACCTGTCGATCGTGTCCAGCAGGCTCACTCCTTCCTTTCCGGCATTGCTCTGGAACACTTCAAGATTCCGGAAAGTGAATCGGTCCATCCACACGAATTTGTCGGAATCTATCCTGGAAATGGAGCAGATGTTGCCGAGGCCGGCATGGTGAGTCTGCTCAAGATAGACAAGAAGTGCCCCTGCGGAGCAGAGGGCGAGTGGGAACTGCTCTACGGCAAATCCTTTGAGGCTTTTGACTTTGAACTGGTTTCTGAGTCTTTCTTCCGCAGCTTCCTGCACAAAAGCCCATTCGTCCAGAGATGTCAGGTAGTAGTCTCCGAAGAGTTCTTTCGCCCTTTTTGCATCTTCTCTTTTGACTACAAGCTCTTTGGGGCCGAAAGAGGACATCAGGGTGCTGATGTACTCGACAGGGCCTTGGGCGACTTGGAACGTGCCGGTGGAAGCGTCCAGAAAGGCGGCTCCGCAGTTGTTCCCGTCCAGTGTCAGCCCTGCAAGGTAGTTGTGTTCTTTTTGTTCGAGCATCCCGGCGCCGAAGGCTATGCCTGGGGTGAGGATTTCCGTGACACCGCGCTTGACAAGTTTGTTTTTCACCAGAGCCGGGTCTTCAAGCTGGTCGCACACCGCCACCTTGTAGCCGGCGCGTATCAGTTTCTGCAGGTAGGATTCGAGGGCATGGTGCGGGAAGCCGGCCATCTGTGTGCTGCCCTTGTCTCCGTTGGAACGCTTTGTCAGCACGAGTCCGAGGACCTTGCTGGCGAGAACCGCATCGTCTGCGTAGGTCTCGTAGAAATCCCCGACCCTATATAGAAGCAATGCTTCAGGGTTCTGTGCCTTGATGCTGAAATAGTGCTTCAGCATCGGAGTATCTTCTCCGCTTTTTGCCATGTCTCTATTTTCTTTTTCTGCTTCCGGATGCTTTGCCGCCGGTTTCGACTTCGATTCTGTTTATCTTCTGTACTCCGTCCGGGACCGTGAGGTTGAGCCCGTCGAAATTCTGCTGATCCACATTGGCGAGATTCAGTCCGCGCTGTACGGTGATGTTGCAGTTCTCGAACTTGAACGTGCCTTCCGGGATCGGGGCTGCCGGGTCTCCGATGATGTCCCCGGCTGTCCTGGCGGTGCCGTGGACGTTGATCACCTTTATGTCTCTGAGGATGGTTCTCGGGCTGTATGGTTCATAGTCCTCCACCATTCTCCAAATCATGTTGGCTGAGATGAAAGTGCCGCAGTTGTTGAGGGTGAAGTCCTTGAATGTGATGTTCTCCACGATGCCTCCACGTGACGGCTGTGACTTGAAACGCACCGGTGCCTGGTTCTTCTCCCCGCAGATGCAGTTCTCGATCACCACGTTGCGGATGCAACCTGAGATCTCGCTTCCCATAGCTACACCGTGGCCGCCGTCGAAGTTGCAGTTCTGGACAAGGATGTCCGTGCTCGGCCTGGCGACTCTGCGGCCGTCTTCGTTCTTGCCGCTCTTTATCGAGAGGCAGTCATCGGTCACATTGACGTAGACATTGGTCATCTTTATGTTGCTTGAAGAGTCTATGTCCACTCCGTCGGAGCTGGGTATGTATGAAGTTACGCTTATGTGCAGGGAGTCGATGCTGAAGCCGTCGGTGTAGAGGACATGGAGACACCATGAGGCGTGGTTGAGCATCGTCAACCCGCTTATGCTGCCTCCTGGACAGTTTGTGAAGCAGATCATGCGCGGGCGTCCCCAGTGCCCGTCCTTGTTTTTGTATTTGCTCCATTCCTGACCGCGTCCGTTGATTGTGCCTTTCCCGAATACTCTGACATTGCGTGAGTTGTCGAAATTGAGGAAGGCGCTGCGCCAATTGCGTTCCACTCCCTCGAAACGTGTCGGTATCTGCGGAAAATCATCCGAATCCACTGTGGATATGAGTGTGGCACCCTCTTCAATATTGAGATCCACACCGTTGCGGAAGAAGAGGGCGCCGCTGAGGTATTCTCCTGCCGGGATGAGAACTATGCCCCCACCGTTTTCATAAGCCGCGTCAGAGGCTTTCTGGATGGCGCGGGTGTCGATATCAGTGCCGTTTCCCGAGGCTCCGAAGTCTTTGATGTTGAATATTTTCTTTTCTCCGTCCTTATAAAGTTGGATTTTGTCGGCATTCTGGTTCTGGCAGAGTGCCGGCAGGGCGGAGAGCAGGACGAAAATGGTTGTCAGTATCCGTTTCATTGTGTGGCATGTTTTGGCATATTTCACAAAATTAATGTTTTTTGGCGATGATTCCTTATCTTTGACCTCATGAAACGACTGCTGATAATCACTTACTATTGGCCGCCCACCGGAGGATCCGGTGTGCAGCGATGGGTGAAATTCAGCAAGTATCTTCCCCAGTTCGGATGGCAGCCTGTCATATATACGCCCGAGAATCCAGAGCGTCTCGCTTACGACGGGAGCCTGCTCGGAGATGTTCCAGCCTGCACCGAGGTGGTAAAAACCCGTATATGTGAGCCTTACGAGCTGTACAGGCGTCTGGCCGGCTCCAAGGCCGGGGCCGAAGTGAATCCGCTCAATTCGCAGAAAAAATCTCTCAAAAAGCGTATGTCACTGTGGTTACGGGGTAACCTTTTCATCCCCGATCCGAGAGTGTCGTGGGTCCGGCCGTCTGTACGCTTCCTTTCCAAGTATCTGCGAGACCATCCGGTGGATGCAGTAGTGACCACCGGTCCTCCGCAGTCTATGCATCTTATCGGCCTGGAGCTCAAGCGGCGGCTCGGGGTGAAATGGATAGCTGACTTCAGGGATCCTTGGACGGAAATGTTTTATTACAAACATCTTTCGCTGACCCGCTGTTCGGACAGGAAGCATCATCGTCTGGAGCAGAGCGTCCTGGACGGGGCGGATATGGTCATAGCCGTCTCTCCGCGCGTGCAGGAGGATTTTGCCGCGAAGACCTCTACACCTGTAAATCTGATTACCAACGGTTTCGATGAGGATGATTTCTGCCGGGTCCAACCTCAGCCTCATCCGGGCAAGTTTACGCTTGTCCATACCGGTTTGTTTGCTGCCGACGGCAATCCTCTCAATCTTTGGGATGCCCTTGCAGGCAAATGCCGAGAGGATGCAGAATTCCGCAGCCGCCTGCAGATCCGCCTCGCAGGCAAGACGGATCCTCAGATCATTGCCTCGATACATGACAGGGGCCTTGGCGGGAATCTGGTCAATCTCGGCTATCTTCCCCATACGGAGACCGTGCAGGAGCAGAAGAGCGCGGATGTGCTCCTGCTGCCTCTCAGGCAGGAACCGGAGTATTCTAAAGTCCTGCCCGGCAAGATATTCGAGTATCTGGCTTCCGGCCGTCCGGTACTGGGTATAGGACAGGAGAACAGCGCCGCCGCTGATATTCTGAGAGACAGCGGGGCGGGGGAGATGTTTGATTGGCAGGACGGCCGGGGGATGTTGGATTTCATCTGTTCGGAGCACACCTCGCCGCACGGGACGGAGCGCTATTCGCGACGGAACCTGACTGCACAACTTGTAGAATTGTTATGAAGAAAAAAATAATCTATTGCATCTGCACGGTGCTGGGACTGCTCCTGCTGTCCTACGCCTATGTGCCGGAAGTGCTTACCGGCAAGATAGTGAACCAGAGCGACATATCAGGCTGGCAGGGTATGGCCAAAGAAATGATGGACTGGAACTCTGCCCATCCCGACGACCAGACGGCATGGACGGATTCGATGTTCGGGGGTATGCCTACGGCGACCATCCACGCATCCACGAAAGGTGACTGGACTCAGAAGATCTACGATTTTCTGCTTGTCGGAAGGAGGCCGGCCACGTATCTTTTCATCTCCCTGCTCGGAGCATGGCTGCTCATGCTTTCTTTCGGGGTTCATCCGTTGCTTGCCATAGGCGGAGCCGTAGCCGTCACGTTCTGCTCCTACAATATGCAGATCATACAGGTAGGACACAACACCAAGATGCAGGCCATAGCATTCCTTCCATGGGTGCTTGCCGCGCTTGTGTTCACTTACCGCAAGGCTCTTGGCGAGAAAGGCAGATGGCTGCCCCTGTCGTGTCTGGGGGCGGCGCTTTTCGGTCTGGCCTTGAGTTTCCAAGTGAAGGCGAACCATCCTCAGATCACCTATTATCTGGCACTTATGATACTGCTGTATGTCATAACCCTGGTGGTCTGGATTCTTTCTGACAAGATTCGGCGCAAGACGCTCGTCGGCAGATTCTTGATTTCATCGGCAATGCTGCTGGTACTGGGAGTGACAGGTATAGCGACCAATGCCATAAAGCTTCTTCCTACATACGAGTATACTCCGTACTCGATGAGGGGCGGCAGTTCAGCCGCTTCTGAAGACGGCAGCGGCACGAAAGGACTTGACATCGATTATGCGACAGCCTGGTCGTACGGATGGCAGGAGCTTCCGAATATGTTGATCCCTGATTTCAACGGTGGTTCGTCTGCCGGGGCTGTCAATCCTGACCGCTCGGCAACCATTGACCTGCTCCGCTCCGCCGGACAGGGCAATCTGCAGGAGACAGCCAAGAACCTGCCCCTTTACTGGGGGCCTCAGCCGTTCACGGCCGGCCCGATGTATATGGGTGCAGTGACGATATTCCTCTTTGTACTCGGGCTTTTCTTCTACAAGGGCAAGGAGAAGTGGTGGCTTGCCGCTGCGACCCTGCTTGCCGTTTTTCTTGCGCTCGGAAGCCATTTCCTGTGGTTTACCAGGCTCTTCTATGACTATGTGCCGTTCTATAACAAGTTCAGGACAGTGTCCATGGCTCTTGTGGTGCTCCAGTTCACACTGCCTGTCCTTGCTTTCCTGATGCTGGACAGGATTGTCCGGACAGAGGAAGGCGCTGCCGTGTTCCGTTCCAAGGGCTTGATTGCACTTGCGGTCACGGGAGGATTTTGTCTGCTCTGTGCGGTATTCCCGGGTATCGCCGGCTCGTTCACAGGGGCTTCTGATGCGTCTTATCCTGATGCTCTTGTTGATGCTCTTGCCGTTGACAGGCGGCATCTGCTTGCTATGGATGCGCTTCGCTCAGCTCTTCTGACAGGGGCTGCGTACCTGATGCTCTTGTGGGGATGCACGGTGCCTAAATCTGCCACCAAGACTTTCGCCACCCAGCCTCAGATGGGCTTCGCTCGCCGACGTACCGCAGCTCTGCTTGTCTGCCTGCTTGTGCTTGGGGATCTTTTTATACTGGATAAGCGATATCTCAGTTCTGATGACTTTATCACTCCACGTTCTTTCCAGAGCCAGTTCAACAAGCGTCCGGTTGATGAGGCGATACTTGAGGACAAGGATCCGTCCTACAGGGTTCTGGACTTGACTGTCAATGTGTTCAATGATTCTCATCCTTCATATTGGCACAAGAACATAGGTGGATATTCTCCGGCCAAGCTCCAGAGGTATCAGGAGTTCATCACGGACACTCTCACATCCGAGATAAACAGTCTGTACTCGGCGCTGTCCGGGAAACAGACCGTCCAGGATATGGAACAGGCCCTGCCTTATCTTCCGGGACTTGCGGAGATGAACTGCCGCTATATAATCATAGGCGGTGAGTACCCTCCGTTGAAGTACTCTCATGCCAAGGGCCCGGCATGGTTTGCCGATCCTGCCGCCGGGGAAGTGGAGATGCTTTCTTACGCGCCAAATGAGCTGCGTTACAAGTATTCTTCGGCAGATGGCGGCAAGATTGTGTTCAGCGAGGTCTATTATCCTGTAGGGTGGACGCTTGAAGTGGAGGACAGCGGGGAAAATCTTGAGATAATTCCGGAAGGAAAAGTGCTCCGCGCGGCGGAGGTTCCGTCCGGGGAGCACACTTTGGTGATGCGTTTCGATCCGCCTTCCTATCGAGTAGGAGAGAGGGTGTCACGCGCCAGTTCAATACTTATTTTGATTGTGGTCCTTCTTGCGTCAGGTTTTGCCGTGAGAGGGATATCTGCCGGGTCAAAGCGATAAAGTCTTCTACTGACAGCCGCTCGGCCCTGAGTTCAAATATGGGGTCTGAGTTGTCGAAGCCTTCCGGCAGAACAGGTTTGAGAGCGTTGCGCAGAGTCTTGCGCCTCTGGTTGAATGCCGTCTTGACCACCTGCCGGAACAGGCGCTCGTCGCAGCCGAGTTCCGTGCGGGAGTTGCGCCTCAACCTTATCACGGCTGACTGCACTTTAGGAGGCGGGCAGAATGCGCCGGAGCCGACCGAGGTGATGTAATCAATGTCATACCATGCCTGCAGCAGGACGGAGAGGATTCCGTATGTCTTTGAACCCGGTTTCTCGGCAATCCGGTCCGCCACCTCTTTCTGTATCATGCATACTACTTCCGGCACTTTGTCTTTGTCGTCGAGAATCTTGAAGAAAATCTGGGACGAGATATTGTAGGGGAAATTGCCTATCACCCTGTAGCTGCCGCTGAAGATTTCCCGCATGTCCAACTTGAGGTAGTCGGCGTTATAGAGTTTCCCCTCAACGGTGGGATAGTGGGAGAGCAGATAGTCTACGGATTCTCCGTCTATTTCGACAAGTTTCAGGTCTATATCGTCTCGCTCAAGCAGATAGCGTGACAATACTCCCATGCCGGGCCCGATTTCAAGCACGTCCCTGTCCCCGCCCTTGGAAAGGGAGGAGACGATGGTCCGTGCTATGCTCTGGTCGGTCAGGAAGTGCTGGCCCAGTGCCTTTTTCGCTCTGACTTCCATTGTCTCAGCCGAGTTTTTCGGCAAGTTTTGCCGCCAGTTCCACAAATGCCACACCGTCCGGGCGTGAACTCAATGCCGCCGGCTCTCCGGCATCACCGCTTTCCCGGATGCTCTGTACGAGGGGAATCTGTCCGAGAAGTTCTATGCCGAGGTCTTTGGCCATGTCGGCGCCTCCGTCTTTGCCGAAGATGTAATATTTCTCATCGGGATGTTCTTCCGGGGTGAACCAGGCCATGTTCTCGACAAGTCCGAAGATGGGCCTGTTCACGTTTTTATTCCGGAACATGTCCACGCCCTTTTCCACATCAGCAAGAGCGACGGCCTGTGGCGTCGTCACTATGACCGCCCCTTCCATCGGTATGTCCTGCACCAGACTTATATGTATGTCGCCTGTT
This sequence comes from uncultured Bacteroidales bacterium, assembly GCA_934726455.1. Taxonomy (GTDB): domain Bacteria; phylum Bacteroidota; class Bacteroidia; order Bacteroidales; family UBA932; genus Cryptobacteroides. The sequence goes on from CAKVDS010000014.1 coordinate 22,202, forward strand.
CCCGGAGGCATGTCGATGAGAAGGAAGTCCAGATCTCCCCATTTGACCTGGAGGATCATCTGCTTGAGGGCGTTGCAGGCCATAGGCCCTCTCCATATAAGAGCCTGTCCCTTCTGGGCAAAGTAGCCTACGGACATCCATTTCACTCCGTACTTTTCTATCGGGATGATGAGTTCTTTGCCCTCCTCTCCTTCTGCCTGCGGGGTCACGCCTTCCGTTCCGGTCATTGTAGGGACTGAAGGTCCGTATACATCTGCATCAGCAAGCCCTACCTTGTAGCCGAGCCTTGCGAGGGCGCAGGCGAGATTGACGGCAACTGTGGATTTTCCTACGCCGCCTTTCCCGGATGCTATTCCTATGATATGGCGCACATTGCGTAGCTGCTCCAGTCCGAGTTCGTCAATGCCGCTCTTTTTTGGCTTCGGGGTCACTTCGTCCACCACTACAGTCTTTACTTCAGATTTGAAACCCTCCGGAAGATGGCGGATGAGTGCGGCACGGGCGCTGCCTATGAGGTATTCCGATAGAGGATCACGCCTCTTCGGAAAGGCCAGTGTCACGGTGACGGAGCCGTCCGCGATATCTATTTTGTTTACCATGCCCAGTTCCACGATGTCAGCATCTTTCTTGGCAGGATGCTTGACATCGCGAAGGGCCCTGAGTATATCTCCCTCTTTTATCATTTTACAATATTCATTTCATCGAGAAGCCATCCGGCTCCGCCGAACTTGTCCATCATGAACAGTACATATCTGATATCCACGCAGATGCATCTCTGGAGGTTAGGCTCGAATATGACATCCCCGCTCATCGCCTCCCAGTTGCCGTCGAACGCAAGTCCGATGAGGTTGCCGTCGGCATCCATCACAGGGCTTCCGGAGTTGCCTCCGGTTATGTCGAGGTTGGTCAGGAAGCAGGTGACCAGTTCCCCTTTTGCGTCAGCGTACTGTCCGTAGTCCTGAGCGTTGTAGAGTTCCTTGAGCCTTGCCGGGACACGGAACTCGTAGTTGCCCGGATCTTCTTTTTCCATGACTCCCTTGAGGGTCGTGTAATATTTGTACACGACGCCGTCTTTCGGCTCATAACCCTTGACTGTTCCGTAGGTCAGGCGGCAGGTTGAGTTGGCATCCGGATAGCTCGGCTTGTCTTTCTGCCATTCGAGCAGGGCGGCGGCGTATGCCTTGGACGGGGCTTCAAGGGAATCCGCCCATGTGATCACCTCCCCGTACAGAGGCCCCAGCTTGTCTATGATGGCGGCGCGGAGCACCATGGCCGGATCGTTCTCGAGATCTGCCCCGGCAGCGCGCGCGGCCTCAAGTTTCTCGTATGAGGTGAACACGCTCTCATCGAACATCTTGTCCACCATCTCCTCGCAGATTTCCACCTTGCCTTGCGGGGCTGCGTTCTGCAGGTAGTGGCGGACCATCGCGTGGGCCACCTTGCGGTCCACACCGGCATCGTAGTCCTTGTATGCGGAAGCGTCTTTTGCCCTTGTGAGGCCGAGCAGTTCTATCCTGTTGAGAGTCTCTGAGAGCAGCGTGTAGTCCTTGTAAGCCTGTTTGCGCCCTTCCACGGCCGCAGCGATACCTGAAACAGGATCTCCGTATTTCTTGATCCGGCTCTTCTTGCCGTTTATCCACGTTCCGAGTTCGGCTTCTTTTTCTTCCTGTCGGCCGATGACGTTGAGCTTGGCGAAGGCCTCTTTCATGCCGATCCATTTTTTCCACCCGTTGGAAGAGGAGGCGTACTTGCTTGCATACTGCAGGCCGACCTTGTCGTCAGCCCTCATCTCTTTCCACAGCACATCCTGACGTACGCCGCGTGCGGCGATGCGGATATCGTTGATTTCGAGCATGTCTTCGAGCTGGGAAGCGGTCTGGTAGCGCTGGGTACGCCCCGGGTATCCCATTATCATCGCGAAGTCCCCCTCCTGGACACCCTTGAGTGAGATGTTGAGGAACTGCTTCGGTGTCATCGGCACATTGCTTTCGGAGTAGTCTGCCGGTTCATTGTCCGCGCCGGCGTAGACCCTGAACATGGAGAAGTCGCAGGTGTGGCGCGGCCACATCCAGTTGTCCGTGTCTCCTCCGAACTTGCCCATAGATGCCGGAGGTGCTCCGACGAACCTGACGTCGCGGTAGATTTTGTACACTATCAGGTACTGTACATTGTCGTTGAAAAAGCTGACGATCTGTGCCGTGCAGTGCGGGTTTTCCTTGACGGCTTTCTGGATGAGAGCTTCGCTGGACTTGTCGTCCTTGACCTTGCCTGTCACGTCCGTCATCTTCTGGAGGAACTTCACGGTAAGTCCGGGCACGGGGATTTCCTTGCTCATGTCAGTGGCCCAGTAGCCGTCCTCAAGGTAATTGTGCTCTTCGGATGAGAGCGCCTGGATACTGCTGTAGCCGCAGTGGTGGTTGGTCACAAGCAGTCCGCTGCCGGAGATTATCTCCCCGGTACATCCTCCTCCGAACTGGACCACGGCATCCTTGATGGATGAATGGTTGATGCTGTAGATCTGGTCAGCCGTGAGTCTCGATCCGAGATTACGCATGGCGTCGCTGTTGATTTTCTCAAGCAGCGGCAGCATCCACATCCCCTCATCGGCCCGGGCCGGTGTCAGCAGTGCCGCGAGAGCGGCGAGTGTGAGTAAAAATTTTTTCATATCATTGATTGTCAAATAAACTTGGTTCGAGGGCCTTGGGGTGGAAGGAACGGCGGTGCTCCGGGGTGAGACCGAAGCGGCGTATCGCATCGATATGCTCCTTGGTGGGGTAGCCCATGTTGCGTGCCCACCCGTACCCGGGGTAGAGTCTGTCCAGCTCCCTCATCCTTTCGTCTCTCCAGGTCTTTGCGAGCACGGAAGCCGCCGCTATTGATGCATAGGTCGCGTCTCCGTGCACTATGGTGGCGTATCCGTATCCATCCATCGGGCGGAAACGGTTGCCGTCCACCAGCAGGAAGTCCGGCTTGACGCTGAGTTTGCGCACAGCGCGCTGCATGCCCTCCACTGACGCCCAGAGTATGTTGAGGGCATCAATCTCTTTTGCGCTGACTTCTTCCACGGCCCATGCCACTGCCTCCTTTTCTATGACTTCCCTCAAAAGATCACGGGACTTTTCGCTCATCTGCTTGGAGTCATTGAGCAGCGGATGGGTGAAGTCTGCGGGCAGAATCACAGCGGCCGCAAACACAGGCCCGGCCAAGGGGCCGCGTCCAGCCTCATCGCATCCGGCTTCTGTCAGCTCCGGGTGCATGTTGCCCAAAAGATGGATTTCTTGTGGCATTATGCCACAAATTTAAAAACACTTCGCGACTTTGTCAACCTCTCATTCATCCTTGAGGCGGGAGAGCAGAAACGCATTTGTCTGAGTGAGGGTCTTTATCGTCTGGTCTTGTGCCTGAATCAGCTGTTGCGCTGCCCGGAGTTTTTCGTTGAGGATTTCGAGACGTCCCTCATAGTCGCGCACAAGTTCTTTTCTCTGCTCATCGAAGTTGTGCTTCTCTTCCAGAAGGCCGTCTTCCCGGTCTGGCGCGACTATATCTTCTTCTTCCATTTTGAAGTGGGTCGCGAACTTCTTGAGCGTCTTGCAATACAGATTGGTCTTGCCCGTCTCGAAATTGATATAGGTGGTGCGTCCGATGCCCAGTTCATCGGCCATTGCCGCTTGTGACAGTCCGGCATGTTCCCTGATTCGTCTTATGTTTATATGTGTCTTGTCAACTGGCATCGCCGCAAAAATAGTCAGGATGCGATGATGGCAGATGACGGAATTATTGTACTGTGTCCATAAAAAATAAACAAAATGCGCAAAAAAGATAAATTTATCCGCCTGTTTTGTCTTTCTGTGTTGTTTATTTGTGGACAAAGGTTCAATTTAGCGGCATGGACAAAAATAGAGAAATGCTTCTTTTGAGACTTGAGCGTCTTTTTGATGCTGGGCAGGCGGATCCTGCCGGCCTGACAAGCATGTCAGATATGTGCCGGTCAGAGCTTGGAGTGCGCCCGTATGAGCTGGATGAGATCCTTCTCGAAGAACTTGGTGTTACCGGAGAAGAATTTTTTGCTGTTTATGGCAGAAAGGTTGTTGACATTGGGAACAAATTTTATTAGATTTGTGAACTTTGCATTAAAAACCAAATAATTTTAATAACGCCAAGCAATGAAAGAATACACAACCAAAGAAATCCGCAACGTGGTACTTCTCGGAGCGACAAAGTCCGGCAAGACCACGTTGGCTGAAGCTATGCTCTATGAGGGCAAGGTCATCGACAGACGCGGTAGCGTGGAAGACAAGAACACCGTCTCCGACTACAACGAGTTGGAGAAGATCAACCAGCGTTCCATCTACGCGACTCCTCTGTATGCCGAGTTCCTCGGAGCAAAGGTCAATATAATAGACGCCCCTGGAGCCGATGATTTCATCGGAGGGGCATATTCGGCGTTCAAGGTATGCGAGAGCGGTGTGCTTGTAGTCAATGCCCAGCAGGGTGTCGAAGTCGGCACCGAGAATTTCATCCGCCTTGCTTCTGACAAGAAGCTTCCTCTCGTGGTGGCTGTCAACCAGCTTGACGCGGACAAGGCCGATTGGGAAAGCGTGCAGTCTTCGCTTCAGGAAGCCATGGGCAAGAAGCTTGTCTATATCCAGTTCCCGGTCAATGTCGGCCCGGCATTCGACGGGTTCGTGGACGTGCTTACCAACAAATACTATCATTTCAAGGATTCCAACGGTACCCGCGAGGATCTCGACATTCCGGAGAACCTCAAGGAGCAGGCCGAGGAAATGCGTCAGGAGCTTATAGAGAGAGCTGCCGAGTATGACGACACCCTGATGGAGAAGTTCTTCGAGGCAGGAAGCTTGACAGAGGACGAAATCCGAAAGGGACTCAACCGCGGTATTGTGGCCGGCGAGGCTTATCCAGTGTTCTGTGTCAGCGCAAAGAAGGACATAGGTGTAAAGAGACTGCTCGAGTTCACGAAGAACGTTGTCCCGGCTCCGTCCTGCAACCCGGACGGCCCGGCCTCCCTGTTCATATACAAGAACGATGTCGAGCCGCATCTCGGTGAGGTTTCTTTCTTCAAGGTGATGAGCGGCACCATTACTCCGGGGATGGATCTGGAGGATCCGTCTACCGGCAACAAGGAGCGTCTCTCCGCCATTTATGCCGTAGCCGGCCTGAAGAAAGAGCAGGTGACGGCGCTCAAGGCGGGAGACCTCGGATGTACCGTGAAACTCAAGAACGGACGTTCCAACATCACCCTTTCCGCACCGGGTTCAGGAGTTGAATGGGACAAGATCGTCTATCCGGCACCGAAATACCGTTGTGCCATCAAGGCCAAGGTGCAGCAGGAGGAGCAGAAACTCGGAGATGCCCTCAAGAAGATAGCCTCACAGGATCCTACTGTGATTGTCGAGTATTCCAAGGAACTCCGCCAGACCATCCTCAGCGGCAACGGCGAGCAGCATATCAATATCGTCAAGTGGCGTCTTAACAATGAGTTCAAGGTCGAGGTTGAGCTCTTCGCGCCGAAGATTCCTTACCGCGAGACGATAACCAAGACAGCCTGTGCGACCTACCGCCACAAGAAACAGTCAGGCGGGGCGGGCCAGTTTGGAGAAGTTTCCCTGCTCATCTGCCCTTACGAGGAGGGTGTCGAGGCTCCGAAAGTTTTCAAAATCAACGGAAAGGATATGGTGATGAACATCAAGTCATCAGAGTCCTTTGACCTTGAGTGGGGCGGCAAGCTTGAGTTCTACAACTGTATCGTGGGCGGTGCCATCGATGCACGCTTCATGCCGGCCATCCTCAAGGGTATCAACGACAAGATGACCGAAGGCCCTCTCACCGGCTCGTACGCCCGCGACATACGTGTCTATGTATATGATGGAAAGATGCACCCTGTAGACTCCAACGAAATATCGTTCGTGCTCGCTGCGCGCAATGCCTTCAAGGAGGCGTTCCGCAATGCAGGGCCTAAGATCATGGAGCCGATCTACAATGTCGAGGTGATGACTCCGGCAGACTATCAGGGAGCCTGCATGTCCGATCTCCAGAACCGTCGCGGTATCCTCGGAGACATGGGGGCGGACAAGGGATTCTCGATCCTCAAGGCCCGTGTGCCTCTTGCAGAGCTTTACCGTTACTCGACGACGCTCAGTTCTCTGACATCAGGAGCTGCGACTTTCTCCATGTCTTTTGCTGATTATCAGCCTGTTCCTGGAGATGTCCAGACCAAGCTGCTTGCCGAATATGCGGCGGCGGAAGCTGACGAAGACTAGTCGGAACGCAGACATATGACGGCGGCGACGGCAATGGCCGGAGCCGCCGTTTGTCTTTGTTGCCCAGATTGGATATCTTTGCGCAGATACTTTGACGGATGAACAGGTTTAAGATAATGCTTGCATGCTGTGCTGTCGCGCTTTTCTCCGCGTCTGAGCACGCGTACGCCCAATTTGCCATGAATATCGGGGCTTCTTTTCCCGGGGCAGTATATACGGATAACGGTTACGACAACTATTATGCGCGTCTCCGTATAGGCTTCGATGTGGGGGTGCAATATAACCTTGGTCTCAACAAGTACCTTGACGCAGTGGTCAGCGCAGACTTCATCCGTCACGGGCAGGGAAAGATGGCCAAGGCCCAGATGGGATACAACTACGCCAACTATCCGTCCTATCTCAATTTTCCTCTGATGGCCGGTCTGTCCGTCAAGATAGACTTCGACGGGCAGGGATTCATCAACCCCTCGCATCATGCTTTCATCGAACTCAAGGCCGGGGCCAACGCCTCCACTCTTACCCGCGCGGTCTTTACTGACGAGAGCGGCGTAAGGCACACGGTACGCTACGATGTCGGATTTGCCCCTGCCTTGTCTGTCGGTGCCGGCATGAGATTCTCGGACCATGGAGCTTTCTCCATCCGCTTCGTCGATCTTGGCGACATAAGGATGACGGAAAAGGGGAACAGCGGTTCAGAGTTCCGCTATTCCCCCCGTATGGTGGATATACGATATACGTATTTCTTCTAGAATATCAGCACATCGCTGTCCCCGTAGTTGTCGTATGAGGAGGTGATGACTTTTTCTCCCGGCTCCAGTCCCTCAAGCACCTCGTAGTATTTAGGGTTCTGCCTGCCGATGCGGATTTCCCTCTTGACGGCCTTAGATCCGTCAGGGGTCAGCACGTAGATCCATTTGCCGCCTGTTTTCTGGTAGAATGTGCCGCGTGGGATGATTATGCCCTCTTCCGGCTGCCCGAGCTGGAGATTGAGGTAGTATGTCTGTCCAGTGCGGATGTTGTCCGGCTGTTCTCCCTCGAACTTGAAATCCGCCTGGAACTTGCCGTCCCTCACTTCCGGGTACACCTTGCGCAGACGCACTGCGAAGTCGCTGCCCTGACGTTCGAAAGTGGCCTGAAGCCCGGCGGTGACCCTGTCTATGTAGTGCTCGTCGATTTTGGCTTCTACCTTATAGTCTCCTACGGAGTTGATCTGGCCTATTTTCATGCCGGAAGATACGCTCTGGCCGAGCACCACATCCAGAAGCCCGAGTTCTCCGTCGATAGGAGCCTTTATGGTCAGGTTTGACTTGCGGTTGCGGATCATGGCCATGTTCTGGCGCATGTTGTCGAGGCTTTCCTGCATCTGTGTGATTTCCACGCTTCTGTACAGGCTGTCCTGCACGGACCTCTCTTTGATGAGGGTGTATTTCTGTTGTGACAGGTCGTAGTCTTCCTTGGCCTTGAGATATTCTTCTTTGGCTATGAGCTTGTCTTGATAGAGGGCAGACTGCTGTTCGTAATTGCGGCGGTTGCGGCGTACGTCCATCTCGTAGGTCATCTCGTCCTGCCTGACCGAAAGTTTCTGCTGCTCCATCTGTATCATGGTGTTGCGCAGGATGTTCTCTTTCTCGGCCAGTTCGGCTTCGGAGTTGAGGATTTCGAGGTCGAGGTTGTCGTTGCTCAGAATCAGCAGCGGTTCGCCAGCGTGTACCATGGAGCCTTCCTCTACCAGGATTTTCTGGACCGTACCGCCTTCTTGGGGGCTGAGCTGGATGGTCGTCATAGGCTGCACCTGACCGCTTATCCTGATGTAGTCGTTGAACTCTCCTCTCTGCACTTCGCTGATGCTGACAGTGTCCTTGTCCACCCTGAATGAGCTTGAGTTGTCCCTGAATATCAGGTACAGCACGAAAGCGAGGACTATTGCTCCCAGCCAGTAGGGCAGGGCTTTTTTTGTGAATGCGACTTTCCAGCCGGTTTTCTTTTCGATGATCTTGTCCATATTGAATTTTTCTTTATTTCTGGTCGATATACTTTATCCCTCCGTAGTATTCCACTACGCTCTTCTTGAGAAGATACTTGAACATGGAGTTGAGCCTGTCTGCCCGCGCCGCGAGGTAATTGTCCGTGGCTGTCTGGTATTCAATCCCGGAGATGAGCCCCTGCTCGTACTTGCGGCTGTTGAGGTGCCATGATTCTTCCTGCACTTCTGATTTGCGCTCCGCCTGCATGTAGGCGGAAGCTGCTCCGTCGCGATCCTGGACGGCCCTGCGCACTTCGGACTCTATGTCCCGGAGTTTCTGGTCATATTCTGCTGCGGCTTTCTGGTATGCGTGCTTTTTGCGCGATATGTTGCCTATGTTTTTCAGACGGTCGTAGATCGGGATGCTGACGGAGAGCTGGATGTATTCACCTCCGTTGTTTGTGAACTGCGTCCTGAACGGGTCCGTCTCCCTGAGGCCGGGATATTCGAAGTATGTCGTTGACCATCCGGCGTAGAGATTGACAGTCGGAAGGAGCTGCCATTTGGCGGTGTTGAGCGCCAGACGGGCATTTTCCATGGTTCCGTATGCTATAAGTGCGGAAGGCTGGTTGGCGAGGGCGAAATCTATTATTGCTGTCTCGTCTTCGTCCGGGTTGGAGGCGAGAGCATCCTCATCGGCGAAGGCTGTATCTATCACAAGAGCGGAGTCGAGAGGCCAGAACATCACATCCTGCAGGGTCATCATGGCATCATTACGCATGTTCTCCGCGTTTGTCAGGCTGTATTGCCTGTCCGCAAGGTCGGCTTCAGCCTGCACTACATCTGCATATCCCTTGACTCCAAGCTGTTCCTGCCTGCGGGCCAGTTCCAGAGAATTTTGCGCCGTCTGTACCTGGCTGCGGTATATTTCGCTTATCTTGGTGTAATATACGGCATTGTAGTAGGCTTCCATCGTGGCCAGACAGATGTCGGCTTCGACCTGGTCTTCCTGGGAATTGCCCATTGCAAGGGATGTCTTCGCTATCTTGATGTTGTTGAGCGCGGAGAATCCGTCGAAAACGGTGATGCCGGCTGAGAGGCTGTAGTTGTTGTGGAATGAGGTCGTGTTTATGTAGGTGTTGGTCTGCGGGTCGATGGCACGTCCGAAGTTGTAATAGGCTGATACGCCTGCGCTTACCTGAGGGGTGAAAGCGCTCAGGATTGCTTCTCTCCTGTCTAGTCTGGCATCCCCGACCGCAGCCTGCTGTATGCGGACCTTGGTCGAATTGGATACCGCATATTCCATGCACTCTTTCAGCCCCATGACTTCCGCGTCCTGGGCCGGAGCCTGCAGGGCGAGGCCTGCAAGCAGAATGGTGAGTATACTATGTCTTATCATGTCCATATTGAATTATCTTGGCGACTGAAACAGTATCAGTGATTGTGCCAAAAATATCAACATGTTTATTATCAATGATTTGTGCTGTTTTCGTTCGACTGCTTATGTAAAGAATCCTTACACTTTCTGTAAAGAAACTTTACAACAGGCACGTTCATCGGAAGATCAGAGAGAACACAGTGCCGTTCTCATCACTGCGCAGCAGGCGGAGATTGCCTCCGTGCAGCCGCATGATTTGTCTGGACAGGCTCAAGCCGATGCCGGTGCCGTCCTGCTTGGTGGTGAAGAAAGGCACGAAAATCTGTTCCTGGCTTTTCTGGCTTATTGGCGGTCCGTCATTGCCCACGTCCACTGTGGTGCAATCCTTTTCGTCTATGTCGGCGGTGATGTCTATGTGTTTTGCACCGGCCTGGACGGCGTTTTTCATCAGGTTTATGAGAATCTGGGAGATCTGCCCCTCATCGGCGTAGAGAAGGATGTCGCTCTGTTTCTCGGAGAAACTTGCGCTTGCTCCGTGCTCTTTGAGGAAGCTGTCGTTGAGTTCTATGACCTTTGCGGCGAGGTCGCGCACATAGAATGCTTTCTTGACCGGAGCTGCCACCCTTGTGAGGTTGCGGTAGGACTCGACAAACCGTATCAGACTCCTTGAGGATGATGAAATGGTTTCAAGTCCCGCCTTCAGCTCGTCTCCGTCCACATCCTTGAGTGCCTCGCTCAAAGAGGCGATAGGGGTGACCGTGTTCATGATCTCATGGGTCAGCACCCGGATGAGCCTGGTCCATGATTCGCTTTCGGCTTCTTCGAGTGTCGTACTTATATCATTGAACACCACTATCTTGACGTTTTTGTTGTCAATCCTGTCCTGCGTGGCGGACAGGACAATGCGATGCTGCGAGCTCTCGCTGTAGAAAGATGCTTTTTTGTCCTGTCCCTCATCGACGGAGAGAAAAGCATCATAGACTTCCGTGCTGATGTTTCCCAATTGACGGAGCGCATTGATGTTGGCGAGTCCCAGCAGACTCCTGGCTCTGCGGTTGGAGTACACGACCCTTCCTGTCCCGACTTCCGATACTATGACTCCGGTCGAGACATTGTCAAGCATCTGGCCGTAATAGCGTTCTGTTTCGCGGATGTATCGGGTCTCTTTGTCGAATATGTCACGGAGCCTGTTCAGAGTCCGGTTGAGTCCCCGGTTGAGCAGATGCCCGCGCCCGAAGCGGAAATTGGTCTCCCCGTCATCGAGCGCATCGAGCATATAGTCCACCTTTCGCTTGACCCTTCCGGTGAAGAAGATTCCCGAGAGGATCATGGTGACGATGGCCGAAAGCGTCACAATCAGTATGACGGCTGGCCAGGGGATCATATCCCGTATTTTTTCAGTTTGCTGTAGAGGGTCGGCCGGCTGATATCCAGAGCCTTGGCCACCATGGAGAGGTTGCCTGAATATTTGTCCATCGCGGCCCGGATGGTCCTCTCTTCGACTTCTTCCAGCGTACCGACCGTGTCGGAGGTCTTCAGGACAGGTGTTGAAGGCAGTTGGAGGTCTTCTTTCTTGAGGAGATTCCCCTCGGAGAGAATGACGGCCTTCTCGATGCAGTTCTGCAATTCACGGACATTGCCGGGCCATGGGTAGTGCTTCAGTTCTGATAATGCGTCATTGTCCAGACCGGTCACATCACGGTGATATTGCTCCGCAAACCGTGATATGAAAAGTTCCGCGAGGCGGCAGATGTCTTCCTGTCGTTCCCGCAGCGGGGGAATGCGGAGGTGTACCGTGTTGATCCTGTAGTAGAGGTCTTCTCTGAACGCTCCCTTGGCGACAAGCTCTTCCAGATTCATGTTTGTGGCGCAGATGAGCCTGATGTCAACAGGGATGCTCCGGGTGTCGCCTACTCTTGTGACGCTGCGGTTCTGCAGCACACGCAGCAGTTTGGCCTGCGCCGCAGGTGGGATATTGCCGATCTCGTCGAGGAAAAGCGTCCCTCCGGAGGCTTGCTCGAATTTGCCCGGATGGTCGCTGACCGCGTCCGTGAATGCTCCCTTTACATGTCCGAACAGTTCGCTCTCGAAAAGCGTCTCCGGGATGGCTCCCGCATCCACGCTCACCATCGGTTTGCCTGAGCGGAGTGATGCGCGGTGGATTTCAGAGGCGAGCACGTCTTTGCCGGTGCCGTTTTCTCCCGTGATCAGTACTGTGGCGTCTGTCGGGGCTATCTTGCCTACTGTGCGGCGGATGGCATCCATCTGGGGACTGTCTCCCCAATAGATGTGCACGACAGAGGATTTTTCATCGGACTTGCGTGCTTTTTGAGATGCCTGGCAGGCGGAACGCAGGGTCGAGATGAGTCTTTCGTTGTCCCAGGGCTTGGGGATGAAGTCGTAGGCCCCGCGCTTCATGCCCTCCACTGCGAGCTGTACGTCGGCATAAGCGGTGAAAAGCACTACTTTCAGTTCCGGGAACCGGCTTCTCAATTCACCTAACCAATACAGGCCTTCATTGCCGCTGTTGATGTCCGCGTTGAAGTTCATGTCCAGCAGCACGGCGTCCGGCTTGAACCTCTCTACCGTGCTGACAAGGGTCACAGGCGAGGGGAGCAGCTCCACTTCGGCAAAATGCATAGGCAGCAGTATCTTCAGGGTCGAGCGGATGCCTGCGTTGTCATCCACGACAAGTATTTTCCCATCCTTTTTCATACTCCGCAAAAGTAGGAAAAATTATTCTTTTTTGAGTTCTATGGCAGGGTTGGTACGGGCGGCACGCAGGGTCTGCCACAGCACTGACAGGAAAGAGATGACAAGAGAGATGACTGTGGCGAGGGCGAAGATCCACCAGTAGCCGCTGATGCGGTATGCAAAGCCCTGCAGGTACTTCCCGGCGAGGAAAACGGCGACCGGCACTCCTATGATGCATGAGATGAGGGTAAGGATAAGGTATGATTTCACGCTGCTTATGGTCTCCGCCTCCACAGTGCTGCCGAACACCTTTCTGACCGCAATCTCCTTGGCCCTTTGGTCTGAGTACCAGGTGCTCATGGCTATGAGCCCGAGCAGGGCTATGATGATCGCAAGGACCATGAATATCTCCACCAGTCTCATTGTTCGCACTGCCGGGGCAAGGCCGCTGCGCGTGTTCTCGGAGATGAACCAGTTGCAGTTCGCCTCGTCATAGTCTCCCTCATCTTCTTGATACTTGCGGAAAACCGAGTCTATCTCTCTGGCGGTGTTGTCGCTTTCGTCCAAAGTCTGTATCAGCAGGCTGCAGGCGTACCAGAGATCTTCGTCTCTCTGCACCGATATGGCCATATACGGGTTCGGGTTTCCGTCAGAAGCGCCGCTCACCGGAATGTCCTTGATGATGCCGCCGATGCTTTCGACCTTGGAGTTGTTGAATCCGCTGAATTTGCGGGCGTAGTAGGCTTCCGTACTGTCTGAGAGGTTGAGGGCGTTTGCGGCAGTTTCCCCAAGCCAGAGACTGCGCTCAAGAGGATGTCCGAAATCTTCAATCACCTCAGGCTTCAACATGCGGAAGAAAGTCGAGTCGCAGATCATCAGCTGTACGGTGATGGTCTTGTCGGAGGCGTCCTTCATGCCTATGCCGAAATTGAAGTGTCCCGGTACGGCGTTGCCCAGACCGATCTTCTTCACTTCCGGGAGGGCCTTGAGCCTGTCGGCAAGCACTGAAGCCGATGCCGCATCCAGGAAAGAAGCATCCAGATAGTACAGATTGGAAGTCTGCGCATTCATAGGCCGTTCCATCATGTGCTTCATCTGGAGCTCCATCAGCAGCCCCATGGAGAGCAGGACCACGGCAAGGGCACTTTGAATCACGATGAAAATCTTGCTGAACACCATCTTGCTCCGCACTCTGAACCCTCCCTTGACAGTATCGATCGGGCTGTATTGCGAGATGATTCTTGCAGGGATAAATCCCGCCAGGACACCGAGTACCAGGATGAGCAGCAGGTAGATGGCTATGCTGCCGGGGCTGAAAGTTATGGAGAGAGGGGAGAACAGGGCCGCATCCTCTCCTACGAGAAGCGAGTTCATAGCCGGAGTCAGTGCTACAGCAAGCAGCAGCCCGGCTATGCAGCAGACGGCGGTGAACGCCACGGACTCAGCCACGCTGGAGAAGAAAACTTTCCCTTTTCCGGCACCGAGCAGCCTGCGAACCGCCATCTCCTTGGCCCGCTTGCCGCAGAGGGCAGTGCTGAGGTTGATGTAGTTGAACACAGATGAGAGCAGCAGAGCCAGAGCCACAATCGTCAGCACTTCAAGCATCGATTTGCTGGTATGTTTCAATATGTAAGCGTCATCAAGGAAATAAAGTTCATCCAGGCGATGAAGCTTTGGACGTATCCAGCTGCTTGAATAGTTTTTCTCGCACAGAGCTGCGGTCTTCTCTTCTATGGTCTTCCTGTCGACGCCTTCCCGGGTCAAGAAAAGGGTCATTATATTCCCGATCACGGAGAACTTGCGCGCTCCGCGGTATACTGGATTCAGATTCTGTATGTTCAGCAGGATGTCACAATAAGGGAATATGGAGCCCTTGAAATCATCGAAGACACCGGCTATCACATGTTCCTCCTCATCGAACAAGACGATCTTGCCGATGATATCTTCCCCGGAGCCGGAGATGGTGTTGGCGAAAGTCCGGCTGACAAGTATGTTTCCTTTGCTCTCGAGGGCGTCGATGAGGGCCTTGTCCACACCGGTCGGGAACATGTCGAAGAACTCCCTGTCCACGCTTGTCGCGTGGACATTGTAGTGGTTGTCTGCTACCTGCACTGTGCTTTCTTCCCAACGGTACCTGGTGGCCATCTCCACTTCAGGCACCTCGTTTTCCAGGGCATCCTTGTCATCGAAGCTCAAGGCTACAAAGTCCTCGGCACTGAGGGAGTAGATTCGGTCGTAGTCGGGATTTCCGTAAGCGATGCTGTACTGTTGCCAGACGTAGCTGCCGATCAGTATTGTGAAGCACAGGCTGACCGTGAGCCCGAAGGCTTCGATTATTGTGTAAAGCCTGTTGCGGCTGAGAAACTTGATGTAAGATTTCATACTATTCTTTCTTTAGTTCAGTGGCCGGGTTGGTACGGGCCGTGCGTATGCTCTGCCAGAGGACAGAGACTCCCGCTATGATGGCGGTTGCGAGTCCGGCCAAGGCGAATATCCACCAGTATAGACTTATATGATAACTGTAGTTCTGGAGCCAGCGGTTCATGAGGATCCAGCCTATTGGGACGGCGATGACGAATGCCACGCCCACGAGTTTCACAAATGACAGCACAAGCTGTATGAGCACTTTCTTGTACGATGCCCCGAAGACCTTTTTGAGCGATACGGTCTTCCTCTCCTGCTGCATGTAATACGAACTCATGGCCACCAGTCCGAGGGCGGAGATGAATATGGAAAGTATGGAGAAAAGAAGCATGATGCTGCTTACTTGCCTTTCCTTGGCAAAATCCTCTTTGAGTATGTCTTCTGCCCAGTCCACATCGAACAGCTTGTCCGGGAACATCTCCGAGCAGATTGCCCTTGCTCTTTCCATTGCGGTCTTGTGGCTTCCGACTGTCTTGATGACGATGGTCCACGGCCAGTCTTTTCCCGAATAACCGTCATCAAAACGTTTGAGCATCGCCGGCTTCTGTGCATTCAGAATGTTCCCTATACGGAAGTCATACCAGATGCCGCCGATGGCCATAGGTTCTCTGTCCTTGACATAGATAGCCTTGGCGTCATCGTCCAGACCGGCTTCTCTCAGGGCTTCTTCGTTGAATGACCATGCGTCTGCGAGGTGGTTGTCCAGCTTCTCTCTCAAACCCAATATCTCGAAGTACGCTTTGTCTCCCTTGATCTGCTGGAGCGATATCCAGTCTCCGTTCTCGAGTTCCATCGTCTGGTTGTTGGTGAAAGACAGCGGATGTCCATCGCCGAGGCCAACCGAGCTGACAGAAGGGTCTGATTGAAGTTTGTCAACAAGCGGCTTCAGGGCATCGGCATCGCCGAAGGCATTGTCGATGACCAGCTGGTCGGAAATGTCATAGCCGAGGGGAGCATCGATAAGATGCTTTACTTGAAGCTGCATCGTCAGGGCAACGGTCAGCATGACCACCGACAGAACGCACTGCACTACGATTATCACCTTGCTGTAGAGGGTCTTTGTCTTGAGCTTGAGCGTGCCCCGGACAATCTCTATCGGCTTCACCCTTCTGGTCATAAGCGACGGTACCAGTCCGGAGATTATGCTGACAATCGCTGTGAATATCAAGCACACTCCGATGGTTTCCGGACTGAGCGAATTGAAGATTGAGATATTGTATTCAAGCAGCCTGCTCATGGCAGGAGAAATGGTCTGGGCGAGCAGGGCAGCCACTATGGTCGATGCTCCGCAGATGACCAGACTCTCCAGCATGCTTGTCCGGAAAATCTCGCTCTTGCTTGCCCCGACGAGCCTTCGTGTCGCCATCTCTTTGGCCCTGAAGCCAGAGAGGGCGGTGGTCATGTTGACATAGTTGAGCACGGAGAAGAGAAGCAGGAGCAGACACATGGTGAGAAGAATCTCCACTATCGAGAGGTCTCCGCGCAGAAGGCTCCCTGTAGGGTCAGAAAGGCCTGAGGAGTGGAAATATATGTCTTTTAGCGGCACTACCTCCACGCTGTCCCATATCCCGGCGTTGCGGTATGGCCAGAAAATCTCCTTGTAGTACTCCAAGATGTCATCCGTGCGGGAGCGCAGATCCGTCCCCGGATAAGTCATCACGAAGCAGATTGAGCCCGCAGCATTGTTCATGGAGGAGTTGTTGGACCGGTTTCCCTTTTCCATCTGCTCTCCTCTGACGATGATGTCGGTCGGCTTGATGACGGAGTTGTCGATATCTTTGTATGTGCCGGCTACGGTCAGCTCTCGTCCGTAACGGAGAAAAACCTGCCCGAGCGGATCTGCGCCCGGGAAGTTGGCTTTCGCGAAACTTT
Source organism: uncultured Bacteroidales bacterium (assembly GCA_934726455.1). Lineage (GTDB taxonomy): Bacteria > Bacteroidota > Bacteroidia > Bacteroidales > UBA932 > Cryptobacteroides. The sequence goes on from CAKVDS010000014.1 coordinate 38,814, forward strand.
CGCTGAGCAGAATCTTGTCTTCTCCGCTTTTCCACGCCTCCTTGTCAGCCTCTGATATCCGGAAACTGAACATGTCGAAGAACGAGCTGTCTGCGTATGCTGTCGTGGCGTAGATTGTCTGCCCGTTGAGGCTGTATTCTTTGCTGCCTCCCTCCGAGTATGAGGCGGAGCGTTCGATCTCGGGAAACTTCTGCTTGAGGTATCGTGGCATATAGTAGGCGGAAGACAGATACGGGCCTCCACCCACGGCATATATCCGGTCTCCATTCTTCTGGAAAGAATCGGTGCTGAGCTGGCGGCTCACATAGATGCCGAGAAGCATCACGAAAGCGATCGAGATGCTGAATCCGATTATGTTGATCGCGCAGTAAAGCTTGTTGCGCTTAAGGAAGTTGAAAAAACTCTTCATTGCATTTTTTTGTCACAAATGAGATTATCTACTTCCGTGCCTGAAAATGCAATGTGTTTATTGTTAGGGTTTTACGTGTGCCGTGGTTTCGGGGCTGTGTAAAGTTACTTTACAGTTGATGTAAAAAACCTTTACAAATGTTCCTGATGTGCCCTGACGGTGCGCAGAATCTCCGCGCGGCTGTTTTCCGTGTTGGCGGCTATCACCATGGACGGGCCGTCAAGAGGTGGCAGACTGCCGTCGGGCCCGCAGATTGCGCCGCCGGCTTCCAGCAGGACGAGCATCGCGGCGGCGTAGTCCCATGGCTGAAGCTGCCTCTCGAAGTACAGTTCTACCCTCCCGGCGGCAAGATCGCATATCTCAAGCGCTGCCGAGCCGAAGCGGCGGACATCATTGCAGCGCATGTAGATGTCGAATATGACATCGGAGCAGAACTTTGCCCACTCTTTGTGGTAGGTGCTCATCGCGGTGCAGAAGACGCCGTCCTCAAAAGGGCGCGACGACACCTTTATCGGCTTGCCGTTGAGTGAGGCCCCCTTGCCCTTTTCCGCTGTGAAAAGCTCTCCACGCCACGGGCTGTACACGACCCCGAGCTGAAGCGTGCCTTTTCGGGCCAGAGCTACAGATATGCAGCAGTCCGCGATTCCCCGCGAGAAATTGGCCGTACCGTCTATCGGGTCGACAATCCACACATATTCTTCCCCCGTATCCCGGAAATCTTCTTCCTCACATAAGAAACCGCAGCCTGGAAGTATCTCCGCGAGCTTTCCGGTGAGAAAATGCTGAACAGCGATGTCGGCTGACGTGACAATGTTCTCCAGACCGCCCTTTTCCTTGATCCGGATGTGCGACCTGTCCATCAGGGCGGCGGCCTGCCTGACGATGTCGATTACTTTTTCTAACATGTTGTTCCTATGGCCCGCTTGGGGAGCCCGCCGCGAATATATGCAGAATTTTCTTACCTTTGTCGAGTATGTCTGCCTTTTTTGATGCAGACAAAGGATGTCTTATGTTTGAAAAAGAAGTCTATGTGGCGCGCCGCAAGGCGCTCGTGGAGAGACTCCGCGATGAGAAGGGAATCATTCTCTTTCTTGGCAATGTTGATGCTCCCGCACAATATCGGGACAACTGCTACAAATGGCGCCAGGACAGCAACTGGCTTTATTTCTTCGGTATTGATGAGCCCCGTTTTGCCGCCACTCTCGATCTCGAGAGCGGAGATGAGATCATCTACGCCGATGATTTCAGCCTCGATGACATCATCTGGATGGGCCCTATGCCGTCTGTCAAATCGCTTGCCGAATCGGCCGGAGTCCATAAGACCGCTGCGTATGATGCCCTCCCGGACGCATTGAAAGGCCGGAAAGTGCATTTTCTCCCGGTATCCAGATATTACAATGCATCGTATCTCTCTTCTTTGCTGGGGCTGAGCCCGTCGGCGGTGTTCTCTGCCGGCAAGAAAGGGTGCGCCGCAGCGTCGGAGGCACTGGTGAGAGCGGTGGTCTCGCTCCGGCTCGTTAAGGAGGAGAGAGAGATCGCCCTTATCGACCAGGCCTGCAACCTCGGATATGAGATGCATACCGTGGCCCGGCGCGGAATCCGTCCGGGGCGCATTGAGCAGGAGATTGTGGGGGAGATGGAGGGCGTCACCCTCGGCAAGGGCTGGGGAACCAGTTTCGCCACCATCCTCACGCAGCATGGGGAGATTTTCCACTGCCACAGTCATGAATGTATCATAGAACCGGGAAAACTCATGGTGATTGATGCCGGAGCCGAGAGCAACGTCCACTATGCCTCCGACTTCACGCGTACCTATCCTACCGGCGGACAGTATACTGCAAAGCAGAGGGATATATATAACACGGTACATGAGTGCAATGAGCTGGCATTCAGTCTTATCCGTCCGGGCGTGGCGTATCGCGACGTGCATCTGGCCGTGGCCGGACACATGCTTGAGAACCTCAAGTCTCTCGGGCTTGTCAGAGGTGATGTCTCCGATATGGTTGACGAGGGCATAGCCGGACTTTTCATGCCTCACGGGCTCGGGCACAACATGGGGCTTGATGTCCATGACATGGAGGATCTCGGTGAGGACCTTGTAGGGTACGATGATGACCAGAGCCGCTCTCCGCAGCTCGGACTCGGCAGTTTGAGGATGGCGCGGCGTCTTGTTCCGGGCAATGTCATCACTGACGAACCTGGTATATACTTCATCCCGGCACTCATTGCAGAGTGGAAACGGGAGGGGACGGACAAGGGTTTTGTAAACTACAGCAAACTGGAAGAATATCTGGACTTCGGCGGCATCAGGCTTGAGGATGATGTCCTTGTGACTGCGGACGGCGCACGCCGTCTCGGCGACAAGAGGCTTCCTATAGCCGCAGATGAAGTCGAGGCCGCAATGTCAAATAGTTAGTATATGGGATTACTCGAAGGAAAAGTCGCCCTCATCACGGGCGCTTCCCGGGGCATAGGCAAGGCCATTGCCCTGAAGTTCGCATCCGAGGGTGCGGACATCGCTTTCACCGACATCAAAGTCAATGAAGATACTGTCAAGGAACTTTCAGACCTTGGCGTCAAAGTCAAAGCCTATGCGTCCAATGCCGCTGATTTCGCTGACACTCAAGCGACAGTGGAGAAAATCCATGAGGATTTCGGGCACATCGACATTCTTGTCAACAATGCCGGGATCACACGTGACGGACTCATGCTCCGCATGGAAGAGTCCCAGTGGGACGCGGTCATCAATGTCAACCTCAAGTCGGCATTCAACTATATACATGCCGTGACTCCGATAATGTCCCGTCAGAAAGGCGGCAGCATCATCAACATGTCGTCCGTGGTGGGTGTGAGCGGCAATGCCGGGCAGTGCAATTACTCCGCTTCCAAGGCCGGTCTCATCGGGCTTGCCAAGTCTATCGCCAAAGAGATGGGGCCTCGCGGTATCCGTGCCAACTGTATAGCCCCGGGCTTCATCATTTCTGACATGACTGCCGCTCTCTCGGAGGAAGTCCGCCAAGCATGGGTCAAGAGCATTCCTCTCCGTCGCGGAGGCACCCCGGAGGATGTGGCCAAGGTGGCTCTCTTCCTTGCGAGTGACCTCTCTTCTTATGTCAGCGGACAGGTCATCAACTGCTGCGGCGCGATGAACTGCTGATGGATTCCCGCCTTGCCGGACTTGACTTGAAAACTTCACTCTTGGCGCTTGCGGACATCGTCCTGCCGAGAGTGTGCGTAGTGTGCGGTCGTCCTCTCCTGCTTCAGGAGAAGCATATCTGTCTGTGCTGTATGGCGGATATGCCCGAGACCGGTTTTGCTGCGCAAAGCCATAATCCTATGGCGGACAAGTTCAACTCCGCGATTTCAGCCTTGTCCGATGCCGTGACGGAAAGTGATGAATATGAGCCGTATGCGTATGCTGCGGCTCTTTTCTATTATTCCTCGGACAACGGATATGCAAATATCACCCGTGCGCTCAAGTATGAGCGTAATTTCGGGGAGGGGAAGTTTTTCGCGTCCATGCTCGGAAAGAGGCTCTCGGAGTCGGAGTTGTTTGCTGATGTGGACATGGTGGTGCCCGTGTATAATCGGCAAAACCAATCGTGATGAAGTTCAAAACCAAATGCGATGAAAATCAACCACGAAACCGCAAAAACGAA
>CAKVDS010000015.1 GCA_934726455.1 uncultured Bacteroidales bacterium
GGCTTATGCAGACTGGAGCCGGATACGGGGGTCTTGGAGAGTTTTTCCCGCGGTGGAGAAGCAGACGAGAGCTATATCATACAGGACAAGAGCCGGAAATACTATTGGGTCGGTTCTTGGGGTGAGGGAATCCATCGTTTCGACCCGGATGCCGCACCGGGGGAAAGATACACTCCGCAGCCGGCGGCCTGCAGCCGGCAAAGCCGCCACGACAACTGCATCATCAACATGGTGCAGGACGATGTGGACGGCAGGCTCTGGGTCATCACATACAACAACCTTGAGGCATACCGCATAAGTGCGCGGGGGATGCTTGAGCCGGTTGACACATCTCCATATCTGTCAGGAGGCAATAAGATGTTGAGCTATGTGATGAAGGACAGAAACCGCAATCTCTGGGTGGCGGCTTACGACCGGGACAGTTTCATCATCAATCTGCAGGACAGCTATATAACGGAGTACCGTATGCCGGCGATGCGCAAGAACCTGAATGTCAGTCCGGCTGTCGTGTCGCTCTGCGAGGATGACGAAAAAGGCCTTTTCTGGCTCTCTCAAGACAGGCACGGGATATATCTTTATTCGCCATCGTCCGACAAGCTCGTCCCGGTCAGCGACAGTCCCGGGATGAAAGGTTTCCCGTGGGCACAGATCCCTTATCTGATAAAGTCGAAAGAGAGAGGCAAGATATGGGCCATGACCGATTACGCCACCGTATACGGCCTGCGGCGGACCGGGATGTCCGTGAGGTGGGAGGACACGGTCGATCTGGGGACGGCAAGTGAAGACCCCGGAACATTGGAGACCATCTATGAGGACAGTTCCGGATGCCTGTGGATGGGTACCACAAACGGACTTTTCGTCTTGAGGCCGGACAGCGGGGAAATCTCTACTGTGCAAGGCATAAAGGGCAATGCCGCAGGCATAACGGAGATGACCGACGGCTCCGTATGGGTATGTGTCAGCAATGTCGGAGTGTATAAACTCGAAGAAGGCGGAATCACGGGTTTCTTCCCGAGCGCCGAGAACCTCTCCTGCATCAGTGCGACTTCGGACGGAAAACTGTGGCTGGGGACGTTCTGTTCCAAGATACTGCTGCTGGACCCCTCAGCGGGTGCCGGCTATGCGGACTGCACTTCGGCCTGTGGAATGAAGGGCGATGTCCTTGAGATGATACTTGTCGATGAATTCAACCACTTGTGGATCCTTACCAACCAGCAGGTCAAGGAGTTCAACCCCGGCAACGGCTCGTTCCGGGATTATACTGTGCCAGGGAGGCCTTATATGCTTGAGCGTTATCTGCCGAGGGCGGCATATCTGGCTGCTGACAACACCCTGTATTTCGGCGGCATCCCGGGGTTCATATCCATCAAGGCAAGCAACAGGCTTGAGTCCTTGCCGAAACCGGCAAAACCCCTGATAACCAATGTCACCGTAGGCGGGGAATCAATCTTTTTCGACAGGCATATCCCGTCCGGAGGCAACTTGGACATCGGCCCGGACAGCTACAACATAGAGATCAGCTTTTCCACGCTGGACTACTGGAATGCTTCCAAGATACGCTATGCCTACAAGCTCTCGGGGGTTGACAAGGAGTGGAACTATACCTCCAACGGCGACAACACGGCATTCTACAACAGGCTGGGAAAGGGCAGATACGTCTTCCAGGTGAAAGCCACAGATGATAATGGACTGTGGAGCGACAAGATCACAAGCTTCAGCATCACCAGACTGCCGACCTGGTATGAGACCTGGTGGGCTTTGATGCTCTGGGCCGGTATGGTTGCCGGACTGTTTTTTACGGTGATCTACCTGTATATACAGAGAGTGAAACTGGAAGAGAAAAGAAAGGTGACGAATTTGCTGAGCACCAGGAGGCGCAAGCAGGAAAGTTCAAGGACAGCACCGGCTCTGGAGATCAGCGATCTGGAGGTGTCATCCAAAGATGAACAGCTCATGAGCAGGGCACTTCAACTGGTGGAAGCCAATCTTGGCGATCCGGAATTCAACATCGCCGTGCTTGCTGACCGTCTGAACATGACCCGCATCACGCTTTCACGCAAAATCAAGGCTGCGACAGGACAGACACCGCTGGAGTTCATCCGCGACATCAAGATGAGACACGCCTGCCGGATGCTCGAAAATCCGGCAATGACGGTGAGCGAAGTCGTCGTGGCGCTTGGATACAACGACCACAATCATTTTACGAATATTTTCAAGAAAACTTTCGGCCTCACACCGAGCGAATACCAGAAAAGGAAGACATCCACGACATTTTGAGCATATCGCCATGGCGTTTTTATCAAAATGCACCTTGTCGCATCCGCCTGCCTTTTATGCTGAAAATCCCTTGACGCTCTTGATGCAGAACATCATACCTTTACCGCCAGACATAATTAATATCTAAAATTATCCAAATGGCACATTCAAGATTAATGACAGGAAAACTGTCTGGCATTTATGCCCGATTATCTCTACTGCTGTTCTTTTTTGGACTATGCGGTGTCGCCTCGGCGCAGACCTTGACGATCAAGGGAAACGTGAGCGACCAGCATGGTGAATCCGTCATCGGAGCCGGTGTGGTTGAAAAAGGGACCACAAACGGTGTCACGACCGACATGGACGGCAATTTCAAACTCGAAGTCTCCTCCGCCAAGGCCACGCTTCAGATCAGTTCTCTGGGTTATGTGTCCCAGGAGATAGCCGTCGGCGGCAAGACCGAGTTCAACATCGTGCTCAAGGACGACACCAAGTCTCTGGACGAGGTGGTCGTCATAGGCTACGGTGTGCAGCGCAAGGGGGATGCCACGAGTTCGGTGGCTTCCGTCAAATCGGACTCCTTTAATAAAGGTATGTCTCAGGACGTCGGCCAGCTCATCCAGGGCAAGGTGGCGGGCCTCACCATCTCGCTGACCTCCGGTGACCCTACCGCAAGCACCCAGATGCTTCTCCGCGGACGCTCCACCATCAACGGTTCCAACACCAACCCTCTCGTCATCATCGACGGTGTCCCGGGCGACTTCGGCATGGTTGCCCCGGAGGACATCGAGAGCATAGATGTGCTCAAGGACGGTTCGGCAGCAGCCATCTACGGTACCCGCGGCACCAACGGTGTGATCATCATCACTACCAAAAAGGCCGACGCGACCAACTACAACCGTGTGGAATACAATGTATACGCCTACACCCAGACCATCGCCCGCAAGATGGACATGCTGACCGCCGCAGACTACCGCAGGCAGATATCCGAGGGCTTCAGGGACGCCAGCTGGGACAAGGGATCCGACACCGACTGGCTCAGCCAGATCACACGCACCAACATCAGCCACGTCCACAACCTCAGTTTCACTGGCGGCAACAGGAAGACCAACTACCTGCTCAACGTGAACTTCCGCCAGGCGCAGGGCATATTCAAGAAATCTGACAACCAGCGTCTCAGCGCGAGGGCGAAGATCAACCATAAGATGTTCGATGACAAGCTCACCGCGAGCTTCGAGATCCTCAACACCCAGAACAAGTACACCACCACCGGCGACGGATACAGTTTCAACGGCTTCACATACCGTCAGGCCCAGATCATGAACCCTACCGCCCCGGTAAAATACGAGGACGGGACATGGTACGAGGAGACAGGCCTATTCCAGTACGAGAACCCTGTGGCCAGGATCGAGGAGAGCACCGGAAAGAACGAGCAGCAGTTCTCCCGTCTCAACGCCAACCTGGTCTTCACCCCTATAGCGGACCTCACGCTGACCGGACTTTTCTCATACAGCAAGTATAACCAGACCCGCGGATACGCCGAGAGCATGAAACACATCTCGACCGTGCGCGACTCCAAGAACGGCTTCGTCTCCAACGGCGAGGATTCCACCAAGGACCTTCTCATGGAGCTTACCGCTCAGTACAAGAAGAAAATCGGCGGGCACAATTTCTCCCTTCTCGGAGGATACAGCTACTCAAGCAACGAGTGGTTCAATTTCTGGGTGCAGAACCAGGATTTCCCGACAGACATTTTCGGGTATTCCCAGATCCAGCTCGGCGAGGGTCTCGGCAACAAGCTCAGCAGCCTCAACGGTGACATGGGCCGTACCAACCTCATCGGCTTCTTCGGCCGCGCCACCTATTCATATAAGGACCGTTACCTGTTCATGGGAAGCCTCCGCTACGAGGGGGCCAGCCAGCTGGTGGGCACCAACAACGCCTGGGGCCTGTTCCCGTCCGTCTCATTGGGATGGAGGCTCAGCGAGGAGGAGTTCATCAAGTCTCTCGGCTTGTTCGAAGATCTCAAGCTCCGTGTCGGCTACGGTGTCACCGGTAGCCAGCCGAGCCAGTCTTTCCTGGCCAAATCAACCCTTGCATACAGCGGATATTTCCTCTCCGACGGCAAGTGGATCCACACTCTGGTGCCTTCGCGCAACCCTAACCCTAACCTGAAATGGGAGGAGAAGCACGAGTGGAACATAGGACTTGATTTCAGCATCCTCAATGACCGCATCAACGGTTCCGTGGACTTCTACAACCGTGACATCAAGGATCTTCTCTACAATTTCTCCGTACCTGTTCCGCCGAATCTCGTCAACACCACCATGGCCAATGTCGGCAAGCTGCGCAACCGCGGTATCGAGGTTCTCGTGAACTTCGTGCCGGTGCGGAACAACAACTTCACATGGAACTCAAGCGTCAACTTCTCCACCAATGAAGACAAGCTCGTGAGCCTTTCCAACGACCTGTACGAGGTCTCGTCCAACTACATCTATGAGGGCTGGACAGGCGATCCTATCCAGACCAACACACACCGCATCGAGATCGGCGACAAGATCGGCAACTTCTTCGGATACAAGGTTGTAGATGTGGACGATGAGGGCAAGTGGATTTATCTTGACGGCGAGGGCAACCGCGTGGGGTATGACGATTTCGTGGGGATGAGGAACTCGGACAACAAGCATATCCTCGGCAACGGACTTCCGAAGTTCTACGGCGGCTGGAACAACACCTTCCGCTACAAGAACTGGGATCTCGCCGTCACGATGAGGGGCGCCTTCGGCTTCCAGATCCTCAACTTCCAGAGGATGTTCTACGAGAACACTGGCATCATGAACTACAACCGTCTCAAGTCCTCACAGGACAAGGTCTTCGGCAAGGTTGTCCTCAACAAGGAGATGCCTCTCGAGTTCAACAGCTACTACATCGAGGACGGCGACTTCTGGAAGATCGACAACATCACCCTCGGCTACAACTTCCAGCAGACCGGAATCAAGTATGTGGATTCCATAAGGCTCTACGCCTCCATGTCCAATGCTCTGACCATCACCGGCTACAAGGGTATCGATCCGGAAGTCAACAGGGTGGGTCTCGCTCCGGGCAACGACGAGAGGGACAAGTACCCTACCACACGCACATTCACCATCGGCGCAAACATTGTGTTTTAACTGAAAAAAAGAACTGAAAGATGAAAAAGAAACTTACATATTGTATCCTCGTGCTCGCCGCCCTCGCCTCAGGATGTACCAAGCTGGAGGACAAGAGCTATTCACTCATCATCTCCGATGATTTCGAGCCGACCGCAAAAGATATCTCCTCTCTGGTAGGCGCTGCCTACGGCAACTGGCGCGAATGCCTGTTCTGCTGGGACAACTACACCCGCATCATGGATCTCACCAGCGACGAGAGCGTGATCCCGGCCCGTCCGAACGGCTGGGTGGACGGCGGCAAGTACCGCATCCTGCATGAGCACAAGTGGACGGACGAGGATGTCAATGTTGAAAACAACTGGAGCACCTTCTATGCGGGCATCAACAACTGCAACCGCGTCATCTACCAGATCGAGTCGGGAAGCATTCCGGTCGGCGAGGAAAAGGAGTCCACCGTCGCAGAGCTGAAGGTGCTGCGTGCCTCGTATTATTATATGCTGTGCGACTTTTACGGCAACGTCCCGATCATCACCAAATATGATGTGCCGGACGGTTTCCTTCCGGAGCAGAACACCCGCAAGGAGGTCTTTGATTTCATAGTGGGGGAGGTGAAGGACAACCTTCCTCTGCTCAGCGAGCAGAACGGGGGCATAATGTACGGACGTTTCAACAAATGGGGAGCCCTGGCCCTGCTCGCCAAGATGTACATCAACGCCGAAGTCTACACGGGCACCCCGATGTGGAAGGAGTGCATCGAAGTCTGCGATGAGATCATCGGCAGCGGACTCTTCGATCTGGACGCGAGCCAGACGGACGTGTTTGCAGTCGAGAACGAGAATGCCAAGGAGATGATATTCGCCATTCCTTTCGACAACAGGTATATCAACGACTACGGGATCACCTCCCTCTTCATCCAGTCTCTCCAGCCTGAAAACCAGCTCACCTACAATCTCAACGAAGCCCCTTATGGGGGAATCTGCGCGGTGCCGCAGTTTGTCGACACCTTCGACAAGGATGACGAGCGCTACAAGAATAACTGGATCAAGGGCGATCAGTACTCCGCTTCAGGAGAGCTGCTCATCTGCACGATGGGTTCATACTCCGGCAAGCCGCTGTCTTACATCAATGAAGTGCCGAGCATAGCGGAGTCCGGGGAGGTGCACGGCTTCCGTTACGGCAAGTTCGAGATAGAGATGGGCTCCCGCAAGCAGCAGAGCAACGACTGGCCTCTGCTCAGATATGCCGACGTGCTCATGATGAAGGCCGAGTCCATGCTGCGTTCCGGGGATGCCGACGGTGCGGCGAAACTGGTGACTCGAGTACGCGAGAGGAACTTCAAGGGCGAATACGCCAAGGGAGCCGCCAAGGACAAGGCCACGGTGACCGGAGATGACCTGCTCAAGGGAAGCTGCTACGATTACGGAAGGCGCGACAACCGTCTTACGACCCAAGAGGGCGGAGCCGACGTCAAGTACGGGCGTATGCTGGACGAGCTGGGCTGGGAGTTCAACCAGGAGGCCCGCCGCCGCCAGGACATGATCCGCTTCGGGGTCTTTGCCACCAAGTCATGGTTCTCCCATGATGCCACCAATGAGTCTTACCGCACCCTGCTCCCGATCCCGAGAAGCCAGAGGGAGAAGAACAAGAATCTCAAGCAGAACGACGGATACACCAAATAACACTATAAAGAATGAATTTCAAAGCATTATTCCTTACACTTGCCGCCGCGTCAGCCGCAGCCGCCGCGACCGCGCAAGATTATCCGATAACCCCGGTGCCTTTCACCTCGGTGAAAGTGACGGACAACTTCTGGGGGCAGAGGCTCAAAGCCAGCCGCGAGGTGACCATCCCTCTGGCTTTCAGCAAATGCGAAGAGTCCGGGAGGTACAAGAACTTCGTGATGGCGGCCCATCCTAGTCCGGACAACGACGTGTCCGGCCTGTCTTTCGACGACACTGATGTCTACAAGACGATAGAGGGCGCCGCGTACTCCCTGCAGACCCATCCCGACAAGAAGCTGGAGCACTACATCGACAGCGTGCTTGTCATAGTGGCTGCGGCGCAGGAGCCGGACGGCTACCTCAACACTTTCCGCACCCGTAATCCGGAGAACCCCCACGAGTGGATGGGCAGCAGGCGCTGGGAGAAGGTGGAGGAGCTGAGCCACGAGTTCTACAACCTCGGACACATGGTCGAGGGCGCGGTGGCCTACTATCAGGCCACAGGCAAGCGCAACTTTCTGGACATCGCCATCAAATATGCCGACTGCGTAGCGCGCGAAATCGGCAACGGCCCTGGCCAGCAGGTGAAAGTGCCGGGCCACCAGATCGCGGAGATGGCGCTTGCCAAACTCTACCTTGTCACACACGACAAGAAATATCTCGACCTTGCCGAGTTCTTCCTTGAAAACAGAGGCAAGACCGAGCTGAAACGGGAGTACAGCCAGTCCCACAAGCCTGTGCTTGAGCAGGACGAGGCCGTGGGCCATGCCGTGCGTGCCCTGTACATGTACTCCGGCATGGCCGATGTGGCCGCCCTCACCGGGGACAGGGCCTATATCGACGCCATAGACAGGATCTGGGACAACGTGACCGGCAAGAAGCTCTATCTCACCGGAGGTCTGGGAGCACGTCATGACGGAGAAGCCTTCGGCGACGACTACGAACTCCCCAACATGACCGCCTACTGCGAGACATGCGCTGCCATAGCCAACGTCTACTGGAACCATCGCCTCTTCCTCCTGCACGGGGAGTCCAAGTACTACGATGTGCTTGAGCGCACCCTCTACAACGGCTTGATTTCAGGTGTGTCAATGGACGGAGGCACGTTCTTCTACCCGAATCCTCTGGAGTCTGACGGCGAGTACAAGTTCAGTCAGGGTGCGGCACATCGCCAGCCGTGGTTCGGCTGCGCCTGCTGCCCGTCCAACCTCAGCCGTTTCATCCCTTCTCTGCCGGGGTATCTGTACGCAGTGAAAGACAACAATGTCTATGTCAACCTCTACATGAGCAACAATGCAGAGATTGAGGTGGGCGGCAAGAAGGTGGCTCTCACCCAGACCGGAAATTACCCTTGGGACGGGGACATGCAGATCGAGGTGTCGCCGCGCAGAAAGCAGCAGTTCACCCTCAGACTCCGCATCCCGGGCTGGCTGCAGGGCGAGGTTGTTCCGAGCGATCTGTACAGCTTTGATGACAATGCCGCTTCCGGCTTCACCGTCAAGGTGAACGGGGCCGAAGTCGAGAAGAAGATGGACAACGGCTACCTCTGCATCGACAGGACCTGGAAGAAGGGCGACAAGGTGGAAGTGGAATTCGATATGGAGCCGCGCATCGTGAAGGCCAACCAACTGGTGGAGGCCGACAGGGGCAGGATCGCCGTGGAGCGCGGACCGCTCGTATATTGTGCTGAATGGCCTGACAATGATTTCCGGATTCAAAGTCTCATCCTGCCAGAAAATCCTGAATTGCGGGTCGAGAAAAAGCCTGAACTGCTCAACGGTATCGACATGATCAAGACTTCCGGCCAGTCTCTGTACTATGATGACAAGGGCCGGCTCCAGACCAGAGATGTGGAAGTGTCCATGGTTCCGTATTATGCATGGGCCCATCGTGGCGACGGCGAGATGTCCGTATGGCTTCCGCAGAGCCTTGGTGCCGTCAAGCCTGCAAAGAACTGATCTGACATTTCGATTTTAGAGGCTGGCCGACTTTGGCCGGCCTCTTTTTCTGTGTATGCCGGGTGCAACAAAAAAGGTGCGCATGCGAAAAAAATTGTGCATCTTTGCAGGCATGGAAAGGATAAGCAGTTTCTTGAAGATGATCTGCCTGGGGGCAGGTCTTCTCGCGTTGTCTGTCAACGGTTATTCGTGGGGACAGAAAGGTCATGACGTGACTTGTGCGGTGGCACAGAAGCACCTCACGAAAAAGGCGGAAAAAAAGATTACAGAACTTCTGGACGGGAAGTCAATCGTGTATTGGGCCAACTGGATGGACAACGCCAGCCATACTCCGGAATACAGCTATACAAGTACCTGGCACTACAAGAATATTGATGCGGACGAGACTTTTGAAAGCGCGGCCCTCAATGAGAACGGGGATGTCATCCGCGCTATCAATGAGCAGATTGCAGCATTGAAGAGCGGGAAGCTGAGCCGTGATGAGCAGGTTCTTTCGCTCAAGTTTCTGGTTCATCTGATGGGGGATCTGCATTGCCCGATGCACATGGGGCACAAGTCGGACCGCGGCGGCAACAGATGGCAGGTGCAGTACTTCGGAAATGGTACCAATCTGCATTCCATCTGGGACTCCTCAATCATCGAGAGCGCCCACAAGTGGACGTATACCGAGTGGGTCGAGCAGATCGATACCTACAGCAAGGAAGTTGATCGGGAACTCGTGGCCGGGACTCCGGAGTCATGGGCTGAGGAAACTTACGAGATCTGCAAGAGAGTCTACGACGAGACCCCTGTGGGTTCCAAACTGTCCTATGATTATGTGAGTGAGTGGGCTCCGGTGATTGAAAATCAGCTCCTGCGTGCCGGCCTCCGTCTCGCGTCAGTCTTGAACGATATTTTCCGGTAGTTTTTCACCGTTGAACAGTTTTTTTTGTGGCCACCTGCGATGCATTTGTGTTGAGCAGGTGGCGTTTTTCGTATTCTTTCATAAGGAAAAATTGTATATTTGCAAAAATTTTAGGAAAACAGCGTCATGGCGACAAAGTATGCGTTAGTTACCGGTGGTTCCCGAGGCATCGGACGGGCCATTTGCCTTAAACTTGCGGAAAACGGAATTCCCGTGCTGGTAGGCTATCGTTCCAATGAAAGTGCTGCCGAAGAAGTATGCAATACGATTATACACAATGGCGGGTCGGCATCTGTGATCCGTCTGGATGTCAGCGACAAGAGCAGCGTCGAGACAGCTCTGGACAATTGGGAGACCGCGCATCCCGATGATTATGTCGCCTATCTTGTGAACAACGCCGGCGTGATCCACGATGACCTCATGTTCAGGATGACAGACGATGGGTGGAATTCGGTGATCGGGACATCCGTAAACGGACTGTTCTATGTCACCCGGCATCTTCTGCCCAAGATGATGGCACGTGGGCATGGAGGCAAGATCGTGAACATGTCGTCCCTCTCGGGCCTTAAGGGAATGGCTGGCCAGACGAATTATTGCGCTGCGAAAGCGGCGGTCATCGGCGCCACGAGGGCTCTGGCTCAGGAGACGGCCTCAAGAAACGTCACAGTCAACGCAGTCGCCCCGGGCTTCATCTCCACAGACATGACAAAAGACCTCCCGGAGGATGAAATCAGGAAGACGATCCCCATGAAGCGTTTCGGCCGGCCCGAAGAGGTCGCGGAGCTGGTCTGCTTCCTCTGCTCTGACAAGGCGGACTATATCACCGGTGAAGTCATCAGCATAAACGGTGGACTTTTCTGATATGAGACGTGTAGTAATAACAGGCATGGGAATATGGTCCTGCATAGGGACAAGCATCGATGAGGTCAAGGCTTCCCTGTACGGAGGGAAATCCGGCATAGGGATAGAAGCGGAAAGGCTCGAATACGGATTCCGCTCGCCGCTTACCGGGATTGTCCCGAGACCCGTCCTTAAAGGAGTGCTTGACCGCCACCTGCGCAGGAGCCTTTCTGAAGAGGCGGAATACGCATTCATGGCCAGTTCCCAGGCTTTGGAGATGGCCGGAATCGACAATGACTACCTCGACAGTCATGAGATCGGCTGCATATTCGGCAATGACTCCTCCGCCAGACCGGTCATAGAGACGGCGAGAATCATGGAGGAGAAAAAGGACACTGAATTGCTGGGGCAGTCTTTCATCTTCCAGTCGATGAACTCCACCGTCAACATGAACATCAGCACGATCTTCCGTCTGAAAGGCATCAACTTCACCGTGAGCGCCGCCTGCGCGAGCGGAAGCCACTCGATAGGTCTTGCCTGCATGTTCATCCGGGACGGGCTGCAGGACATGATCCTGTGCGGAGGCGCCCAGGAGACGAACTATTATTCGATGGCCGCGTTCGATGCGCTGGGCACATTCTCGAAAAACTACGCCGTACCGTCCAAGGCCAGCCGTCCTTTTGACAAAAACCGCGACGGGCTTGTCCCGAGCGGCGGGGCCGCAGCTCTGGTGCTTGAAGACTACGACAGCGCCGTGGCACGCGGAGCGGACATCCTGGCGGAAGTGGTGGGATACGGGTTCTCGTCCAACGGCACCCCGGTGATAAGCCAGCCAAGCCCCGAGGGCTGCACGAGATCCATCTTGAGGGCTTTGAAAGATGCCGGGATGAACCCCAGCGACATAGACTACATCAACGCCCATGCGACAAGCACGCCCCAAGGCGACATGAGCGAAGCCAAGGCCTTGAAGCAGATATTCAACGGAGAGCATGCCCTCATCAGCAGCACCAAGAGCATGACGGGGCACGAATGCTGGATGGCAGGAGCCAGCGAGGCAGTATATTCTCTCATCATGATGCAAAATGATTTCGTCGCCCCGAACATCAACTTCGAAGAAGGCGACGAATGCTCCAGAGATCTCAACATCGCCCGCCGTACCGTTGACACAAAAGTCAACACGGTGCTGAGCAATTCATTCGGCTTCGGCGGGACAAACAGCACATTGATCATCAAAAAAATCTAATTCCCATTTGAAATGGACAGGAAAGAAATCGAAGATAAGGTAAAAGGGATCCTCGTGGACGAGTTCGAGGTTGACGAGGAGAAAGTGACGCCTGAGGCGAGACTGATTGAAGATCTGGGGATTGACAGCCTGGATTTCGTAGACATAGTTGTCGTTGTCGAAAAGACATTCGGCTTCAAGATCAAGCCGGAAGACATGGCGGGACTTGAGACTTATTCGAAATTCTGCGATTACGTTGAATCGAGGTTGAATTAGCCGATGCCCGGGATTCCGATGGACATACACGACCTGCTCCCGCAGCAGGAGCCTTTCGTAATGGCAGACCGGCTCGTCAAGTTCACAACGGATTCGTGCACCACGGAGACGCTGATCCGGCATGACAACCTGTTCGTGGACGACGGCATCCTCTCACCTTGCGGTATTCTGGAGAACGTCGCCCAGACATGGGCCGCCCATATCGGATACTGCTGCAAGTACATTTTACATAAGGAGATTCAGATCGGCCTGCTCGGAGCTGTCCGGGATTTCAACTTTTTCGGCAGTGTCAGGGCCGGGTCCACAATCAGGACGACTGTCGATCTCATCGAGGAAGTCCTGGAGGTGACGCTCGCGTCGGCCACCGTGGAGTGTGACGGCGAAGTGATCGCCTCGGGACAGATAAAGCTGGCCATGACGGAAAGCGGTATATGAAATTGCGTGACAGTCTATATTTTGTGGTGTCAAAGACTCAGACGGAAGTTGAAAGCCTTTATACTCTCCGTATGAACGCGGAGAGCGTGATATATAAGGCCCATTTTCCCGGAAAGCCCATCACGCCGGGCGTCTGCCTGGTCCAGACAGGCATCGAGCTGCTCTCCGATGCAAGCGGTGAAAATCTGACCCTGTGCTGCGTGAAAAATGTGAAATTCCTGAGTGTTCTCCATCCTGACAGTCCCGAGATACGGGTGCTTGTCCACAAATTCCCCGAGGTGGACGGCCTCATAAAAGCCCGGATCGACATTGAAAGCAGCGGCACCCCCGTAGCAAAGATGTCGTTGCTCTGCCGAAGAAAGTAAAATCATAAAATCATGAAATCATGAACGGAGTAATCTTGTACCAATCGAAATATGGTGCTACAAAAAGGTACGCTGACTGGCTTTCAGAAGAAACCGGTTTCAAGTGTGTCGAGACAAAAAAAGCAGACATCAATGAAATCATTACGTATGACACCATTGTTTTAGGGGGAGCGATATATGCTTCCGGTATTGCCGGCTTGTCGTTTCTGAAAAAGAATATCAATAAATTGGCGGGTAAAAAGATTGTCGTGTTTTGTTGCGGGGCATCTCCGTATGAAGAAAATGCAATTCAGCAGATCAGGGAGCACAACATGAAAGGTGATTTGTCTGATATTCCTCTCTTTTATTGCCGGGGTGCGTGGAATTTGGATGCAATGTCTTTTAAAGACAGGACATTATGCAAGTTGCTCAGGAAGTCGGTTGCGAAGAAAGATCCATCAGAATACGAACTTTGGGAAAGAGCATTGATGGAAGCCGGAGACGACAAATGCGACTGGACTGACAAAAAATACCTTGAACCGATACTTGAATATATCAGGCGATAAGCTCACAGTCCAGGTTACGCAGGTGTCGGACTTATTGCCGATACTGAACGTTCACTATAGCGTAAAATGATGTTTGCGGACATCAGGTATCTTTCCAGTTTCATCATGTTCAGATGGATGGAGGGCACGGAGCTTTGTTCCTTGAGAACCTCCAGCGCATCATAAAGCAACTGAAGATTTAGTCTTGAATGATGCAATTGCGGAGACGCTTACCCTGATTTTGTCCGGCAGAGCGCCAATCCGCCGGACAAGTTGACATTCAGCGTTGCATTTGTTGTTTCTCTTTCGTACATTTGTCTTGATTTCGTGTAAAAATACAATGTTTTACAGCTTGATTTCGTGATGAAAAGAAAATTATTCAAGTTTCGCAAGTAAATCAGGCTGACCTTCCCTTTTCCCGAAACCCGGAGCGTCTTCCGCATAAAAGAAAAATTGCGCAAAAAGAAATGCGCTTTACAATGTCAGAACCTTTGATGTCCAGTCTGCGAGCGGCAGAGGAATGTTGAGAACGACCCCGTCCCGTTTCAGATTGTTCATTGAGAATCTCAATGCGGTCGTGACTCCGAACCGGCTGATGTAAAGCCCGAGGCTCTTGCCGCCAAGCCGTGTCCCGGACTTTACTTCGACGGGAATAATAGAGGTCCCGTTCTGCAGCAGGAAGTCCACCTCCGCGGTAGCTTCCGATGTCCAGTACCTCGGCATCACCTCAAACTGCGAGACAAGAGACTGCAATACCATATTCTCCGCCATTGCTCCCTTGAATTCCACATAAAGAGGGCTCTCCGTCCAAAGCACCTCGGCCGGAAGCTGTGCCATGCGCCTCAAAAGCCCTCCGTCACAAAGGTACACCTTGAATGCCGACAGGTCATCATAGGCACTCAGCGGCAAGCCAGGCTTTGAGGAGCAGAACACCCGATAGATCATTCCGGCGTGTTCCAACCAAAGAAGAGCATCCTCATATTCCCGCCCTCTGGCTCCTGTCTTCACTATCCTATATATGAATTTCCTGTTTTCCTTGGCCAACTGGGACGGGATGGAACTCCAGATGGCTGAAATACGAGGGATGTCCTTCCCCGGAGCGTGCTTTGCGAAATCAAGCGCATAGGCGGTCAATATGGAATTTTGAATGCTCTCAATCTCCTTTACACCGCGTCTGTCCAGCATTGCAACCACGGCCGCAGGCATCCCTCCGCTTGTCTGATAGCGCCGGTACGACTCGGCAAGCCTGTTCATTACTATTTCCGGAAGCGGGGCTATCCCGGAGAGATTTTCGACATATTCGTACATTTGAGGATCGTCCGCATCGAGGAATTCCCTGAAAGTCACCGGATACATCCTCAAGAAATCCACTTTTCCGACGGGGAACGAATCTCCCTTTGACAATGCCACCCCCAATAGTGAACCGGCGGCGAGTATATGATACTGCGGAGCTTCCTCGCAGAAATATTTCAAAGAATTAAGCGCCTTGTTGCTCTGCTGTATCTCATCGAAAATCATCAATGTCCGCCCCGGCTCAATCGGGCAGTCCGAATAAAGCCGAAGTATGTCAATCAGTCTCTTCGGATCCTTAGTGTTTTCAAATTCACGGCATAATTCCTCCGAGGAGTCAAAGTTGAAATATGCCACATAGTCGAAGTTCTCCTCTCCGAATCTGCGCATAGCCCAGGTCTTGCCGATCTGACGGGCTCCACGGATAATAAGAGGCTTGCGGTCCGGCCGTTGCTTCCACTGAAGCAGATCTTTTATGATGTCGCGCTTAATTTCTGTACTCATTTGGCAAATCGCATATTTGTCACATTATTCTAACGTGTTTTGTGCAAATGTACACATTTTTCCAATATTGTCGGCGAAAAGAAAAGTCTCCAGCGGAACTTCCACGCCTGCCCTGAACCATTCCGGGGTCAGGTCGCTCGCGTTGCTTAGTTCCCGGATGTCTTTGCTCTTATGCGGCACGCCCTGCGTCTGCCCGTAGCCGAGGGCGATGTAGCAGGCAATCTTCTCATCCTTTTCAAGGGCGTATGTTCCGCCGACCTTGCGGTAACTTACTCCAGCCCAACAGCTGTTCAGACCGAGCTGCTGTGCAAGAAGAACAAGCCGTTCACCATAATACAGTTGGACATGAAGATGCCCTTCAGCATTGACCGTTTCAATTTCCTCCTGCAAAGCGGCAAGGGTCTCATCCGGAATCGCCTCCGGACTGTATCGCCGCACTGAATGGCGGGATTTTCTGCTCTCGGATTATGCTTCTAAGTCTTTATATATAGGCAAATTTTACTATTTTTGTCTTTAGTAAGCGGCAAAAATAAGTTGCCGCAGATTTGGCAGAGATTACTTGATGGCTTTGGCGCTGAAAGTTATGCAAAGCCTGAGTTTTCAGTATAAATGACTGACTATATGGCGAACAAGGAGATATTATACCCGATCGGTGTGCAGACTTTCGGGAAGGTTATAGAGGGTGGCTATCTTTACATAGACAAAACCGGCTATGTGTATGACCTTGCTCAAAAATATTCATATATATTCCTGAGCAGGCCACGGCGGTTCGGCAAGTCGTTGCTGTCTTCCACTTTCCATAGCTACTTCGCCGGGGAGAGGGAACTGTTTGAAGGATTGAAGGCCGGGGAGTTGGAGAGGGAATGGAAGAGACATCCTGTGCTTCATTTCGATATGTCAACGGCCAAACATTTAAGTGAGGCGCAGTTGCTGAGCGAATTGAATATAAAACTATTGGATTACGAACGCATTTACGGGAAGGTGGCGGCAGAGACAGAGATTAACCAACGCTTTGCCGGGCTGGTTCAAAGAGCCGTTGCGCAAACGGGTGAAAAGGCTGTGGTAATCATTGATGAATATGACGCGCCTCTGCTTGACGTGATGAACGACAGGGAAAAACTTTCTCCGATGCGTCAGATAATGAGGAACTTCTACAGCCCCATCAAAAGTCTGGATCCGTATCTCCGCTTCGTGTTCATTACCGGAATCAACAAATTCGCCCAGTTGAGCATATTCAGTGAACTGAATAATCTGATGAACATTTCGATGATCCCTGAATATTCCGCTATCTGCGGCATCTCGCAGACGGAACTTGAGACGAATTTTCAGGAACCGGCCAAAAAACTGGCCGAGGATCAGGGAATAAGTGTTCCGGAAGCATTTGCCCTGCTGAAGGAGAATTATGACGGTTATCATTTCTGTGAGAAATCGGAGGACATCTACAATCCTTACAGTCTGATGAAATGCTTCGCGACAAGGTCTTTCGGTTCATATTGGTATGAGTCCGGCACCCCGACCTGTCTTGTGGAAAGACTTGAGCGGCACCCGATTGACGAACGCGCTCTTGACGGAATGTCGGGCATATCCCTCGACACGTTTGATGTCTCTCCGGAACTGAGCGATGACTCGATTCCGATGCTGTACCAGACTGGCTATTTGACCATTAAGTCTTATGATAAGACTTTTGGCTCGTACACTTTGGGCTATCCGAACAAGGAGGTCAGGAACGGTTTTCTGAAATCACTGCTCGCACGCTATCGCAGTCAGGATCCATTGGGTTCCTCATTTGTGCTTCAGTTCTGTCTCGCTTTAAGAAAAGGAGACATAAACGCGGCTCTGACGAGAATGCAGACCTACATGTCGGCGATGCCGAATGATCTTGAGAACAAGACTGAAAAGCATTATCAGACAATAATTTATCTGATATTCTCACTCCTCGGCTATTATATTCATACAGAAGTCAAATCCGCCGTCGGTCGGGCCGATGCCGTCTGTGTGGCGGATGATGCGGTCTATGTGTTTGAGTTCAAGGTGGATTCTTCAGCTGAAGCGGCTCTCCGACAGATAGATGACAGAGGGTATATGATTCCGTTCAGGAGTGAGACCGGCAAGAAATTGGTGAAAGTCGGTGTGAACATTTCCTCTTCCACACGGTCTCTGGAAGATTGGCTTGTGGAATATGTGTGAGGTGCTTCTATTCTGAGCGCCAATCCGCCGGACAAGTTGGCATTCTCGGATTTTGCTGTGATCGCATGTCGCCTCGGCACAATACAAGAAGCGAGTCAGGTCATATCGCACCTGACTCGCTTTGCGAACCCAAGCTGCCGCGGCATTCAGTCTTGTGACAATTCCCTGAGCATTCCATTTCACTTTTGAAATGGCTGAAACTTGGTAACGACTATCCATTGTCCGAAGTCTCAATAACCAAGGAATAATTTGTACTTCGGCCGCCTTCATCATTTTTCTTCATTAGTCCTTTATTGAGACTTGCAGAAATGATTGCCAGAGTTTTCAAGCAGGAGACTGTTCTTGTCAAAGACTTCAATGTGAACAAGTTCTATTATGCAAATGAACTGAGGGATGGAGATGCGCCTGATTTCAATGTTATGGTGTCAAGTTGTTTGTTTTTGCATATGATGTTGGTCAAGATTTCATCGAAGTCGGCAGAGAAGAAGCCCGCAATGTGGATAGATGCAGTCATCTCATTGTATGTTTGGGGGATTTGATGTTATATTCGAACTGATGCAATTTTGAAATTGAGCGTATTTTTATATTCGATATGATATAATTATGCAAAATTGGTTATATTTGCATCCGATAGGATGTAATTATCATGAAGACACTGTTGTCTGCGAAACTCAAATCTCTCCGGAAGGAGTATGGGTTGACACAGGAGGACCTCGCACTGAAATGTGGCGTGGGTCTCAATTTCGTTCGTCAGCTTGAGCAGGGAAAGCCGACGCTCAGGATGGATAAGGTTAATCAGGTGCTCGCAATGTTCGGCTACGAGCTTGCGCCTGTAAGAACAGAGGAACTAAGTAAGCGGCAAAAAATAAGTTGCCGCAGATTTGGCAAAGATTTTTGAGGATAGGTTTCTTTTTGAAGAAGGAGTGTGCCGGTGGCACATGACTGATGAAAAAAGGAATATAGACCAAAAAGATTGCCCAAAGGTGATGCAAGTTATTTTTTAAAGATTACTGAATAATTTGTGCTTCGACCACCTTCATCATTTTTCTTCAGCATACCCTTGTTTACAAGATCACGAATATCATTGAGAGCTGTGTCCGTCGAGCATTTCCCGATTTTCGCCCACTTGCCCGATGTCAGTTTGCCGAAAAAGCCATCGAACTGCATATTGATAATCTTACGCTGCCTCTCATTGACTGCAATACCCTTATGGATTTCCCAGAAATGAGATTTTGCAAGAACTGATGAAAGGGTCTCTTCGGTTGAAGCAAGTGCTTTCCCGAAACAATCCAGAAACCACAAGAGCCATTCAGTAATGTCGCCATCACCCTTTTGTGTCTTTTCAAGCACATTATAATAGTCTTTCTGCATCACCTTCATTTCGTTAGACATACTATAGAATCGCTTCGAAGAGTGTTCGCTGCGGGCGAGCAGCATATCCGTGATGGCTCGTGTGATACGCCCGTTCCCATCGTCAAATGGGTGGATGCTTACAAACCATAAGTGAGCTATGCCTGCCTTTATGACAGGATCGAGCCCAGCTTCCGTATTGACCCAGCTGATAAACCGGTGCATTTCCTCCTGGACACGTTCAGGCCCAGGAGCCTCGTAATGGACTGTTTCGTGTCCCATGGGCCCTGAAACCACCTGCATTTCCCCAGTGCGGTGTTTTCCCGCTTCAATGGTATAAAGACCACTCCTTCCTGTCGGGAACAAGACATTATGCCACCCGAAAAGGCGTTCGTCAGATAGTGGCCCGTCATAATGCTGGGTGGCATCCATAAGCATCTCGACGATACCATCAACATATCTTGAAGTAGAAACAAGCCCGGCGGTCTCAATGCCCAGACGGCGTGCAATGGACGAACGGACTTCCGTCATATTTAGAGCCTCCCCCTCAATCTCATTGGACCGCACGAGTTCCAGCGACATCGTTGTAAGCATAGCTTCATCCTGAAAATCAAAACCAAGCGAAGTCATCCGTCCAAGCATCAGCCCTTGCATGGCCCTGACTGTGCCAAGCCTGTTCATCACGGCCTCTTTATCATAATTGAAACGCCACCAGTTCTTCCTTTGATGCAGATACATATTCGTAGATTTTCAACAAAGCTATGAAATTTTCGGGGAATAGCCGATATATTCGCCGAAAAATATTCGGTGAATAAAAGGTGTATTTACCGAGTGATTATTGTCAAAGCCTTGCGGAATTGACCTTCGGCTATGTTCAAGGATGGCAAATACAGGATGAGCATAATGGCGGCAGAATGCTCTAACCTGGTCCGGAAATCGTCGTCCTGTGGCTTTCGTGCTCTCGGGTTATAGCAAAAAATATGGAAAGTGCTCTAACCTGGAGCGGTCATCTGGAGTGACCGTAACGCAATCGCGGAGACGCTTACCATGATTTTGTCCGGCCAAAGCGCTATTCCACGGAGAAAACGCCGTTGAGAGGCACTTTGTCCGGCAGAACGCCAATCCGCCGGACGAGTTTACATTCTCGGATTCTGCTCTGGCCGCATGTCACATCGACATAACACAAAAAGCGAGTCAGGTGCGATATAACCTAACTCGCTTTGCGGACTCAAGGTGCCGCAGCATTCAGTCTTGTCTCAATCCCCGGAGCATTCTTGCGATGCTGCTACGGAATTGCATGTTTGTGATTATCAATCAGTACTCCTCCTCGTTAAAGAAGAAGTCGTCCTTGGTAGGGTAGTCTGGCCAGATGTCCTCGATGGACTCGTATATTTCTCCTTCTTCCTCGAGTTCCTCGAGGTTCTCTATGACTTCCTCCGGGGCGCCGGAGCGGTTTGCGTAATCAATCAATTCTTCTTTGCTTGCAGGCCATGGTGCATCGTCCAGGCTGCTTGCCAGTTCAAGTGTCCAATACATAAGTCGTACAATGTTTAGTCCGCAAAGATATAAAAATATTCGATACTTGATAACGATTGAAAAACAAGTTGCCGCATACTTGATAGGGCAGCGGAAAAATCAGCTTATCTCAACTCCTCCGAATGCGCATTCTGCGTCTATGAATATGGTGTGGCGGCCGCTCCGTCCAGACAGTTTGTTGTTCACACCTCCGAAAGCCGACGTTCCCTTTACATCGACAGCTATTCCGTCGGGGAGCATGATCTTGACACCGGCGAATCTGGCCTGTACGCTGATATGCTGATCGTTATTTATGATGGCTTCCCTTAAGTCGAGTGTCATGGAGCCGAAAGCGGCTTCAATCCTTGCCCCTTCAAAAACTTCTCCGCTGATCCTTTTGTTCTGCTCGCCGAATGCGATGTTGTAGGATTTCAGTCCGTTATCTATCCTGGTTGTCTCCATCTTGAAACCGTGAGACTTGCCGGAAAAGATACTGCATGCGCCGATGATTATCAGAAGTACGGCGAGTCCGAGTTTCCAGAAGATGGACCAGTCGATCAGCCCCTGAGCCTGAAGCAGCAGGAGGACACCTATGCTGAACCCCATGACTGAGCCCCAGTTGGGACGGGCTATGAATCCAAGCAGAAACGGAATCATTATGAGAAGTGTCAACCATCCCTTGAAGAAAATGTTGAAACTGAGAACTCCGGAAATACTTAATATCCACAATATGCCCAATGCGATGAGGGCAAGTCCGAAAATTGTTTTGTTGAGCGATTTCATTGTATTGATATTTAAAAAGATGCGATGAACTCATCTATGGTGCAGCCTTCCGGCATGGCACTGCTGAGCCGCAGGCGCAGCCGCTGCTTGGCCTTGGTAACGGAGACCGGGGATATCCCGAGCATGCTCGACATCTGTTTCCCGTTGAAACGGAATCGCAGCAGAGTGGCAATCCTCATCTCATTCTGAGTGATGTCGGGGAATGAGGTTTTGAGCCGGGTAGGGAAGTGATCGCAGACCTTTTCAGGGCGGTGGCGTATCTCATGTGGATCAAGGCGGCAAGCATTGGCGGTGCATCGCAATGTGGAAAGAACTGTCTGTATTGTGGACAAGTGGACTTAATTGTAGTCTTCAAGTCTCCATTCGTCTTTCCATTCGATGGTCGGCATGCCGTCCCTGAAGATTATCGGGAGGAAGACATAAGTCGCGTTGTAGACCGCCTGTGATGGTGTGACCAAAGTGTATCGCCTGTCTGCCGTCTTCGGGGGGCTGAAGTCTCGCGGGTATGGCCGGTGGTTTTTGTGCTTTGCAAGGAACTTGTTATATTCTCTTGCCGGGATGTCTGTGTTCAAGGTGTGCGGTTGCCATCTGTCGGCCATCACTACATAGAGATCCTTGCCCGGTATCCGGATTACGCTTGTGATCTGCGAGCAGAAGGAGTGGGCGTATTCGTCTCCGACATGGGGGTCTCCGAGTACCTTATATTCTCCATGGTAATCGTCGAATACGGCAACTTCTGACGGGTTCGGGGTGTAGCTTGTGGTGCCGGAGGTGAAGATGTAGTGCCGCCCGTCCTTTACAAAATGTGCCGCTGCTTCACGCGTCAGCGGGGGAGTGAGTCCCACAAAGTGTTCCGAGAATTTGTCATTGACTCCAAGGCAGTCTTCAGTGAGTTCTGCGCAGATATATTCCCAATGGGGGCGTTCAAACCAAACATACGATTTGCCGGTATCGGGGTCGGTGTACATGTCAAAGTCTCCCACCGCAAATCCGTCCGGCTTCAGGCTCGTGACGTATTCGTATGGGCCGAGGAAATTGTCGGCCTGGGTTATGACGAAGTGCCCGTCGTTTGCCTGGTATTTGAGCCAACATACATATTTGCCGGTCTTTTCGCTGTAGACTATATGCGGGCGTTCAAGTTTCTGCGACCAGTGAAGCGGAGATTCCGGGTCGGCGGATGGCATCAGGATATCACCTTCATCTTTCCAGTTGTAGAAGTCTTCGGACGAATAGCAGCGCACTCCGCAGAATATCCGGTTGGTGCCGAAGAGCGTGGCGGTCTTGTCTTCTCCGTACCAATAGTATTTCCCGTCTTTGAATGTTACCTGAAATCCGTGAGCCTGAATGGGTTTGCCGTCCGTATCCAGCCATACTTCCCCCGGCCTTATGGAATTGTACCTGACAGGGTGCAGCGGGTAATTTTGGACGCACATGTAACCGCACCCACCTATGGTGTCGATTTGTATCGGACAGTCTTTGGAAATGTTGGCGAAACCGAAGAACGAAGCATTGTCAGAGGCATCAACGGTTAAATGCGTATCTTCTGACTTGACACGGATATCCTTGACAGCGAACCCGTTGATATCTTGAACCTTGCCGATACTGCTGCAGTTGGCGGTGACGTTGCCGAAGAATATATTGGTGGCTTTGGCTTCCGGCAGGGATGTGATGTTGATGAGGCTGCGACAGTTCTCTATCTCCACGTCGTGTATGGAGACGTTGCGCAGGTATGGCGTCAAGTCTGTTTTATCCGGCGCAGGGTAGCGCTCTGCAAGTTTCCCTACCCATCTTGCGGAACCGAGGTAGTCAACGAACAGCGCATCCTTCAGGACATCGGCCTTTATGCGCTCGATATAGACATTCTCTGCCCCGCCTCCCCGCGGCCTTCTGGATTTGAAGCGGAAAGCCTGATCTGTGCCGTCAAATATGCAGTCGTGCATGTAGATGTTGCGGATTCCTCCGGCAGTTTCTGTTCCGCAGACTATTCCTCCGGCACCGCGCAGGGCCACACAATTGCGGATTACGACGTTTTCTGTAGGGACGCCTGTGGCTTTTCCGTCGCTGCCCCTTCCGGACTTCATGGTATAGCAGTCGTCCTGACAGTCGAGAGAGCAGTATTCTATCAGCACATCGCGACAAGAATCGATATCGATGCCGTCGGTCCGTCCGTGCCCGAAACTCCTGACTGTGACACCGCGGATTATGATGTCTTCACAGTATTGTGGTACGATGTTCCAGAAAAGCCCGTCTTCCAGAGTCAGACCTTCGATGAAGACACCGTTGCACCTGACAGGGGAGATGGTTTTAGGGAGAAATACCGGGCCGTTTTCGCTGCCGTCAAAGACGCGCTCCGCTTCCGGCATCCCCGTCAAGTCCTCTATCTTCTTGACTGTTTCAGTATTGCGTGTGTATATCTCGCAGTCTGTGGACGGGCCCTTGATTGTGCCCTTCCCGGTGATGGCGATATTGGTCTGTCCGTACGCATAGATGCAGGCTCCGAGGGAATAGAGATTGATGCCTTCATCACGGGTAAATACAGCCGGGAGGTAGTCCCGGATGCGGCCGCTGAAATTGAGAGTGCATCCTTCAGACAGATGCAGATTGACATTGCTTTTGAGGCTGATGCGTCCGGTGTTCCAGTCTCCTGGCGGTATTGTGACTGTCCCGCCGCCTTGTCCCGCTACAGAGTCAATGGCCTGCTGGATTATTGCCGTGCTCATACTTGCCGCGTCATGTCTATTTGGCATGTCTACGATGACACGGAGTTCCGGGAATTTCGGGCGGTCAAAATCAATGGTGGGGAACGGAGCCGATACAGGGGCGATAGTCTCTGTAAGATGTTGTGGCCCTGCGGCTATTTCAAGCCGGCTGTCCGATGGACTGTTGCATGATGTCAGCGCGGTTGCCGCTGTAATCAAGAGTGTGATTTTCCTTGTCAGTGCATGTGGTTTCATGTCAGCAAAGATACATATTTTGTATTGGGAAATCGAGACCTGCTTAAAACAAAAAAGACCGGCTGGAGATTCCAGTCGGTCTTTTTGTGACGCCTGCAGGATTCAAACCTGCGACCTTTTGATCCGTAGTCAAATGCTCTATTCAGCTGAGCTAAGGCGCCAAGTCAAACCGGACGAACCGGTCTGTTATTTATTCTGCCGGAGTTTCCTTCACGTTGCGCTTTGCCTCCTTGATGCGGGCCTTCTTGCCTGCGAGGTTGCGGAGGTAGAAGATGCGTGCGCGACGAACCTTTCCGACTTTGTTGAGCTCTATCTTCTCGATAGCAGGAGACTCATAAGGGAAAATCCTCTCGACTCCGACACCATTTGACACCTTGCGGATCGTAAAGGTCTTGGTGTAAGGGGTAGCTCCACAAATCTGGAGAACTACGCCGCGGAAACTCTGGAGTCTGTACTTGTCTCCTTCCTTGATCTTGTAGGTTACGGTGATTGTGTCACCGGCCTTGAACTCAGGGTAGGACGCAGCCTTGTTCTCGCTGAAGGACTGCTCCACTAATTTTATCAAATCCATAAAACAAATTATGTTCTTATTGCAGCATCATCAAACCGTCTGACGAGCGGCTGCCGTTTTCGGATTGCAAAGATAGGCAATAATTGTGAACCTCCAAAATTTTTTAGAAGAATTCACTCTCTTTTTTGAAGACCAGCATGTCGTCCCTTGTCGGTGCCGGTTTGAACGAATCACTGCCTCTCATTGCCTCGATGGCTTCTTTCTCGCTCTTGCTCAGTTTGTGAGGTACCCAGATCAGGATCTTGACATACAAGTCTCCCTTGCCGTAGCCGTTTACGGATGGAAGACCCTTGCCGCGCAGCTTCTGCACTGTGCCTGACTGTGTCCCGGCAGGGAGTTTGACTGTCTGCGGCCCGTCGAGGCAAGGGACAGAAATCTCGCATCCGAGGATGGCATCAGTAACCCTTATCACCTTGGTGTAGAAGAGGTTCTGCCCTTCTCTCTTGAAAAGGTTATGCGGAATCTCCTCTATGGTCACATAGAGATCTCCGTTGACGCCGCCCATCGGACCGGTGTCGCCACCGCCCTGGACAGTCAGCTGCATGCCGTCCTCGACTCCGGCAGGAATCCTGACGGTCACATTTTCCCTGACCTTTACCACGCCTGTGCCCCTGCACTGGCTGCACGGATTGCTGACGATTTTGCCTGAGCCTTTGCAGTTGGGGCAAGTGGTCGTCTGGGTAAAGATGAAACTTCCAGTAACCACCTGACCGCTTCCTTTGCAGGTCGGACAAACCTTTACATCAGATGCGTTGGTCGTGCCTTTGCCGCCGCAGGCCGGGCAAGGTCTGTTGCGTTCCACGGTGATGGTCTTTTCGCATCCGGAAGCTATCTCTTCGAGTGTGAGCCTCACTTTGACCGCAAGATCACTGCCGCGGGCTACACGTGCCCCGCTGCCTCTCTGACTCCTTCCTCCGAACGGAGATCCGCCCCCGAATGATGACCCGCCGAAACTGAACCCGCCTCCGAAGATGTTTTTCAGCAGATCGTCAAGGCTGCCGAAGTCCTGAGCCCAATTCTGTCCTCCGGAAGTGTCTCCGACCCCGGCGAATCCGAATTGATCGTACTTTGCTTTCTTGTCCGGATCGCTGAGTACAGAATACGCCTCGGATGCCTCCTTGAATTTTGCTTCAGCTGTTTTCTTTTCCTCCTCCGTGCCGCTTACCCAACGGTCCGGATGCCATTTGAGCGCAGCCTTGCGGTATGCGCTCTTTATGTCATCGGCACTGGCCCCTTTCTGCAGGCCGAGCACCTCATAATAATCTCTTTTCTCTGCCATAATCTGTTATGCTCCTACAACGACCTTGGCATAGCGGAGCACTTTGCCGTTGAAAGTGTATCCGGTCTGGATGACATCCACTACTTTGCCCTTGAGATCCTCCGACGCGGCGGGAATCTGGGTCACAGCTTCGTGCATGTCGGTGTCGAACTTCTCCCCTTTGGCCTCGATCTTTGCGAGTCCTTTGGACTTGAGATAGTCCATCAATTTATTGTAGATGAGGCTTGTTCCCTCTTTGGCGGCCTCGTCTGCCGATGAGGCGAGCATCTCCATGGCCCGCTCGCAGGCATCGAGCACAGGAAGCATTCCCTTGACTGTCTCGGCTGAAGCCGAAGCGGTCAGCGAAAGCCTCTCCTCGGCGGAACGTCTGCGGAACGTCTCGAACTCTGCCATCAGGCGCAGATAGTCATCCTTCTCTTTCGCCAGTTTGTCAGTAAGTTCGGAAACTTTCTTTTTCAGCTCCTCCTCCTTGCGGTCTTCTTTTTTGCTTTCTTTCTTTTTCTTATCTTCAACTTCAGGAGCCTTTTTTTCAAGTTCCGGCTCCGTCTTGATATTCTCTTTTTCTGCCATGATCAAATTTTTTTGCTCCCTCGGGAATCAAAAGCCCTGCCAGTGACATTCTGTCACCTGAAGAACCGGTCTATCTCTTTGAGCGATTCCGGGAGGGCGAAGATGGCGACACGGTCGTAGGCCTCTATCTTGGTGTCTCCCACAGCGATGCATGCATCATTGCCCCGGATGACGCCGACTATGATGGCGTTCTGAGGGAATTCGAGCTCCTTGAGCGGAGCCCTTGTGATCGGAGCGTCCGGCGCGACCGTGTATTCCATGACTTCGGTGTTCGTGCCCGCCATGTATCTGACGAACCGTGCTTTACCTGAGAGTGTGAGGCGGAATATCCTTCCGGCCGTGATCAGTTTGCGGTTGATGACATTGTCCACGCCCATCTCTTCTGCGAGCCGTATGTACTCGATGTTCTCCACTTCAGCCACAGTGCGGGCTACTCCGAATTTGCGGGCTACCACGCACGATAGGACATTGCTCTCATCGCTGTCTCCGAGGGCGATGAACGCATCGTACTGTTGTATCCCTTCTTCGTACAGAAAGTCGGAGTTGCGCCCGTCGCCGTTGATGACCAGCACCGAGTCCGGCAGGTTCTCCGACAGATGGATGCAGCGCTCCCTGTCTTTCTCGACAATCTTGACGCCTATGCCGCTTGCGGCGAGTGACCTTGCCAGCATCTCGGAGGTCCGTCCGCCGCCGAGTATGAAGGCGCTGCTTATCTCTATGTTGCTCTTTCCGAACAGTTTATGCAACGCCGCAACTCCCTCTCTCCGGGAGATTGTGAAGACGAGGTCTCCGAAGAGGAACTTGGTGTTGAGTTTCGGGATTATCGTCTTGCCGTCGCGTGATATGGCTATGACCCTGAACTGCTTGAGGTCTTCGGGAGCTATTGTGCTGATGAACTCGGAGAGTTTCAGGTCGAGCAGGGGAGACTCCTCGTTGAGCTTGAACACCGCTATCTGGAGTTTGCCGCGGGCGAACTCCATGGTCTCGGCCGTGGAGTTGTGGTTGAGGAAGTCGATAATCTCATCGGCCGCGATTCTCTCTGGATAGAACATCATCTCGATGCCCATCTCCTTGAACAGCAGTTTGTTTTCTGCCGACAGGAAGTCCTCGTCGCTGATTCTTGCGATAACTTTGGCCGCCCCGAGCCTCTTGGCGAGCAGCGCCCCTACGATGTTGACCTCCTGCGGGGCAAAGGGGTATACGGCTATATACAAGTCCGCTTGCGGTACTCCCGCTTCTTTGAGGACCTTTATTGACGACGGGCTGCCGAGGACGGTCTCCACGTCCGTGCCGGAGGACATTGGCTCAAGCCTCTGCGGATTGTCGTCGATGACAGTGATTTCGTTGCCCTCGGAGCGGAGCATCTTAGCAAGGTGAGAACCGACCTCTCCTGCGCCTTCAATGACTATCTTCATACTTTTTCAAATAATCAAAAATCTTGTCGCCCCGCAGCAGCGATTCCCAGATGATGCACAGCGGCATGACACCGCAAACAGCCTGTGGATGTCTGACGGTGCGCTGCGGTGCGGTGCGCAGTCTCCGGTATTCGCGGTGCGCCTGGAACACTGCCCGGCAGAAATCCGTCTTGCCCTCAATCAGGTAGACGACCGCGCTGAGGTCATCAAGCAAGATCCTTGTGAGCATCCGGGCACGCGCTCTGAAAGGATCGATGGTGTTGGCGAGGTTGTTGTCCAACAGCAGCAGTCCGTTGCGGTAGTTGAGTCTCAACTTGGACACCGAAGTCCTTGGAAGTGTGCCGCCACCGAGATGCCAGACGCGCGACGACGGGACTATGCTTACACTGTGCCCGTCGAGCTGCACCCGCCAGCAATAGTCTATCTCCTCCATGTGGGCGAAGAACCTTTCGTCCAGTCCGCCAAGCTCTTCCCACAGTGACGCCCTTGTCATCAGGCATGCCCCGGACACCCACAGCACATCCTTTGCTGAAGAATACTCCGGCCCGTCGGAATCCGTACGCGACAAGACTCTGCCGCGGCAGAACGGATAGCCGAAACGATCGACGTAGCCTCCTGCCGCGCCTGCGTATTCGAGTCTGTCAGTCTGGATGTACTCACCGTTTTTATGTATGAGCGCCAACAGTTTAGGACCGCACACGCCGCATTCGGGATGGGAGTCCATATATTTTGTGAGTTCATCGAGCCAGCCCGGTTCGACAAGTATGTCAGAATTGAGCAGGATCAGATATTCCGGCCGCGTTGCCTGATCGGAGAGAAGAGCTGCGACGGCACGGTTGTACCCTCCGGTGAAGCCGTAGTTGCGGTCCAGGGCAATGGTCCTGATTCCCGGGAAATGCAGGGAAAGCATTTCCACCGAGCCGTCTGTGCTTCCGTTGTCGGCTACCACAAGCTCCGCATCCCTGCCGCAGAGGCTTTCCTCTATGGCAGGGATGAACTGAGCCAGATAATCCCTGGTGTTCCAGTTGAGTATGACAACGGCTGTTTTCAGGATCGGATTTTATTTGCAGCCGCAGTCTTCACCGCAACTGCACTCATCTCCGCAGTTGCAATCTTTTCCGTCCTTGCAGCCGCAGTCGCAGTCTTCACCGCAGTTGCAGCCGTCTCCGCAGTGGCATCCCTCTTTCGGGAGATACTCTCCGTGCAGTCCCTCCTTGAGTTCTTTCTCGCTGGCCTCGCGCACGTTCTCAACCTTGCCGGTGAAATGCAGGGTCTTGCCTGCCATCGGATGATTGAAGTCCATCGTCACGCTGTCCGCGCCTACTGATTCGACCTTGCCCTGGACAACCTGTCCGGCGGAGTTGAGCATAGGGATGATGTTGCCTGGCACGAGCAGATCCTCGCGTACCTTGCCGTCTATCTCGAATGCGCTCTTCGGGATGTCCACCTTGTACTTGGGGTCGTATGTGCCGTACCCTTCCTCCGGGGTGAGCGTGAATTCGAACTTGTCACCCGGTTCTTTGTTCTCGAGTTCTGATTCGAATTTAGGGAGAAGCATCCCTGTTCCGTGTATGTATTCGAGCGGGGCGTCAGAGCCCGCTTTGTCGGCTGTCTTGCCTTCAACATTGAGTTCGTAGCTTACAGCCACCACCTTGTTCTTTTCTACTTTCATTGTCTTTAAAATTAAATTGTTATCCGCTGAAATCCACATCGGCAAAGGCCAGTGTGGGTATGAGTTTCGACATGCATGAGCGGGCATCGTCTCCGGCTGCGATCAGGCCTTTCCACAGACTGAGGAAGTTGCCGGTGACAAGCATGCCGCTGACCGGCCTGGAGATTTTCCCGTCTTTGAACAGAAAGCCTTCAATGCCATAGGAGAAATCTCCTGTCACCGGATTGCTGTTGCCTCCGTTGAAATCCGTCACCAGGATGCCGTCACCGCACAGTTTCATGATCTCGTCTCTTCCGAGTCCCTTCGAAGGCCATGGAAGGACTTTCGGTCTTGTCGCTTCCTCTATGGTCGGGGGGATGCCGAGCTTGTGTGACATGTAGGTATTGACGAAATATTCGCAGACCTCGCCGTCTTTTATGATCGGGGCTTCGGCTGTAGCCACCCCCTCCGAGTCGAATAGTTTGGAGCAGGTCTGCCCCTTGATATGCGGCAGATCCATTATCGTCAACCCTTCAGGAAACAGTCTCTTGCCGAGACTGTCCATGAGGAACGAATTGTTCTGCTGTATGGAGAAAGCGTTGAGGGCTCTCAAGACAGGGGAGACCACCTTGGATGCCACTTCGCTGTCAATCACCATGTTGTATTTGCCGCCTCCGACGGCGTCGGATCCGGCTTGTGCACGGGCTTTCCGGAGAGCCTTCTCTCCGCAGGAGCGGGCATCGAGTCCGTCAAGATGCGAGGCGGAGTCCCACCAGTAGCCGCTGTATTTCTCGCCGTCCTGCTCAATGGTGATTTCGACACCGTAGTCAAACGAGGTCTCGCTGTGCAGGCAGAGCATGCCGTTGGTGTCCATGACTACTGTCTTATAGATGCTGTCCGAGTACTCGCCCTCTTCCGAGAGCATGCCTTCGTGGAAGACCGAGGCGTCAAGTGCCGTCCGGATCCTTTTTTGCGGAGTCATTTCCTCCCGCTGACAATCTGTCAGTCCCAATTCGTCCCCGGTGAGTGCCGTCTTGCAGCAGCGCTGCAATTCAGGAAGGTCCCGGCATGCGTCCGGAGATATGGTTTTTACCGTCTTGACTGAACTCTCCAGAAAGTCGCGGAGCGAGTCCTGATCCAGTTTGTTGGTGGAGAAACTTCCGAAGCGCCCGTCAGCGAAAAGAGCGAAACTCAGTGAACTGTCCTCGCAGCGTGTGACCCTGTCAACCTCTCCGTTGAGGGTGGCGACAAGATCCTCCTCGCTTCTGCACAAGGTCGCACGGGCTTTGTCAGCCCCTGCATCGAGTGCCATCTGCAGGCTTTCTTTTACAAGTTCTATATCCTTTTTGTCAATCATGTCATTCTCCTCCAACGGTGAGATTGCGTATCAGAACGGACGGTATTCCGCACGAAACGGCTACGCTCTGTTCCTTTCCGCAGGTCCATGTGCTCTCATCTATCTTCAAGTCCGATGCCACAGCCTCGATGTCAGCGAGAGCCTGCGGTCCGTTGCCTATTATGTTGATGTCCTTGACAGGCATGGTGAGCCTGCCGCCTTCTATGAGGAAGCCGCTGCGGACATAGAAAGTGAAGTCTCCTTCGCCTATCTTGACCTGCCCGTTGGCGAACTGGTCAACGTAGATGCCCCTCTGTACCAAGGCTATCAGATCTGAAACGCCGCCCTTGTCACCGCTTTCCATGTAGGTCGCCCTCATTCTTGGAATCGGGTTGTACCTGAATGATTCCCTGCGTCCGTTGCCGGTAGGTCGTACTCCATACCAGGCTGCGCTTATGCGGTCGTGCAGATATGAGGTCAAGATGCCGTCAGTCACCATGTATGTCTTCTGTCCGGGGACACCCTCGTCATCGTAGTTGCAGGCGCCCCTGTTGGCGTGAAGGGTGCCGTCGTCGAGGATGTTGATGCCTTTCGGACAGATCCTGCGGCCCATCTTGTCGGCGAATATCGACTGGCCCTTGCGGTTGAAGTCCGCCTCGAAAGCGTGTCCCATGGCTTCGTGCAGCAGGATGCCCGAGGCACCCGCCCCCATCACGACCGGCATCTGCCCGCCTTTAGGCCGGCGTGCTTCGAAACGCTCGTCCATGCCTTTGACCGCTCTTCCGGCGAGGTCTTCAAGCACTTCATCGCCTATCATTTCCACACCTTCCCTGAGACTGCGGGAGACGCTGCTGTTTTCTGTCCTGCCGGCTTGCTGGAAAATTGTCTGCACACTGATGCTGCCCAGAGGCCTGCGGTCGCAGGTGAGCTCCCCGAGGGAGTTGTACATGAGAATATCACTTACGGACCATGAAAGAGCCGCAATGACCTTTATCACGCGGCTGTCCAGACTGCGTATCCTCTTGTCAAGCCTTTTAAGGAAGGAGACCATCTCCACAGTATCGGCGGCTCTCCAGTCAAGACGCATCGGGTATCTGTCTGTCTCAGAGGCGCTTGAGCCGAGCCTTTGCGCGGAGAAATCAGTAGATGCCGATGCCTGTGTGGCGATGGCACCGGCTGCGGCTGCCGCTGACATCAGGGACTTCATGTCTGTGCTTTCAGCATAAGCGTAGCCTGTCTTCTCTCCTTTCAGGACGCGGATACCGCATCCGTAATCTATATGGTGTCCTCCAGAGGAAACCTCCCCGTCGCGCAGCAGAAGGTCGCCGTACTCCGTGTCTTCGAAATACAGGTCGCACCAGTCTCCGCCGGAGCGCATTCCCTCCGCCACCAGTGCGCGCAGTTCTGTTTCCGTGAGGGAGAATCTGTCAATATTCTTCATTTGGATGTATTATGTTCCAGATAAGGTGATATTTCTCGTTGTCCTTTATGTATGAGTACTGTTTCGACCCTTCGGCCACAATCGTGAACGGCGATTTTGAGTTGTCGGCAAGTATCCAGTTGTCGCAGATGGGCCGGTAGGTGTCGAAAAAATATTGCAGTCCCATCACATAACGGCGACGTACTACATTGTCCGGGATATTGTGTCCGCCTGCCGCGACCCTGTCACGTACGCGGCTTATCGCGAGTTCCGGCGAGTTGAGCCAGAAATAAAGCAGGGTCACCTCATAGCCTACGGACTGTGCCTCCTCGATGATCTTGACCAGAGAGCGTGTGGCGAGGGTGGTCTCTATGCTGAAGTCTTCATACCGTCCCAGCAGGTAGTTGATTTTCATCAGCATATACCGACTGGCCGTGATGGATGCCGCCGAAGGGTTGAAAGGCGACAGGCTTTTGGCGAACTCGTCTGAATTGACGAACTCCCTGCAGTCCAGCAGATCAGGAAGCAGGGTGTAGGATGCTGTGGTCTTGCCGGAGCCGTTGCATCCTGAGAGTATGTACAATTTAGGCATGGTCAACTCCGTATCCGAAAAGTGCAAAATCCCCTTTTGCGGGGTCTGACGGGAATATCTCGCGGAACGCATCGGTGATCTGCTCCGCCGTAGTGATATCTTTGCTGCGGCGAGAGGTCAGTCCGAGCGTCACGGCTTGATCATAGACATGTACGTCGAGCGGTATCAGAAGGTCCGCCGGCGAAGTGTGCTTCCACACTCCGAGATCCACTTTCCCGTCGTTCCGTACCATCCAGCGCCGCATCATGTTGATTTTCTTGTCGGGTGCCTTCGAATCCGGCTTCTGTCCGTAGACGGTCTCGCGGATCTGCTTGGCGTCCAATATTTCAAGGGAGTCATGGGATGAATAGAACTCTCTGAGCCTGCGGCAGATAGCGGCGACGTCCGACCATTTGACCGTACGGTGTATGCTGACCGGATCGTCCCTCCAGTCGCCTGACATCACATAGTCGAAAGGCTTCCACTCCATCTGGTCAAACAGGCGGCAGCAGTCCCTCACTATCATGGACCTTCTGCCCCAGGCGAAATGGGCGGCGAAGACGGAGGCTGTCTCTATGTCCTTGAGGCTTGCTCCGTCATGGGCGAATTTGCGCGGAAAGGCGATGGGGTCCTCGTCAAAATAGACTGGGTCGTTGTATTTTTCGGCCCAGTCTACGAGTTGTTCTTTGAGTTCAGGAGTCATCCTTATTTCTCAGGGATGGCTTCGAGCACGGCCTTGAGGAAGTCCCATGTCTTCTGGACGGAAGGGATGTTGACCTTCTCGTCAGGGGAGTGCGGGTACATGATGGTAGGTCCTATGGACACCATTTCCCAGTGAGGGTATTTGGCTCCGAGCAGGGCGCACTCAAGTCCTCCATGGGTGGCGAGCACATTCATCGGCTTGCCGAACATCTTTGTGTGGATGTCGTTGAGCATCGCTATCATCGGGGTGTCAGGCTTAGGAGTCCAGCCGCTATATCCGCCGACGAACTTGATCTTGGCTCCGGCGAATTCGAAGATGTAGCGTACCCTTGCGGCGAGTTCCGCCTTTGACTCGTCGATGGCGCTTCTCAGCAGGGAGGCGACCGTAAGGTGGCCGCGCCCGCATCTTACCACGGCAAGGTTGATGGATGTCTCGGTGAGGCCTGGCATGCTCTGGCTCATCCTTATGACATTTGAAGGGCATGCTGAGATGGCTTTGAGAGCATTGAGTGCTACGGCGTCTTCAATGTAGTTGCCGGCAGCCTTGCTCTTCTCCACTGTGCAGCACATTGAAGGGTCGCTCTCCTTGTATCGGGCGGTCACTTCCGCGAAGTTCTTGCGGATGGCCTTTGCCACTGCGGCACCTTTTTCTGCCGGAACGGCGATTTCCGCCTCTCCCTCAAACGGGATGGCGTTGCGCAGACTTCCTCCGCTGATATTGGTGAGTTTGACACCATATTTCTCCATCACCGGGATGAGAGCATTGGCGAGCACCTTGTTGGCGTTGGCTCTATATAGGGATATGTCCATTCCGGAGTGTCCTCCGGAGAGACCTTTGACCGTGAGTTTGTATCCGGCGTATCCGGCAGGGGTCTTGAGAGATTTGTATTTGAAGTCCGCGATGGCGTCAAGTCCGCCGGCGCAGCCTATGCAGAGCTCGTTCTCGTCTTCGGAGTCGAGGTTGAGGAGGATGTCTCCCTTCAGTACTCCGCTCTTGAGGGCGTCAGCTCCTGTCATTCCGGTCTCCTCATCGTATGTGATGAGCACTTCTACCGGTCCGTGCTTGAGGCTCTTGTCTTCAGCCACGGCCATGCCCATAGCCACTCCGATGCCGTTGTCGGCTCCAAGTGTTGTGCCTTTGGCCTTGAGCCAGTCCCCGTCGACCACGGTCTCGATCGGGTCTTTGAGGAAATCGTGGACCGTGTCAGCCGTCTTCTGCGGCACCATGTCCATGTGTCCTTGGAGAATGACTCCCTTGCGGTTCTCGTAGCCCGGTGTGGCGGGAACGCGGAGAATCACGTTGCCTGTCTCATCGGCGAATGCCTCGATCTTATGTTCCTTGGCCCAGTTGAGGATGTGCTCCCGCACGACTTCCTCGTGTTTTGAAGGGCGGGGACAGCGGGTGAGGCCATAGAAGGCTTCCCATACTGCCGTTGGTTTCAAATCCTTGATAGTCATAATTCTATTTGGTTTTGAGGGTTGTTATTTCCATCTTTTGTGTGTCCAGAGATAATTCCACGGCTGCTCCTGGAGATCTTCCTGGAGCAGTGCGTAGTATCTGTCCAGAATCTCTTTCTTCTCCATCTGACGCCCGTCATCACAGATAGGGACGAACGTCATCTCGTAGTTCCCGTCCTCGAGTTCGCGCATCCTCAAGTACACCACCGCCATCCCGAGCTTGTGCGCGAGGGCGGGAGCGCCGTCCATTGACCATGTTTCCTGATGCATGAAGTCGTTGACCTTGACCTTGGATGAGTCTGAATACGGATACTGGTCGGCGACTATGTTGTAGAACATCCTTTCACTCTTATGCCTTATCACATAACGCATCAGGCTGTAGGACTCGACCATGCCGTCGTAGTGTTCCTTGTCCTCCACCGCCGCCTGCCGGTTCTTCTTCATGAAGAGTTCCCAGACAGGGCTTGAGAGTTTCTTGTAGATTACGCACATGTTTCTCTCCGGGTATTTGAACGGCTCATCCGTGTAGAAACGGTAGCCTCCGAAGAGTTCCCAGTTGCCGCTGTGTGAGCCCATGGCGAAGACGCTGCGACCCTCGTCGTAATATCCGTTGAGGACTTCCGGGTTCGTTATGTGAGCCACTCCGGATTTGCGGAGCTTTGCCGGAGTGGTGGCGCCGAACCATACTGCTTCTCCGATGAGTTTTCCGAAATGCGCGTATGTGCGTCTGCAGATCTCCTGCAGCTCGTCATATTTTTTGTCCGGAAAACTTCTTGAGAGGTTGATCATCACCACATCCCTGCGGTAGCGGATCATATTGCAGGCAATCTTCCCGATCACCTTTCCACATTTTCTGTGGAAACTGAGCGGGAGGATTGCCAATGGTCTTGTCAGGCATCGGAGTATGGCGCAGCCTGTTTTCCCGGAACTTGCCATGCTAGCCTGTAACTTTTTCGAGCCACTTGACCATGCCGAGCATCACTCCCATCGAGATGACGCAGATGACAAGGAATACGAGCCAGCAGTATTGGATCGGCCATGCGTTGTACATGACAGGCCCTATCCAGATCATCAGGTTGCCGAGAGCAGTGGCGCCGAGCCAGAGTCCCTGGCAGAGTCCCTGAAGATTCTTCGGGGCCACCTTGGATACGAACGAGAGTCCGAGCGGCGAAATGAAGAGTTCTGCCACGGTGAGGAAGAAGTAGGTGACGATCAGCACCCATGGCCCTGCGAGCATGGAGGAACGTGTCGAATCGTCAAGTGCCCTGAATTCTGTGCCTGACGGGTATCCCATAGATGCCGAGAATATGGTCAGGAACAAGTAGGCGCATCCGGCTATTCCCATCCCGATCGCAATCTTGCGCGGCGTGGATATTACTTTGCCCTTGCTTGCCAGTGCTGAGAATATGGCCATGATGATAGGGGTCAGGACAATCACGAAGAACGGATTGACGGCCTGCCAGATCTCCGGGGCTATGGATTCGGTGCGGATGAAGTCGCGTGCAAACACGGAGAGGGACTGGCCGTTCTGGTGGAACGAGAGCCAGAAGAACACAGCCACGCCGAGAACGGCGAAAAGGGCTGCCATCCTCTGCTTGATCTCCTTGGCCATGGAGGCTTTTTCTTCAGCCGTGTATCCCTGCACTGCGGCGGCTTCTTTCTTGGCAGGATTAGGGAATTTCTTGCGGCAGAGGCTGAAAATCACGAGAGAGATCATCATTGCCGCTACAGAGGCTATGAAAGAGTAGTGGATGCCGGTGTTGAACACGTCAAGGTAGCTTGTGCAGAATGCGCTGACTGCTGACGGGTCGGCCATGTCAACTGCCGCGCCGGTGTTGGCTTTGGCTATAAGCCCGGCGAGATTAGGGTCAACGGTGCCGTCATTGAGATATTTGTGGCAGAGAGCCGGGAGCTGTGCATTGTAGAGCATGTCATGCACCTTGAGCCACCAGCTTCTCAGAAGAGGTGCCACAAACGGGGCCAGAAGTCCTCCGATGTTGATGAACACATAGAAAATCTGGAAACCGGAGTCGCGTTTGCTCTTGGCGACGGCAAGTTCCTGCGGCCCTTTCTTGGCGGCTTCACTTTCGAGGTTGTCGTACATCTGTCCTACGATGGCCTGGAGATTGCCTTTGAAGAGGCCGTTGCCGAAGGCGATCATCAGGAGGGCGAAGCAGGTGAAGATGAGCAGGCCCGTGTGGTTCTCTTTGGTCGCGAGGATAGGGAATGAGAGTGCCACATATCCGAGGGCCATCACGACGAGACCGCTCATGATCGTGCGTTTGTAGTTCTGTGTCCTGTCGGCGATCAGGCCTCCCACGAGTGAGAGCACGTAGATGCCGCAATAGAATACTGAATAGATGGCACCGGCTGTCGCATCGCTGAGCCCGAACTTCGAGCAGAGGAAGAGAAGCAGAACGGCATTCATGATATAGTAGCCGAATCTTTCTCCCATGTTGCTGAGAGCGGCCGCTATAAGTCCTTTAGGGTGTCCTTTAAACATTGCAAATGTCGTTAATTGTTGTTTATCAGTTATTTGTTGATTTTCTACAACACTTCTTGGCTTCTTCGGAAGCATCGTGCCGTCCGGGCTGCCAGAATCAGACTACAATATAAGAAACTGTTTTGAATTTTCCTCGGGGGCGGTTTATTTTTATGTCGAAAATAACAATGTTTGGTTAGGCTTGGAGCAGGATGGCTGCGGTGGCTGCGAAAGTCATCATGCCGATGGCGGCGCCGACCCAGTGGAGTGTCGCGGGGCGGGAGTCCGGCCATCTTCTGAGGCTGTTTATGGCTCTCACTATCAGGGCTGCGGCAAGACCGGGGAGCAGTGCGGAAGCCCGCAGAGGTGCCTGGCAGGCTGCAATTCCCGCGGCCATGGCGCCAGGAGGGATGAGGGTGAGGGCGAAAGCCAGACTGTTCCACTGCCTTGAATTGATGCAAAGAAGAGCCTGTAGTGCTGCCGATATGGCAACTGCGGGTATAATGCCCATGACTTCAGGCGGGTGCACCGCAAAACAGATGACCATCAGCGCGTAGTATGCTGCCGATATCAGTATCCGGATCTGTCTGCCTTTCATTTCCATTGCGCAAATTTAGCAATCCTTCAAGATATTCCGCAGTCTTTTGTCGCCTATAGGAATAGTTTTCCTCTTTTCGTAATTCAAAATGAGGTCTTGAGGCAGGGGGTGGGGTGGAGGCTTTGAGGCAGGTGGTGGCTAAACTCAACACAAAAGCCTCGTTTAGCCACCACCTGCCTCAAAGCCCAAAGCCTGAACCTATAAACGAAACCACAGCATCGCTGGCTGCGCATTCTTCGCTTGCAGGAAAACAAAAATCCGATCCCCGAATGGGAACCGGATTTCTGAAATCTATTTGGAGACCGTCCGATTACTCGGCAGCCACTACCTTTACTTTGATGTTGGCGAAAACGCCCTTGTAGCACTTTACCTTGCCTTCGAACTCGCCAAGCTCCTTGATGTCGGAGAGGGTGATGTTCTTCTTCTCGACCTCGACACCTGCGGCAGCAAGAGCCTCGGCAACCTGTGCGGCGGTGACAGCTCCATAGAGCTTGCCATTCTCACCTACCTTGGCAGAGATTGTGATGTCTACAGCTTCGATCTTGGCTGCTGCAGCCTGTGCGTCGGCTACGAGCTTAGCCTCCTTGTGGGCTCTCTGTCGGAGTGTCTCAGCGTGCTGCTTGAGGGCAGACGGAGTTCCTACGGAAGCGAATCCCTGTGGAACAAGATAATTGAGAGCGTATCCGGCCTTCACTTCAA
This sequence comes from uncultured Bacteroidales bacterium, assembly GCA_934726455.1. Taxonomy (GTDB): domain Bacteria; phylum Bacteroidota; class Bacteroidia; order Bacteroidales; family UBA932; genus Cryptobacteroides. Next base: position 38,989 of record CAKVDS010000015.1, read on the forward strand.
CCACATCTCCGGCCTCGCCGAGATTGGCAACTTCTTTCTTGAGAATGATTTTCATAACGCTTCAATTATTTAAGGAGGTCTGTTACATACGGGAGAAGAGCAAGTGAGCGTGCGCGCTTCACAGCCTGAGCCACCTTGCGCTGGAACTTCAATGAAGTGCCGGTGATGCGGCGAGGAAGGATCTTGCCCTGCTCGTTGAGGAACTTCTTGAGGAACTCAGGATCCTTGTAGTCAACATATTTGATGCCTGCTTTCTTGAAGCGGCAGTATTTCTTTTTGCGAACCTCTACGGTAGGAGGGTTCAGATAACGGATTTCGTTGTTTACGATGTTTGCCATAATGATTCCTCCTGATTATGCTTCTGTCTGTTCTGCGGCTGTTTCTTCCTCAACTTCTGCCGGAGCCGGCTCTGCCTTAGGGGCTGCGGCTTTGGCTGCACGGGTCTGGCGGCGATGCTCTGCGTATGCCACGGCATGCTTGTCAAGTGCAACGGTGAGGTAGCGGATGATGCGCTCGTCACGGTGATACTGGGTCTCAAGAGTTGCGATGAACTCCGGGTCGGCCTTGAACTCGATCAGGTAGTAGAACCCTGATGTCTTGTGCTGGATAGGGTAGGCGAGCTGTTTGAGCCCCCAGTCCTCCTGGTACACAACCTCTCCGCCGTTGTCGGCGATGAGCTTGGTGTACTTGGCAACCGCTTCCTTCATCTGAGTGTCAGACAAAACGGGAGTTGCAATGAAAACGGTTTCGTACTGTTTAATCATTTTATTAACTGTTATTTAAGTATAATTTTCCCCAAAGGGGCTGCAAATATAGACATTTTTTTTAATGCGTGCAATAGCCTTCCGGATGTCGGGCTGTCAGGTGCAACTGTTCGTACTTCTTCTGTATCAATTCCGTATCGGCTCTTGCGTCTTCGGAACAGATGAATCTCTCTCCGATGCTGATCCGCTTGCGCCCCCAGTCGAAATATCCGAGATAGACAGGGCAGTCAAGCGCCCTTGCGATGGTGTGGTATCCCATCTTCCATTTGTGCACCGGCTTGCGCGTGCCCTCGGGGGCTATGCACAGATGGAACTCTCCGGGGGTGGCCTCGATATGGGAGATGACGCTGCGCACTACGGACGCGCCGTTGCTGCGGTCTACTGGTATGCAGCCCAGATGCCGCAGAACCGGGCCGAGCGGCCAGAAGAAGAACTCTTTCTTGATCATCACGTGGGCCGTGTGCCCGAGGCTTTTGTAGTAGAAGTAGGCTACGAGAAAGTCCAGTATGCTGGTGTGCGGCACACCGAGGATTATGCATTTTTCTTCAGGAGCCGGACCGCTGTCGGCTTTCCATCCGAAAAGTTTCATCACGAGACCATAGAAATTCATGTCCGTCAAATGTTTATGTCTTCAAGTTCCTCTTCGCTCCGCAGGTTGCGCATTATGAATTTCTGTCTGTCGATGGTGTTGTCTCCCATGTAGAAATTCATGATCTCCGCTATGGATTCCTCTTCTGCGAGGCTTACCGGGTCTTTACGCATCTCGTCGCCAATGAAGTGCACGAACTCTTCGTAGGAGATTTCTCCGAGACCCTTGAACCGGGTGATCTCCACGCCTGTCTTGAGTTCTGCGGCGGCCTTGTCACGCTCGTCCTGGTTGTAGCAGTAACGGTTCGCCTTCTTGTTCCTGACCCTGAACAGGGGAGTCTGGAGGATGTATACGTGTCCGCGCCGGATGAGATCCGGGTAGTATTTCATGAAGAATGTCAGGAGCAGCATGCGGATATGCATGCCGTCATCATCGGCATCCGTGGCGACGATGATGTTGTTGTAGCGGAGATTGTCCAGATCATCCTCCACTCCGAGTGCGGAGATGAGCAGGTTAAGCTCTTCGTTTTCAGCGACTTTGCGCCGGCTCTCCTTGTAGCAGTTGATCGGTTTTCCCCTGAGCGAGAACACGGCCTGGCAGTTTGCGTTGCGCGCCTTGGTGATGGTACCGCTCGCGGAGTCTCCCTCTGTGATGAAGAT
>CAKVDS010000016.1 GCA_934726455.1 uncultured Bacteroidales bacterium
GAGTGATGGTATGGAAACAGCCGCCGCAAGCATTGCCGTAAGTCCCGTCCTCATTCTTAGGGAAGAGAGTGACAACCGCCAGATGATTGTGAGTACTTTTGCGGATGAGCTCGTATGCGCTGAGCGTACGCTCATCAAGTTTGGAGGTATAGGCCTCACGTCTCTTCTCGAGAGCGGCTTCCTCCTTGGCAGTCGACTCAACGATTGAGGAGAGCTCCTGTTTCTTTGACTCCAGATCCCCCTCCCTTATGGTAATGCGGTCGTTGATACGGTCAAGATCCACCTTCTTGTCCTCGATGGCCTGACGGGCCTCATTGATGTTCTTCTCCGCTATGGCCCTGAGGAGATCCTGATTCTCAAGTTCCTTGTTGATCGAGTCGTACTCGCGGCTGTTGGAGATGTTGTTCAGTTGTGAGCGGTATTTCTCTATCTCGGCGTCAAATTCCTCGATTTCCTTTTTGGAAGAGGCTATGTTCTGGTTGTAACCATCGATAAGCTGCTCAACGCGGGCATGTTTTGCCTTCAGAGACTCGACCTCCTCCTCAAGAGAGGCCACCTCCTCCGGGAGTTCGCCCCGGAGCTGGACGAGCTTGTCTATGTCATTATCCACAGCCTGAAGCTCATAAAGGGTCTTGAGTTTCTCCTGCGCGCTCTGCTCGTTCTCCGCAAATGTCTTCTGCAGGGACACGAAAGTCTCGCGCTCATCGACCGGAGTCTGTACTTTCGTCGTTTTCTTGGTGGTTGCCATATATTAAGGTGTTCTTTCTATTCTACTATGCAAGTTGCAAAGTTAAGAAATTGTTTTGAATTATAGCAGGTCTTTCTTTATATCGCACAGCTGCGAGCGGATCGCCTTCAGGGAAGAGAGGACCTTGACACGGGCCTCAACCGATGCGCGCTCGGCGCTCATCTGCTTCCCGGCTCCCTCAAGCGTGAGCCCTTTCTCCTTGATCAGGTAGTGCATCTGGCGGAAAGTCTCAAGATCCGCCGCCGAATAGAGCCGGTTGCCCTTGGCATTGCGGCTCGGCTTTATGAGTTTCGGGAAGGAGTTCGACCAGAACCGCACGAGCGACACCGACTCGCCTATCGCGTCCGCCACTTCCCCGATGGTATAGAAGAGTTTTTCCATATATCAATCCATTGATTGCTTGGTGTTTACTGACATATATAGCATATTGGCATACTCTTCGGGGCTCACGGAGGCGAAGATATGGTTGACAGGATCCAGGAACTCCCCGTCACGCCGAACCTCATAGTGGAGATGCGGGGCGAAAGCCTTGCCCGACATTCCGACAGTGCCGAGTTTCTGGCCGGCCTCCAGTTTCTGGCCGGCACGTACAGAGACGGACTCCAGATGCGCATAAACCGTAGTATATCCCCCATCATGCAGAATCTCCACAGTCTTGCCGAGTTTTTTTGAGGTCTGCACTTTCTGGACGACCCCGGCTGCGGCGGCTTTGACAGTCGTGCCACGGGCAACAATCAGATCAAGCCCCTCATGATAGACGTAAGCCTTGTAGAAAGGATCCATCTTGCGCCCGGTGGAGGCGCCGACCTGCGAATATGTTATCCCGTCCAGAGGCAGACGCATCGGCGGAACCGCCTTTGACTCATCGGCCAAAGCCCTGAATATCTTGATGAATGCGGCATCCACATCCGCCGATACGGCAAGCAGGCTGTCCGCTTTTCCCTTGGTATAGGCCGCAATCTTCGCATCCGGGACAGAAGCACTCGCGAACATAAAGTCAAGCCCTGCCATCGGGTCCGGCTCGGGGGCATTGGAGTGGAATGCCTGTTCGTAGATGTCGTTGTCCTTGTGCTGAAGGCTGGCTATTCCGTCGCGCAGCAGCTCTTCCTTCGGTGCGAACGAAGGATAAAGACGCTCGTACATCCTGATCTCACGTCCCAGCTCACGCTCCACATCTGTACGCCAGAAGATTGCGAACGCGCAATATACAAGTACAGCAAGAGTCAATGTCGCAAGCAGGTAGGCCACTGTCACGAGCAGCACACGGCCAATCTTGACGCGCACCTTCTTGAAACCGAAACTCTTCGGGTCAAATTCCATCATCTTCTTGCTCATTCCGCTTTCCTCCCCCGACGGAGAAGTTCCATCGTGCTCTTGGCAGCGGTGGAGCGTCCCTCTTCACTGCGCCGTTCAATCATGGCCCTGTATTCATCTTCCGGCATGTTCATGTCCAGAAAGTTCATGGGATTAACCCTGTTCCCCTTGTAAATCACTTCATAATGCAGGTGCGACCCCGTCGATTTGCCGGTGCTGCCCACCGTCCCGATCCGGTCGCCGCGATGCAGTTTCATCCCCGGGGCAACCTCTATAGTGTTGAGGTGCGCATAACGCGTCTGATACCCGTAACCATGGTCAATCACAATCTCGTTGCCATAGCCCCAAAGGTGCATGCCGGTCTTTTCCACCACACCGTCGCCGGTGACATACACCGGAGTGCCTGTCTTGGTCGCAAAATCCTGTCCGCCATGACGTTCACCTCCGCCGTAGACCGGATCTATACGATAGCCGAAGCCGCTGGAGAGGCGATATGACCCGGGGGCCGGAAGGATCGGAGGGACATTGGGGACGCATGATATCATGTCTCCGGCCTTGCGCGAAAGATCTCTGACCTCGTCAAGGGACTTGCTGCGCACATAAGTACGCTTGGTGAGATCGTCCAGACGCCGCACCATCTGCCTCAGATGAGAATTCGCCCCGAGCCTGTCCAGTTCCGCATAACGGTTCAGGCCTTCCAGCCCGGAATTCCGGACTTCCTCGGGAATCGGATTCAGACCATAGATGGAACGATAGACATCGTCATCACGCTGCTCTATACCTGTAAGGGTCTGCTCGTAGATGTCGAGCTGCCTGTCCATCACGCTCATCTTGGCCTCCCACTCGGCATGCCGCCTCTTGAGAGCGGCGGTACGCGGCAGTTCAAAATGGAAAACCGAGAGATAAAGCCAGAAGTACATCACTACGAGACAGAGCGCCACCACAGCAAGCAGCGCCACTCTGATGTGCTTGACATATTTCGGCTCGCTTCGGGCCTCATACATCAGGGTCTCCGGATTAAAGACATACTTGGGCATAGACTACAAATATACTGATTTTTTCTTTCGCCCCGGGACATCTCAAGTTACGTGCCAATGCCGTCACCCCGTCCGGGTAGGAAAAATTGGAATTAATCGCCAAAAAGTAGTATTTTTGTCATTTGTTTGATATTTTGCAGTATTATGACTTCTAAGGAAATAAGACAGAAATTTCTGGATTTCTTCGCATCCAAGGGACACACCGTCGTGCCTTCAGCCCCGATGGTGGTCAAGAATGACCCGACGCTGATGTTCACCAACGCCGGCATGAACCAGTTCAAGGACATTTTCCTCGGCAATGCCAAGGCCCCGTACCCGCGTGCAACAGACTCGCAGAAGTGCCTGAGGGTAAGCGGAAAGCACAACGACCTCGAAGAAGTCGGGCACGACACCTACCACCACACGATGTTCGAGATGCTCGGCAACTGGAGTTTCGGCGACTACTTCAAAAAAGAAGCGATAGACTGGGCCTGGGAACTCCTTACGGAAGTCTACAAGATAGACCCGAAGCTGCTCTACGCCACCGTGTTCGAGGGCAGCGAGGAGGACGGCACCACGATGGACGAGGAGGCAAGGCTTGCATGGCTCAAGCACCTCCCGGAAGACCATATCCTGCTCGGCAACAAGCATGACAACTTTTGGGAAATGGGCGACACGGGGCCATGCGGGCCGTGCTCAGAGATCCATATAGATATACGCACCCCGGAAGAAAAAGCCGCTTCGGGCTTGAGCGGACGCGAACTGGTCAACAAGTCCGATCCGCATGTGATTGAAATCTGGAATCTTGTGTTCATGCAGTACCAGAGGATGGCCGACGGACATCTGGAGAGCCTTCCGGCACGCAACATCGACACCGGCATGGGCTTCGAGCGCCTCTGCTGCGCGCTTCAGGGCAAGGAGAGCAACTACGACACCGACGTGTTCAGCGGCCTGATCTCCAAGATCGGAGAAATCTCCGGACACCGCTATGGCGAAAATGCGCAGGCCGATGTGGCGATGAGGGTCATCGCCGACCACATCCGCGCCATCAGTTTCAGCATCGCCGACGGACAGCTCCCGTCCAACGTCAAGGCCGGATATGTAATCAGGAGAATCCTGCGCCGCGCCGTCCGCTACGGATATACTTTCCTCGGTCTGAACGAGCCGTTCCTTTGCCGTCTGGTGCAGCAGATCGTCGATGACATGGGAGAGGCCTACCCGGAAATAGCCAAACAGCAGAAATTCATCGAGAACGTCATACGCGAAGAGGAACTCGCCTTCCTGCGCACCCTTGACAGGGGCATCAAACTGATGGACGAGTGCGTCGCAAGAGCCGGAGAGAGCAAGGTGATTTCCGGGACGGACGCGTTCAAACTGTACGACACCTACGGCTTCCCTATCGATCTCACAGAACTTATTGCCGGAGAAAACGGCTGCACCGTGGACTTGGAAGGCTTCAAAGTCGAGCTCCAGAAACAGAAGGACAGGGCCCGCAACGCCACGGCCAACACTTTCGGAGACTGGGCCATCTACCACACTGGAGAAGAAGTGGAATTCACCGGGTACGACACCACCTGCACGGAAGGAGCACTGCTTCTCAAACAGAGGACCGTAGTCCAGAAAAACAAGGAGATGCTCCAGCTCGTGTTCGACCGCACCCCGTTCTACGGCGAGATGGGAGGTGAAGTCGGAGACACCGGATACATCATCTCCGCCGACGGCGAGCGCGTCAGGATCCTCAACACCATAAAGGAGAACAACCTCACCATCCACATAGCCGAGAAGCTGCCGCTCAACTGCGAGGGCGAATTCACTCTCACGGTAGACGCCGACCGCAGGCGCAAGATCGCAGCCAACCACAGCTGCACCCACCTGCTCGACAGGGCGCTCAGAGAAGTGCTCGGAGACCATGTGGAACAGAAAGGCTCATACGTCTGCGACAGCAGTTTCCGCTTTGACTTCTCCCACTTCGAGAAGCTCAGCGACGAGCAGATAGCCAAGGTGGAGGCACGGGTCAACCAGCTCATCCGTGACAACCTGCCGCTCCAGGAGAAGCGTGACGCCACCATGGAAGAGGCTCGGCAAATGGGTGCCATAGCCCTCTTCGGCGAGAAATACGGCGACAGGGTGAGAGTCGTCAAGTTCGGCCCGAGCGTCGAACTCTGCGGCGGCTGCCACACCGGCGCCACCGGCAACATCGGGTTCTTCAAGATCCTCTCCGAGAGCGCGATAGCGGCAGGCATACGCCGTATCGAAGCCGTTACAGGAGAGGCCGCAGAAACTTATGTCTATGGGATGCAGGAACTTCTCAAGACCGCACGCTCATTCTTCAACAATGTCCCGGACCTTGCCGGAGCCATAAGGCATCTGGTCGAGGACAACGCCACGTTCAAGAAACAGGCGGAAGAGTTCGCCCGGCAGAAAGCCGCACAGCTGGCACAGCTGCTCGCCTCCAAGGCAAAGGAAGTGGGCGGAATCAAACTCATCGTAGCCAGCCGCATAGCCGAGAACGGCGGCGATCCGACAATGCTTCGCAACGCGGCCCTCGCCCTCCAGAAGGAGCTCAGCAACACGGCCCTCGCCGCAGCATTCGAATCTGACGGCAAGCCGCAGCTCCTGCTGATGTACTCCGACGACCTTGTGGCCAAGGGACACAACGCCGGCAAAGAGATCCGTGAGGCAGCCAAATTCATCCTCGGAGGCGGCGGCGGACAGCCGGGTCTGGCATCTGCCGGCGGCAAGAACCTCGAAGGCCTCAAGGATGCCCTCGACGCCCTCGTCAAAGCCGCCACTTCCGGCAAATAGTGTAAAGTAAGGAGGATGAAGAAACTCGACCGCTTCATACTGAAGTCGTTCATCGGGCCGCTGACAGCGATCCTGTTCGTCGTCGTCTTCATCCTCCTGCTCCAGTTTCTCTGGCTCTACATAGACGAGCTCGTAGGCAAAGGTTTAGGGCTGAGGATCATACTTGAGTTCCTCATGTGGGGCGCATGTACGATCCTGCCTCAAGCCCTGCCGCTCGCGACCCTGCTGGCCTCGATGATGGTTGTCGGCCAGATGGCCGAAAACAATGAACTTCTGGCCATCAAGGCCGCCGGGGTATCTTTCTCACGGATCATCGCGCCTCTCACCGCCGCGTCTCTGGTCATCGCAATCGGAGCTTTTTTCATCGGCGACAGGCTCGTGCCGCACGCCTTCAACAAGATCTACACCCTCCGCGATGATATCGGACGCACAAAGAACGAGATCAAGATACCGTCAGGCACGTTCTACGACGGCATAGACGGCTATATCCTGAGAGTTCAGGACCAGAGCAAGGAGAGCGGCATGCTCTACGGGGTCATGGTCTATGACCACAGTGCCGGCAAGGGCAACATCTCGCTGACTTTGGCCGACTCCGCCCTGATCAAGATGTCGAGCAGGAAAGACTATCTGACTTTCACGATGTTCGACGGCTCAAGCTATCAGGAGAACAACACCATCCGCTACGCGGACACAAGCCTCGCCCTGCAGAGAGTCAAGTTCGCAAAGCAGGAGATCGTGGTCCCGCTGTCCAACTACAGTTTCGAGAAATCGGATTCGAGCCGATTCGGTGACCAGGCCAAGGCGAAGAGCGCAAAGCTCCTCAAACACGAGAGCGACTCGCTCCACCACCACGTGGACTCAGTACAGCGCATACACTACGCCTCCATCATCAGGATGAAGCCGTTCCAGGAAAGCCCGCAGCTGGACACTGCGCTGAGGAACCCATCCCGGGCCATGTTCAGTTATGAAGGGTTTGAAGAATGGAAAGATATCGACAGCAAAGCCATAGCCTACAAGGAAGCGGGCGAAAGAGCAAGCCGCTATGCTTCAGACATCGGAAGCCTCAAGTTCGACACCTATGAGCAGGATTACTACATCAGGCACACTGACATCGAGCTTCTGAAGAAATTCGCACAGGCGCTCGCCTGCTTCATACTGTTTTTCATCGGGGCGCCGCTCGGCTCACTGATACGCAAGGGCGGACTCGGCACCAGCGCCATAGTCTCTGTGCTGTTCTTCGTCCTCTATTGGGTGGTGGACATCTCCGGCACCAAACTGGCCCGGGACGGGGCCATCGGGGCATTCAGCGGAGCGTTCATATCCACTTTCATACTCGCACCGATAGGCATCTTCCTCACATGGAAGGCCATAAACGACTCAGAACTTTTCAATTTGGATCAATTCAAGACTTGGAGGCGGAAGCTCAAAAGCAAGATTGTCAGCTTCTTCCGCCCTGTGCGCATAGTATACATGGGCACACCGGAATTTGCGGTAGCTCCGCTGGACAATCTCATACGCAACAAATACAAGGTGGTCGGGGTGGTGACCGTCCCGGACAAACCGAGCGGACGCGGTCTCAAAGTGAACGAGAGCGCGGTGAAACGTTATGCCGTCGAACATGGACTTCCGCTGCTCCAGCCGGAGAAGCTCAAAGATCCTGAATTCCTCGCGGCACTCAAAGCCTGGAAACCGGATCTCATCGTGGTGGTGGCATTCCGAATGCTGCCGGAGGCAGTATGGTCGATGCCTAAACTCGGCACCATCAACCTCCACGCCGCCCTGCTGCCACAATACCGCGGTGCAGCTCCTATCAACTGGGCCGTCATCAACGGAGAGAAGCTCACAGGCGTGACCACATTCATGATAGACAAGGACATCGACACAGGAGGCATACTCATGCGTCATGAATGCAGGATCAGCCCTGTGGACACGGCGGGAGATATACACGACAAACTGATGGAGATCGGCTCCGATCTCGTGCTCCAGACTGTCGAAGGGCTCATCGAACACAATATCGAGATGCGTGTGCAGCGCTCGTTCATCCAGGGGTCTGAAGTACTCAAGCCGGCGCCGAAACTCACCCGGGAGACCTGCCGCATAGACTGGAACGACAGCAGCGAACATATCTATAATCTCATACGTGGCTTGAGCCCGTATCCGGCAGCCTTCACAGAAATCGCCGAGGAGGGCAAAGAGCCGCTCACGCTCAAGATATACCGCGCCGAGAAAGTCAATCTGCATGCGGCTCCCGGCACTGTCCTCTCTGATGGCAAAACTTATCTTGCCATAGCCGCGTCAGATGGTGCCATATCACTCAAGGAGATACAGATCTCAGGCAAGAAGAGAATGGAAATCAAAGACTTCCTGCTCGGATTCAGAAACCCGGACAAATACCATATATGTTAAGAAAGATCAGAATCGCGGCAGCTGCCCTGTTCTTTGTGGGGATTACGCTGCTTTTTGCCGGCATCGGCAACCAATGGTGGGGATGGATGGCCAAGCTCCAGTTTCTACCGTCCTGTATGGCCCTGAACTTCGAAGCCATAGCATTCATCTTGCTGCTGACCCTCGTCTTCGGCCGTATCTACTGCTCCGTCGTCTGTCCGATGGGGGTGTTTCAGGATATAGTCATCTGGTTGCGCAAGACTCTCTCCCCGAAAGGACGCAAGCCCAAGAGGCATTTCGTCAAGGAGCCTCGCATCGTCCGCTATGGCGTGTTGGTTATCGTTGTCGTAAGTGCTTTGACTTTCAGTCAGTTGCTGCTGACTGCCCTGGCACCGTACAGCGCTTATGGACGCGCTGTGCGGAGCGTCATCGGTCTCGCCAGTGGGGATAGCATCGCACCGGCACTGCTGATCACAGCATTTGCGACTCTGGCGGTGATAGTGGTCTGCGCCTGGCTCTGGGGACGCGGATGGTGCAACACAATCTGCCCTGTGGGCTCGGTGCTCGGGCTTGTCTCACGCTTCTCTCTCTTCAAAGTCAGCATTGACAAGAGCCAGTGCGTCTCCTGCCACAAATGCGAGAGGGGCTGCAAATCCTCATGCATAGATATAGACACCCACACGATAGACCACAGCCGCTGCGTGGACTGCTTCGACTGTCTGGACAGCTGTCCGAAGAGCGGCATAAAGTTCCGTTTCTCGCTGCCGGGCAAGGCTGAGGCCAAGACGGAGAGTGTCGATAAGGGACGTCGCGCATTCATGACCACCACGGCCCTCGTCGGCGGAAGCCTCGCCCTCGGGGCACAGAACAAGCGGCTCGACGGCGGACTCGCCGAGGTGATTGACAAGACCTCCCCGGAGCGGGCCGAAAGGCTGGTGCCGTTCGGAGCCAGGAGCGTCAAGGATTTCTACGACCGCTGCACGGCCTGCCAGCTCTGCGTGAGCAATTGCCCGAACGGGGTGCTCCGCGCCTCCACTGACTTAGAGCACTTCCTCCAGCCGCAGATGGGCTATGAAAAGGGCTGGTGCCGTCCGGAGTGCACCACCTGCAGCCAACTCTGTCCTGCGGGAGCAATCCTCCCTCTCGAAAAAGATGAAAAACTCTCGCACAAGATCGGCACGGCCAAAGTAAACCTGAGTCTGTGCCTCGCGGCCAAGGACGAGGCAGGCTGCGGCAACTGCGCGCGCCACTGCCCGGCCGGAGCCGTCAGAATGATAAAGGCCGACGGGTACCGCAGAAGCATCCCGGTAGTCGCGGAAGAGCAGTGCATCGGCTGCGGAGCCTGCGAATACCTGTGCCCGGCAAGGCCGATAAGCGCCATTACTGTAGATGGAATTTCCGTTCACACAAAAAAAGACTGATATGGACAGAAGAGAATTTCTCAAGACCGCAGGGCTTGGCGCTGCCGCCGCAGGGCTTGCGGCATGCGCCCCGAAGACGCTCACAGAGGAGAAGACCGGCGTTTCCGACAAAGGGCTTGACGGCACTATGCCGCAGCACTACCCTGGTGTGGGGCTGCTCGGGTATGGCTGCATGAGGTGGCCTATGGTCGACGGGGATGACGGAAAGAGACACATCGACCAGCAGGAAGTCAACCGCCTTGTGGATTTCGCCCTCGAGCACGGAGTCAACTATTTCGACACATCTCCTGTCTACCTCGAAGGCGACAGCGAGCGGGCCACTGCCGAAGCCCTCAACCGGCATCCGCGCGAGAGCTGGCTTCTCGCCACCAAACTGTCCAACTTCTCGGACGCATCTTATGACAACTCCGTCAAGATGTACCGCAAGTCCCTGGAAATCTTCAAGACGGACCATGTGGACTACTACCTGCTGCATTCTCTTAGCGGCGGAGAGGATTTCTCAAAACGCTTTGGCGACACAGGGATCATGGAATTCCTGCTGAAGGAAAAGGCCGCAGGACATATCCGCCATCTGGGCTTCTCCTTCCACGGTGCCAAGAGCGGATTTGACGAGATGATGGCCCTGCACGACAGCGGAAAATACCACTGGGACTTCGTCCAGATACAGATGAACTACGTGGACTGGACCCATGCCGGCGGACGCAACACCGATGCGGAATACCTATACGGGGAACTCGACCGAAGGCAGATTCCGATCGTGATCATGGAGCCGCTGCGAGGAGGGCGTCTGGCCGACATGCCGGCCGGAACAGCTGATCTTTTGAAGGCCAAGGCCCCGGAGGACTCGCTCGCCTCGTGGGCGTTCCGCTTCGTCGGCAGCTATCCTCGAGTACAGGTGGTGCTGAGCGGCATGACCTACATGGAGCATCTTCAGGACAACCTAAAGACGTTCCTCAACTTCAAGCCGGTGACCGACGAGGAGAAAGCCCTTTTGGAAGAGGTCGCCGACAGGCTTGAGAACTACCCGCTCGTGCGCTGCACCGGCTGCCAGTACTGCATGCCGTGCCCTTACGGCATCAACATCCCTGCCATCTTCCGCTTCTACAACGACAGCGTCAACGCCGGCACCTACGTGACCGGCAAGGAGCAGAAAGGCTACGCCAAGGCCCGGCGGAATTACCTTCTCGCTTACAACAAGGCCATCCCGGCGGTCCGTCAGGCAGACCACTGCATCGCCTGCGGCAAATGTGTGGGCGCCTGCCCGCAGCACATCGCCATTCCGCGCGAACTGCGCCGCATCGACCGGTACATCGAGAGCCTCAAGCGCGAGACGCTGGAGTAGCGAGCCCACTTCCCTACTCGCCCGCGCAGGTAGGTTTTTGACAAAAATGTCCGGCCAGAGGGGTATCTGACCGGACAAAAAGCCGAGGGGATGCCACACGGCTATCAGAAGCTGTAGCCCAGTCCGAAGGTCATGGTGCCGCCGAGAGCTTCGGAAGCGAAGAGGTAGGAGGCGTTGAGCTCAACGCCGAAGAACTTCACTCCGAGGCCGGCAGAAGCGAAAGACGGCAGCACGGCAGTCTCAGGCCCATAATGATACCCCGCACGGGCAAAAACCATATCCTTGAACGAATACTGCACGCCGGCAGCAGCCATCACGCTGCCGACAAACAAATAGTCCAGGTCAGCATCCACTTTGAGAGTGTGAGCCTCAGACAGCGACCTCGTCCAGTCGACTCCTAAGCGTGCGGAAGCCGGGAGAGACCAACTGTTGCCATCGGCGCCCTTGACTTTACTTCCAAGCGAAGCAGCGCCGGCAGTGATGTTGAAGTCGGAGAATCTATAACTCAGGAAAACATCACCACAGAAAGCACTGTATGAGTCATCACTGGTGAGTTTCTGCGAAGCGAAGCGGACATTGACACCGGCAGAGAGATTGTCAATGATTTTAACACCGAAGCCGAGCCCCGCAGAAAGCAGGGATGGCTTGAATGTGCCGGCAGGGTTGCCGGTCTCGTCAGTGAGGCTGTACTCCTCGCCATTCTGCATTGTGCCGGCCACTGAAAGACCGAAGCGCTCTCCAAGTTTAAAGCCTGCACCCAGTCCCATATTGGTACCGGAAGCCCCGTCCGGAGCCCAACTCTGATATGAAGCGCCGAAATCCAACTTCTTCTCCGAGAGAGGAATGACAGAAGAATTGCGCAGGGCAGACCATGCCGTCCCGCTCGTAGAGGCAAGGCCGGCGAAACCCATTCCGGCGGATACAGGATCTTGTTCGACTCTCAACGACGGCATCGCCGTCTGAGCAGACACTGCCCCGGCTGAAAGCAGGCAGGCAGCTGCCAAAACGATAATATTCTTATGTTTCATCACTTCTTGACTATGTTTTGCTTATACTCCTTGTCCCCGATCTTGACAGAGACCACATATCTTCCCGGTGCTTCGCCCGACATGTCCACCACGAGAGGGTCGAGGATGCTTACATCTGTCACCGTCTCGTAGATCAGTCCTCCAGTCTCAGAGCGGATGACTACTTCTGTTGAAGCCTTGACTCCAGTACCGATGTTGAGTTTGTCAACCACCGGGTTAGGATAGGTCGTGACAGGCTTTTCCGGATCAGGAATAGCCACGCGGAAACTGAACTCCGCCGTCTTGTTCTTGGCATCGGAGGCGATCACGGTAACATTGGTCATACCATAGTCCAGAGCTGTTCCGTTGAGGATATTGCTCTTAGGGTTGATGTGGAGCACGGCGACATTCTGGTTCTTCACCGTGTATTTAAGGGTCTCCCCGTCAGGATCTTCCACATATTGAGACATGTCTATGGCGAACTTCTCGCCCGGAGAAGCGAGGATCATGTCATCAATCTGCTTGATCACCACAGGCGGATGGTTCTCGAGAATCTCGAATGTCACAGTATAATCAGTGCTGTCCCACTTGTCGCTTGCGAGGATATGGGCCGTATATACGCCCGCATCGGCCAGAGGGCCACTTATCTTGAGCTCGTACTGCCCGCTTACCGCGTTTTTCTCAAAAGTATCGGCAGATGAAGTGGCAGCCTGATACTTGACAGTAAACGCATGCCCGTCCGGATCATAGATATTGAACGGAACCGTGAGGGTATTGTGAGAGCGGATCTTGTAGTCTCCTGTGTAACTGGTCTCGATGACCGGAGGATTGTTCGGCAGGGTGCTCACCGTCTGGACTTCCCCAAGTCCGGAGAAGTTGCGTCCATAGCTGAAAGCGCAAATCGACACAGCGTATTCAGTGTTGAAATCAAGATTCTCGATGCTGCCGCTGAGCTGTGCTCCCGATGCAGCAGAACCGCTGTAGACAACGGAGCTCACCACCCCGGAAGGGAGGTTGTTGAAATCAAGCCCCTCAAGGAGACTCTTGTCCTTAGTGGCAAGGAGAATGAAGCCGTAGGCATTGTTGCCGTCTTTGTCAGCAGTCAGCGACCAGCTGAAATTTAGATTATTGGCTCTTGCCTCGACTTTGAGATCACTCACAGGAGCAGGGGCCTGCGAACCGCCATAGACGATGGAGCCGAGAGCATCCACAAGCGGACCTATCCTGGTGCTGGAGGCAAGAGCATTCTTGCGGGCACCGTTGATGAGCCTCTCCTTGAGCATGTCGTTGGTGAAGCCCTGGCCGCCATAATACGAAACTATGAGCGCAGCCACGCCGGACACATGCGGACATGCCATGGAAGTACCCTGCATCCAGCCGTACTTGCTGCCCGGAAGGGTGCTGTAGACCTGCCCGTTGCCGTAGTAGGCATCCCCACCCGGAGCGGCGATGTCCACCCAGTCCCCGTAGTTGGAGTAATAAGCCCTGTTGTAGTCAGGACCGATAGAGCCCACCGCTATGACAGGCTCGTAGTTGGCCGGGGCGCCGTACTCGATGGCATCATTGCCGGCGGCGAAGATCACCACGCCACCCTTCATCGGGGAGTTCGGAAGCTGGTTGCCGGCATTGTCACAGCCCGCATATTTGATGAAGTAATCCACAGCCTCCTTCTGGGCTGCGCTGATCTTGCCAGCCTTGGCGGCTTCAAGCTCGCTTCCGGTCACCTTGCCGTCGCCGTTGTAGTCGTAATTGTAACCCCAGCTGTTCTGGGAGATCACGGCGCCGTTGTCAGCGCCCCACTTGATGGCAGCGGCAGTATCTCCCCCGCGGTCATTGCCGTCTGCTCCGGTCTCGAAAATCTGGCAGGACAGCAGGCGCACGCCCTTGATGCCCTTGGCGGCATCACCGCCGGCGATGCCCTCTACGCCCTTGCCGTTGTTGTTTATGGCACCGATGGTGCCGGCCACATGGGTGCCATGATCATGCGCACTCACCTGACCTCCGGAGACGAAGTTGCGTCCGCCGACATAGGCATCAGCAAGATCCTCGTGATTGAAGTCGATGCCGCCGTCAACCACGCTGACTATCACCTTCTCGCTGCCGACAGTATATTTCTGCCAGACAGGAAGCACGTTGATGTCGGCACCTGACTTGTGCTTGGATGTGAGGGTGCCGTCGTTGTGGTAGTGCCACTGGTATTTAGCGTACGGATCGTTGAAGTACGAAATCTTCACCACCGGCACGGGCTCTGCTATGACAACTCCCGGGATGGCCCCGACTTCCTGCGTGGCCTTGGTGACGCTGACCGGCTTGCGGTAGTTGACCTTGTACCAGCGATGCAGGCCCTCGGCCCTTGTACGCGGTTCGAATTCTCCCGCATACGGGAAAAGACGCTCCATGGATTCAATGCCAAGCTGTTCATAAAGAGCAGCTACCTCCGGAGAGGATGCCTTGGTGACGATGCCCTCGGCGGCAAGATCCTTCTCTATGAGGGCCGCCGTCTGCTCGTCAAAATTGATGTTGAGTGTGCCTTGTTCGTATGCAGCTTCCTGCGGTGAAACGCCGGCGGCCTCTTCTTCAGAAGACGGCACGGCCTCCCTGGAGCAGGAGAAAGCCGCAGCAAGAGCCGCGCATACGAGCGCGAGTGATAAAAGATTTCTCTTCATATTGAATTATTGTTGATTGTCTGCAAGATAGTCCACCAGCACTATGAGAGACACCGGTTCTTTCCACTTGATCTTGTTGGACTTGAGGAAGGTCTTGAGTTTAGCCTTGTCGATGCCGGGCATGTCCTGAACTTCACGTTTGGTAGCAAGCACCGACCTTCCGCCAAAGACGAGATAGAGTTTCTTGTTGAGGGTAAGCACCTTGCCGTTTTCCTTGGAGTTCTTGAGCTCCATGTGGTTCATGTTGGTCCTTGTGCCACCGATGCCCTCAAGAGAGCTGAGGGCCGTCGTGGCAGTTGAACTGGATGAGGAGCCATAGGCCCCGCCCGTCTCGTTGAGACGCGCGTAGTCTATACTGATGTCTTCTGCGACAACGCCTTTGTCCGATTTCTGGAGGACCTTCATCATTTTACCAGCCGCATTGATGTAGACATCGTTGCCGATCTGGACAGAGACAACCTCCACGACTGAAGCCTGCTTGACCATGTCCCCGTCGATGAAATGGACTCTGCTGTCATCAATGCAGATATTATACTTGCCCTCAACAACCTTGCCAGTGTTCATCACCAGCTTGCCCGGCATGAAGTCTTCGTAGATATAGGGCCAGGTGGTGGTGGGCTCGAATCCCTGCGCCGCACAGAGCACGGCGGACAGCGCAAACAATGCCGCTGCGATGAAAGTTTTAAGTGTTTTCATGATATGGACTTTTATAACGGACAAAACTGCCCCGGCGCGGGCCGGAGCAGTTGAGCCTTATTTAACAGTCTTATTTGACGACTTTTGCGTCAAGGCCGAAAGCCTTTTTCGCAGCGGATACGGCACTGGCCTTTGCACTGCCGCCCTCTGTAGTCTTAGATGCTGCATAAGTATATACTCCATCGTACCACATCGCAGGTGATCCGCCTTTATATCCGAGGAATCCGAAACGATCCGAATTCACAAGTTTTCCAACCTCAGGCATTTGAAGAACGATAGGGAGAGTTGTACTGTACAGGAAACTTGAGCCCTGAATTACGGCGCAGACCAACTTTACATTGTAGGTGACACCCTCATCCTCGAAGTCGAAGCAGTCCTGAGCAGGGTCGATTGAAATTTCGCCGCTTTCAGGAGTGAATGTGGCATATACAGGCTTGGTCAACTGGAATCCGCAAAGAGAAGTGAACATGACATTGCCCTTCTTCTCATCATCGCTGGCTACGATGACATCACTGCCACCATAGTAGTTTCCATCAAATACTGACCTGTACTGTGCAGCATATGTTCCGAGCACATCCTCAAGTTTGTAGTCATAAGCATACGCAAACTCGGTAGTCCACTCGGCGTTGGTGTTGCCGTAGTAGTCCTCGAAGGTACCGGCAGCTATCTTGACTGCTACATCGCTTCCTCTTGTAGGCTCCGTTGGAAGATATACTACGACTTTCCCTGCTGACTTGACATAACCGAAGTCTGAATTCGGGGTAAGATCATAGATAACAGTTTTGCCCGTTTCGGAATATGTGGCTGAACCTGTCTTCTTGGAGTAGGTATAGCCGTATCCGTATTCTGAGCCGAAGTCAACCATGAGAGGAGTGTTCCAATCCGTCATAGTAGTAACGTCCGACTTTCCGAGACTGAACTCCTTGAGCTTGTTCTGGGCATAAATGTTACTTCCCTCCACTTCATACGTGGAAGAGTTCAGTTTGGCAGAAGATGCCAGGGCGACAGACTTGTTGCCTGCATAGTCCACGAATGCACCTTCAGCGACATCAACTGAGTACCAGGCACCGGCAGG
Organism: uncultured Bacteroidales bacterium; assembly: GCA_934726455.1. Lineage (GTDB taxonomy): Bacteria > Bacteroidota > Bacteroidia > Bacteroidales > UBA932 > Cryptobacteroides. The sequence goes on from CAKVDS010000016.1 coordinate 16,476, forward strand.
GAGTTTGAACTCTATGGTTGCAGTTGCGTCCTTGATCTCGGTCACAGTGCCGGTCACAGTACCGACAGGAGTACCGTTGATGAACTCAGGATCATTGAGAGCATAGTACTTCGCTGTGATTTCGCCGTCCGCCTTCTTGATGTTCTCGGAGAAGACAAGCTTTATCACGCAACTGTCAGCGCTGAACCTCGCAGGTCTCGGAGCCACCTTGTCTGAAGTCTGGAATGTAACGCTGGCCACGCTGGATGGGATCCCGGTGGAACTTCCGGCCACTGCGTAGATGACATACGGAGTGTTAGGAGCAAGCCCCTCAACAGTGAGGGTCTTGCTCTTTGAGAGATGCCAGTCGATAGTGCCCTGGGCCACGCTCTTGTAGGAAACGGAGAAGAGGGAAGCAGAGTCGAGTGCCTCTACCACATCACTTTGGTCAACGAGGTATGAGTAGTAGGTCGCCTCGCTCTTCGGGGTGAGTGTGAAGGTCACAGCATTGTCCTCCACAAGTTTCACCTCGATGTCGATGCCGTCGGATTTGACCTCCGGCGTAGCGCTCTCCGTAGGACCGTAAAGGTCATTGCAGGCCACAAGGAGAGCCGCTGCTGATATGAGTGTAAATATCTTTTTCATTGCATCAATCTATTATTGTTTTACCCATTTGGTTGTTCCCCTCAGAAGCATACCTCCCTGGAAAACATAATCTGTACTCATGAAGCCCATACCGTCTTCGGTGGTAAATACTCCAGGAGCGGTAGATGTCATGGTGACATTTCCGGATGTGCTGACATAATGACCGTTATCATAATTATACTCTATGAACGTGAACGGATCATCTGTATCATACTCAGCACCCGGCTGCTGGCCACAAGGAATTGTAATGGTGCTCATGTCGTCAGAGACGATACCATAAACGGACCATTTCATTGACGGGCTGCTTGCTGCCAGAGGGCAGATGTAATCTATCCATACAAGGGAAACATCCTCTTCGTCCTTTGACAATGTCAAGGTCCACTCACAGGCTCCCTTGCCCTTATCTTCTGCCGTTGCCTTATAACTGCCCAAGATGGCACTAAGAGGGTGATCAAGGTCGTTGATGGTGACGGTGCATTCGCTGCTCGCACCAAGCTTGAGCCCTGTGGCGGAGACAAGTTTCACGGTAAATGAGAGGTCTCCGGTAAAAACACCCTCATGGTTCTTGATATTGACAACTATGGAACCGGTGCGGGACTCACCGTCGAACACAAGCACAGCGGACTCGTCACTGAGTTCATAGTTGTCTCCAACTTTGGCCGTACCGTCCACCAGCTCATAAGAGATGTTCGTCTTGACCGGGTCAATAGAAGCGATGGTGAGCGGAAGCGTGACTGTGCCGGCATCTTCGTTAACAGACACAGCAGACTTGTCGAAAGCCACAAAGGAATCAGCCTCGTCGAAAGTCGGAAGCGGGTTGAGGTCACACCCTGCGAGGGCGGCCACAGCCACCGCTCCGGCTATATATTTCAGTATATTTTTCATCATATATTCCTCCTTAATTAATTGGTATAACCAGGATTGTGGGTAAGGTTAGGGTTGACATCATACTCCCTCAGCGGGATAGGCATAGCCCAACGGTAATCTCCTGCCGGGATATCCTTGGCCTTAGGATCTCCCGTAAAGTCGCTGCGGGTCATGTCGCGCTTGGTCCTTGCGAGGTCGAACCAGAGGTGTCCTTCCCATGCGAGTTCCAAGCGGCGCTCTTCATAGACGCCTGTCCTTGTAGCAACCTGTGTTGCAGCGCCCCTGTTCTCAGCGATAGTTTTAAGATCATCCGCAGCTGTCACACCATCAATTGTAGCACCTTCAACCAACGCTTCGGCACGATTGAGATACATCTCGGAAAGTCTGAAGACGATAGTGTTGTTGACATCAGGAGTTCCAAGGCCCTTGCCGGCATATTTGCCCGTCCATACGACATCATCCTTTGACTGGAAGAGAGCGCCGCGGACATCATCTGGCTCGTAAGAAGCATAGAGGTCGGCAGATGCGCCAGCATCACCATAGCCGGTAGGGCTGGTCATAGGCATGATGCCGTCATGATAACCATCGTAAGAGTTGGACTTGATACCGTAGACCTCAAAGATGATCTCGCCTCCCTTAGGCACATCCTCGCGGTAGCAGGCTGCATTCTTCAAGTCATCGACAGTCCACATCGTATACTTCTTGCTGTTGATGACCTTGGTCGCGTAATTGGCGGCCTCCTGCCACTTGCCCATGTAGAGATATACCCTGCTGAGGAAGGCCTGGATTGCGTAGATTGACACGGCAGACTTGGCATCGGAGACACCGCTCCTGACATAGGACGGGTCGATGATGGACTCGGCCTCAAGGAGGTCAGCCACGATCTGCGCATAAACCTTGGCCACGCTCTCACGGGCAGGTTTGGCATTCGCATCGGTGTGGAGAACTACAGGAACGCCATCGTGTGAGGCATCAGCCGTGTAGTTGTAAGGCTGGGCATAGGTGCGCACGAGGTCGAAGTGAGCCAATGCGCGCAGGAAGAGCGCCTCTGCCTTGATGTTATTCTTGGCCTGATCGTCCCCCTCTACATTCTCAAGAGCATCTATAGCATTGTTGACTGAAGAAATAACATAGTAGCCATAGCCCCAAAGTCCATAGGTGCTGGACTCGGAAAAGTTGATGTTATATACATTGGTAAGACGGCCTGTGTCCCAGTCGGAACTAAAATATTTCTTTCCGTTGCCCGTCTTCATCTCGTTGTAGATGATAAAGTCGGCTCCGTACCAAGTAGAAGATGCAAGCGGGGAATATGCCCCGGCCACAGCCTTGTTGACACCGTCAAGAGTGGAGAGCGTAAGCTCGTTGCTCTGCTTGAGGATCGGCTCTTCGGTCAGGAAGTCCTGGCAGGAGTTAGCGCAGCAGAGCGCAAGCGCTGCGGATGCGATAGCTATATATTTGTTCATATTCGTCATGATTTAGAATGATAACTCGATACCTCCGACGACAGACTTGGTGAGAGGATATGTACCGGCAGTAAGTCCGGTGATACCCTGCTCAGGATCCCAGAAGTTGATGTCGTTGAAGCAATAGAGGTTGAGACCGCTGACATAGAACTTGAGGCCCTTGACCTTGAGTTTCTTAAGAGCGCGCTCCTGAAGAGAGTAGGAGACGGTGATGTCCTTGACGCGCAGGTAACTTCCGTCTGCAAGCCAGCGGGTGCTGAGGATAGCGTCGTTGCTGACTGACTGTCCGGCAACCGGCTTAGGCTGCACCCCTGTGTCACCAGGCTTCTTCCAATAGTTGTTGGATGAAGCCATCTGGTTCATGGTCATCTGGGAACCGTCAGAGTTGAGGTAGCTCCACTCATTGACAAGGAAGACCTTGTTTCCGGCCTTGAACTCGAAGAACGCGCTGGCGGAGAATCCTTTCCATGCGAAGCTGGTGTTGAATCCGCCGATGAGCTTCGGCTCCGGTGAACCTGCATAGATCTTCTGAGCCTTGGAAGCATCATTGGTAAGAGTGCCTTTCTCAGTTCTGAAGAGGGCCTCACCGTTGCTCGGGTTGACTCCGTAGTAGTCAGTAAGATAATAAGTATACCTTGACTTGCCGACAACATAATGCATATATGACGCAGCTGCAATCTTCTCGTCGCCTGCAAGGTCAAGAATCTCGGTGCGGTTGTATGCGAGATTGAGTCCTGCTGTCCAAAGCATATCGCTGGTAGCGACGATGTCGCCGTCAATCTGGAACTCGATACCGTCGTTTTTCATCGCACCGGCGTTCATGAAGTTGGTGCTGAAACCGGTAGTCTGAGGCACCCTCTTGTCAAGGAGCATGTCAGTGGTCTTACGGCTGTAGACATCCACACTACCTCTGAGCCTGTTGAAGAAGCCGAAGTCCACACCGACGTTCCAGGTGCCGTTCTTCTCCCATGAGAGATAAGGGTTTGAAGGCTGGGACGGAAGCATTCCGACTACTCCGTTGTAGGTTGAAGATGCATAGACGCCATAAGCCTTGTAGGCGTCGATACCGTTGTTACCGTTGACACCGTAGCTTGCACGGATCTTGAGAAGGTCGAGCCAATTGTACTGCATCCATTTCTCACGGGTCATATTCCATGACGCTGAAGCGGACCAGAAGAAGCCCCACTTGTTCTGCGCTCCGAAGAGAGAACTTCCGTCCTCACGGGCTGTAAGCTGGGCAAAGTACTTGTTGTCGTAGTTGTAGTCGAGGATTCCGAAGAATGAGAGGAGTGTCTCACGGGTGAATCCCTGTTCAGTCTCAGTATTTGCCTGATTGGCTGTGTTGACATACGGAATCTGCGGGTCAACGCCAGGGGCGTATGTAAAGATGTATTCGTAATTGTACCTGTTGGCCTCCTGTCCGAGAAGCGCTCTCACGGAGTGGTAGCCCTCGAATATGTTGGTATAGTTGAGGGTATTGGAGGTCGTGAGGTTCTGGAACTGGCTGTTTACGGTCTGGAGGGTTCCGGTGCCGCCCTGCTTAGGATGAGACTTCGGAGACCAGTACCTTCTGTCCTGGGTGAATGCGACCTCGGCGGAGTTCTTGGTCTCGGCTACGAGGTTCTTGGTGAGTTCCCAACGGAGGAAAGCGGTGCCGTTGAAGCGGTATGACTTGGACCACTGGTCATCGTATGCCGCTGTGGCACGAGGGTTCTGGTTGGAGTTGGACGGGATGTTGGTGTTGAAATCCCCGTTCTCGTCGTACTTCGGAGTCCAAGGCAGGAGAGTAAGACCCGCCCATGCAGGGTTCGCGTAGTACAGGCTCTCCATCGGGACATCGTTCTGCTCGGTGTATGCCGCGTTCACACGCACACCGGTCTCGAGGTTGCTGAGGAGTTTGTAGTCAGCGTTGATACGGGCCTGGAACTTGGAGTAGTCGATGCCGTAGAAGACACCGTCGTTCTTGTGGTATGATACTGAAGAGAAGTACTTTGCCTTGTTGGTACCGCCACGGGCGCTGATCTCGTACTCCTGAAGCACACCCGGACGGGTGAAGTGCTCCATCCAGTTGGTCTGCTCCTTGGAAAGCAGGGAGAGAGGACGGTAGTAGGTGCCGGTAGGGTCGTCAGGATCCATTCCTGCATTGTAGATGGCATCCCTCTGGTATGCGAGGAGCTCGCTCGGAGTCATCATGCGGAAGCCGCTGTCGCTCTGGAGCCATGACACACCGTACTTCGCACGGGCGTCGAACTGGGCCTGTCCTTCCTTGCCGCTCTTGGTGGTGACGAGGATGACGCCGTTGGCCGCACGTGAACCGTAGACGGCTGCTGCGGCAGCATCCTTGAGGACGGTGATGGACTCGATATCGTTAGGGTTGATGGTGGCGATGGAGTTGGACTGGTTGGTCATCTCTGATGTGCCTGCGGAAATGATAGGAATACCGTCCACAACCCAAAGCGGAGCGTTGCTCGCGTTGATTGAAGAGGTACCGCGCACGCGGATCTGCGATGCTGCGCCCGGCTGACCGCTGTTGGCAGAAATCTGCACACCGGCGAGTTTTCCTGAGAGCATCTTGTCCACTGATGACACTGGAGCCTCGGCGAGGCCCTGCCCCTTGACGGCGGATACTGATCCTGTCACGGCCTCACGCTTCGCCGTACCGTAGGCGACGACAATCGTCTCGTCCAGAAGCTGGGAGTCCGGATTGAGGGCGATGTCAAGGTTCTGCCTTCCGTTCACGCTGACCTCCGCCAGGACATATCCCATGCAGCTGACGGTAAGTGTTGCGTTTGAAGGCACGGAAATGCTGTATGCCCCGAAGCTGTCGGTGAGGGTGTAGTTGCTGGTGCTGCCCTTGAGCTGCACCGCCGCGCCTATCACCGGATCACCGTTGGAGGCATCTGTGACAGTACCGGACACTTTCACGCTCTGGGCGGAAAGGGATACTGTCAGAAGCGCTAAAATCGCGCTGAAAAACAGTTTCGCTTTTTTCATAAGCAAATACTTTAATTAAACAAACGTTATACTAACCACTAAAATTCTCTTGTCTGCGGCTTCCCTGCGGCCCCGGCTACATTAAAGGGGCGTTTTGGAAAGCGAAATTCGATGCAAAATTATCAGAATATTTCAGATAAGCAAATCCGCTAACGCCTGATTCATAGGCGGTTGACAACACTGATTGTTATCATTTCGGCTGTTTTTGCTTACAAATTCTTATAAAATAGCCCGAATTTCTTCCTAAATGAAAGCATTTTTTGGCAGATTTCCAAAAATTCGCTCAAAAAGAAAATTTGAAATATTTTTAAGAATCATTGTCCTGCCGGGGGGCAATCTTTCGGTGACCACAATCCGCCCTCTTGATTTCCGGTTTTTCGAACTGGACTTTTCTTCAATTCTACGTTTGGATTTCATTCTCACTTCCCGGTTTGGCGCGTTTTTGCTTCCCAGTTTGGCTGTATTCCAAAATTTACGCTAATTTTTGGAATACCATTCCAAAATTTACGCTAATTTTTGGAATTGCATTAAATCGGATTATCTTTGCAACTGATTATGGCAAAAGCTAGACAAATAGTTGCTGAACTTGACCGCCTCAAAGGCACCAAGGCAGGCCGCATATTGGTTCTGACAGGGGCCCGTCAGGTCGGCAAGACATCTATTGTAAAAGAAAAACTGCGGGAATACAAATATATTTCCATAGAAGACCCCGTCCTGCGAGGCAGTTACGCTTCTATGACAGCTGAACAGTGGCATTCTCTATATCCGCAGGCTGCGCTTGACGAAGTGCAGAAAGAGCCAGTTCTTGTGGAGAGCATAAAGTCTGTCTACGATCAATATGATGATGTGAGGTACGTCTTGCTCGGCTCAAGCCAACTTCTTCTCCTTAACAAAGTCAGAGAGAGTCTGGCCGGAAGATGCAGTATCATCGACATGTACCCCCTGACTCTGCCGGAGCTTAGGACTAAAGGATGGGATGACACCGTCGTTCCAAGTTTATGGCAGAGGTTTCTTTCCGGTGATACAAATCCAATTCTGCCGCCATCATTTCTTTTGGCGCCAAACTATGCGGATAAGACGGGTGCTTGGGATCATCTGCAGAAATACGGCGGATACCCGGCTCTGGTTGACGAGTCTCTCTCGGAGGAAGACAGATTTCTGTGGCTTGGCAATTATGTGAGAACCTATCTCGAAAGAGATATCCGCGACCTTGCCTCTTTTAGGGATCTGGAGCCTTTCGTCAAACTTCAGCGGGAAGCGGCCGCGTTCTCCGGGCAGATCATCAATGCCTCTTCCATGGCGAACAATTTGAAGCTAAGTTCAAAGACAGCCCAGAAGTTCATCTCCTATCTGGAAATCAGCTATCAGGTCATCGTCCTTCCCTCTTGGAGCCGAAATCTTGAGAAAAGGCTCTCAAAGGCGCCCAAAATACATTTTCTGGATTTCGGAGTGCAGCAAGCCGTGCTGAACAAAAGAGGAGGCATGACCGGACATGAATTTGAGAGTCTCATAGTATCAGAACTTTACAAACAGGCCAAGAACATTCTGTCACCTGCATCTTTTTATCATCTGCGCACCTTAGATGGCCGGGAGGTCGATCTGCTGGTTGAGTTGCCGGACGGCTATTATGGATTTGAAATAAAGATGAGCAACAATGTTACAGATACCGACGGACGCCATCTGAAGAATCTGTCAGACTTCCTTGACAAGCCACTCAAGGGGGCATTTGTCCTGTCCAACGATCCACAGACAAAATCTCTCTCGGGTGGGGTTACAGCCATCAGCGCCCCGATGTTTCTGGCGTGATTTTCCACAAATTTGTGGTCCACAAGTTTATGGAATCGTCTCCGCTTCTCCTTGGCTTTCGGCATCGGCTCCGGATAGGCAGCGGGAGAGGGTGTTGCGGTGAATCCCGTAGAGCCGAGCCACGGCGGCTCTGGACATTCCTCCATCCAGCATACCACGTATTTTCTCCAGCTCGGAGAGTACCTTGGAGACCTTGCGGCTACGGCCTTCGGGTCTGCCGAGTTTTATGCCTGAGGCTTTTTTGGCGGCGAGGGCTTCTTTTGTGCGTTGTGATATAAGGTTCCTCTCTATCTCGGCGGCCAGCCCGAAGGCGAAGGCTATAATCTTGGAGTTGAGGCTGTCGGAGAGTTCGAAGTTGTCTTTTATTGAGCGTATCACGATGCCTTTCTGGGAGCAGGTGTTGAGGATTGACATGATCATCAGCAGGTTGCGCCCGAGCCGGGAGAGTTCCGTGCATACTATCGTGTCCCCGTTCTCCATTTTCCGGATAGCCCGGCCGAGGCTGCGTTTTTCCCATGCCACGGTCCCGGACACGGATTCGGTCACCCAATTGTCAATCTTCATCCCCCGCGATGCGCACCAGCGGGTGATTTCATATTTCTGGCTTTCGTGGGTCTGGAGCTGCGTCGAGACCCGGATGTAGGCAAATACTTTCATATCGGTGGTTTTAAAGCTGTGCTGGGGGAGTGCCGCAAAAAACGCCCCTTTAATGTAGCCGGGGCCGCGGGGAAGCCGCAGACAAGAGAATTTTAGTGGTTAGTATAACGTTTGTTTAATTAAAGTATTTGCTTATGAAAAAAGCGAAACTGTTTTTAAGCGCCCTGTCGGCGCTCATGGCAGTCACCCTCGGGGCCCAGAATGTAAGGGTTGAAGGTACTGTCAAGGACGCTTCGACTGGCGAGGCCGTCCCTTACGCATCGGTATTGGTGAAGGGAACGACCAGCGGCACCTCTTCTGACGACAAGGGTGCCTATTCCGTTTCAGTTCCCGCCTCGGGAGTTCTCGTCTTCTCCGCCATCGGATACGAGGAGCAGGAGGTGGCCGTGGGTTCAAAGACCAGGATCGACGTCGCCCTCACTCCTGACACGGAGTTCCTCGACGAGACCATCGTGGTAGCCTACGGTGTACAGAAGAAATCATCGTTCGTCGGCTCGGCCACCCAGCTCAGCGGCGACAAGCTCACCAAGATGCAGGCCAGCAACGTCTCCAAGTCTCTTGAAGGCGCGGTGGCAGGTCTTCAGACCGCAAGCTCATCAGGCACCCCGGGATCCGGCGCAAGCATCCAGATCCGTGGATTCGGCTCTGTGAGCGCCTCCACCTCACCTCTCATCGTGGTGGACGGAACCCCTTATGAGGGAAGCCTCAACTCAATCCCGACCCAGGACATCGAGTCCATCACCGTCCTCAAGGACGCCGCAGCCAACTCCATGTACGGAGCCCGCGGATCCAACGGTGTGATCATGGTGACCACCAAGAGGGGAACAGCCGGCAAGGTGACCATCAACTTCGACGCCAAGGTCGGCGTGAACTCAAGGGCCGTCCCTGCCTATGACGTCATCACAGACCCGGGCGAATACTACGAGATGGCCTGGGAGGCCGCAAGGAATAACGTCTTGGGATCAAAGGATCTCGCACAGGCCGGCATCTACGCATCAGCCAACCTGCTCAAACTCCTCGGACCATACAATATCTATGAAGGTATTGCAGACGACCAGATCGTAGATCCGGGCACCGGCAAGCTCAACGCCAACGCCAGCTACCGCAAGTGGAGCGACGACTGGAGCAAGGACGTGTTCCGCAGCGGCATCCGCCAGGAATACAACATCTCCGCCGCCGGCGGCTCCGACGCCACCCAGGGCTACATGTCAGTATCCTACCTCAACGACGAGGGATATGTGCCGAACTCAGGCTTCAACCGTATCGCGGTGCGCGCCAAGGTTGACCATACTGTCAACAAATTCATCAAGGCCGGCATCAACCTCGCCTACTCCAACACCGTGCAGCGCCAGTACAACGACACTGAGGGCAGCAACTACTCCAACCTGTTCATGTTCTCCCAGATGATCGCGCCGATCTATCCTATCTATCTCTACGATGCCAACGGCAACCGTCAGTACGACGAGCTCGGAAACGTGAAATACGACTGGGGCGAGACAGGACGTGCATACGCCCCGACCAGCAACGCCTACGGCCAGCTGATGTCATCCATCGCCAAGACCACCAGGGACAACATCTCCTCAAGAGGATATGTCAATATCAATCTCCTCAAGGACCTCGTGTTCTCAGCGAATGTCGCCTATGACGTGTTCAATACCGTATACGACATCTACGCGACTCCTAACGGAGGAGATGCCGCCAACGTGGGAGGCCGCGGCGAGCAGGAGGCTGACCGCTACATGGCCCTCAACGCCAACCAGCTTCTCACCTGGACACCGACATTCGGCGACCACAGCCTCAACGTCCTCCTCGGACACGAGACCAAGGCCGACAACTCCTACACGCTCTACGGGCAGATGACCGGATTCGTCAACAAGACGGTGACCGACTTCGCCAACGCCACCAACTATCAGGACCTCACCTCATACCGCAGCAGCTACTTCCTTGAGGGCGTCTTCTCAAGGGCCGAGTACAACTACGCCAACAAGTACTACCTCTCAGCCTCCTACCGTATGGACGGGTCATCCCGCTTCGCACCGGACAAGAGATGGGGCAACTTCTGGGCCGTCGGCGCATCATGGAACGCCAAGGCCGAGTCCTTCCTCCAGGAAGTCGCATGGCTCGACAACCTCAAGCTCAAGGCCAGCTACGGTACCCAGGGCAACGACAACATCGGTGTCAACCGTGTCTACGAGAACCTCTACCGCATCGACCGTGTCGACGGCAAGGCTTCCCTCACACAGACTTTCCGCGCAGCCCCTGAGGTGACCTGGGAGAAATCCAACAACTTCAACACCGGTTTCGAGACCAGGCTCTTCGGCAGGCTCGGCGTCAACTTCGAGTACTTCGTCAAGGAGACCAAGGACATGATTTATTACCGTCCTCTGGCCCTCTCACAGGGAAAGCCGAGCTCACAGCTGGTCAACGACATGGACATGATGAACACCGGTTTCGAGTTCGAAGTCAGCGCTGACCTTGTCAAGACATCAGACTTCAACTGGAGCATCAACATCAACGGCACCCACTACAAGAACAAACTCACACGCCTCCCGTCCGACTACCCTGCAGAAGGCAAGCAGGTCGGCAACTACTGGCGTGAGGTAGGTTCTTCCCTGTACAACTACTATCTCTACGAATGGGCGGGCGTCAACCCTGAGACAGGTGCGGCCCAGTATTACAAGTACGACGACGAGGGCAATCAGAGCATAGTGGGCAGCGCCTCCGAAGCATCTTACGTGAAGACCGGCAAGAACCCTATTCCTGACCTCTACGGAGGTTTCGGTACCGTCCTTACATGGAAGGGCTTCGACTTCAGCGCCAACTTCGCATATCAGATCGGAGGCTACACTCTCGACTCTGTATACCAGCAGCTCATGTCTTCAGGTTCAGCCGGCACCAACTGGCACAAGGACATGTTCAACCGCTGGACTCCGCAGAACACAAGCAGCGACATCCCTAAGCTCCAGTTCAACGAACAGGAGGCAAACCAGACCTCCACAAGGTGGCTCATCAAGTCCTCTTACCTCAGCCTGAGGAACGTCACTGTAGGATACACCCTGCCTAAGAGCTTGACCAACAGGCTTTCCATCGCCGGAGTGAGGTTATACCTCACCGCAGACAACGTGTTCTACATATCCGGGAGGAAGGGTATGGACGTCCGCAAGTCATTCTCCGGTAGCAACAAGTTCACCTATTCCGCACTCCGCACGGTTTCCGGAGGCGTAACGCTTACATTCTAAACAATAGGAGATAAAGACAATGAAAAAATACATAGCAATCCTGGCTTCAGCAGCCCTCGTATTCAGCTCCTGCGAGAAATCGTTTGAAGTTGAGGACTCCAGCAGGCTCTCCGGAAGCGAAGCGGCCACCATGGTCGAGCAGGACCCTTCGTTCCTCTTGTCCTATGTCAACGGCTTCTACTCATGGATGGTCCAGTACAGGACCAGCGGAGCGAGCAGCGCCGCACACGATGACTTCGGTTTCCTCTGTGTCGGATACAACACTGACATGATGGGACAGGACATAGCCATCAACGGCACCTGGAACTGGGGAACCTACGACATCAACCACGACTACGGCGCATACAACTACAACCGCACGTACATCTTCTGGAACTTCTTCTACACCCTGATCAAGAAGTGCAACGAGGTGATCGACTTCTTCGGCACCGACGACCCTGTCAACGCCACTCTCCGCGGCTACCTCGGGCAGGCATACGCGCTTCGCGCATTCAGCTACACTTACCTTATGCAGCTGTACCAGGACACGGTGGAGGGCACCACTCCTTCGATGACTTTCCGCGATTCCGCTCCTGGCGTGCCGCTCGTCTATGCGACCCGTGACGGAGTCTCCACCGAAGAGGCGACCGCAAAGGCCGGCCGCAACACCCTTGCTGACATCAAAGTCGAGGTGGAGCGCAACCTCGCACTCGCACTCCCGCTTCTGGAAGGGTACGAGAGAGCCTCCAAGAACGAGGTCAACACTCAGGTGGCCCAGGGTATAGCCGCACGCTACTACCTGCTCACCCAGCAGTGGGACAAGGCCATCACCGCAGCTCAGGCCGCACAGAAGGGCTTCGACCTTATGGACAACGCCCGCGTCAACTCCGGGTTCATGGATATCAATGACAATGAAGTGCTCTGGGGCTTCGACCACAACGCCGAGACCATGACAAGCTACGCTTCATTCTTCTCCCACATGAGCAACGACAGCCAGGGCTACGGCGGAGTAGGACAGTCAGTACACTGCATCGACAGCCGTCTGTACAACTCCATGGAGAACACCGACTACCGCAAGACTCTCTTCAACGGCCCCGACGGAGATGCCGCAGCAGCCACCACCGGCGCCAAGCTGCCTTATGCAGCAAGGAAATTCGGCTATATGGCAGGTTGGCTTCAGGACTACATTTTCATGCGCAACGCTGAGATGATCCTCATCGAGGCCGAGGCCCACGCCCGTCTGTCCGACGGGCAGGCTGCCACTACCCTCGGCAAGCTCATGGCCATGCGCGACCCTTCATGGGGCAAGGGCACTGTCACAGTGGACGATGTGCTTCTGCAGCGCCGAATAGAGCTCTGGGGAGAGGGATTCGAGTACTTCGACCTGCGCCGCAACGGCCTCCCGGTTGTAAGGAAATACGACGGTTCCAACCACTCCGCTGAAGCGCAGTACAACTTCCCTGCACACGGCAAGAGCTGGAACTTCCAGATTCCACGTCAGGAGATGCAGAACAACAACAGCATCACCGAAGAGGAGCAGAACGAGTGGATCACCGGAACCAAAGAGACTTTTTAATTTGAAGTTAAGATGAAAAAGATATTTAAACTTTTGCCGCTTGCAGCGGCGATTGCCCTCGCTTCCTGCACCAAGGATGCACCAAGCAAGAGCGAGGTGGAGGCCGGATTCGCCAAATATGACGGCCCGATGCCTACGGTGACGATTTCCGACAAGGTGGAAAGCGACCCGATGGCAGGCACAGCCACAGTGGATGTCACATTCTCCGGCCTTTCCAATGAGCTCAAGGATCTCTCGTTCGGAGTGCTTTCCGACACCGACCCCACATTCGCCGATGCGAAGTTCGCAAAGCTCACCGAGGTTGCCGACGGGACAGTCACTGTCAAAGCCCAGGTGTCTGCCGGCAAGACCAACTACATCAGAGGTGTTGTCGCATTTGAGGCAGGCACGGTCTACTCGGATGTTGTCGAAGTCAAAGTGCCGGACGTTCCGTTCTACATCAAGATTCCAGGAAAGTATACCTGCGCGGGCATCTACTCTTACGGCACAGAATCCAAGATTGCAGTCACCTGGACCATAGTCGCCGATGAGACTGATCCTGAGCACAAATGCAGGATCTGGGGTATCGAGCCATACTATTACTCAAAGGGGTACGGAAAGGACACCAGTTCGAAACTTAATTCAGTGGAAGCTGTCATCGACTCCGAGGCACGCACGCTGACCATAAAGGACGGCTCCTACATCAGCCTCGCCACCTCTACGGATTATTATTACGTAAGAGGCGTGGATGCTCCAATTTTCGATGATGCAGAGTATTATGCAGACATGGTGCTCAAGCTCGATGCTGACTGCGCGAACTTGACGCTGGTCAACGGATTCCAGACGATCACCGTCAGCAGAGAGACGGGCGAATCCGACGGGTTCAACTACTACGACGGCGGTGTGACTTTCTCAAAGTAACGCTCCACCGATAAAACCAGACCTTCCGCAATTCTCCCTTCAAGGGACTGCGGAAGGTTTTTATTCGTTTACAACATGAATCTGAATACATCATTTCTTCCACTTGCGGCCGGTGCCGCACTTCTGCTCGCATCGTGCTCGCAGGAGAGGCTTGACCTGCGGGGTGATGCAGGCTCGGGTGTCTACGAGAACGTCGCCCCTGCCGGGGCCGCACAAGGCCACATCCGCGTCAAATTCACATCTGAACCATCCATGACCAAATCCGGGGCCACCGCAGACGTGGATCTCTCCGCGCTCGGAGAATACCGAATGGAGAGGACTTTCCCCGAGGCAGGACGTTTCGAGGCGCGCCACAGGGAATACGGCCTGCACCTCTGGTATGACATCTTCTTCGATGAGAGCAAGCCGCTTACCAGGGCGGCAAACGACATCGCCGCAGTCGATGGGGTGGACATCGTCGAGTACGTACAGCCAGTGACCCGGGCCTCGGTCTTCCCGTTCAACGATCCAGAGGCTTCCAAGCAGTGGCACTACTACAACCCCGGCACGCAGGCGGGGACAGTGGCCGGGAGCGACATCAATGTAGTCCCGGCATGGGAAGTGACCACCGGACGCCCGGATGTCATCGTGGCCATCTGTGACGGAGGACTCCAGTGGGATCATCCCGACATGGCCCAGAACATGTGGGTCAACGAGGCAGAACTCAACGGACAGCCTGGCGTAGATGATGACGGCAACGGCTACGTGGACGACATATACGGCTACAACTTCCTGGTTTCCTCCAGCGGCTACGGGATGAAAGGCACCATAACGCCGGGAGACCACGGCACGCACGTGGGCGGCACAGTAGCAGCCGTCAACAACAACGGGGTCGGGGTCAGCGGCATCGCGGGCGGCGACGGTTCTCCCGAGAGCGGAGTACGCCTCATGAGCACCCAGACTTCAGACGGATCGGCCTACATCGGCAGCGCTTTCGTCTATGCAGCCGACAACGGAGCAGTACTCATCAACTGCAGCTGGTCTATTGAGGGCAACTCCACCCCGCAATCCGTAACGACCGGCATCAATTACTTCAACGAATGCGCCGGCATCGACCCTGACACCAAGACCCAGACCGGCCCTATGGCCGGAGGGCTATGCATATTCGCAGCCGGCAACGAGAACCGCAGCACGCAAGCCTACCCCGCAATGGACGACAACGTGATGGCTGTGGCTTCAATCGGCGCCGATTTCAAGAGGGCCTATTATTCCAACTACGGCTCATGGGTAGACATCACAGCCCCGGGAGGCGACGCCAACAAGGGTTTCGAGGTCCTTTCAACCCTCCCAAACAACTCTTACGGCTCCATGCAGGGCACATCCATGGCCTGTCCGCACGTAACCGGTGTCGCAGCACTTGTGGTGTCACAATTCGGAGGTCAGGGCTTCACAAGACAGAACCTGATCGACATCCTCACCGGCACTGCGAACGCGAAACTGTATGAGTACAACCAAGGCTTCATCGGACAGCTTGGCGCGGGTCTTGTGGACGCGGGAGCGGCAGTGAGCGTCTCCGCCAACGCTCCGGCGGCAGTGACGGACTTCAGCGGAGAAGTCAACGGCAACACCGTAAGCCTCAGCTGGACAGTCCCGGGAGAGAAAGCGACCCTGCCTCAGAGCTTTTCCATCTCATACGGCAAAAACGAGACTTCCGTGGCACGGGCAGGGGCAGCATCCGGCAGCAAGATGACCTGCACTGTAAGCGGACTGGAATTTGACACCGAGTATCATTTCAACATCGCTTCGCTCAGCGCTTTGGGGGCATCCACCCCAGGTGGGCCGGAAGTTGTCCTGAAAACAGCTGCCAACCTGCCGCCTGTCGTGACCCCGCTTGACGGGACCTCCTTGACTCTCAAAAGTTTCGAAACAGGATACCTGCGTTTCGAAGCATCTGACCCGGAGGGGAATGAACTCTCATGCTCCCTCTCCGATGGTCTTGAGGGTGCTGTGGCCGGATTTACCGGAGGCCTGCTCGTCATCGAAGTAGACGCGCTGAAGGCTAACGACGGCAAGACATACAACGGCTCGCTCTATGTCACCGACGGCCAGCTGACCGTGGAGACCCCGTTCACATATACGATACAGAAGAACAACCCTCCTGTGACCTCTTCGGCGATTGAGAACATAGTCTTCGGCAAACTCGGAGAGACTTCGCGTGTTGATCTGGCCTCCCATTTCAGTGATGCTGACGGAGAGGATCTGATATATGAAGTCAAAGTTCCTTCTTCCAACTCCACGGTAAAATACTCGCTCACGGGCAATGACCTCAACCTGACAGCCGCCTCCTACGGCTCAGTCACCCTGACCGTAAAGGGATCGGACGCTCGCGGAGAAAGTGTTTCACAAACTTTCTCCGTCCTCGTACGTGACGGCTCACGCCCGGTAGATCTTTACCCTAACCCGGTGAAGGACAACCTGTTCGTAAGGATGGGCAGCAAGACAGATGCGGACGTGCTGATCACCAGCCAGTCCGGCGCGACAGTGCTGAAATCCGAGGGTGTGAAGATGGATCCGTTCGCCCCGCTCAAATTCGACATGAGTTCTCTCCCTGGAGGCACTTACTATGTCCGTGTCAAGGGAAACGGGATTGATGAAGTTTATCCGATAGCTAAGCAGTAAAATGAAAAAGACAATATTGACTTTGATGGCCTTAGTCGCAGCCGCCTCATCACTGTCCGCGCAGGCCCTCTCTTCCCTGCTGGTGCCTTATGGCCCGGAATCTCTTGCTCTGGCGGGGAGCACGCTGGCCCGCCAGGCGGGCGGATTCGCAGCTGCGGACAATGCATCCGCCATGTCACTTTACGACAAGAGCTTCGCGGTGGGGGCATCCTATAATCTCTGGGCGCCTCAAAGCGTAGGAAGCAGCGTGGCAGACGCCGGTGCGTTCTTCAAGATCAGCGAGAGGCTCGCTCTCGGTCTGGAAGGCAGGCTCTATTCAAGCAAGGAGATGGCGGTCACCAATCTGAATGGCGCGACCATCGATACATTCACTCCAAAAGACATTGTCGGCAACCTCGCCCTGTCATATAGAGTCCTTGAAGGGCTCTCCGTCGGAGTGGCAGGCAGGTTCATTTCTTCATCGATCGGGCCAGATCTTTCAGGAACGGCATTCGGAGCGGATGTGTCAGTGAGCTATGCACATGGCCCGCTCAGCGCCAGTGCAGCTGTATGCAATCTTGGCACCAAGATAAGTTACGGCAAGTCAAGTTATTCCCTTCCGATGCTCGCCAAGGCAGGCGCAGCTTTCAGCCGGCAGGGACTCACGGTCAGCGCAGAGGCTGACTATCTCTTCGACGGGGCGTTTGCAGCATCGCTCGGAGCGGAGTATGGTCTTGCAGACATTGCCTTCCTGCGTGCCGGATACCACTACGGCTCCTCCGACAAGGCCCTGCCGTCTTTCGCTTCTGCGGGACTCGGTCTCAAGTTCGCCGGCGTAGAACTCAACGCCGCCTACCTCTTCGCCTCCGAGACTCTCGGCGGCACCATGACCTTCGGACTGGGATATAGCTTCTAGTCTACACTACTCCTGACTGGCGCCGCCGACGAGATCGAGAATTTCTGAAGTGATCTTCTGTTGGCGGCCCTTGTTGTATTCGAGAGTCAGATCCGCAAGCAGGTGCTCACCGTTGTCCGTGGCCGTCTGCATGGCTACAGTACGTGCAGCCTGCTCCGCAGCCGCCGAATCGAGCAGCGCCGCGTAGAATTTAAGACAAATCATCTGCGGCAGAAGGCCGGCGGCTATCGTGTGCGCGTCAGGCTCGAATATGTAATCTTCCTGCACGCCTGCACCGGCATCCGGAGACAACTGAAGTGAGAACGGCATGTACGTCTCCACGACAGGCCTCTGCACAGAAGTGGATATGAAGCGGTTGTAGACAAGGAGTATCTTTGAGAACTCCCCCTTCTCGTAGCGCTCAATCAACGCACGGGCAAAGGCAGAAGCCTTTTCGTAACTGGTATGGGCTATCAGGTCGCTGTAGTCCGCTTCAGGCACGAAACCGGCTCTGCGGACTGCCTCAGCGCACTTCTTGCCCACCGGGAAATAAACTGGAGTTCCGTATTTTTCCTTGAGTTCCAAAGCCGTGCGGATAGCGTTGGCATTGAACGCCCCACAAAGAGAGGTATTGGAAGATATCACTACCACCGCCACCGGGGCATCGCCGGAGACAGCCTTCTGCTCAAGCGGCCCGACAGCGGCAAGGATGTCTGAAAGGGCATCCGCATAGGGCCTCATGCCTTCTATGACCTTCTGCGCCTTGCGCAGCTTGGCCGAGGAGACAAGTTTCATGGCAGAAGTCACCTGCAAGGTGCTCCTGACCGAACCGATCCTGTCTTTGACTTCGCGCAATGATGCCATATACTGCTACTTTGTAAGGAACTGGCAGACCTCATGGGCCTCCCTGCGGATAACGGAATCCAGGTCTTCCGGCATGCGGCCCTCTCCGAGTGCGTCAAGGATATCTTGATGAGAGGAGTGCATGACATCAAGGAAGCGGGTCTGGAATTCCTCGACGCTGCCTACAGGTATGTCAGCCATGAGCGCGTTGGTGCCGCAATAGAGTATCGCCACCTGCTCCCCGACGCTCATGGGGCTGTACTGCGGCTGAACAAGAAGACGCTCGTTTTTGCGCCCTTTGTCAAGAGTCATCGCAGTCACCTTGTCCATATCAGAGGAGAACTTGGTAAATGACTCGAGCTCCGAGAACTGGGCCTGATCTATCTTCAGGGTTCCGGCCACCTTCTTCATGGACTTCACCTGCGCGGCACCGCCCACACGGGACACTGAAATGCCCACGTTGATGGCCGGGCGGAATCCGGCATTAAACAGCGACGGCTCCAGATAAATCTGTCCGTCCGTGATGGAAATCACGTTAGTCGGGATATAGGCGGAAACATCACCTGCCTGAGTCTCGATGATAGGCAGGGCCGTCAGCGAACCGCCTCCCTTGACCTTGCCTTTGAGGCACTCCGGAAGGTCATTCATCTTCTCCGCGACATCCTGCTGGCTGATGATCTTGGCCGCGCGCTCAAGAAGTCTGGAGTGGAGGTAGAACACATCACCCGGATAAGCCTCACGTCCCGAAGGACGACGAAGGATCAATGACACCTCACGGTAGGCTACAGCCTGCTTTGAAAGATCGTCATAGACCACGAGGGCATGACGTCCGGTATCACGGAAATATTCGCCTATGGCAGCACCGGCAAACGGGGCATAGTACTGAAGTGCAGCAGGATCAGCGGCGGTCGCCGCCACCACTACAGTGTAATCCATCGCCCCCTTGGCCCTGAGCGTCTGTACGATGGAAGCCACCGTAGAACCTTTCTGGCCCACAGCCACATAGATACAATACACCGGCTTCCCCTTGAGGAACTCGGAACGCTGATTGATGATGGTGTCTATCGCTATCGCCGTCTTGCCGGTCTGACGGTCGCCGATGATAAGCTCCCTCTGTCCGCGTCCGATAGGGATCATGGAGTCTATGGCTTTAAGACCGGTCTGAAGAGGCTCCGTGACCGGTTCACGGAAGATGACCCCCGGAGCCTTACGCTCAATCGGCATCCTGACAGTGTCTCCCTTGATGGAGCCGAGCCCGTCAAGCGGCGAACCGATAGGGTCAACAACCCTGCCTATGAGTCCTTCGCCGACCGGAATGCTGGCGATACGCCCGAGCCTGCGCACCCGCATGCCCTCTTTGACAAGGTCAGTCGGGCCGAGGAGCACCGCACCGACATTGTCAGCCTCAAGGTTCATGGCCACGCCCTTGACACCGCTGTCGAATTCGAGCAGTTCCCCCGCCTCAGCATTAATAAGCCCGTATATACGTGCTACACCGTCACTTACTGTCAGCACATAGCCGACCTCTTCATATTTGAGCGAATTGTCAATCCCCTTCAGTTCATTGAACAGGATCTCGGACACCTCGCTCGCCTTTATGGTATTATGCGCCATTAGACTATTCTGTTGTTTTGAGTTATGAACTGTCTGCGGACGGTCTCAATCTGGCTGCGCACACTTGCATCCAGCATATAGTCATCCACAACCACTTGGAATCCCCCCACGAGAGACGGATCCACCGAAGACTCGAATACTATCCGGCAGCCGAACTTCTTCTCCAATATACCGTGCAGCCTGTCCTCCAGCCCTGGAGACGGCACTGCGGAGACAAGAGTGGCGATACGGATCCCCTTGGAACGGTAATACATCCCCACGAAGGAGCGGAGAATAAAACGTATGTCCTCCATGCGCCCGTTTTTGGAAACCATGGTGAGAAAACGCTCAAGATCCGGTTCGAGAGCCGGCGGCATCTTGTCGGGGTCTTTGAGTATCTCCCGGATCTGGGCGCACACTCTCTCCCCGCTGCCGTTCTCTTCAGTGTACATCAGCAGCGCCTTGGCATATCTGGTGGATATGATTCCAGTGTTCATCGCGTTCAGTTCTTGATATCAGCCTTTGAGGCCTCACTGACCAGACGGTCGATCAAGGCGAGTTGCTCGCCTGTGGCATCAAGGTCCTTTCTGACTATTTTCTCCGCCACCTGCACAGAGACAAGTGAAACCTGCCGGCATATTTCCTGCAGCGCCGTCTCGCGCTCGGCGGCGATGGCCGTCTTGGCCTGCTCTATCATCTTGGCCGCCTCTTCCTGCGCCTGCTGCTTGGCGGAAGCTATGATGCTGTCTCTCGCCTGCGAAGCTTCTTGAAGAATGCGTTTCTGCTCCAGCCGCGTCTGCTCTATCATCTTTGTCTGCTCCGCGGCAAGACCTTCAAGCCTGTCCTGCGCCTCCTGTGCCTTCCGCAACGACTCAGCTATGTGGTCGGAACGTTTCTGCACCATGGAAGTGATGACCGGGAAGCCGAACTTCGCAAGCACGAAGAAGACGATCCCGAAAATCAGGACCATCCAGAAGAGAAGACCGAAGTCTGGTGTAATCAGTGACATACTGGACTAAAGGACAGCCATCAGACACACGATCACACCAAAGAGGCAGACACCCTCGATAAGGGCGCCGATGATGATGGCGGTCGTACGAAGTTTGCCCTCAATCTCCGGCTGACGGGCAGACGCCTCCATAAGGGCCTGTGCAAGTTTGCCGATGCCGAGACCGGCTCCCAGTGCGACAATACCTGCTCCGATGGCTCCACCGACCTTTGCGAGTGCGGCGGCCTCAAGAATCATTGATGAGATAAGTAACATATTGTTTGTGTTTTTAATTGGTTTTCTTTTCCGGTTCCTGATGCGCAAGTCCGATGAACACGGCCGAGAGCATCGTGAACACATAGGCCTGGATGAAGGCCACAAGGATCTCAAGACAGTCAAGGAAGACTCCGAAGAGCACGGCCACGACAGTCATCGAACCGTTGAGCACGGCACTCATCTTGGCGGTGACGAAAATGATCCCTATCACGCTCAACAGCATGATATGTCCCGCCAGCATATTGGCGAACAGCCTTATCATCAGCGAGAAAGGCTTGGTGAACATCCCAATCAGCTCCACGGTAGGCATGATCGGGATTGCCTTGAGGGCCACAGGCACATCCGGCCAGAATATATCTTTGAAATAGTGCTTGTTGCCGAACAGGTTGATCATGAAAAACGTGAAGAGCGCAAGAACCATGGTCACCGCTATGTTGCCGGTGATGTTGGCCCCGCCGGGGAACACCGGGAATATGCCCATCAGGTTGTTGATCAGTATGAAGAAAAACGCCGTGAGCAGATAAGGCGAGAACCTCTTGTACTCAGGGCCGATAATGTCCTTGACGACATCATCGTTTATCATCATGATGACAGGCTCCAGCAGGGCTGCAACCCCGGCAGGTTTTTCTTTCAGCACATCATGCCTGCGATACCATCCTGCACAAGCAAGTATCAGCACTACAAGCAGGAGGGAATCGATCATGAGGCCAAGCACGTTCTTGGTGATCGACAGATCCACAGGACGCTTCCCCGTGACGGCATTTATGAGTTTCCCGTCAGCGTTGAGACCATACCCGTGCTGCTCCATCCGGTTTGACATAAAGACATGCAGGCCATTATCAATCACTATACACGGAAGAGGTATCGCTATCTCTTTACCACCTATCTTGGTGATATGCCACTCGTAAGCGTCACCTATATGACCGAAGATGAAAGACTTCATGTCAAGCCCGGCGGTTTCCTGCTCATCTGTAGTCCCGGTTGCGGCCGGCACAGCTTCCTGCGCGCCGAGGCACAGAGGCAGCAAGGCGCAGAAAAAGAGCAATATGTGCTTGATTGTCTTCATTTTACTTAGCTTCAATACATGCCGTCAACTTGTCATGGCTGACTTTCACCACCCCGGAGGCTATTGCGAACCTGTGCTCTTCGCCACTCGCGTCACGCACCAGCACATCTCCCTCCCTGAGGGTCGAGATTATAGGGGCATGGCCCGGCAACACCTCGAAAGGGGCCACGCTGCCGGGAAGGAACACCGCCTCCGCCGTCCCCGAATACAGGGTCGATTCCGGGGAAATCACCGTCACTGTGAGTGTATTCTGTGCCATGATGACTAAGAAGCTTTGGCAAGCATCTCTTCTCCTTTCTTGATGGCATCCTCGATCGTGCCGACATTGAGGAAAGCCTGCTCCGGAAGATAATCCACCTCACCATCGAGAATCTTGTTGAATCCCTTGATCGTGTCGTCGATATCTACCATCACACCCTTGACTCCGGTGAACTGCTCCGCCACTGCGAAAGGCTGTGAGAGGAAGCGCTGCACCTTGCGGGCACGGTTGACGACAAGCTTGTCCTCATCAGAAAGCTCGTCCATGCCAAGGATGGCGATAATGTCTTGAAGTTCCTTGTTGCGCTGCAGGATCTGCTTCACCCTCTGGGCTGTATCATAGTGCTCCTTGCCCACGATATTCGGGTCAAGAATCCTTGATGTCGACTCCAACGGGTCAACGGCAGGATAGATGCCCAAAGAGGTAATCTTACGGCTCAGCACAGTGGTCGCATCCAGATGGGTGAATGTCGTGGCCGGTGCCGGGTCAGTAAGGTCATCGGCAGGGACATAGACCGCCTGGACAGAAGTGATGGAGCCGTTTTTTGTGGAGGTGATGCGCTCCTGCATCTGCCCCATTTCCGTGGCAAGTGTAGGTTGGTAGCCCACAGCTGACGGCATACGTCCCAGAAGGGCGGACACCTCCGAACCGGCCTGCGTGAAACGGAAAATATTGTCAATGAAGAAAAGAATGTCGTGCGGATCCTCGGGATTGCGGCTGTCACGGAAAGATTCAGCAAGTGTAAGGCCCGAAAGCGCGACCGAACTTCTGGCTCCAGGCGGCTCGTTCATCTGCCCGAAGACCATCGCAACCTGAGATTTTTCCAGCAGCGACTTGTCTACCTTGGAAAGATCCCAATGACCCTCCTCCATGGATTTTTCGAATTCCTCACCATACTTGATGACTCCGGACTCAATCATCTCGCGGAGCAGGTCGTTTCCTTCACGCGTACGTTCGCCGACACCGGCAAAAATAGAGAAACCGTTGTGCTTCTTGGCTATGTTGTTGATAAGTTCCTTGATAAGGACAGTCTTTCCGACACCGGCACCACCAAAAAGGCCGATCTTGCCGCCCTTGAGATAAGGCTCAAGCAAATCAATGACCTTGATCCCGGTGTACAAAACCTCCTGCGAGGTCTTCAAATCCTCAAATTTAGGCGGCTCACGATGGATAGGCAGAGAATCGGACATGGCAAGATCTGACATTCCGTCGATAGTCTCGCCTATGACGTTCATGACACGGCCACGGATCTGAGGGCCTACAGGCATCTCAATCGGCTCTCCGGTACACGTGACCTCCAGTCCGCGGCGAAGTCCGTCAGTGGAATCCATGGCGACGCACCGCACGGTGTCCTCACCGATATGCTGCTCAACTTCAATTATAAGATCGCGCCCGTCGGGGCGCTTGACCTTGAGCGCGTCATAGATGGACGGCAGATCCTTGGCCTCGTCTGCCTTGTCAAGGTCGAAGTGGACATCGACCACAGGGCCGATAATCTGTGAAATATATCCTGTAGTTCCAGACATTGTCTACACTTTGTTTTATAGCGGCTTCAAATATAAGCTTTTTATCTACACCCTGTCACAAAGGGCGACAGGCGACAAACTGCAAAATTTGAACCAGAGGGCAAAAATGCGACAAATTGTAAATCCTATAAGGATTAAAGCAAACCTAAAGGCGCATTAAACGACAAAAAGTAATTCGGCACTGACTGACAACATGCTGGGCACGCTGTCGCGAGTAAGGGGAGAGACGGGGATAGAATAACAACGAAGAAGTCCCGGGGAGGGTCGAATGACCATCCTCGGGACTTCCGAAAAGCGGCA
>CAKVDS010000017.1 GCA_934726455.1 uncultured Bacteroidales bacterium
CCCCTGCGCCCTCAAGGGCCTTTCCAATTTTGCTGACGCAAAATCCCGGCCCCGGGCGGTCCGCTGATGCGGACTTGTAGGCAAGTTCGCCGGAGGTGCTATTCGTAGTCGCCGGCGGGGTGCTTGACGTCACGGACGGACACGTCCCATACCTTGCAGCACAGGTCCTTGCCGTCCGGGCCCTCTACGTAGAGGGTCACGACATAGCGCGCGTTGTCCTTGGCGTACTCGTGTACGGGGTTCTGCTCAGTGGAGGTGGTGCCGTCGCCGAAATCCCATTTCCATGAGGTGATGTTGCCGTAGCTGCGGTCGCGGAATGCCACGAGGCGGCTGTGGTCGATGACCTCGTGCGTCCAGGCGGCTTCAACCGGCTTGCGGAACTGCGCTTCGAGCGGCATCAGGGTGAAGAGGCGCTCCATGGAGGCGTTGCCGAACATCCTGTGGTGCTTGGAGAGGTTCCAGAATCCGGAGTTTCCCTTGCCTCCGTCGTAGTCTATCACCGCCCAGCACAGGCCTATCTTCTTGCCCTCGTAGAGCTTGCTCTCGGTGGAGTATGCCGGCCCGTCGGGACTGGCGAAATCGAACGGAGTGATATAGAACTCGAACTTGAGCGTGCCGCTCTCCCCGTGCTTGAAGTCGTAGCTGTAGGCGTAGTTGGCATAAGGGAGCTCCTTGAGCCACTGCTGCGTGCCCCAGACCATCGTCCAGGACTTGCCCGGCGTAGGAGGGGTCATGATATGATAGTTCTGCGCGTGCACGTTCTGGAGCTGGAAGAAAGCGTCGAAACGGCTCAGGACCTCGTCGTTGAGACGGAATTCATCGATGTGCGGGCCGCCGGAGAGGTCTCCGTCCACCACGATCTCGAAGGTGTCGTTGCGCAGTCCGAGCTGGTCGAAGTCCCAGTAGTCATCGTATGCTTCGTAATAGAAATACAGGCGGTTGAGTCCCTCGACCCAGCCGACTTTGACCTTGATGTCGAGTGTGGACTTGTCGATGCCCTTGTGCTTGCCGCTGTCGTCCCACATCTCTTCCATCGGGACGGTGTAGCTTTCCGGAACCATGTCCCAGTCTGAAAACTCCCCGTCGATGCGTGGAATCATGTTCTTTGGGAACTGGAATACCTTGAATCCAGGCTCAGTGACCTGAACGTCAATTGTCCTGCCCGGCAGCATGTTCTTGCCCTTGTACGGGTTGTCCTGGGCTCCGAGGGTGAGGATGGAGGCGGCCGCAAGTGTGGCGGCCGCCAATGGTTTGAGGATGTTCATTATTTGTAGTTGTAAAGTTGCACTTTTATGAATCCCGGTTCAGGCGTGCCGAAGTTGAGGCCCTGGCCGGAGAAGCCTTCTTCGACGGCCGGGACGAGGTCGTAGCGCAGTTGGATCTGGTCTCCGTTGAGCCAGCGTCCCTCGACCCATTTGCCGTCCACATAGTCTCCTTCCGTCACTTTGGCAAGACCCACGATGTCGCGGCCCTCCTTCGGGAGGAAAGTGATGCGGACATTCGAGCCGAGGACAAGGTAGCTGTCGGCGCTCTCCTGGATCACGATGGCGTAGCCTATCGCGTCAGGGGCGTAGGTGCCGCCGGTGAGCTGTGGGGCGCCACCGTTGCGGCGTCCGCTTGAGACGAGTTCGCAGCAGACCTTGTAGTCTCCGAGGAGAAGCTCTTCCTTGAGTCTCATAGGATTGGAGCCTTTGAGCCATGAGGCGCGGATGCGGCCTTCGGCCTGGGCTTTGAGGATCTGGGCGGAGGCGGCATCGGCCTTGCGGTAGAATGCGCTGAAGGTGGCGTTGGACGGGTCGAGCGCGTCTCTGTCAAGCCCGAACGGAGAGTATCCTATGCCGCCCATCTCTCCGATGGTGAAGGCGGCGTTGGCTGCACCCTGCTGTCCGGCACGTGACTCCGGCACGAATACCGGGTTGCCGCTGCGGGCGTACATCTTGAGGATGTTCTGGTAGTCAGGGAGATAGATGTCCGGAGAGAGGATGTCGATGGCAGGTGCCGCCGCTCTCCAGATGTCGTGGTTCTGGGCCTGCGGGCCGCCGGACGGATAGTTTCCGGGGCGGCTGTCTTCAGGCTGGACGATCCAAGCATTGACGAAGGTCGGCAGTGCATATTCAGCCTTGCCTGCCGCAGAGACCTTATTCATATATGAGGCATAGTTCCAGGCCATGAAGATTTCGTCTGTGCGGTCGTTCTTGCCGAATACTTCTTCCCAGGTGCCCGAAGTCTTGAAATTGCTGTTCTTCCATGCGGCGAGGGTCTCCGGAAGCAGGGACTCCTTGTTCCCGATGAGGTAGTTCATCAGCTGCTGCGGCACAGGGCCTGCAATTGCGGCATTTGCTGCCGGGCAGAAGTCGCGGGTGTAGCCGTGCAGGCCGACCTCGTTCTCCATCTGGATCATTATGACTGTCTGCTCCTCGGAGTCAATCTCCTTGATGTGCTTCATCATGGCTGCGTAGGCTTTGCCGTCAGCTTCAGCTGTGGCTGTGCCGAGCGTGCTGAGGATAGGGAGGGTCTTGCCGTCTTTGGTGAGTGCGGAAGGGAAGCGGACGGCGTCTTTCTTGACCCATGTCGGATGGTAACTGCTCACGCCGTTTTTCCAGCTCCCGAACCACAGCAGGACGAGCTTCATGTCATGCGCTCTGGCATCGGTGATGAGGTCATCGACCACGGTGAAGTCGAATTTGCCTTCCTGCGGCTCCGTCTGTTCCCAGCTGACCACTGCGAGGACCGTGTTGATACCGGCTTTCTGCAGGGCATCCCAATGAGGAGCCATGTAAGCCCGGCTTGAGGATGCGGAGTTGGTGAGTTCGCAGGCGAGGGCCAAGTACGGTTCTCCTTTGACTATGAGCTGGGTGACAGGGCCTCTTTTTTCGAGGTGGGGGGCCGGTTGGGATGCCGATGATGTTGTGGCGGACGGTTGCGTGCATGCGGCAAATGCCAGCGCTGACGCGCAGAGTGTGGTAATTATTTGTCTGTTCATACTGTAGTTTTAGTTTTGTAAAGATACGGATAATTTTCGAGATGCTCTTGCAGGTATGTTTTTTATTCGTATCTTTGCCGTACAATTTAGAATAATTCAAAATTAGAAGCGATTATGGTAAAGAAATTCAGATGCACCGTTTGCGGTTATGTCTATGAGGGTGAGAACCCTCCGGCAGAGTGTCCGGTATGCCATGCAAAGGCGGACAAGTTCGTTGAAATCAAGGATGACGACGAGAAGTGGGCCTGCGAGCACAAGCTCGGCGACGGTCAGGTGGAGGATGCCGAGGTGATGCAGGGGCTGCATGATCACTTCAACGGCGAGTGCACCGAGGTGGGCATGTATCTTGCGATGAGCCGTCAGGCTGAGCGTGAGGGGTATCCGGAGATCGCCGAGGCTTTCAAGCGCTACGCTTTCGAGGAGGCTGAGCATGCTTCCAAGTTCGCTGAACTTCTGGGTGAAGTCGTATGGGACACCAAGACCAACCTCAAGAAGCGTGCTGAGGCTGAGGCCGGCGCCTGCGAGGGCAAACTCGCCATCGCCACACGCGCCAAGCAGCTGGGCTATGATGCCATCCACGACACCGTGCATGAGATGGCGAAAGATGAAGCCCGCCACGGGGCAGGCTTCAAGGGTCTCTATAAGAGGTTCTTCGGCGACAAGTAATCTCCACAAGTCAAAAATAGCCGGAGGGGGCCGGTGCAACTATGCGATGTTTTTGTTCTGAGCATAGTTGCACCGGCCCTCTCCGGCAAAAGCACTATGCGAAAGTTTTGTGTTGAGCATAGTGCCTCTGCCGCAGCGTGCTGTCCAATCAGTTATTTCTTCGGGGCGGTGTAGGACCAGGTCTTGTAGACTGTGGTGCCGTGAAGCGGTTTCCAACTTAGAGTAAATGACTCCACCTTATTGTCTTCCAGCAGTTTGGTATTTTCCGTCAGTACTGCCGTGGTAGCTGCGATCTGGGCGTCGATGCTGTCCTTGTCATCTTCCTTTACCGTGTAGAGGGAGAAGGACGGAAGCCAGTATTTAGGGAAATAGGTCGTCATTACCCGCTCGGTGTTTGCATTGTAAGGTGAGATGGTCATTATCCATTCCTGCTCATAGCGTGCCGGCGGATTGAGGTTCAAGGTCTGGCTGTCTTCAGTAAGGAATGTTTTGTATTTGCCCCCTTTCTGGTGATTCTTCTTCAAGTCTTTGCATAGGCCCTGAAGGCCTATCCATGTCTTGGAGGTGAAAGAGTAC
Organism: uncultured Bacteroidales bacterium; assembly: GCA_934726455.1. Classification (GTDB taxonomy): domain Bacteria; phylum Bacteroidota; class Bacteroidia; order Bacteroidales; family UBA932; genus Cryptobacteroides. Next base: position 4,226 of record CAKVDS010000017.1, read on the forward strand.
GAGTCCGAGGCATCGCTGATTTTCCATATCCAGCTGTGCCCCATGGTGCAGTCAGACTTGAGGATGGGTCTTGCGAAGTCGTGACGGACATCCTTGTTGACGTCTCTTGTGATCTTAGGGAGAATCCCCGCCTTGTAATCCCACTTCGGTTTGTTGCCGTTGTAGGAGAAGTTCATTTCAAGATCCATCACATTGTGCGTCCAGCTTTTGGACATCGTCAGGCTGCTCGCGAGTTTGATGCTCGGATTTGCGGTGATGGTGAGAGCCCCGTCAAGAGACCACGTCATGTTCTCCGTGTAGGTTGATTCCCCTTTGATGTTGTTTGCCGGAGAGACATGCTCGACGTTGGCGTTGCTGTTGCTGAATTCTGCCTGTGCTCCCAGATTCACCATATAGGCCCAGTACGCTCTCGGATCTTTGGCAATATCGCCGAATGCCTCCTTGACCCTGTACTCGTTCCAGTCTTTTTCGGATGTCGGACCGCAGACGAGCTTGCTGTTCTCGGCACGTAACTCCTGGTGAATCAGATAGTAATCGGAGCCTTTGCCGTCATTTGCAGCCCAAATCTCGTATGAGACCGTGACCGGCTCGAACTTGTGTCCGGCGTAAGCGTTGTAGGAGTAGGATATCTTCTGTGCGTTGGTGATTTCATCCAGACTCTGGCTGTCTTCGTTGGGGACAACAGCGGCGAGGATGCTGATGCCTTTTTCCACGGACAGCGTGTTCCCTGCGTCCAGCCATCTGGCCAGGGCATCGGCGTGGAGTCCGTACAGGTAGTCTGTCGGGACATCTTCGACACGATTTTCAATATAAGACTCACCCTCGCTTTCATCGTCTCCGCTGATGCTTACTTTCAGCGGTTTAGCCTCGTCAAGGTCGGTGATGATCTGGTATTCTCCGCCTCTGATGGCTATGATGTCGCAGAGCACACCGTCGGTGTCCACGTCATCGATGAATGTAGGGACGAGCAGGCCGTCCTTGTCCTTGCTGATATTCAGAATATTGTGTATTGCGGTCTTGCCTTCTGCACTGATGGAGAGCGGTCCGCTGCCGATGGCGCTCCTTATTGAAGACTGGAGTTTACGCAGCAGGGCGTCGGTCCCGGTCCGTGTCGGCTCGCAGTAGACGAGACTGCCTCCTCTGGCGAGCAGGGCTGCGATGGCATCTGCGTCTGCTGTGCTGAGCGTGGAGGATGCCTTGTCATGGAGCACTGCGGTCTTGACGGAGGCGTTGAGAGCCTCGGCCTTGTCTTCAATGCGGGCCGCGAGAGCCTTGGCACTGCCTTGATAGGAGTTCGGGAAGATGTAGCTTCGTGATTGTGTCTTGACTGTGAGGACGTCTTCTGCCGGGTAGTCGGGTTCGTTGATGCTGCCGGAAGTGCTGCTGAGGTCCTGCCTGTCGCAGGCACAGAGGGCAAGGGCGCAAAGGGCGGTAAGGGTCAGTCTGCGGATGTGCATGGGGATCAGAATGTGAAGTGTGAAACTTTGTTGTATTCCTTGAGTATGGCCACGTCAAGTGTCTTTTGAGAGAGATTGTACAGGGATGACCACTGCGTGTGGGAGGTAGGTTCGTTGATGTCCACATCTGTGGCTACATCTCCGAGCAGCTGCATGGCCTGTTCCGGGGTCAGCTTGTAGGCGTTGAGTTTCAGAGTTTCCCTCATCTTGTCGTAGCGCCATCTGCCGTGGTCGGTCAGACCGCCTTCGGGATGCCTTGCCATGTCGGGGCTGACATAGAAATTGGTGACGCAGCGCAGGGTGTCGTTGCCGTTGAGAACCTGCATCAGGTTCGGCCTGCCGCTGAAGTCCGGATTGCCGTAGACATATTCCACTATGGCATAGTCTCCCTTGGCGTCGGCCATGAAGAAGTGGTAGTTGCCGCCTGCCGGGGAGTCCTGGCAGAGGTTGTAGTCCTTGAGCATCTCTATTGCCTGGTCTACGGTGGAGGCCCTGTCGAGGAGCATGCGCATGGCTACGGTGGTGATGATGTTCCTTTTGCCCGGAGTGTCCTGCACTGTAGGCTCTCCTCCCAGATGGAGCACGCCCACAGCGAGGCCGTCCTCATTGATGCCGTCCATCAGGGCGTACGGGAATGCCATCATGACCGACAGGTCTGAGATTCCGTCGGTATAGAATCCTTTCTTGAGCCCGAGCCAGTATGAATCGACCATGGAGATGGATTTCTTGCCGCCTTCCGGAGCGGTCCTCACCAGGACAGCCGTGATCGGGATTTCCTTGCCGGTAGCAGGGTCTTTGTGGCAGAAGTCGAAGTTGCGGCCCATGAAGTATGCGCTTCCGTCTGCGGACGGGGCCGCGAAAGCGCTGCATGCGGCGCCTGTGTTGAGCTTGGGGCCGGTCTGCGGAATCTTGTCGAACAGCTGTCCCGCCACGAATCCGATGATGCCTTCGGCGTCTGTAGGCTGTGCCGCGAGCATCGCATCGAGTTTGTAGTCCTGCGTGTAGTTGAGTTCGTAGAACCTGCCGCCTCCGTTGTCAAGGTCTTTCATTGACTTTATCATCTCCAGTTTGGAGCGGTCGGTGATGTAGGCGGCCGGGTTGGAAGTGACCTCGGCGCTGTTTCGGCATCCTGTCAGGGATGCGGCCGCTGCGATGGCGGCAATCAGAACAGTCTTCTTCATACAAGTATCTTTATTCACGGGCTCCGCTTCGTGCGGAACACCATCAAGGTGCAAAGTAATGATAAAAATATGAATTTTACAAACTTATGGTCACGTCCGCCCCTGCCGTCACGGCTTCGCGGTGGGAGATGAAGATGACCGTGAGACTGCGGCGTCGCATGTATTCCCGGAGATTGTCGAGCATGAGTTTCTCGGTTGCCGGGTCGAGCGAGGATGTGGCTTCGTCCAGCAGGAGTATGCTCCCCTCTTGCAGCAGGGCCCGGGCCACGGCTATTCTTTGGCACTGGCCTTCACTGAGGCCGCTGCCTGACTCTCCGCAAGGGCTGTCAAGTCCTTGCGGCAGATTGAATACGAAATCGGCGGCTGCGGTGTGCAGCACTTCGCGCATGCTCTCTTCCGTGGCAGAGGGATCGGCGAGCAGAAGGTTGCTGCGTATCGTTCCGCTCATCAGGCTGTTGCCCTGCGGGACGTAGCGGAAGTTGCCCCGCGCGCCCTTGCCTGCCGGGGCTGAGGTTAGGGAATCGTATATCGTGATGATGCCGCTTTCCGGCTTGAGCAGCCCGAGGATGAGCTTCACGAGGGTGCTCTTGCCGGCCCCTGTCGGACCCGCTATGGCGGTGAGGGTGCGGGGACGGAAGTCGTGGGAAAATGCTCTCAGCACTTCCTGCCCGGAAGTGTCCGGATAGGTGAAACTTACATTTTCAAAACGCACCCCTGCGGTGCCTTTAGCCATCCATTCCGGGCCGTCCTGCTCTGGAGGCAGGTTCTCGAGTTCCATAAGGCGCTCGATGGAGGTGAGGGCATGGATGAATGCCGGCAGCTCCCTTGCGAGGTCAGCCACAGGACGCTGGACCTGCCCGACGAGCTGCAGAAAGGCTGTCATCATGCCGAAGCTGACTGCGCCGCTCTTGATCCCGAGTATGCCCCAGATGAAGGCTGCCGCATATCCGCCCATGAACCCGAGGGACATGAGGCCGCGCGCGAATGCGTTGTAGTTGAGCCTTTCGGCGGTCTTGGCCTTGAGACGGGACTGGAAATTGCCGAGGGCCGAGAGCACCCGGGCAGTTCCGCTCAGGGTGAGGGCGAGGATGCGGTTGTGCAGGTTCTCCTGGATGAGCTGCTGGATGTCTGAGTCTAGACTCCGGATATCGGAGGTGAGAGCCCTGAGTTTCAGGAAGAACAGCCTTGAGCCGCCGATGGCGGCAAACATCAGTACGAGCAGGACCCAGAGCAGGCCCGGAGCCATCAGAAGCAGGTAGATGGAGGCCGCTACCAGTTGGAACAGGGTTACCACCGCCCCGGGGATGTGGGAGCAGAGCAGTTCGGCAATGATCCTGATGTCTTCTTCGAGGCGGTTGACCGCGTCTCCGCTGCCGAACTTCTCGCGCCCGGTCCATTCGCTGGAGAGGACATCTCCGAAAAGGCGTTGCCTAAGCGTGTTCTGTGTCTGGAGGATGCCGTATTTCTCGCAGTATGAGTATGCTATGTTCGTCGCGAGCTGGACTGCCATGATGCAGGCCATGAGGGCTATCCGTCCCGGGAGAGGGGCAGTGGAGGCTCCGGTGGCAACGTCCACAAGCTCTTTGCAGACCCACACGAACGAGAGGGATGCGGCTATGCGCACCAACCCCAGCAAGACGCAGGCGGCGGCCCATTTTCTGGACGGGCCGGACAGCCGCCGGAGTCCTTTAAGGCAGCTTCGCAGGCTCCTCATCACTTGTCGAGAAGGCCCGCTCCGTCCCATTTGTCCACGAGCGTTTCCGCATCGGCTGTCGCTGTCTTTTCATCGACATCATATTGCCTGAGCAGCAGGTCGCGGACATCTGTGACGCTGAATTCCTTGTCTTGGAGAGCCTTCCAGAGGTAGGCTGCTGTGGCGTTGAGTGAAACTATCTTGTTGAAGTCGATCTGGGCCAGACCCTCGCCGACCACCATGTAAGTGTCTCCGATTGAGCGGAGCACGAATCCTTCTTTGATTTTCATTGATGTATATAGTTTATTATCGTTTCTTGTTTTGTGTGAGGGAATGTTCATGCGTTTTGCCGCGCCGTTGTCTCAGGGGTGGGGGAGTCTTCTGTATATGGCTAACAGGTAGCGCCTTATCGGCAGCAGGAGGTGCCATGCCTTGCCGCTGCCTGGATTGACTTCACGCTTGCCGTCCCTTATTATACGTGTTACTTTTCCGAGCACGTCTTCTTTTCTGAAGGTTTCCGTGCCGCGGATGTTGCCGTCTCCCATCATGGTGTACACTTGCCCGTCGCGGGAGATGATCCTGTGCATCACGTACCTCCCCGGGAGCCGTACGAGCACGATGTCCCCGATCTGCGGGTCTTCGCATCTGTGCAGGACCACGCTGTCCCTGCCGTCCCGGATGAAGGGGAGCATGCTGTTGCCTTTGGCCTTGAGGATGACTTCCCGGCCTTCTCTGAGGAACTCTTCCGCCTGGGTGAGCAGGATGTCGTTGGGAAGCTGTATCTGTGTCATTTCAAGGCTATTGTCGAGTGACATAGTTGTGCCGCCTGTGCGTCAGGACGGCAGTCGAGCAGGTACATCGGCACGAGTGAGACGAGCTTGCTGAGGGTGGAGTGTATGCCGTCCGCCGTGCCTTTGATCTCCCTGAATGCCGAGCAGGATGAGTAGAGGGAGGCGTATGCTTCTACGGGGGAGAGGAGGTGTATCTTGTTCTCCGGGCATTGCCGGATGCGGACTATTGCTCCGAGCGGGGCGCTTTCCGCCTTGTAGCATGGGGTCTTGCCGCTCCATGGGGTGCCGTAGATACGGGCCTGCCCGTCTTTGATGCGGATGACCGGGTTGTCGTCGTTGAGCAGGGTGCTGCCCGGGATATTCTCCCTCCAGAGGCGGCTGTGGGTGCTCTTGCCGGTGCCGCTCTTGCCGAGGAAAGCGTATCCGGCGCCATCGCATACGGTGACGGAGGAGTGGATTTCCAGAGTGTCGAGCGGGGCCGAGGCCAGGGCGAACATCAGCATCAGGGCGTTGTCAACGGCGAAGCGCATGGCTCTCCCTGTGGCTGAAAGGAGTTTGAGTTTGGCGCTGCGGAAGTCTTCGTCCGCGATGAGCATGCCGGCTGCCGGGATGTCCGCGTCGGGGGACATCCGGATGAGCCAGCCTGAGTCGAAGCGGCTGAACGCGAGTCCGGGGTAGCCTTTTTCCTTTACTTCGTATACTGGTGTGGTTTCGGGGACTTGCAGGTCTTCAACGATTTCGAGGGAGCAGAGGGGTGACGGGGTCTGGTTGCCTGTGGCTTCTGTGTCCTGCGTGTCGGCATTGCCGCTCATTGCTTGCGTACCGGCATTGCCGCTCAGGGTGACTTCGAACGGGGGGTAGTTGGGGCAAACTTCCCAAAGTACAGAGTTGTCAGGGGCCGTTACGGAGATGAGGTGATCCGCTATGGAGTATTGTCTTGTCATTTTTCTTGTTTCTGCGTTTTTTGTCTCTTGCTATTCGCCGCGCAGGGCTGCCCTCGTGCCGGTGGTGAAATATTTCCAGAAGAACTTCACGGAGTCGAGGGGGAAGATGGTGGCGTGCCGGAGGAAGTCCTTGGAATTGAGGAAGAACGATTCTATTTTCCGGATGAGGTACGGATCGCTGCTGCGGTCGCGCCGGCGGCGTTTCTTGCCGAAATTGCCGACCTCTTCCATGAATTTCCAGAGCTTGGCGGCCTTGGCTTCTGCGTGCCTGCTGTAGAACGGTGCTTCCTGTTCCGGGAGTCCAAGATAACGGACAAGGAAACCGGTGAATGCCTGCCATTCGCTCATGATACCCATTTTCTGCAGCCTTGATTCGAGAAGGGTGAGATCGATTTGGGTGCAGTGGGTGTGGAGAACTCTTGCCCAGTCGCATAATTGCCTGAGGCCCAGGCCACCGCAGTAGAAGTGCTGGAGGAGGTGGACGAAGATGAACAGGGCGTCGAAGTCTATTGAGGGGATGCGGACAGCGGTACCGTTTATCTCAAGGGTGCGGCAACCGCCCTGAGAGAAGAGTTCTGCCTGGGCCGAGTCGAGGATGTCGTTGATCCTGTTTCCCAGACTGGTGTGGACTGTGCCGTGGAGTTCGACTTCGATGTCGCCGACCATGGCTCCGAAGTGGAGTTTGTCAGCGCTCTCGGCATCCGTCGAGTCCGCGATAGAGGTTAGGACGGCCTTGGCGGCTTCGTAGTCTTCCGGCTTGACTATCAGATCGATGTCCCCTGGCATCCTGCCATCGGGCTTCCGGTAGCATTGAGCCACGGCCTGACCCTTGACGAGTATTGTCGGCACTCCGGTGTTGTCGAAAAGGGGTACTATTCTGGCTATCAGGGCGTTGACTTCTGCGTTGCGCTTCTCTGTGGCGACAAGGCTGGACATCAGTCTGAGGGAGACTGCTCCCGGGACATATCCTGCCGGGCAGGCTGCTGCTCCGTCGGTGACAAGGCCCGTGACGGTCTGTTCGGTCGCCAGGCGGTATACACGTTTCCATGTGTCGATGTCGGGGCTGCCGTGTGCATGGCTGCCTGTGGCTGCGGGGTCTGGTTTGCTGTGTTCGGGGCTGTGGCTGGCAGGAGGCAGGCTCGGAAGTGCCGGTTCCGTCCCCCAAAGGCCGCTCCGGATAAGTGAAAAGAATAGTGAGGTCGCTGTGTCCATATAGAGTACAAATATAGCATTTTGCGGCTCTATGGCAAAGCCTTGCCGGCGGAGATGGAGACAGGAGGGAGCGCTTTTCGGAATTTTCGCTCCCACCTGAACGGGGCACCATGCCCGGAATGCGTTCTGCGGCCGCTGTCCGTGCCAGGTGTGAGCCTTTTTGGGGAAATCGGCTCCTACCTGCGCGGAGGGTGTGGCTGCTCCCGACTGTCTGCGGTGGTGGCCTCTTCCGAGCGCAGATAGCCCTCAATGGCATAGAGCGGAATATTTTCCATCCAGCCACGGTCGAAGTAGTTCAGCATGGAGACGCGGAGGCCTTTCAGATTCGAATGCTCGTCTATATAGGTTCTGAGAGACTTGGACTTGACGTTCTCCTCAGCCTTGACCTCGATGGGAATAACTCGCTTTTCTGTTTGGACAGCAAAATCAATCTCGCATTCGGAGTCATTGGATGAATGGTAGAATGTCGGTATTTGGATATGTGCAAGCTGCTCGTTGACGTAACACTCCGTAAAAGCGCCTTTGAACTCCTTGAAGATGTTGTCGCCTACAAGCATCAGAGAGGCGGGAACATCAGCCATTGCCCCCAGAAGACCGACATCCAGCGGGAATATCTTGAAGACATCGAAATCTTCGTAGAACTTCAGGGGATACTCAATTTTGCTGACGCGATGGATCTTGTAAATCAAGCCTGCATCTTTGAGCCAGGTGATGGCCACTTCGAAATCTTTTGCCCTGGCACCCTTACGTACAGCCCCATAGATGAATTTCTTATTCTCCTTGGCAAGTTGTGAGGGAAGCGAGTCCCACACCATTTCGATACGTGGAACTTCTTTTTTTGGTGCATGTTTTGAAAAGTCCTTGCGGTACCCGGCGAGGATGTCTTTGTGAATCTTTCGAACGGCATTAAGACCTTTCCCATCGATGTATCCGGCTACAGCTTCGGGCATTCCGCCAACGTAGTAGTATTGGCGCAGCAAGTCAATATACTTTTGCCTGAGGGTGTTCACAGCCGTCCAGTCACAGGCGAGGAGCAACTGAGTGAGTTTTTCATTGCCGGTGGCATCTAGAAACTCGTGCAGCGACATGGGGAACATCCGGACAAGTTCAACCATGCCGACAGGAAAAGACTGATCTCCGTGGATTGAGATCCCGAGAAGAGAACCTGCCACCGCCACGTCATATTCCGGGAAGTCTTCTTTGAAATACTTGAGACAACCAAGGGCGGCGCTGCTCTCCTGAATCTCATCAATGATAATGAGGGTGTCTTTCGGCACGATGTCCATACCTGTATGTGCGGAAAGAGTGCGGATGATGCGCGGTATATCGTGATCTGGTTCGAATATGGATCTGGCTACGGTGTCCTTATCAAGGTTGACATAGGAAAAGTTCTTGTACTCCCTGCTGCCAAACTCTTTGAGAATATATGTTTTGCCTACCTGACGTGCGCCGTCAAGGACAAGTGGTTTGTGGTCTTTACGGGACTGCCACTCAAGCAGTTTTGCATATATTGCTCTTTTCATACTACAAAAATTCTGACGAATATGTTGGCGGATATAACATAAATTCTGACGAATATCAACGGCAAATATACATAAATTCGGATGAAAAAGAGCGATGCTTGTACCAGACGCGAAAAGTAGACATTTTTCAACTTTTTTCAGCAGTTTCATTTCCAGAAGTGGACACGTCCTCTGAGGATCGCTCAGTCTCAGCGAGTTGCCTTCTCTTTTGGACAAACTTGGGTCCTGGAGTCAATACCGGCCGCGAGAAGTTTGTCGAAGTGATGATGACAGGTGGGAGCGCTTTTCGGAATTTTCGCTCCCACCTGAACGGGTCACCATGCCCGGAATGCGTTCTGCGGCCGTTGTCCGTGCCAGGTGTGAGCCTGTTTGCGGAAATCGGCTCCTACCTGACACCGGGGACGTTGGTGCCGGGACAGGCTATTTGAAGTTTGAGTGCTTCAGCGCTATGCCGGTGCATTTGCCGTTGTCTGCAAGTGTCTTGCCCGTGACTGTGTAGCTCTTGACCTCTCCGGTCTTGACATTGATGAGGCGGAACTTGATGGTGGCGTCAGTAGCAGTGAGGGAGTCGTAGTAGAACGCGACATCGTTGTCTTCCTTGACGCCGATGGTGTAGCCTTTTTCTCGTTGGGTTCTACTGGATGAGATGCTCAGGCAATATTTGTATAGGTTGATGAGGGATGTAGATGGGTTGTAAACCTGAAGCAAGAAACCGGCCATCGCAGAAGGATATTTCGGAGAAGCCGCTTCTGTTTCGTCAATCATCTGCAGACACCAGTCGGCGGCATCTCCTGTCAGTTGCCCAGTGTCATTCTTGACCAGTATCCTCAAGCGTGTTGATATTTTCCAGCCATCTATCTTTCCTGACAGGGTGTTCGTTTCTTTGTTAAACCCATAACTGCTAACGCCTGAGGTTGTATAGGCCTGCATGTGGCGAATGTCTGCCGTTACCTTATTGCCATTGTCTTCGAACTCTATGGAAGGAGGGTAAAAAGTGATGTTTCTTATGCCGGAATTTTCATATTTGGCCTTGTACTCGTGAGCCTTGTTATTACCTTCATAGATGGCAGTGAGGTATCCGTAGTTTTCTTTCAGTTGTTTAATTGTTGTCTCTGAAGGATAGCCGACTATGTTCCATTTGCTTCCGTCGTATTGTATATGGAATTGTGAGACCATTTCGGTCACAGAGGTGTAGTAATCAGATGCTGAATATCCCCGCCAATTGTCAAACCAGATGTTGAGGATGTCACCTTTCTCCCATCCTTTCTTGGGGGCCTTGGTGTCGTCGGTGCCGCCGAGATCGGCTACACGTATGTCGAACTTGAGTGTCTCCGGTTCTGGGGTTGGAGGTGTTTCCGGAGATGTAGGGGTCTTGCTGCAGGCGATTGCCGCGAGAGCCGTCAGGAAGAGTGCTGCTTTTCTCATGATTCCGCCCTCCATTTACCACTCAATGTCATCTTCTGTGCCGCCGAACGGGTCGTTCACTGTCGGAACTCCTTTCAGTCCGCTTTGGCATATCAGTCCTTCGAGGTGCAGCCCTGTGGTCTCCACTTGGGGGGGTAATAGTTTTGCTTGTTGTTCATCTTGATTCCGTTTTAGTGTGTTTTCTTGACTTCTAATGTACGGTCAAGTTTTTGGACCTGCAAGCGGAGGGTGTCACTTTTTGATGGTCACTGCCCGGCATCTGTGCTTGAGAGGAAAATCTGCCTTTCAGCGGAAAACGATTTTCTCGGCATCTTCGTTGTTTTGTCGCTGTGGTGTTGCCGTTTGCCATCGCATGCAGTTGCCGTGGTATGCTGCTGTCGCTGTGCGCTGTTGAGGTGTTGCCGTTGGACGGCGTGGGGCAAGTTGGGTGGCGTGGGTTCGCCGCTGTCCTTTTCAGGTAGGAGCCGTTTTTGGGTTTTCTGCTCCTACCTGCGCGGGGCACGGCTATACAGATGCCACGGGCTATCTGATAGATGCCGCGATTACCTGAAAATCTTCTGTGCGAAGCTGTGCAGGGATTTGCGCCACGGCTGCCATTCGTGGTCGCCCGGGAAGGATTCGAAGATGACCTCTACTCCGGCGTCGCGCATGCTCTCGACCGCTCTGGCCGTCGGGCCGATGCGCGGGTCCTGTTCTCCGCAGCTGATGTAGAATATCTTGTGCGAGGCGTTGAATTTCCCGGTGTCGCTCAGCATTCCGGGTATCTCTTTTTCGAAGTCCATCTCGCCGCCTCCGGAGATGCCGCCGAAGATTCCGGAGGAGAAGAGTCCCACATTGCCGAACACCTCAGGGGTGCGGAGCCCTATGTAGAATGACTGGCCGCCGCCCATGGAGAGTCCGCACATGGCACGGTTGGCGGCTCCTGCCTTGACGCGGAAGTTCTTCTCGACGAAAGGAATGATGCAGTCCACCAGCTCATCGCGGAAGCCCTGCATGCCTTCCCAACTGTAGCCGCCTCGTGCACCGGGGAGGTTGCTGTTGGCGGCTACGACTATCATCGGCACCGCCTTGCCTTCGGCGATGAGGTTGTCCATTATGTTTGCGGTCAGCCCCTGCTGCATCCAGCCCCGATGGTCTTCTCCTCCTCCGTGCTGGATGTAGAGCACAGGGTACTTGCCCTTGCCTTTCTCATAGGCGGCAGGTGTGTAGATCTGGAGCGGTCTCCATTCTCCGGTGACGGTGGAGAAGTAGTTGACGAGGCGTACCTGCCCGTGCGGGACGTCCTGGACTTTCAAGTAGTCTGTATTTTCTTCCGGGATGTCGACGGCGCTTGCCATGGTCCCACAGCCATAGTAGGTCTCGCTGAGCGGGTCTGAGAACCTGGCCCCGTCGGCTTCGAGGAAGTAGTAGTGGAAACCTGGTGCGAGCGGGGCTGAGGTCGCTCTCCAGATGCCGTCGGCACTCTGTTTCATCGGGTATTTCACATTGCAGATGTCCGCTACTACGCGTGAGGCTCCGTCGGCGCGGATCTCGAAAGATACGCTGCCGTCCGGGTTGATGCTGCGGCGCGGAGTGGCAGGCCTGCGGGCTGATTTGGCCTTGCGGGCCGTATTGAGGAACTCCACCATGGTGTGGAGGTTCTGCTCGCTGTACATGTTGAACCCGTGCCCTCCCTCTTCTTCTAAGATAAGGTCGGCCTTGACTCCGGCCTTGTCGAGGTCCTCGTAGAACAGGACTGACTGGCAGCTGGGAACCACGTTGTCTTTGAGCCCATGGAAGATGATGATCGGAGGGTCGTTGCTGTCGATGTATGTCGGGGCGCTGAGCCTTTTGAATGCGTCCATGTTTTCCGCCGTGTACTTCACTCCCGTGACTGCTTCTTCCGGTGCGGTGGCTCCCTGCCCTCTCGGCCCTGCACAGTCCATCCTGGTGAGATCTACCGGGCCTGACCAGTCGCAGGCCGCGTCCACGCTGCTGCTCAGTTGCAGGCAGTCGCCGATTGCTCCTTCGAGTTCGGCGACCCCGCCGGAAGTGGCGGCAAGGGCTGAAAGATGTCCTCCGGACGAGAAGCCGGAAGTGGCGATGAACGAGTTGTCGAATCCGTACTTGGCGGCATTGCCCCGGACAAAGCGTATCACGGCTTTGATATCCTCGATCTGGGCGGGGAACTTGGCATCGGCGCTGGAGCGGTGGTTCGGGGTGACCACGGCATAGCCTGCGTCGAGCAGGGCCTGGCAGATGGTGCCGAGGTCTGCCATACCCTTGGAGTTGTTGCTGTACCAGGCGCTGCCGTAGATGTGGATGACTACCGGATAATTTGCTTTCTTCTCCTTGGGGAGGTAGATGTCGAGCCGGTGGTAGACTTCACCGTCCCCGGCATAGTCCACGTCGGTGAACTTCTGTGAATACTCCATCTTGACCTCCGGCATCTGGAATCCTCCGAATCCTCCGGCCGGTGCTCCCTGAGGCTGCGCGTGGAGGCAGAGCGTGGTGAGGAGCGTTAATAAAGTGGCGCTTGTTCTTTTCATGATGCCACAAATATAATATGTGGCCGGTGTCGGCGGGTTGGCTGCCGGGTGATCTGATACTTGGCTAAAACTGATTGTAACATATCAGCCGGGGGCAGAATGGCGGAGTTGCTCCAGTTCGTTCGGGAAATGGTGGGTTTGCCGAACCAAATGGTGCGCGCTGGACATTCGGTACGGGAAAGGCCGGGTTTGCCGTACCGAATGGGTCAAGTGCGCTGGCTGAGCTGATTGGCGAGTACGCTACGCTTCCACGAAGCTGTCGGCCAGGTCATTGGCGTGGGCGAGGGCCGGGAAGATGTTGGGGTAGATGTTGCCCTCGCCGATGAGCTCGTCCACCCCGAATTTCTTCAGTGTCCCGAGCACCCTGTCATTGACACCGGACAGGATGACTTCCACCCCGCGCCTGTGGGCCATGTCGATGATGTTTTTGAGGTTCTTGACCCCTGTGGAGTCGATGAACGGCACTTTGCGCATGCGGATGATGCGCACGCGGGTGTCCTTGTTGCGCCGCTCGAATTCCTCGGAACGGCTTGCCAGGCCGAAGAAGTAAGGGCCGTTGATCTCGTAAACCTCCACACCCTTGTGGATGTCAAGCATCTCCACATCGTCCTTAGAGGCCATGTCGTCGTCATCTGTGGCGGCGAGCCTGTCCTGGTCGAGGACCTCGATGCTGGAGGTTTGCATCATGCGGCGCACGAACATGGCTATGGCCAGTACCACCCCGACTTCGATGCCCACGGTGAGGTCCACGATCACGGTGAGGAAGAACGTGATGAGCAGCACCGCCACGTCCGGGGCGTCACCCTTGAGGAGGTAGCGGAAACTGCGCCACTCGCTCATGTTGAACGCCACCACCACCAGTATGGCGGCAAGGCAGGATAGCGGGATGTACACGGCATACGGCATCAGGAAAAGGTAGATGAGCAGCAGGACGGCAGCATGGATGATGCCTGCCACGGAGGTGCGTGCACCGTTGTTGATGCTGGCCATGGTCCTGGCGAGTGCGCCGGTGGCCGGGATGCCCCCGAACAGAGGGGTGATGATGTTGGCGATGCCCTGACCGATCAGTTCGGTGTTGGAGTCATGCTGCTTGCCGGTCACGCCGTCCGCGACCATTGCTGCCAGGAGGGACTCGATGGCGCAGAGCACGGCAATGGTGAACGCCGGGGAAACGAGGCTCTTGATGGTCTGGAAATCCATTGCCGGGGCAACTGGCTTGGGCATTGGCAGCCCTTCAGCCAGTTCGGGGAACTTGGACCCTATCGTAGCGAATTCAATCCCGGTGAAACGGCTCAGAAGGACAGAAGCCGCCGTGCCGATGATGAGTGCGATGAGCGAGCCCGGAATCTTGTGGAACCCCCACTTGTTCCAGAAGATGATGACCAGCAGACATCCCACGCTCAAAGCTGTCTCGGTGGGGGAAATATGGGAGATGTTCTGGAAATAGCAGATCCACTCCGGGATGAATCCGGACGGTACGGAGACATCTCCGAGGCCGAAGAAATCTTTCATCTGGGTGGAGAAGATGGTGAGGGCGATGCCGCTCGTGAACCCGACCACGATGGGGTAGGGGATGAACTTGAACACAGCTCCCATCTTGCACAGGCCCATGGCTACCAGGATGACGCCGGCCATTATCGTGGCAATGGTGAGTCCCTGGATGCCGTACTGGGCGACGATGCCCGAGACGATGACTATGAACGCACCGGTCGGACCGCCGATGAGGAAGCGGGACCCTCCGAAGACTGAGATCAGAAAACCGGCGACAATCGCGGTGATAAGTCCCTGCTGCGGGGACACTCCGCTGGCGATACCGAATGCGATTGCGAGCGGCAGGGCGATGATTCCTACTACGACACCTGCGATGAGGTCGGAGACGAAGCGCTCACGACTGTACCGCCCCTTCTTGAAGAGGTGGAAAAACTTAGGGCTGAACACCATATTTTATAAATACACTACTTTTTGCGCCTTGCCGGCACTTCTTGCGTTTTGCAAAAACGGGCCGCAAAGATAGTGTCTTGCCCTCGGAAATCAAAATCCCGCGCTGTGGTGTACGCGAGCGTTATGGCGGTGTCGCCGCTCAGGAGGTAGGGGTGAAAAGCGGGAAAAATACCCCAACCTGCGGCAGGAGTATCCAGCAGGTGTTCACGGCGGGAACGGAGGTGGCAGGGGCGAGGCTTTTGTGTTGAGCCCCTGCCACCCTCCGTCCCTCGGCCACCTCCCGACCCGTGCGCACCAGAGGCGTTTTCACTCACCGCGCGAGGTTTCCGGGCAGAGACGGATAAGGTATAGCAAGAGTTTCCCTGGTTGCCGGAGAAGGAAAACTTTGGCGGTGTGCTTTTTTATTGGTAGATTTGCCGGTGGTGCTGCGCAACTTGTTGAAAGCACGTCATATTACAAAACTCAAAAGTTTGGAGAACAATTGACTTATGAACATGTGTATGGAAAAGGACAGTTACGAGGCGCCGGAAGTGACTCTGGTGGAGATGGCGATGGAAATCTGTAATGCGACATCTTCTATTATTGAGGGGGAAGAGGTCGGTTGGTAATGATTACTTAACGAGTACTTATGAAGAATAAAATTTCTGCTCTGGCATTTCTGGCCGTATTGGCAGCCGTGCCGCTTTCATGTGAAAAAACCATCGGGGGGGGGTGAAAATCCTGCTGCTGAAGAGTTCTATGCGATGATGTCTGATTCCGAACCCGATACGAGGACGGAAACCAAGGACAGGAAACATGTACTGTGGTGCGAGGGGGACAAAGTCTCGATATTCAGAGGGGAGAACATCAACGATGAATATGTCGTCAAGGAGGGCTTCGGCGGAAAGACGACCACGAAGCTTGTAAAAGTTGAGGACGGCGGTTTCAATGCCGGAAATGAAACCACGTTCGATGCCAACATCGCGTGGTATCCGTATGGAAATGTAGCCTACAGTCATTCTGTGAAAGACGAAATCTCTTCGGAGCCTGTCCATGTATTGGAAGTTCCTGTCCCTGAAGTTCAGAAGTATTCAGCCGGCACTTTCGGCTCCGGGGCGTTCCCGATGGTGGCTGTGTCTTCAAACAAGGCGGACAACAACCTTGTGTTCAAGAATCTGTTCGGAATCATCAACATCAAGCTGAAAAGTCCGAACTGGTACTACTCTGTCAAGGACATCATCCTGAAGGGCAACAACAGCGAGTTCCTGAGCGGAGATGCTCTTGTGAAATGCTCGTATTCCGGCATCCCGGCGGTGGAATTTGTGGAAGGCAGTTCACGAGACTATGTCAAACTTGACTGCGGAGACGGGGTTGAACTTATTCCAGGGGCGGAAGAGAAAGAGCTCTGGATAGCCCTGCCTTATGGCAAATATGAAAAGGGCTTGACTGTCACAGTGAACTTCAAAAACGGGGAGACGTGGGTGAAAAGCACGCCTGCTATGGAGATAAAAAGGTCTGTGATGACACCGATGTCTACAATTGAGATGGATACGGAGAAGGGAGAGTTGTATATCCCGGACAACAGTTTCAAAAATACACTGCTTGCGCTGGAAATCGACGGGGTGAAAGTGGATATGGACGGAGATGGCTTCCTTACAGCGAAGGACGCGAAGGCTTGGAATGAGTATTACAAGGACAAGGATGTGGAATTCAATGTCGGCTTCAAATTTATAAAGTCTCTCAAGGGAATTGAGTATTTCACATCGCTCACAAGTTTGAATTGTATGGGCGATGAAATCACGTCGTTGGATTTGAGCCATAACACCGCGCTTAAGAGCTTGCAAATCAGCGGAAATTACGAGTTGGTTCTTGATTTTAGCAAAATTCCTGAATCCCTTACATGGCTGAATTGTTCAGCAACCTCTACAAAGGAATTGGATCTCAGCAAGCACACGGCTCTTGAGTATCTGAACTGCGAATCTAATAAGATGGAGCGGCTGGATGTCAGCAATAATACCGCTCTGAAAACCCTGATTTGTTGCGAAAATGAGCTGACGGAGCTGGATGTCAGCAAAAATATCTCATTGGACTATCTGAACTGCGCGACCAATAAATTGACTGGTTTGGACATAAGCCAAAATCCGGCTTTGACGTACCTGAACTGTAATTATAACAAAGTCAGCAGCATCAAATTCGTTGACAGCCCAGTTATTGAGGAATTGCGGTGCCAAGGAAATCAACTCAAGGAGTTGGACCTAAACAAGTTTGCCTCTTTAAGTTTGCTGGACTGCGGCAATAATCAGATGACCATATTGGATGTCAGCAAGACCGCCATAGGAAGCGGTAAGGAATCGATGCCTTTGTCGTGCCGGATGGAAACACTCAAGACACTGTACCTGAAGACAGGATGGGAGATCAAATATATTACTGTAGACAGGTACAAAAGCTTTATCCACGAGGATACCGTCATAAAGTTCAAGGATTAGTCGATATGACGAAAACCTCTCTCTGTACGCGAGTCGGCCAACTGTCCGTCTGGTACAGAAAAAGGCCTTCTGCTGTACGGCAGGCATTTGTAAGACTGTCCGGTACAGAAAACGGCGCTGTGGTGTACTTGAGGTCGGTGGGAGAGTCTTTGTAGACGGAAAGAGAGCGGCGTGGGAACGGAGGTGGCAGGGGCTCAACACAAAAGCCTCGCCCCAGCCACCAACCCTCCCATCGCACGAAGTCAGTCCCCTGCCTGAAATTCCCGTGCGCACGGCGGTGATCCCGTGCGTGAAAAGGGCTCTCGTGCGCACGGGACAAGGAAAAGCTCAGCGCCGTGCGCACCAAGGGGCCTGGTGCGCACCGAATCAGCCCCGTGCGCACGGCGGTGTTCCGCGCCGCCCCATCGTTCCACGGACTGGCGGCTGCCGGAGCCCCGTCTGTCAGGTAGGAGCGGAATCGCCGGAAACGGCTCACACCTGGACGGGGCGCATGGCACGGACGCGGCTGCAGGGCACACACCCCTGCCAGGTAGGAGCGGAAATGCCGGAAACGGCTCACACCTGGACGGGGCGCATGGCACGGACGCGGCTGCAGGGCACACACCCCTGCCAGATAGGAGCGGAAATGCCGGAAACGGCTCACACCTGGGCGGGGCACAGGGCACGGACGGGGCTGCAGGGCACACACCCCTGCCAGGTGGGAGCGGAATCGCCGGAAAAGGCTCACACCTGGACGAGGAGGCGGCCGCAGAGGGGGTTGGTGGGAGAAAAAAGAACGGCCGACCGATATGCGGTCAGCCGTTCTGACATACAATTGGCAATCAACTTACCATGTGCCCGTTGAATCACTTTACAGTCAAGCAGGGCGCGCTCCGCTTCCAGATTGGTCTGTGCTTCGGAGCGCAGCTCTCTGGTAGGGCTCAAAGGCTGATTACTCCGCTTTCAACTTGACCTGCACCCCTTCGAGCAGAGGAGAGGTGAAGTTGACGGTGATTTCACCCGGTTCGCCGGTGGTCTGGATGTAGGCGAGCAGGCGGCCGTTGTAGACTCTCTGCTTGTTGTCGCGGTAGTCACCCATGTCGGTATTGTCCGCGCCCTCGAGTCCGAGCAGACGTGCCGGACCCTCGACGGTGCAGGTGATGTTGTTGTCAGCGAGCTTGACCATCACTCCTTTCTCGTCAACCACGGTCACGGTGATGTGGGCTGTGGCCTTGTCGCGTGACAGTTCCGTCCTGTCGGCTGTAGCGCGAATGGCGTACGGGCGGCCGGAGGTGGTGATGCTGTACTCGGAGAGCACCTTGCCGTCCTTGTCGCAGCCCTCTGCTTTGAGGGTGCCCGGACGGAACGGGATGTCCCAGTAGATGATTCCGCTCTTGTCATCGTACGGCTTCATCTCCCCGACCTGCTTGCCGTCCAAAAGGAGGCGGGCCTGAGGTGCGTTGGTGTAGCATACGACGCGGATCTTCTGATCCAGCGCGTAGTTCCAGCTGTCGAGCGCATCAGTGGAGAGGAATACGCGTCCGTCGCGGCGAGGCGGCCCTGGTCTGCGGTTGCCCGCATCGGCAGGGTATGTGCCGATGTAGGTCACAGGCTCGGTGCTCCACATGGAGGCGCGGAAGTAGCCGCGCGGCTTAGGGAAGCTCGCGAAGTCAAGAAGTCCGGTGCCAAGGCCGCGTGACGGCCAGCGGTTGGACTCCCCGAGGTAGTCGGTCCCTGTCCAGATGAACTGGCCGAAGATGTAGTCGTTGTCGCGCACGGCGAGCCATGCGTCACGGCTCAGCCCGTTTTCGCTGCCGTAGATGACGCGCTCCGGGTAGGTGGCGTGATCCTGGGCGTAGCGGTTCTCGGTGTAGTTGTAGCCCACAACGTCCACAGCCTCAGGATATTCGGTCTCGTTGGACATCACCACTCCGGCGAGGGCTCCCGTGATAGGTCGGGAAGTGTCCACGGCGCGCACGCAGGCTGCGAGCCTCTTGGCTATCTTGCCTATGCGCATAGCGTCCGGGGCATCCGGGTTGTAGCCCCCGAACATCGGCTGGTTGATGCTGCTGCCGTTCAGGATCGGGTGGGAGTAAGGATCGTTGGGGTAGTCAACCTCGTTTCCGATGCTCCAGAGGAAGATGCTGGTGTGGTTGCGGTCGCGGCGCACCATGTCGGTGATGTCGGTCTCGATCCACTCCTCGAAGAAGTCGAAGGTGCCGTCGTAGCCCGGAGTGCCGACGTTCCAGCCTTCGAGCCACTTGCGCTTAGGGAACTCCCACTCGTCGGACACCTCGTCCATCACGAGCAGGCCCATCTCGTCGCAGAGGTCGTAGAGGACAGGAGCCTGCGGGTTGTGGCTCATGCGTATAGCATTGGTGCCGATGGCCTTGAGGTTCTCAAGACGCCTTCTCCATACTTCTTCCGGCACCACAGCTCCGAGCACGCCGGCATCGTGGTGCAGGCAGATCCCCTTGACTTTCATCCAGTTGCCGTTGAGGGCGAAGCCCTTGTCCGGGTCGAACTGGAGGGTGCGCAGCCCCACGCGGGTATCAGCCACGTCGATCTTCTGTCCGTCTTCGAGGAGCTCAGTTTTGAGAGTATACAGATAAGGATCGCCAAGGCTCCAACGGTGAGGTTTCTTGACTTTAAGGTCGATGTTGAGCTTGCTCTCTCCCGGCTCCAGGTCCTTGACTGCGGCGCTGCGGCTTGCCACCTGGATGCCGGCGGCATCGTAGAGCGTGGCCTTTACCGTGAGCTTGCCGCTTACTGGGAGGTGCTTCTGCACTTCGATATCAACATCCACAACTGCCTGGTTGTCAGAGATGGACTTGGCTTTCCAGCCCACACCCCAGAGAGCGAAATGGGTCTGAGGCGCCGAAACGAGCCAGACGTCGCGGTAGATGCCGGAACCGGTATACCAGCGTGAGTCGGCGTAACGGCTGTGGTCAACTCTGACGGAAAGCAGGTTCTCCCCCTCCTTGAGGTAAGGGGTCAGGTCATACATGAATGAAACATAGCCGTTGGGGCGCTTGCCGAGAAGCTGCCCGTTGAGGTAAACCTCGCTGCGGTTGTAGACTCCCTCGAAGTAGATGTAGTGCCGGGGTGCGTCATCGCTTACAGTGAAGTGTTTGCGGTACCAGCCGATGCCGCCCGGGAGGTAGCCTGTGCAGCTGGCCAGGGTCGGGGAGAGCTGTCCCTCGACGGACCAGTCGTGCGGCAGGTCAAGCTTGCGCCATTTCGAGTCATCGAAGGAATTGTCCTTGTACGCGGTGCTGTCGGAGAGGCTGAAGAGCCAGCCGTCATCGAATTTGACGGCGTTGCCGAACGAGGTCTGCGCCGGTGCGGACAGGCAGCAGGCCAGGGACAGCAGGATTGTGAGAATGGAAAATTTCTTGGTCATAGTGTGTCAAATATCGGAAAATAAGCCGGAGTCCGCAAGGGCAGACCCCGGCCGGGATACAATTTTTAAGGAATTATTGACGTCTTGCAGGAGTCTCGGCGAAAGCGATCTCCCACTCTTCGGCGAATTTGCCCTTCTCGACGCTGACCTTGACCTTGCTTGAGAGCAGGGTCTGGACATCGGTCTTGAGCTTGAGGGCGAACTCGGAGCGGCTCTTGGCCTTGGCGAGATCCACGCTGACGGTCTTGCCGTTCTTAGGGTTGGTCCAGGAGATCTTTCCGGTGACACCTTCCTCGAGAGGCTGGTAGAGCTTGATGTTGAGCACGTCAGTCTCCTTTACGCCAAATTCGAGAGGGAAGCACCACTTGGCCCATGCCACAGCGGAGGCGTCGCGTGCGTCAGCATCCTGCACGGCGATGGCGGCCTCGTCGGCGAACACGCCGCTGCCGAGGTATTCGAACGCGCCGACATCAGGGTGCCCGTCATTGACAGGAAGTCCGAAGAAGTCGCGTCCGCCGTTGTCAGGCATGTAGAGGCCCGCGTTGATGCAAGGGGAGTCTGCACGGAGCATGTAGCCCTTGAGGGTGCACAGGCCTGTGCCGCCGGTGCCCGGAGCCACGAACTTAGGATCGGCGACGATGGCCTTAGGGTCGTCCGGAAGACCGTTCTTCCAAGGGCCGAAGTAGCAGTTGTTGAGGAACAGGCTGCCGGCAGGGAGGTTCGGCTTGAGAGTGTCATCGAAGGATCTGTCCCAAGCGAAGCCTGTAGACCATGCGGTGCGGAAACTGCCCTGGCCGGTGGCGTAGAAGATGTTGTTGTAGAAATGTGCTCCGAGGTCATCGATGTTCTTGGCCTTCTCAGGGTAGTCGCCACGGAAATATTCAATCTCGGAAACGCCGTGATCTACATAGAACACGTTGTTGTAGAGGATGTTGTTGTCGTTCTTGAGGCTGCCCTGCATCTGTACGAGGTGGGTCTTGTCGTTCTCGGAGATGTTGTAGCGTGCCACGTTCTCGAAGATGTCGTACATCAGGAGGAGGAAGCCGTGGTTCTCCTTGCTGTAGTTGTATTGGGCGAGGCAGCGTTTGCAGTAGAAGTCGAAGTCGTAGGCGAAGCCGTCGCCGTTGCGGATCTGGCGGCCGGTGTCATATACCTCGTTGAACTGCATGATGGTCTCTTCGCAGCGGATGATCCAGCAGGCTGCGGTGTGCGGCCACCAGCCCTCGCCCTTCTCGGCCCAGCCGGTGTCTCCAGGGAGGTCGAGTGAACCGGAACGCAGGCAGGAACGGTGGATCTCGTTGAACTCGATGAGAGCCCTGTACGAGCCTCCCACGATGATGCCGTCACCGCCCAGGTCGTCCATGTAGTTGCGGCGGACGCGGAGCTTGCCGATGCCGTTGGTGGTGATGCCGACCTTGTCAACCCTCTCGATCCTGTTGCCCTCGATGAGCACGTCCTCAAGGGTTGGAGGGACGTAGGCTACCGGTGAATCTCTCCACGGGCGGTTGACCCCGCCCGTGATGGCTGCGCTGCGCAGGCGTGTGCCGCCCATCTGGCCCCAGATGTCATGGATGAAGTTGTCCTTGATGACGATGTAGTTGAAAGCCTTGCCCGGCTCGTTCTCGTCGATGAGGATACCGTTGCGGCCCACTCCCACTTCCGGCGCGTAGCCGCTGGTGATCTCGAACCCTCGTACCTCAAGCCCGTCGGCGTTGAGGATGGTGATGGCCGAACCTTCCTTTTTGCCCATGTTGATCACGGGGCGGCCTTCTCCGTATCCCGAGAACACGATAGGTTTCTCGGGAGTGCCGGAGCTCTTGATAAGGAGGTTGCCGTAGAATGTGGCACCGCCCTCGAACAGGACTTTGTCGCCTGCCTGGAATGTGCTTGCATTGACCTTGTCGATGCTCTTCCATGCGTTGCGTACCGAGAGTCCGTCCGCTGAATCGTTCCCGTCCGGGGATACGAAGTAGGTCTTGTCCTGCGCCCGGAGGCCGAGCGCGGCAAGAGCGAATATGGTGATTACTAAACTAACTCTTTTCATTTTTCTTGTTGGGTTTTGGCTTGTTTGTTTATGATGCTTCCGAGATATTCTGATGCGCCGATGTCGGTGCTTCCGTCATATAGTGGCTGCCCGAAAAAGTCGCGGCCTCCGTTGTTCTGGATGTCGATTCCTGCACCGATGCACGGGGAGTCCGCCCGGAGCATGTAGCCCTTGAGGGTGCACAGTCCGTCTCCGCCGGTGCCGGGGGCTCTGAACTTCGGGTCTGCGACCAGAGCCTGCGGGTCATCTGGGATACCGTTTTTCCACGGGCCGAAGTAGCAGTTGGCAAGGAACATGCTTCCTGCCGGGAGGTCCGGCCTGAGGGTGTCGTCGAACTTCCTCTCCCAGGTGTAGCCTGTGGAGTAGGCGGTGCGGAAACGTCCCTGTCCGGTGGCGTAGAAGATGTTGTTGACGAAGCGCGCTCCGAGGTCGTTTATGTCTTTTGCGCTCTCGGGGTGATCCCCTCGGAAGAAATCAATGTCCAGCAGGCCGTGGTCTACATAGAACACGTTGTTGTAGAGGATGTTGTTTTCTTCAGGGCCGCCTTGTATCTGCACGAGGTGGGTCTTGTCGTTCTCGGAGATGTTGTAGCGTGCGATGTTCCCGTAGATGTTGTACATCAGCAGCAGGAAGCCATGGTTTTCCTTGCTGTAGTTGTACTGGGCGATGCAGTTTTTGCAGTTGAAGTCGAAATCGTATGCGAATCCGTCCCCGTTGTAGAGGTTGCGGCCGGTGTTGTAGACTTCGTTGAACTGCATGACTGTCTCCTCGGTGTCCTGGATCCAGCATGCGGCTACGTGCGGCCACCATCCGTCGTCTCCCGGGAGGTCGGGTGCTCCGGCCCTGAGGCAGCTGCGGCGGATGACGTTGTACTCGATGAGGCCGCGGTAAGGGCCGTTGACGAAGATCCCGTCGCCGCCGAGGTTGTCCATGCGGTTCTTGCGGACCACCACGTTGTCTCGTGCGCCCCAGCAGACGATGCCGCACTTGTCTATGCGCTCGATGAGGTTGCCCTCGATGCGTATGTCATTGATTGTGGACGGCTTGTAGGACGGGTCGCGGAACGAAGCGCGGTCGCGCAGAATCCTGACGAGGATGGCGGAACTGTAGTAGCCCACGTTGGCCCCGCGTCCTCCCATCTGTCCCCAGATGTCGTGGATGTAGTTGTCCTCGATGACGATGTGCCGGATGTCGTTGCCCTGGCCGGAAGCCGTCACGGCTATGCCCTGGCGGCCGATGCCGATCTTGAACGGGGCCCCGGATGTTACCTCCATCCCGCGTACCTCCCAGTAAGAGAGGTTCTCGAGCAGGATGCCGGCACCTTCAGCCTCGCCGAAGTCGATGACAGGCCGCTGCCCTCCACCGTAGGAGGAGAGGATGATGGGATTGCCCTCCGAGCCGGAGCCGCGGGGCTTGAGCTGCCCCTTGAAAACGGCCCCGGACTCGAAGAGAATCTTGTCTCCGGGCTGGAAGACCGTGCCGTTGACTTTGGCGATGGTCTTCCAGGCACCCTTGACAGAGAGTCCGTCCGAGCTGTCATCCCCGCCCGGCGACACGAAGTACGTCCTCTGCTGCGCAGAGACCGACAGGGTGAGGAGGAGGGAAAGGATGAGAGTTGAACTTTTTTTGAACATCACTATTATTTTTTGACAAACACCACTCTGTTGACTGAAAGAGGCTTGACATCGATGGCTTTTGCACTCTTTATGTTTCTGGTGCTGAAGCTGATGTCAGAATGATCAGCATAGGCGCGTGATAGCCTGTCCGGTGCTGAAACATCCTCTATCCTGACGGCCTTGTAGCCCTTAGGGACAGAAAGGTTGAAGGTCAGAGGCTCAGTTGACTTGTTGACAAGGTATACATTGATGCCTTCTTTTGTCTCACATGCCGAGAGTTTGACAAGTTCGTTCTTTGAACGTCTGTTGACAATCAACGGGAAGTTGACCTCTGAGGCTTCAACGTTGTGAACCCTTTCAGGCATGCTGCCGGCTTTAGGTTTCATATTTGTCTTCATCTCGGTGGCGAGAGGATATTCGTCATCCCTCTGTGCGAAGAAGCGGAACACTTCTCCCATCGGGGAGAGCCATGCGGCTTCCTTGGATGACTCTATCACATTTTGTCCCCAGGTGTTGACACAGTTGTTGAAGTTTGCCAGATAGTATTCGCCGCCGTAGGACATGTAATCCATCAACTGTCCGGCTCCGTTAAGAGCGTAGAACCAATGTATCTGCCTGTATGAGAGCACTTTCTTGTAGTCGTTGACAAGTGAAGGCCTCCAGCCGTAGAACTGTGGTACTTCCGGGTCGTCGAAAGGTTCCGGTGAGGCTGAGTTGGCAAGCCACTCGGTGTTGACAAGTTTGATGTCGGTGCCGTGCTTCTTGTTGTAGGCCCTGATGGAGTCGAGAACCTTGCTGACGAATTCGGGCTGTCCGTTGCGGGCGATGAGATAGTCTATATAAGGTCCTGCAATTTCCAACTGCTGGTCGATATAGTATGAGCTGTTGGAGAATGAGTAGGTCATCATCATGAGCTCAATATCCGGATCGACCGCCTTCATGGCCTTGGCGAAGTCAACGGTATAGCGGGCGTATTGGAGAGGTGTCCACTTGCGTCCGGCCTCGTTGTCCATCTCGAACATCCTGACTTTGCGGGTGCGTGTGGCACCGTTGCTCTGGCGGAACTTGCCCATCGGCGTATCATCTGCACCGTTGAGGTACTCGACGAACTCGGCAGCCTTGAACGGGGTGCTTGTCATCATGTTTATGCAGATCTGCGGTTCGCAGCCGACCTCGTCGCAGAGTTCGAGGAATTCGTCAATGGATGCGTCGTTGTCATCAAATCCGCCCCAGTAGTAACTTGAAGTCGTAGGGCGAAGATCCTGCGGGCCTACATAGTTGCGCCACTGGTAGAAACTTGCGTAGCATCCGCCCGGGTATCTCAGGACAGGGACCTTGATTTCCTTCAGGAGGTCAATCACGTCCTGTCTCCAACCCTTGAAGTTATCGGACGGCATAAGGGAGCAGCAGGACAGGCACATGTTGCCTTTCCACTCATAACTGAGTTCAAGTATCACGTTGCCGGTGATTCCGAGATCCGGAATGCGGCAGGTGAAAGTCTGCTGGTATGCCCTCATCGGGAAAGATTGCTGGAACAGGATGCGTCCCGGGTCGTTCTGATCCCTTATTATCACTTCGAAAGGCATCTCGATGTCTTCCTGGCCTTCGAGCGGCTTGAATCCCGGGAGAGAGGCTGAAAGCTTAGGATATGTCTGCCTGATTCCGGCCAGAAGTCTGAAGTCATAGGACCTTCCCTTTTCCAGATAGATTCCTTTCTGCATGATGCCTGCCCGTTTGTCGTTAGGTTTGGTCATCTGCAGCGAGCCGTTGCCTTTGTATGATTCGGCACCTATGATCCATGAAAGCGTCATCAGTTCCGGGTCGGTCACAGTCCAGTCATCTTCATCGTATCCGCTGTGCCAGAACGGGGCGTTAGAGTTGTACATCTCCTTGGAGAACATCCACCACTGCTGCGTGGCTTCCATATCCCCGAATGCCGGGATGGTGCCAGGAAGCTGGAAACTGCGGTTGTAAACCATTTCGGACCACATTCCGCTGACCTGACGGCCGAAACCCGCCTCTACGAAATTACCGAAAACGAAGGGGCTGATCTCCCTCTCCGAGAGCCTTGTGAGGGAAACTTCTCCCTTGACTTTGTTTGATGCACCGCCCGCAGCCGGCCACATTGTGGCCAGGCTGAGAGCAGCGATGATTAGTGCTTTTTTCATTCTGAAAGTATGTGTGTCTGTTATTTGGAGTATCCTGGATTCTGCTCAAGGGTGTATTCGCCCTTGTAGTAGGATGCATCGATGGCTACCTTAGGTATAGGCAGATGAGAATGATATTCCTTGACATTCAAACCTTTCTCGTGCTTGGAAGCATCGTTGCCATAGTTTTTGTAATACTCGCTCATCACCTTTACGAGACGTCCAGTCCTTGCAAGGTCGAAGTAGCGGTCATACTCGAGGGCAAGTTCCACGCGGCGCTCATGGTATATTGCTTCACGCAGTTCGTCCTTGTTTGTGGTCGTCACCTCAGGGAGCGCATTCGGATCGTCTCCGCTGCGTCTTGCCCTGCCGCGGACTTTTTCAAGATAGGTCAGAGCCTCACCGCTCTTGCCGAGCTCGTTGCAGCCTTCAGCCATATAGAGGAGGATGTTCGCCCAGCGGAGCACGATCTGGTTGCGAGGAAGGTCGTCTTCCCATGAATCGTCGGTCCTGTATGCAAAAGGAACGTAATCCTTCTTGCCCTGATATCCTGAATAGGATGAGAGGTTGAAGTGCGTGTGGCCGTCGTAGAACTCGTTAGGGGCGATTACTGTTGCCCCGAGGCGAGGATCACCCGGCTCGAACGCCTTGACAAGATCGAGGGTAGGGCAGTGCAGGGACCAGCCTGTCCACTTCTTCAGATAACCTTTAGGGGTGCCGTCGGCGTTGATATTGTCAGGGAATTCCTCGAGCATCTTGTTGTAGACGAAGTCGTAGATGTCCTTGCCGTTGATGTTGTGCAGGGTAGTCACGCTCGGATTGAGGTCGGCATTGGTGATGCCGGCGTCGTGTCCGTAGAATGAAGAGTTGTTTCCGTCGTTTTCAGATCCCCATCCGGTCTTGGAGGTCGCGAACTGGATGGAGAAGCAGCACTCTTTACCATTCTCGTTCTCCATGCTGAATATGTCCGCGAAGTTGTCTTCAAGTTCGAAGTAGTTCTCCTTTTCCATCTCCTTCACCAGATCATAGAGTTTCTGCCAAGTCTCGTTCTGCTTGTTGTAGCTTGCGTGGTAGGCATAGGTGCGTGCGAGCATAGCGAGGGCAGCCCCTTTGGTTGCGCGTCCACGCTCGCTTGAAGTCCAGGTTCTCGGAAGTCCCTCTGCGGCCTCTTCAAAGCCTTTCTCCACAAACTCCCAGGTTTCCTCCTCGGAAGAGCGCGGGGTGAAGAACTCCTCGTACTGGAGGACATGGTCGATGACAGGCACGCCTCCGAATTGGCGGGTGAGATTGAAGTATGCGAGGCTGCGGATGAACTTGGCCTCGGCGATATAACGCTCGGCGTTATTGATCTGGCTGCTGTTCTTGCCGATGTTCTCGATGGCGTAGTTGGCCGTCGTGATGGTGAAGTAGCAGTCTTCCCAGACACTGTTCCCAGCGTATGAGTTGGACGGATCCACGTCGAACTTCATTAGGGTAAGTGCATTGCCGGACCACTTTACGCCGTCGGAACGGGAGTTCCCGATCTCGGTGTCATCAGACATGTTGTCTCCGACATGGATATAATGATATGTGCCCATTGCTCCGCTTCTTCTCAAAGTGCCGTATAGTCCCATGAGAGCGGTGTTGGCATCATTTTCGTTCTGGTAATAGTTTTCTACCGCCAGATTGACCAGAGGCTTCTTTTCGAGCAGGTCGGAGCAGGAAGAAAGCGTAAGAGCTCCTGCGGCTGCGAGTATGATCAGAGATTTATATGTTTTCATTTCCAGTTCTTTTTAAAGCTTGACATTCAATCCGATGACAAAAGTACGAGGCTGCGGATACTGACCGCGGTCAACTCCGATGCTTGGAAGTTCAGGGTCAACTCCTGAGTATTTGGTCAGGGTAAGGAGGTTGTCTGCAGAGACATAGAGTCTCATGCCCGGGAACTTCTTGCCGAAATCGAAGTTGTAACCCAGCTGGAGTGTCTTGAGACGGAAGTACGAGCCGTCTTCGATGTACATTGTGGAAGGAGACCAGTTGCGGTTGTTCCTTGCGGTTCCGCCACCTGCGTCTGCAAGCATTATAGGTGTGGTATTGGAGGTTCCCTCTCCGTCCCATGCTGTCATGTAAGTCTTGGCGAGCACATTCTGGCGTCCGTCGAACTTGTTGAAATAGAATTTAGACGCGTTGAAAATGTCGTTGCCTACCGTGCCCTGGAAGAGCATGGAGAGATCGAAATTCTTCCATGAGGCATTGAATGAGATTCCGAATGTAGCGGCAGGATTAGGGTCGCCGATGCGGACATAGTCGCTTTTGTCGATTGTTCCGTCTCCATTGATGTCACGGAAGATGGAGTCACCAGGTTTGGCATCCGGCATGATCACCTTGCCTTCTGAGTTCTTGTAGTTGTTTATCTGCTCCTGATTCTGGAAGATTCCGAGGAATTCATAGCCATAGAACTGTCCATAAGGGAGACCCACGTAAGAGCGGATTATGTTCGAGAACTGGGATGAGAAGTCCATGAGGGCGTTGTCGTATGCGAAGCCGCTCTGAAGTACGCCTGAAGATCCGAGATCCTTGACATTGTTCCTGACAAATGATGCATTGGCATCGATGCTGTAGGAGAAGTCTCCTACATCGTCTTTCCAACCGAGCACGATCTCAACACCTTTATTCTCGATGCCGCCGACGTTGCGGACGAATGAGCCGGTGCCGGAGGTTCTAGGGACTGTCTCGTAGAGGAGAATGTTGTCTGTGGTGCGGATGTATGCATCTACTGATGCGGTGAGCTTGCTGTTGATGAAAGCGAAGTCAATACCGATATTGGACTGTTCTGAAGTCTCCCACTGGAGATCGCGGTTGCCAAGGCCTGAAGGGGTGGAGCCGTTGACACGGTGTTTGTCATCTCCGAGATTGTAATATCTCTCCTGAACGATGTTGGTCTGGTAAGGGTAGGATGAACCTATACGCTCATTTCCGATCTGACCCCAGCCAAGACGCAGTTTTGCGGAGTTGAACCATTCAGGTGCATGCTCTTTGAAGAGAGGTTCTTCAGAAACCTTCCATGCGAACGCTCCTGAAGGGAAGTAACCCCATTTCTTTGAGTCTACGAAGCGTGAAGAACCGTCAGCGCGGAATGATGCGGTGAAGAGGTAGCGGTCAAGAAGGTTGTAGTTGATACGTCCGAGGTATGAGAGCATGCCGAGGGCGGACGCGCTTCCGCCGAGGTATGGTGACGTGTCAGAAGCGGCATCAAAATAACGGAACTGCTCGGCTTCACTAGGAAGGTTCTTCTTGTTTCCGGAGTACCACTCATAGTAGTAGTCGCGGGCAGACATGGCGGCCATGACGGAGATGTCATGCACTCCAACTTTCTTGCTGTAGGTCAGCATGTTCTCCCATGTCCAGTCTGTCGAGAAGCTGGTTGTGCGGCTGGTTGCGGTGTTGCCGCTTGCGATGTTTGAGGTCTCGAAGTAGATCGGGGTGAAGTTGGAATTGAGGTCGATGTTGTACTTGTACCCGAATCTTGAGGTGAAAACGAAATCCTTGAGGAACTTGACGTCTGCGCTGAAGTTGCCTACGAGGAAGTTGCGCTTGTTGACGGCGTAGTTGCGGGAGATTGCGCCTGCCGGGTTGGCCATGCGCATCGCTGTAATGCCTGAGTAGTAATTTGTCACATCATCCCATACCGGTACGTCCGGAGGTGCGATGAGGGAGAAGAGGAAGATTGAATTGTTGTTTGTCCCGTCTGCTCCGAGAGGATTGGCCTTTGAGAAAGTGCCATTGAGCGATGCTCTGAAGGTGAGGAAATCGAGAGGCTTGTACTCGGAATTTGAACTGAGGGTGAAGCGGTCGAAGTTGGTGGACTTCACTGTTCCCTGGCGGCTGAAGTAGCCTGCGCTGAACATGGTCTTTGTCTTGTCCGTACCGGCTGAGAGCCTTATGGAGTAGTTCTGGTACTTGCCGGTGCGCATGGTCTCGTTGAACCAGTCAGTTGTCTGGGTTGCTCCCGGATTGGCGTACTTCGGGTCGCGTCCGGTGTTGGCCAAGGCCTTGTTGGTCATCTCGGCATACTGAGGTCCGGAGAGCATTTCAGGCTTGCGAGGGGTCATCTGGATACCGTACTCAATCTTGATGTCGGTCTTGGTAGCACCTTTTTCTGCCTGCTTGGTGGTCACCATCACGACTCCGTTGGCTCCTCGTGATCCGTAGATGGCGCAAGCGGAGGCGTCCTTGAGAATCTCTATAGATGCGATGTCATTAGGACTCAGATAGTTGATGTCGGTCATAGGGAAACCGTCAACAACGAAAAGAGGATCCGAGCCGTTAGGGGAACCTGTGCCGCGGATCTTGATTTCAGCCACGGCGTCAGGAGAACCGCCTGCGGTCACGATCTGCACGCCTGCGGCGCGTCCCTGCAGGGCCTCTATCGCATCGCCGGAAGAGATCTTTTCTATTGACTCTCCGCTGACGGATGCTACGGAACCGGTCACGTCGCTCTTCTTGACGGTACCATAGCCTATGACCACGAGCTCTTCGAGCAAGTTCTGGTCTTCCTTGAGGGTTACGTTTATGGTCTCGCTGGAGCCGACCTTGACCTCCACGGTCTGGTAGCCCATGAAAGAGAATTCAATGACGGCACCTACCGGGACATTCGGGAGATTGAAGGAACCGTCTTGATTGGTCATCATACCCGTGGTAGTGCCTTTGATCAGGACATTGACACCCGCCATAGGTCCAACTGCGTCTTTCACCACGCCCTTGACAGCATGGGAGTTCTGTTGCGTCAGAGCGTAAGCCGTGCTTTCCGCGTAGGCAGATCCGGCACAGATTGACGTCATCAGCACAGCTGCAAATAACATTCTGATTTGATTCTTCATCTTGTTGATGGTCTTTAGTGTTGTTGATAAAGTGGTTAATTAAAGTGTCGCAAAACTAATATTTGTCAGATGCAGCGCAAATGGTCTCTTGTTTCAGAATGGACTGTTTTAGGTATTTGGCTTTTTTGTGGTGTAATTTGGAAGAATAGAGGTGGGATTTTTTGTCCCTGCCAGAGGCGGCAGCTGAAGGTTGGGGTGTTTTTCGCGATTTTCACCCCTACCTTCCGGGTGCGGTCGCCCTCCAACCTCCGAGCGCAGCATTGGCCACCAAATCCTTTCGTCCGTCTTTCCTCCTGCCCGAGGAAAATGGGGCCGGCGAGAACATCGCCGTGCGCACGGGGCTGATCCGGTGCGCACCAGACCCCCTCGTGCGCACCGCGCTGAATTTTCTCCTGTCCCGTGCGCACCAGAGGCCTTTCCGCGCACGGAATCGACTTCGTGCGCACGGGGAAGGCAGGTCAATGTCTGAGTCTGAGCATTCGCGCCTTCAACAGCGCACCCGCCGGGCGTCAAGTACCTGCCGTACACCACGGCTTCGTTTCCTGTACCGCACGTGCATGCAAACGGTCCGCGTACAGGACAGCCGCATTTTTTGTACGTAATGTGGAACCACGACCTCGCGTCGGCGCAGATTTTTCTGTTTCTTTCGTCTTTTGAAGTTTCTTTGTTGCGCGGAAGTCGGTAAAGCGTTATCATTGCGGGCGTAAAAACTCAATATGATGAAGAACTTCAAGAAGAAAGATTCTGCCGGCGGCGAGGCCGCCGGGCAGAAGTGTGGGGTCGCGAGCACGGGACGGTACGTGGACCTGACGATGGACGCGGGATTCAAGGCGGTGTTCGCCGACAGGAGCAACAAGGCCCAGCTCATCGGCCTGCTCAACGTCCTCCTGCCGCCGGAGGCAAAAGTGGAAGACATACTCGAATATATCGACCGCGAGAGTGTACCTGAATTCCTCAACAGCAAGACCACAAGAATGGACCTCGTCTGCCGGGGAGAGGACAAAAGGACTTTCATAGTGGAGATGCAGCGTGAGCCGGAGAATGCCTTCTTCGAGAGATGCGTCTACTACGGCGCCGGAGTCTACCATACAGGACTTGTACGCGGAAAGACATACAAAGATGACTTGAAGCCGGTCTATATCGTGGGCATCCTCAACTACTCCCTGCCGCACGAGGACGAGACCCTCTGGGACTCCGACAACATAGTCTCCTGCTACCGCTTCATCGAGAGCCGTACGGGGGAACTTGCGCCTGACACTATTTTGTGTATATTTGCGGAGTTGGAGAGGTTCACCAAGAGCGCCGCCGAGTGCACGGACGACCGGGATGCGCTGTTCTGGCTGTTCCGCCACAGCGGAGTGATGGAAGAGCTGCCGGAGGAGCTGAGGCACAGCAGTTTGGCCGAGGGTGTCACCGATGCCTGCGAGATAGCTGGCTTCTCCGCCGACAAGAGGATATTATACGAGAAAGATATGGTTACAGAACTTGATTTGGCACTGCGCTACGACTATGCGCTGGACAAGGGCCGGGCGGAAGGCGAAGCAAAAGGAAAGGCAGAGGGCCTCGCAGAAGGCAAAGCGGAAGAAAAATCCGCCATTGCCCGGCGGATGCTGGAGGATGGTGTTCCGGCGGAGACCGTGGCAAAATACTCCGGGCTCAAGGAAGAAGATGTGCTGAAATTGATGTGAGTTATGCTGCACCTCAGCAATGGCGGACAACTCCGCCATTACCGGTGCTGCACATATTGGTGTCATCTGGTGGCGCTATTGAAATATTTCGCCCAGATGTTCGAAGGATCTATTTCCAGTGATTCTGAGAAGAGCCTGTGGGCGCTTGCTTTGTCGCCATTGACGATGTTGACAAGTCCCTGGAGATAGAGGTTGCGTGCCTTTATGGTGTCGCTAGATCCGTCCTCGCCGAACTTGGAGTAGATATCGACGACGGTAGCGGACATCTCTTTCTGGCTGTCCACGTAGTCCTGTATCTTCTTGGCGGTGGCTTGAGCCTCTGTGTTCTGACCTAGCTCTTTCTGTGACATTGCCACGAAGAAGTACCTTTCATCGATGTATTCTCTTCTGCTCGTTCCAGCTGTCTGGATGCACTTTTCGAAGGCTTCACGTGCTTTTTCGGTTTCCCCGAGCGCCTTGTAGGCGAGTCCCTGATGATAGGCGACCTTGGCTACGAGAGGGCCGGTCGAGAGTTCGTTGGTTTCGAGGTTGCGCGGGAAGGTGCCGGCTGCGATGAAACTTTCGAGGGCCTTGCGGTTGCGATGGCGTGAGAGCTGCGAGAGGCCATAGAGAAGATTGGCGTCCACGAACTGGGTGTAGACTGTGGAACCTCCCTCCCATACACGGAAGTGTCTGGTCTCAAGGATGTCCAGAGCCTTGCGGTATTTCCCGTTATCGATAAGGAGACGAACATACCGGGATGTTGCATCATCAGATTTCTCGATGGTCTTGCGATATTTTTCCATGCGGGCGAGTCTCTTGTCTGAAGGAATCTTGAGCGCGGCTTCCACATCCTCGAGTTCCTGGAAGAAGATAGGGTCGGAACTGTCGGCCTTGATGGCCATGGCGTAATAGTCGGCAGCGAGCGCCTTGTCCTTGAGGTACTTGTCTGCTGAATGTCCGAGGTTGCGGAACACCATGCCGTAGCTGCTGTTGAGTTCTGCGGATGACTGCCATGCGGCGATGGCCTCGTCCTTGCGGTCGTAGTAGTAGAGCAGGTTGCCGAGATAGTAATATGCTTTCCAGTCGGAAGGATTCTTTTTTACTACATCCTGGAGCATTTCAAGTTCCTCCACGCGGGACGGGAAGCAGTAGTCCGGTGACATGGCGGCAGCCTTGCCGTAGTAGTCGAGGGCTTTGGCCTCATCTCCCGCCTGGGAGCTGTACCACCCGGCCATGTAGTTGAGAAGAGGCGATACCGTAAACGGTTCAACCGCGTTCTTCTGCATAGGGGTGGAAGAGTACGGCGTGCCGTCAGCCATGGCGAAGTCGAGGAAATCAACCGCGTCCTTCCATGCACCGATGGCGTTGTAGAAAGTGGTTACTTCCAGTACTTCCTGGAGAGGAATGCCCATGTGGGCGATGGCGCGGCGTGCGGCGGCCTTGTCTCCCTGAATTCTGGCTTTCTCGATGATGCTGAGGAAGTCCACAGGGTCGGAGGCGATGTTCTCGTCGAGCAGGGCCACGGCTTCGGATTTCTTTCCTATGGTGCTGAGGAAATGGGCCTTGACGAATTTGCTCCGGGTGCTCTTGCCGCTCAGGGCGATGGACTCGTTGATGGCTTCGAGAGCTTCCTTGACCTTGCCCTGCTTCCAGTACATCTCAGCTATATAAAGGTAGGAGGCTGACTGGAATCCCGGATACCAGGTGGATTTCCAGAAGTAGCTTTCGGCCTCTGAGGTCTTGCCGAGGGCTCGGGCCACCACTCCGGAGTAGTAGAACATTTCCCCGTCTTTAGGGTTGGTGTGGTAGATGACGCCGGTCTTGTCGATCTCCGGCATGTAATGCAGGCCGGTGAGTCTCTTGTAGGCGCGGTTGAGATATTTTTCGGCCACTGTCCACTCTGCCCTCTTGGCGTAGTAGATGCCGAGGTTGACATTGACGCGGGAGTCAAGGGAGTCGCGGCGCAGTGCTTCCTCGTAGTATGGGAGAGGGTCGAGACGGGCATTGTGGAACTCCTCAAGCCTTTGTCCTGCAAGTAGCAATTCCTCTACAGAGTTGTATTCTGAAGGATTCTTCGGACGGTCTGCAGGATGCGGCCGGGTGTATTCTTCCTTCTCCTGAGGTGACCAGCTGACCAGTTCCACTCCGTCGCTGTCGTACAGGCCGGCGAAGAACTCGCTGTCCTTGAGTGTGGAAGGTACGGTGATGTTCTTGATGTAAGGGGTGTCAGGGTCGATTGTGAGCGTCTCTTCCGAGAGTGTCTTGCCGGCGGCCTTGATGACGACCTTGGCGTTTTTGTAGAGGGCGGTGGAGTTGAATCCGACCGCGAAGCTCTCAGGGGATGTGCGTTCGATGTTGACGGCCCCTTCGAGGGTGACGTTCTTGGCTCCGCCTATGCCCTTGATCGGATACCAATACTGCTTCGTCACCCTCACTTCGTTGGGACCTATCCAGCTGTAGTCCGGCTGGTTGTCGGAGAATGTCCCGACCATGAGTTCGAGGTAGGCTCCATCCTCTTCGGTGAGCATCTCGTTCCAGACACTTTCCGTGCCCCAGAGGAAGAATTTTTTGCCAGGGACGAGGTGGTGGTTGGCCCAATGGGCTGTGCCGGCGTTCCTGCCGAAGTCATAGCCGACGAGGTAGTCCTGAGAGTAGTTGACGGCGAAAGTGGAGTTGGCGTTCTTGAAATTTTTCCACCAGCTGTTGTCAACAGGCTCTGATTCTCCCCAAATTGTGTTGTTCGGCCAGTCGGTATATGACACCTTGCTGTGTGCTGTGCCGTAAATGGTCTGTGGCGGAAACTGTACCTGATAGTTTTCGTCGCAGTGAACCGAAACGTTGGCCCAGTATAGGAAACTTTGCATCAGAGGGGTGCGGTTCTGCATCTTGAAAGTGGCCTCAACGTATGATTTGCCCGGGAACATGGTGAGCCCGATGGTCCACTTGAGTCTCTGGCGGAGTTCGGTCTCGCCGATCCAGATGGTCTTGCTGCCGTCTTCGTTTTCCGTGATCTCATATCCTGCGTTGAGAGTGGATGATGCGCGGTGATGGTGAGGTATGTTCCATTCCACGCCGCCTGAGATCCAGGATCCGATCATGCCGATGAGGGCCGGGCGGATCACGTGTTGGCGGTAGAAGAAGTTGTAGCCGGTCTGCTTGTCCTCGGCCTGGAAGATCCTGCCCCCGATTTCGGGAAGAACTCCTATCTTCGTGTACTCGTTTTCAAGTGTGAGATACTTGTAGTCCCTGTCAACACGCTCATCGGTGAGCTTGTCATAAATCGGGTAGGGATAGACATGTCCGGCAGCACCTTGGTAGGTGCGTCCGTTGAAGAAATACGGGTACAGGTCGGGGTCGCCCACAAGGTAGGTAGGGATGGTCTCTTTACTCTCCTTGACGGTGACTTTGTCCTGCGCGTTCACGGCGTTTGCCGCCGTGAGCAGCGAAAGGAAGCTTAATAATAGGAACTTTTTGTTCATTGGTTGTAGTTTGTTGGTGTTATCTGCGCCAAAGCTACCATTAATTATATGTGTCACCGGTGTCCGCTTTTTTCAGAATGGACTGTTTTAGGTTTTTGATGGTTTTGAGGTGGCTTTTTGGGCGGAATGCGTCTGGTGATGCATGTATGGTGGTGCTGCTGCGTTCGCGGGATGGAGGTGGCCGGGGAGGAACATCGTGGCGTGGAACGATGGTGCGACGTGGAACATCGCCGTGCGCACGGGACTGATTCGGTGCGCACCAGGCCCCTTGGTGCGCACGGCAAAAGTTTTCCGCCATTCCTGTGTTTTCCTGATTTAGGTTGACTCGGTTTTGTCTTTTATAACTGATTTTAGTTGACTTTTCGTCGTTATCCCTG